>NZ_JCAXEP010000006.1:0-302229 GCF_059758455.1 Cellulosimicrobium sp. GQ32 | reverse complement strand
AACACCGGCAGTGAACAATCCATACGAAGCGAACCCCAACAGGGTTCACAAAACTGGCATCAACACGAAAGATGACATCATCTTCCGAAATCAACCAAAGGAATCCCAGACACAACCAACCACCCCGCCCGACGGGCAGAACGATCAGCCATGCCACAGGGACAAAAATTGGCATTGACTAACAAGCACACTGTTGAGTTCTCAAACAACCGACACACACCGCCTCCGGCCTCGTTCCCGAGGCCCTTGCGCGGGGCGTTTCCTTCGTTCTGAATCCTACCAGACCCGGCCGTTCGTCCCGGACCGGTGAAAACCGGATTTCCGTTCAGAAATGTACCTGATCCAGACACCCTCACCTTACTCACGGCGCAGCACTGTGCTCCGAGAATCTGGTGGGAGTTTCACCCGGGGGACCAGCCACTTCGCATCTGCTCCGAGGAGCTGTGCCGTGGTGTCTGTTCCTCCCTGCCGGGCGACCTCGAGAACATTACGGGGTCCGGTGGCAGGAGGTCAACTCCCGCCGTCGTGACCCGGGCCACTCCCCTTCTCGGCGTCCCGCCGCGGCGGCCGGGCTGCTGCAGGGGGCGCTGCCGCGGCCGTCGCCCGCGTCGCGAGACGGGCTACCGCGGCCCGCAGGTCGTCCGGTCCGACCACGGTGAACGGCGCGTCGAAGATGCCGAACCACCCGGCCAGCCCGCCCCACGACCACGAACCCGCGGTCAGGCGGCACCGCCCCTCGCTCACGGCCTCCACGAGGGCGCCCGTTCCGGCCCATGCCGCCACGACGGCGGCGTCCAGCTCCAGCTCCACCGTCCCCCGCACGGGCATCGCGGGCTGCGTGAACCTCTCGGCGATGAACGTCGCCACGTCCGGGGCCGGCAGCGCCCGCCGCTCGAACCGTGCTCCGCCACCGTCGCGCGGCGCCATCCGGTCGATCCGGAAGGTTCTCCAGTCGTCCCGGTCGAGGTCCCACGCGACGAGGTACCACCGCCCGCCCCACGTGACGACGTGGTGCGGCTCGACCCGGCGCGGCGCACGGAACCCCTCCCCCTCCTCCTGGCCCGGAGCGCGGAGCACCTCGCCCGTCCCGCCGTCGTAGTCGAACCGCAGCACGCGGCGCTCGGCTGCCGCCGAGCCGACGGCCACGAGCACGTCGGCACTGACGGCGGGCAGGGCCCGCTCCCTCCGGCCGGGCACGGCCGTCACCTCCAACGCGTCGATGCGCGTGCGCAGCCGGGCGGGCATGACCTGACGGATCGTCGCGAGCGCGCGCGCTGCGGCGTCCTCCACCCCGGGGAGCGTCCCGGTGCGCAGCGCGATCGCGACCGCCACCGCCTGCTCGTCGTCGAAGAGGAGAGGCGGCACGTCCGCTCCCGCGTCGAGCCGGTACCCGCCGTCGGGACCCTTCGTCGCGCGCACCGGGTAGCCGAGCTCGCGCAAGCGGTCGACGTCGCGCCGCACGGTGCGCGGGCTCACGTCGAGCCGCTCGGCCAGCGCGGACCCCGGCCAGTCCCGGCGCGCCTGGAGCAGCGAGAGCAGTCGGAGCAGTCGTCCTGAGGTCTCGAGCATGACCTCAGCCTGGCACGGAGTAGAGGACCGAACCTGTCCTCTACCCCTGGCAACGTCGGTCTCGTCGCACGAAGCACACCCAGGAGGAGCCATCGTGATCCGCACCAGAGCACTGACCAAGGACTTCGCCGTCGGGCGCGACGCGAGCGCCACGGTGCACGCCGTGCGCGGCATCGACCTCGACGTCGCACCCGGCGAGCTCGTCGCCGTCCTCGGCCCCAACGGCGCCGGCAAGACGACCACGCTCCGCATGCTCACCACGCTCATCCGCCCCACGTCGGGCACGGCCACGGTCGCGGGGCACGACGTCGTCGCCGAGCCCGACGCCGTCCGGCACCGCATCGGCTACGTCGGGCAGGGCAACGGCGCGGGCCACGCGCAGCGCGCCGTCGACGAGCTCGCGAGCCAGGGCCGCATCCATGGCCTCGACCGGCGCACCGCGCGACGCCGTGCCGACGAGCTCCTCGACTCCCTCGAGCTCGCCTCCTACGGCGCGCGCAAGGTCTCGGACCTCTCCGGCGGGCAGCGGCGCCGGCTCGACGTCGCGATGGGCCTCGTGCACGCACCGTCGCTGCTGTTCCTCGACGAGCCGTCGACCGGCCTCGACCCGCACAACCGGGCGAACCTGTGGGACCACGTCCTGCGCATGCGCGAGGACTCGCTCGCGGCCACGGGCGAGCCCATGACGATCGTCCTCACGACGCACTACCTCGACGAGGCCGACACCATGGCCGAGCGCGTGGTCGTCGTCGACCACGGTCAGGTCATCGCCGACGACACTGCGGAGAACCTCAAGGCCGACCTCGCCGGGGACCGCGTCGTCGTCACGCTGGCTCCCGCGCAGGGTCCGGCGCGCGACGACGCCGCGCGGCTCACCGAGCTCGCACGCCGCGTCGAAGGCTTCCGCGAGGTGACCCGCTCCCCCGACGGCGCCCCCGCCGTCGGGCACGACGCCGCACCCATGCTCGAGGTGCGCGCCGAGCGCGGCGACGCCTACCTCCCCCGCCTGCTGCGCGCTGCGGACGCGGACGGCATCGCCGTCGAGACCGCGCAGGTGCACCGCCCCACGCTCGACGACGTCTTCCTCGCCCTCACCGGGCGCAGCCTGCGCGAGGCCGGCGCCGCGACCCCGACCGACACCACCGCCGAGGGCACCCGTCCCACCGAGAGGACCGCAGCATGAGCACCGTCGACATCGCCCGCACCAGCGTCTTCCCGCACCCGGCTCCCGCTCGCCCTCGCGCACGCCGCGGGCTCGCCGCCTTCGCGCACGACACCGGGATCGTGCTCGTCCGCGAGCTGCGGCCCGTCGTGCACGACCCGTTCTCCGTGCTCTTCGGGCTGGTCCAGCCGATCGTCTTCCTCGCGCTGTTCGGCCCCCTGCTCGTCGGGTCGCTCGGCGGCACGACGACCGGTCAGGAGGTCCTGGGCGGGAACGTCTGGCAGTGGTTCGTCCCCTCGATCCTCGTGATGACGACCCTCTTCGGGACCACGACGACCGGGGCGAACCTGCTCGTCGAGCTCCAGACCGGCGCGCACGAGCGCATGCTCGTCGCCCCGCTGTCGCGCGCCTCGCTGCTCGTCGGCCGCGCGCTCAAGGAGATGGTCCCGATCGTCGCGCAGTCGGTCGTCGTGGTGCTCGTCATGCTCCCGTTCGGGTTCGAGCTCCACCCGGCCGGCGCCGTCGTCGGGCTCGCGCTGCTCGCCGTCTTCGGCGTCGGGATCGGGTCCCTCAGCTACGCGCTCGCGCTCGCGGTGCGCAAGCAGGACTGGATGTTCTGGGTCGTGCAGCAGACGCTGATCTTCCCGCTCATGATCCTGTCCGGCATGCTCCTGCCGCTCGAGACCGGGCCCCGCTGGATGCAGGTCGCGTCCGACGTCAACCCGCTCCGGTACGTCGTCGACGCCGAGCGCGCCCTCTTCGCCGGCGACCTCACCGCCTCGGCCGTCGCGTGGGGGTGGGTCGCCGCCGTCGTGACGGCCGCGGTCGGCCTCGCCGTCGGGATCCGCACCATGGTGCGCACCACCGACTGACCGACCGCGCGCGTCAGGCCCGGGCCAGCTCCACGGCCCGGGCCACCGCGCTGCCCGGGCTCGTCAGCACCGGGACCGGGAGATCCTCCAGGAGCACGGCCGCCGGCGCCATGCTGGCCTGCGCGAGCACGACGACGTCCGCTCCCCGCCGCCCGACGGCGTCCCGCGCCGCGTCCGCGACGCCCCGGTGGTACGCGCCCAGGTCCCCGGCCTCGAAGTCCGCCCACGCGCCCGCGCAGACCACGGCGTCGAGCTCGACCACCGTCCCCGCGCGACCGGCCGCGTCGACCAAGAGTTCCGTCGTCGGGCCGAGTGTCGAGGCGATCGCGACGACGACGGCGACCCGGCCGCCGTCGCGCACCGCCGCCTCGGCGAGCGGCCGGTCGACACGCAGCACGGGCACCCCGGGCCCGCCGACCTCCTCCGCGACCGGCCCGAGCGTCGAGCACGTGCACACCACCACCGATGCCCCCGCCGCCACGAGCGCGTCGACGTGCGCCCGGACCCGCTCACCCGTCGGCGCGCCCGCCCGCGCGTCGTCGAGGAGCGGCGCATCGACGCGGTGCACGTGCCCCTCCCCCGGCGCGGCCTCCTCCACGAGCGCACCGAACGTCGCGACGTGCCCGTCCGCCGTGTGCAGGAACCCGATCACGTGCGCCTCCGCTCGTCGTTGGTTCAGGTGCTCAGGGCCCGCGGTGACGTCGGGTCCGCGGGTCGCGCGTCGACGGGCAGGACGAGCGGTGGGGTCGGACCGTGTGCGACGGACGTCAGAGGCGCACTCCCAGAACTCCCGCCAGACGGACCAGGGTGACGGTGCGCCGGTCCGAGCGCACGGTCCGACCCCACCGCGGACCCGACCGCGCGGGTAATCGACGGGAACCGACGAGCAGACCCGAGCGAACGACGTGGCTCAGGCGTGGTGCTCGCGGAAGGCGTCGGTGAGGGTGGGGCCGTCCTCGGCACCGAGGCGCCAGACGCTCCAGCCGTCGGCGGTGTGCGTGCCCGACACGGCGACGGCGGCGAGGTCCGGGTGGCGGAACCGGGCGCCGTCGGACAGCTCGATGAAGCCGTCGGGCTGGAGGACCGCCTCGAAGCGCTGGCCGCGGCGCGGCCGGGACCACACGAGCTCGCGGGGCCGGCCGAACGCGCGCGCGAGCGCGACGAGGTCGGGGTCGTCGTCGGGTCCGAGCGGCACGTCCGCGGGGGGCGGGGGCGGCAGAGGGACGACGTCGCGGGTCGCGGACGTGCGCGCGGGTGCCGGGTCGAGGTCGACGGGCGGGCGGTACGACAGCGGGTCGTACGGCTGCTCGCGCGACGGGCTGCGCTGCTCGCCGTACTCGTGCGTGAGGTACGACTCGCGCGTGCGGATCGACTCCCGGGTGCGGATCGACTCGCGCGTGAGGATCGACGTGCGCGGGGTCGGCGGCTCGTCGCCGGCCTCGACAGGTCGGCGGTCGGCCCATCCGGTCGACGCGGGCTCGGGCACGGTCCGGGCGGTGAGCGGGTCGTCGAGGGGCACGAAGTCCAGGACGGGAGGCTCGGCGCGCGACGGCGCCGGCGGCGCGGCGACCGGGTCCAGCGCGGCGAGGGGGCCGGTCTCGTCCACCTGGCTCGGCGCGACGGCGGAGCCGGCGCGCGGCTCGAGCTCGGCGGCACGACGGCGCTCGGCCCGGGACTGCGCGGCCTGTCGCGTCACCACGGGAAACTTGCCGGTCAGGGCTCGGCCCACGGCGACGCCGTCCGCGAAGTCGGAACCGGGGGCGACGGCGCGGCCCCGGCGGGGCTCGGGCGCCGCGGGTGGTGCGGGGTTGTCGCGCGTCATCGCGAGCGGGGACACGTCGACGAAGCGGCGGCCGTCCGCGCCGTGCACGACGCCGAGGCGCAGGACCGAGACCGGGGACCCGGGCTGCCGCAGGAAGTCGAGCGCGTCCTGGATGCCTGGCGCGGCGCTCGAGCAGATGACGACGAGGCGGGCGCCGGTCGCCCGGGCGGTCGCCTGGGAGCGCGTGAGGGGGACGTTGTCGTAGAACGCGGCGACGTCCTGCTGGAACCGCGAGGCACCGCCGGTGTAGCGGGCGGCGAGCTCGGCGCGCGTGAGGCGCCCGGCCCGGCCGGCGTGGTTGAGCGCCGCGGTGAGGGCCTCCTCCGTGAGCTCCGCGGTGACCTCGATGACGACCGGGAGACCCGCGGCGTCGAGCGCGAGGAGGTGGGGCTCGTCGTCGGACGTGCCCTGCGCGACGGGGAAGATCTGCTCGCCGAGCAACCCCTCGATGTTGCCGTCCACGACGCGCTGCGCGTCGGTCCCGAAGGCCCCTGCCGGCTGGGGCGGCTGGACCAGTACGGGACGCTCGGCGTCCACCTCGAAGAGGGGCATCGGGAGATCTCCTGCAGCAGCGGGACGCGACCTGGGCGGGGGCGTTTGCGCCATAGCCTACGTCGCCGGTCAAGTCCCGCGAACCGGTCGAACCACCCTCGCGCGCCCCCGCAGGTCAGGCGTGCCCCGTCTCCTCCGACTCGGCCGCGAGGCGCTCCTCGACCCGCTCGACCTTCCCCGTGAGCTCTCCCGTGCGGCCGGGGCGGATGTCCGCCTTGATGACGAGCGAGACCCGGTGCCCGCCCGCGCCGACGGCCTCGGTGGCGCGCTGGATCACGGGCATGACGGTGTCCCAGTCGCCCTCGATCTCGGTGAACATCGCGGTGGTGCGGTTGGGCAGGCCCGACTCGCGGACGATGCGGACGGCCTCGGCGACGGAGTCCGCGACGGACTCGCCGGCACCGAGCGGGGCGACGGAGAAGGCGAAGACGGCCATGGGCCCATCGTGGCACGGGTCCGGCGCACGAACCGTGGCGGGACCGGACGGCCCCGCGCGAGGTCCGGGCGAGGTCCGGGCGAGGTCCGGGCGAGGGCCGCCGGGACTCCCCCGCCCCGACGTAGGCTCGTCGTCGTGACAGCAGAACACCGCACCGACCGCGTGACCGTGCTCGCGGGCGGGGTCGGCGGGGCACGCCTCGCGCACGGCCTGGACCTCGCCGGGGCCGACCTCACGGTCGTCGTCAACGTCGCGGACGACGTCGAGCTGCACGGGCTGTGGATCTCGCCCGACCTCGACACCGTGACGTACACCCTCGCCGGGCTCGCGGACGAGGAGCGCGGCTGGGGCGTGGTCGGCGAGACGTACGCGGCGCTGGAGGCGATGGGCCGGCTCGGCGAGGACACGTGGTTCACGCTCGGCGACCGCGACCTCGCGACGCACGTCGTGCGGACGGCCGGGCTGCGCGCGGGGTCGTCGCTGACCGACGTGACCGCGCGGCTCACGACCGCGCTCGGCGTCCGGGCGCACGTGCTGCCCGTGAGCGACGACCGCGTCGCGACGCTCGTCGACACGCCCGCGGGGCGCCTCGGGTTCCAGGAGTACTTCGTGGGGCGCCGGCACGCGGACGACGTGCTGGGACTCGTCTACGACGGCATCGAGGCCGCGCGCCCGGCGCCCGGCGTGCTCGACGCGGTGACCGGCGCCGACGTCGTCGTGCTCGCGCCGTCGAACCCGTTCCTGTCGGTGGAGCCGGTGCTGGGCGTCGCGGGCGTGCGGGACGCGCTCGCCGGGACGTCCGCGCTCCGCGTCGCGGTGAGCCCGATCGTCGGCGGTCGCGCGATCAAGGGACCCGCGGCGCAGATCCTCACGACGCTCGGGCACGAGGTCTCGGCGCTCGGCGTCGCCCGCCTGTACGTCGGGCTCGTCGACGTCATGATGATCGACGACCACGACGCCCACCTCGCCGACGACGTGCGGGCGCTGGGGATGGACGTCGTCGTCACGGACACCGTCATGGGCGGCGCCGCGGGCCGCGAGCGCCTCGCGCGCACGCTGCTCGCGTCGGCGGGGGGCGCTCGTGGGTGACCTCGTGCTGCCCGACGGCGGCGCTCGCCCGGGCGCGCCGGGGCGCCCGGCGCGCGTGGTCGCCGTCGTGCCGCTGCGCGACGGGTCGTCGGGGAAGTCGCGGCTCGCGCACGTCCTCGACCCCGCGTCGCGCTCCATGCTGATCGCCGTGCTCGCGCGGCACGTCGTGGAGACGCTGCTCGCGAGCGACGGCGTCGAGCGCGTGGTCGTGGTGACGTCGGACCCGCGGTTCACGTGGCGGGCGCTGCGGGACGTCGTGGTGGACGGGTCCGCCGACGCGGCGCACGCCACCGGGTCCGACGGTCTCCCCCTGCTGACCGCCGACGCGGACCGGCTGCGCATCGTGCTCCAGCCCGCGGACCGGCCGGGGCTGGACGCGGCGGTCGACCTCGGCCGGGAGATCGCGGCCGAGGACGCGTCGACCGCGGGCCCGGTGCGGCTCCTCGTGGCGCACGCCGACCTCCCCGCGCTCACGCCCGAGGACGTGGCGGCGCTGCTCGCCGAGGACGCGTCCGTCGTCGTCGCGACGGACCGCCTGGGCACCGGCACCAACCTCGTCGTCCTCGACCCGGTCGCCGAACCGGGCACCTTCGTGCCGTCGAGCACGGGGTTGCTGTCGGAGAGCGGTGCGGAACGACAGGAACCTCGTGCTCGGCCGGTGGCGGGGTTCCGGTTCCGGTTCGGGCCGGACAGCCGTGCGGCCCACGTCGCGGAGGCCGAGCGGCTCGGGCTACGTGCCGTCGTCGTGCAGCGGCCCGGCACCGCGGTCGACCTCGACACCGTCGAGGACTGGGGCGAGCTGCCCGCGGAGGCGCGCGCCGTCGTCGGACTGCACGTCCCCGCCCTGCGCGACCGCGACGCCTGACGGGCGCAGGTCGCCGTCGCACGCCGGACCACGCGGCTGTTACGAGGGCCAGTCGCCGGGCTCCTCGAGAGGCGCGACGAGGTCCACCCGCACGTCCTCGAGCAGGCCCGTCCATGCCGCCTCGTCGAGCGAGCCCACGCAGTCGAGGACGAGCACGACCGACTGCGTCGATGCCTCGCCGTCGAACGTGGGGACGCTCACGACACGGGCCGCACCGCGGACGTGGATGTCGCCACGCGCGGTGGCCACGGTCCAGCCCTGGGCGACGCCGTTCACGCCCTGCAGGCGGACGCCGTCCGACCCGAGCGGCAGCAGGATGTCGCCGGGCACGCCGACCGGGTCCGCACCGTCCTCGGCCGCGGCCTGCTCGAGCAGGGCGACGGACGCCTCTCGTGGGGGCACCGTCGGCGCGTCGGGACCGACGGCGCCGCGCCACGACTGCACGCACGCTCCCGTCCCGGCGACGACCTGCCACCCCGGGCGCGGGACGAGCGGGGCCGTGGTCGGCATCTCGGTCAGGCTGCGGACCTCAGGAACGGGAGGCACGTCGGGCGAACCAGGTGTCGCGCTCGGGGTCGTCTCGTCGCGGGGCTCACCGGGCGTGCCGCCCGTTCCTCGCGACGCGGCGTCCGCCTCGCTCGTCGTGGTCGCCGCGCCGGTCGAGTCGGGTGACGGTCCACCGGTGCAGGCGGCCGTGGCGAGGATCGTGAGCGTGACACCGATTGTGAGCGTCACGCCGGCGGCCGAAGGCCGCGTCACGACCCGCCTCCCCAGCGGCCGCGGTGCACGACGTCGTCGAGCGGCTTGCGCGCGCGACGGCGCGGCGAGCCCGTGGTCGCTCTGTCCGCGGGGTGCCCGACGGCGACGACTCCCGTCGGGGCGTAGGCGTCGGGGATGCCGAACGCCGCGCGCAGCCGCGCGACCTCGCCGGGCGCGACGCCGAAGAAGCACGCGCCGAGCCCCTCGTCGACGGCGGTCTGGAGCATGAGCAGCGCCGCCATCCCGGCGTCGACGTGCCAGTACGGCACGGCCCAGCGGTTCTCGTCGCGGTCCGCCCAGCCCTTGTCGTCCTCGGCGTACCGGTCGAGGTAGACGTCCTTCGACGTGAGGACCACGACGAGCACGGGCGCGGTGCGCATCCCGGCGAGCCACGCGCCCATGCTCCGCTCGGGCTGCTCGGGCGAGCTCGCGGACCAGAAGCGCGCGACGTCGTCGGGCTCGGTGAGCACGAGGAACGACCACCCCTGCGCGAACCCCGCGCTCGGGGCGCGGACCGCGTTGCGCACGAGGCGGTCGACCGCGTCCGGCGCGACCGGCTCGTCGGTGAACCGACGCACCATGCGTCGGCGTCGGACGACGTCCTGGAACTCCACCCGTCGGATCCTGCCAGACGGTCCCCACCGGCACCGACCCATGGCACGATGCCGCCCATGACGAGCGCTTCCGGCGGATCAGGGCACCAGACCGACCTCGAGCCGACCGTACGAGGACGCTGGCTCCCGTCCCGGGCCGACGCCGTCACCGCGTTCGGGGTGGCGTTCACCCGGGCGCGGCGCGCCGCAGCCGTCGCGGCGGGACTCGCGCTCCTCTACGTCGCGCTTCTTCTCTCACCCCTGGGCGAGACTCCTCATCCGCTCCAGACCGTCCTCGTGGTCGCGCTGGGCGTCGTGTTCCTCGTCGTGGCGCTCGCGATCCACCGCATCCTGGCGAGCGTCGTCTGGAAGCGTTCCGCGGTGCGCGAGCAGTGCATCGAGATCACGGAGCGTGGCGCGCGGGTCTTCCCGGGGCCCGCTGCGACGACGTTCGACTGGTCCGTCGTCACCGTCGCGACGCGACGGGGCGAGCTCGTCGTCGTGGTCCACCGCGACGAGGTCGGCAGGACGCACGTCACGGCCGTGCCCGACCGCGCGTTCGGGACCCCGGAGGAGGTCGCGCGCTTCACGGACGTCGTCCGTCGTCAGGTTCCGCGCGCCCGCGTCTGACGGACCGCGGCGACGCCGACCACCGGACCGGGCGACCGCTCGCCCCCGGCCGGGCCGCCGTCGTCGGGCGTGCCCTCGTCGGACGTGCCGTCGTCGAGCACCGTCCGCACGAGGAGCGTGCGGCCCTGCGCCGCCCGCTCGCGCCACACGTCGTCGGAGAAGGCGACCTCGCGCGCGAGCGTCGAGCCGAACGCGGACGGCGCGTCCGCGAGCGCGCGCAGGCGGACGTCTCGGAGGTCGCGCCAGTCGTCCCGCCGGACGCGCGCGACGGTGGTGGTGGGCACGACGTCATGGTGGCAGCCCGGCCCGACGGCGGGGCGTCGGGCCGGGCGGGGCACGCCGGCTCAGGCGGCGTCGAGGCGGGCGCGCAGCTCCGGGTCGAGCTCGAGGTCGGCGGCGCCGAGGAGCTCGTCGAGCTGCTCGATCGTGCTCGGCCCGATGATCGGGACCACCGGGTGCTCGCCGCCGAGGAGCCACGCGAGCACGACCTGGTTGGGCGTCGCGCCGAGCTCGCCCGCGACCTCGTGGAGGAGGCGGATGCGCTCGCGCGTGGTCGGGTGGTCGAACCCGTCCCACAGCGGCTTGTCGCGGCGGACGTACGCGCCCTGGAGGATCGGCGAGTAGGCGGTGACGGCGAGCGGCGGACGCCCGTCGACGCCTGTGGAGGCCGCATAGTCGAGGAGCTCGTACGACGCCCAGTTGTGCCGGCCGACCTCCGGCGTCGGGTAGGCGTACGTGTAGTTCTGCTGGACGAGCCCATAGGGCGCGATGCCCTGGCGCAGCGCCTCCTCCCGCGCCTCGACGACGCGCCACAGCGCGACGTTCGAGATGCCCGTGATGCCGACGACGCCCTCGGCCTGGAGCTTGCCGAACGCGCCGACGGTCTCGGCGATCGCCGTGCCGTGGTCGTCGACGTGCCCGTACAGCACGTCCACGTGGTCGACGCCGAGGTGGCGCAGGCTCTCGTGCGCCTCGTACGCGACGACGTCGGCGCCCAGGCCCTGGAAGTTCGTGGGCTCGACGTTCTGCAGCGGGAGGGCCGGGTCCTTCTTCGCCGCGCCGAGCTTGGTCGCGATGCGGACGTCGTCGCGCACGCCGCGGCTCGCGAGCCAGCGCCCGAGCAGGTCCTCGCTGTCACGACCGTGGCCCCCGGCCCAGAAGCTGTAGTTGTTCGCCGTGTCGAGGAACGTGCCGCCCGCCTCGAGGTAGCGGTCGAGGATCGCGAACGACGTGTCCTCGTCGACGAGCGTGCCCATGTTCATCGTGCCGAGGCACAGGGTCGACACGTCGAAGGAGGTGCGCCCGTCGCCGATGGTGCGGTACCGCATGGTGGTCTCCCGAGGTTCGTGGTGGACCCGAGTGGTCCGAGGTGGACCGTGGTCCTGATGACGTGCTCCACGCTACGGAGAGATCGGCACGGGTGTACGGTCCGATTCCATGGCTCTTGACCAGACCAATTTGCCCGGTGCGGCGCGTCCGGGGACGACGGCGGCGCTCGCCTGGGAGGCCCTGCTCGACCTCGGGCCGGGGCCGGGGTCGCGCGTCGAGCGGCTCGAGCGCGCGGTCCGCGACGCCGTGCACACCGGACGCGTCCCGGTCGGGGCGGCGCTGCCGCCGAGCCGCCAGCTCGCCGAGGCGCTCGGCGTGTCGCGATGGGTCGTCACGGAGGCGTACGGCCAGCTCGTCGCCGAGGGCTTCCTCGAGGCGCGCACCGGCTCCGCGACCCGGGTCTCCGCCGCGGCCCGGCCGACGCGCCCGGGGGGAGCGAGGGTGGGCACGGATCGTGGCGGGTCCGGCGAGAGCCACGAGGGACGAGCGGCGGGAGGTAGACCCGCACCCGCCGACGTGGGCTCCGGGCGGGCGCGCACCGCCGCGCGGGCCCGGTTCGACCTCGCGCCCGGCGTCCCGGACCTCCGGCACGTCCCCCGCGACGCGTGGCTCCGCGCCGCGCGCGAGGCGCTCGGCACGTCAGGCGGCACGGCGTCGAACGACGACCTCGGCCAGCCCTCCCCCGCCGGGCACCCGCACGCGCGGGCCGTCGTCGCCGACCACCTGCGCCGGGCACGCGTCGCCGCCGCGGCCGACGACGCCGTCGTGCTCACGCGCGGAGCGACCGACGGGATCGCGCGCGTCGCCGCGGCGCTCGTCGAGGCGGGTCACACGCACCTGCTCGTCGAGGACCCGAGCTGGTCGGTGCTGCGCGACGTCGCCGCCCGCACCGGCCTCACCCCCGTCCCCGTCCCCGTGGACGACGCGGGCGCGGACATCGACGCGCTCGTCGCGGCGTCGCGGCGGACCGGCGCACGTGCGGCGCTGCTCACGCCCGCGCACCAGTTCCCCACCGGCTCCGCCCTGGCGCCCGAGCGGCGCGAGGCCGTCCTCGCGTGGGTGCGGGCCGTCGACGGCCTCGTGGTCGAGGACGACTACGACGCCGAGTTCCGCTACGACCGCCGGCCCGTGGCCGCGCTCCAGCAGCTCGATCCCGAGCGCGTGGTCCTGCTGGGGTCGGTGAGCAAGACGATGAGCCCGGCGTTCGGCATCGGGTGGATGGTCGTGCCCGCACGCTGGCGCGAGTCGGTGATGCGCGCCGCCTCCCCCACGCACGGCGCAGCGTCCGCTCCCTCCACGGTCGACCAGCTCACGTTCGCGCGGTTCGTCGCGTCGGGTGGGTACGACCGGCACCTGCGCGCCGCGCGCGGGCGCTACCGCCGCCGTCGCGACGCCGTGCTCGACGCCCTCGCCCGCGAGCTCCCGGGTGCTCCGGTGAGCGGCATCGCGGCGGGGATGCACGCTCTCCTGGACCTCCCCGGCACCCCGCAGGACCCGGCGCCGGACGCCGCGCACGTCGTGCGCGAGGCTGCGCGGCGCGAGGTGACCGTCGTCGACCTGCGCCGCTACCAGGTCCGCCCCGCCGCACGGTCGACGACCCTCGTGCTCGGGTACGGCAACCTCGCCGACGCCCGCGTCGGCGAGGCCGTCACGCGCCTCGCCGACGCGGTCCGTAGCGCCCGCAGGACCGTCGTCAGCCCTTCAGGACGGTGACGAGCGCGGGGAGCGGAGCCGGGAGGTCGCGCGCCCGACGCTCTTCCACCCACGCACCCCGCACGACCTCGCTCCAGGCAGGTACCGCCCGGCATCGTGCGGCGATACGGACGGCAAGATCGGGCCGCCCGACGACCGCCTCCTCGACCGGCCCCGCCCCGAGCCTCATGACGAGGCGCTCGTCCTCGCGCGCGACGGCCTCCGCGACGAGCGCGTCGAGCAGCGGCAACGGATCGTCGTCGTGCTCCACGCAGCTCCGTACCTCTTCCGAGACCTCGACCTCCGCCTCCGCCCTCAGACGCTCGGCACGCGTGCCCTCGGTCAGCGGGAGCCAGCTCAGATAGCGGCGCGCGAGGCTCTCGACGGTCTCGCGGCTGAGCGGGGCTGCGCGGACGGCGTCAGCGCCGTCCTCCGGGAGCGTCACGACACCGATGGTGCCACGGGGCGCACGCACGGCACGAGCAAGACGGGGCCGGGTGGACACACCATCAGGGCATGGACACGACGCCGCGCCGCAACCCTCGCCCGTCCGGGACGACGGCGGCGCTCGCCCTGGCCGGGCTGCTCGCCGTCTCGGCCGGAGCGGCCGCGTGCGCGCCTGCGGGTGTGCCGTCGCCGGTCGCCGGGCTGTCGGACGCGCGGGACCGGTGGGCCGCGGCGGCGTACGAGGACTACGGGTTCACGCTGACGTCGTCGTGCGGTGAGCGGAACCTCATCGGGGACTTCGACGTCGAGGTCGCCGGGGGCGAGGTGGTCGCGGTCTCTGCGAGCCTCGCTCACCTGGAGATGACCCCCGAGTCGTACGTCGAGAGCGGGGGCCGCACGATCGACGGGTTCCTCGACCTCGTCGACGAGCGCCACGACGTCGTCACCGACGTCGCGTTCGACGACGAGCTCGGGTACCCGACGTCGCTCACGCTCGACCCGATGCCGCGCGCGATCGACGACGAGGAGTGCTACGCCATCACGGACGTGCATCCCGCGCGCGGCTGACGGCCGCCCGCCCGGGCGGCCGAGCGCCGTCGGGCGAGCTGGCCGCGACGCTCAGAGCCGCTCGGCGAGCAGCTCGACGAGAGCCTTGCCCTGCACGCCGGCGAGGTCGTCGGCCTGGGTGCGGCACGAGAACCCGTCCGCGAGGTACACGTCGCCGGGGGCGGCGTCGCGCAGCGCGGGCAGCAGCGCGTTCTCCGCGACCGCGACCGACGTCTCGTAGTGGCCGTTCTGCATGCCGAAGTTGCCCGCGAGGCCGCAGCAGCCGGCGAGCACCTTGATCGTCGCGCCCGCGTCGCGCAGCAGGCGCTCGTCCGCGGCGAAGCCCATCACCGAGTGCTGGTGGCAGTGCGGCTGCACGACGGCCGTCACGTCAGAGAGGTCGGGCACGCGCCACCCCGACTCGCGCCCGGGCGCCGTGTCGACCGACGTGAGGAGCTCGGCGAGCGTGCGCGTCGCGGCGGAGACCGCCTGGGCGCGCGGGTCGTCGGGGAACAGGTCCACGAGGTCGGAGCGCAGCACCGCGGTGCACGACGGCTCGAGCCCCATGATCGGGATGCCGTTCACGGCGTACGGGCCGAGCACGGACAGGAGGTTCTCCAGGCGCTTGCGCGCGCCGTCGAGCTGGCCCGTGCTGATCCACGTGAGGCCGCAGCACGCCTGCTCGTCCGGGACGACGACGTCGTACCCGGCCGCGGTGAGCACCTTGACGGCCGCCTGCGGCACCCCGGGCGACATGTTGTCGCTGAACGAGTCGGTCCACAGCACGACCTTGGGGCGCTCGTCGCGCACGGGGTGGCCGGGCCGCTCGCCGATGCGCAGTCCGGGTACGCCCTGCGTCGCGCCGCCGCGCTTCCACCACGTGCGGAAGGGCACCTCGGCGAACGTCGTCATCGAGCGGCGCGTGTCCATGCCGCCCGCCCACAGGACCGTCTTCGCGAGCGGGCGGATGCCGAGCAGCTTGTTGGCCAGGCGCGGCATCCCGGTCGCGAGCCGCGCCCAGATCGGCAGCCAACCGAGCGAGTAGTGGTCGACCGGGCGCAGCTTGCCGCGGTACGTACGGTAGAGGACCTCGGACTTGTACTGCGCCATGTCGACGCCCGCGGGGCAGTCGCTCGAGCACGCCTTGCAGGACAGGCACAGGTCGAGCGAGTCACGCACCTCCGGCGCCGCGAGGCCGCCGACGAGCGTCCCGTTCACGGCCTCCTGGAGCACGCGGGCACGGGCGCGCGTGACGTCCTTCTCGTCCTTGGTCGCCTGGTACGACGGGCACATGAACCCGCCCGCGGCGCTGGTGTCCGCGCGGCACTTGCCGACGCCGACGCAGCGGTGCACGGCCTGCGTCATGTCGCCGTGGTCGTGCGCGAACGAGAAGCCCTGGTAGCCGGCGCGACGCGAGATCTTCGTGACCTTCGCGGGCGCGGCCGTACTCGTCCCGGGCGTCCCCGGCGCGCCGACCTTCGACAGCAGCGGGTGCGCGTGCGGGCGGCGCAGGTCGTCGTCGACGGCGCTGGGGCGCACCACGACGCCGGGGTTCATGACGTCCTGCGGGTCGAACAGCGCCTTGAACCGCTCCATGAGCGCGATCGCCTCGGGGCTGTACATGACCGGCAGCAGCTCGGAGCGCGCGCGCCCGTCGCCGTGCTCACCCGAGAGCGAGCCGCCGTACTTCGCGACGAGCTCGGCCGCCTCCAGCATGAACGTGCGCAGCACGGACCCCGACGCCTCGAGCGGGATGTCGATGCGCAGGTGCACGCACCCGTCCCCGAAGTGCCCGTACGGCAGGCCGTCGACGCCGTAGCGCGCCATGAGCGCGTCGAGGTCGCGCAGATAGTCGCCCAGCCGCTCCGGCGGGACGGCGGAGTCCTCCCAGCCCGGCCACGCCTGCTCGCCCGCGGGCGTGCGCCCGGCGAGCCCTGCGCCGTCGGCCCGGATCTGCCACATCTTGGTCGCCTCGGGTCCCGCGGGCAGGATCATCGTCGCCTCGCTGCCCGACGCCGCGACGATCGCCTCCGCGTTCGCCATCGCCTCCTCGGGGGTCGCGCCGCCGACCTCGACCATGAGCCAGCCGGCGCCCGGCGGCAGCGGCGGCACGGACGCGTCGCCCTTGGCGCGACGTACGACGTCGACGAGCCGCGCGTCGAGCCCCTCGACCGCGAGCGGGCTGAGGTTCAGGAAGGTCGGGACGTCGTCGGCCGCCGAGGGCATGTCGGGGTAGCCCAGCACGACGAGCGTCGGCTTGGACGGCACCGGCACCAGGCGGACCGTCGCCTCGAGGATCGTCACGAGCGTGCCCTCGGTGCCGACGAGCGCCTTCGCGAGGTCCGACCCGTTCTCCGGCAGCAGGTGCTCGAGCGAGTAGCCCGACACCTGGCGCCCGAACCGCCCGAACTCCGTGCGGATCAGCGCGAGGTTCTCCCGGACGAGCTCCGCGAGCCCGGGGACGTCGGCGAACGTCGGGTCGCCCTTGCCGGCGGTGAAGCGGCGCCCGCGGCCGTCGACGACGTCGAGCTCGATCACGTTGTCGACCGTGCGTCCGTACGCGACCGCGTGCGGCCCGCACGCGTTGTTCCCGATCATGCCGCCGAGCGTCGCGCGGTTCTGCGTCGACGGGTCCGGCCCGAACCGCAGCCCGTGCGGCGCGGCCTCCTGCTGGAGCGCCGACATGACCACGCCCGGCTCGATGCGCGCCGTGCGCGCCTCCGGGTCCACGTCGAGCACGCGGTTCACGTGCCGCGTGAAGTCGAGGACCACGCCCGGTCCGATCGAGTTGCCCGCCACCGACGTCCCCGCGCCGCGCGCGGTGACCGGGATCTCGAGCTCGCGCAGCACGTCGAGCGCCGCGACGACGTCGTCCGCGTCCTGCGGGTACACCACGGCCTCGGGCACGACGCGGTAGTTCGACGCGTCCGTCGAGTACTCGGCCCGGCGCCGCGTGGAGGAGTCCACCCCGCCGCGCACGACCGTCCGCAGCGCCTCGGCGAGCGCCGTGCGGGCGGCGTCGGCCGCCCGTTCGGCCTCGCGGAGAGCGGCCGCGCGCTCCGCCTCCGGCGACGTCGTCGCGCGGGAGCCGGACCGCCGCGAACCGTTCCCGTCGTGCTGCGGGGCGGGGGTCGGGGTGGCGTCGATCTCAGCGGACACGTCGCGATTGTCGCACCCTCGCGCTCGAGGCCCCGGAACCGTCCGCCCCCTGGCAGCCGATCTGCCGAGGTAGAGCCCTGGTCGATCGAGGTAGAGGCATGGTCCGCCGACGTAGAGGCCTGGTCCGCCGACGTAGAGGCCTGGTCATGCCGGACGGCGCGTGGTCACCTATCACGGCCGAAGTTGCGGCCGGCACGGGCACCTGATGCCCGACGGCGGCCGGTCGCCCGCCGCGGGCGGGTCGCCGCTGCCCGACGTGAGCGAACGACGCCGCGGATGGTTCGCCCGGGTGCGTGAAGACCAGGTGAGACGACGCCGGGGCGGGGTGGGTGGTGGTGCCGCGTCGTGGCGGGCCTGGCACGAGGGATCGTCCGGAGTGAGCCGGCGAACGCAGGACGATCCCGACCGAGAACGCGCAAGCGACGCGAGGAACGAGCGGCGGATGGTCGACGCGGCGCCACCACCCACCCCGACCACCCCGGGCGACCACACGCCGTCGGGCATGACCACGCCTCTACCTCGCGCGACCACGGCTCTACCTCGGCAGACCACGGCTCTACCTCGGGTGACCACGCCTCTACCTCGGCAGACCACGGCTCTACCTCGGCGGAACGGGCCTCTGTCTCGTGGGTCAGAGGACGAGCTCCGGTTGGAGCTTCTTGATGGTCCAGACGCGCTGCTTGCGGGCGGCGACCGTCGTCAGGGCGAGGGCGGCGACCAGCACGACGACGAGCACCGTGACGTCGCGCGTGACCGTCGCCATGTTGCCGCCGTAGAGGAGCTGGCGCAGACCCTCGACCGCGTACGTCATGGGGAGGAACCGGTGCATGGAGCGCAGCGGCTCGGGGATCGTCTGCCACGGGAACGTGCCGCCCGCGGTGACGAGCTGGACGAGCATGAGCACGAGCCCGAGGAACTGGCCCGCGGCGCCGAGCCAGACGTTGAGCGCCTGGAGGATCGCGACGAACGTCGCGGACACCAGCACGAGGAACAGCGCGGTCCCGACCCCGTGCACGGGGTCGATGTCGAGCGCGAACTTGGTCACGGTGAACATGGCCGCGACCTGCACGACGCCGATCGCGGCCGGGGTGAGCCACCCGCCCAGGGCGGTGGCCAGGCCGGACCGCCCGGCGGCGAGGGCCCGCGACGACAGCGGGCGCACGAGCAGGAAGAGCACGTAGGCGCCGATCCACGTCGCGAGCGACAGGAAGAACGGCGCGAGGCCGCCGCCGTACGTGCCGGCGGAGGAGAGCGCCTCGTTCTCGACGGAGACGGGGTTGCCGATGGTCTCGGCAGTGTCCTGGCGGGTCTGCTCGTCGAGGTCCGGCACCTGCCCCAGGCCCTCGGCGAGCCCGTCGCGGAGCTGGGTGACGCCGTCGACGAGCTCGCCCGACCCGTCGCGCAGCTGCGACGTGCCGTCCGCGAGCGAGGTCGCGCCGTCGGACACCTGGCGCGTGCCGTCGGCGAGCTGCGAGACGCCGTCCACGAGCTGCGGGGTCGCGGCCGCGAGCTGCCCCGTGCCGTCGGCGAGGCGGTCCGCGCCGTCCGCCGCGCTCGCGATGCCGGAGGTCAGCTGCGGCGTCGCGGCGGCGAGCCGGGCCGCGCCGTCGGACACCTGGCGCGAGCCGTCGGCGAGCTGGTCGAGCTTCCCGGACGCCGCTGTCACCTGGTCGACGGCGCCCTGGACCTGCTCGCGCTGCTGGTCGAGCACGGGGGCGACCTGCGACCGCACCTGGTCGGCCGTCGCCTGGTCGATGACGCCGTCGGCGACGAGCTGGTCGAGCCGCGCGTCGACGTCGCCGCGGATCGTGTCGAGCGTCGGGAGCACCTCGCCCGCGGCCGCGGCCGCCTGCTGCCCGTACTGCGCGACCTGCGCGTTCCCGTCCGCGACCTGCGCGGCGCCGTCGGCGAGCTGCTGGGTCTGGGTGGGCAGGGACGACGTCGCACCCCGGAGCGTGCCGAGCCCGGACGCGAGCGACTCGGCGCCGTCGTCGAGCTGCCCGACGGCGTCCGCGAGCGTCCCCGTGCTCGCGTCGAGGCGCTCGGCGCCGTCCGCGGCCTGGCCCGCGCCCGTGGCGAGCGTGTGCGCGCCGTCGTCGGCGGTGACGAGCCCGTCGCGGAGCTGCGTCGCGCCGTCGAGGAGCTGGTCCGCGCCGTCGACGGCGTCGGCGAGGTTGGTGTGGATGGACGCGAAGCCGCGCAGGAACGTGTCGGCCGCCTCGGTGCCGACCTGCTCGGCGATCGAGTCGCGCACCTTGCCGACGATCTGGTCCGCGATCGTGCGCGCGAGGTAGTTGTTCGCGTCGTTGGTGATGAGCGTGAGGCTCGCCTGCTGCGGCTCGAACTCGCCCGCGGACGCGAGGTCCGCGGAGAACGTCGGCCCGATGACGAGCGCGGCGTCGTACCGCCCGGACCGCACGCCGTACTCGGCGTCCACCTGGCTCGTCTCGACCCAGCCGAAGCCGCCGTCGTCGAGGAGCTGGTCGGCGACGTCGCGCCCGAAGTCGCGTCGCGTCGTCGCGCCCGTCTGGGCGTCGGTGGTCGTCGTGCCCTCGTCGAGCACCACGAGCGCGGCGGGGATCTCGTCGAGCTTGTCGTACGGGTCGTGGTTCGCGAACAGGTACAGCCCGGCGTAGAGGGTGGGGATGAGCGCCATCGCGAGGATGGCGAGGCGCGGCAGCGTGCCCGCGGCGAGGCGGCGCAGCTCGGACAGCCCGAGGCGGATCGCGGTCATCGGCCCTCCTCGGGGTCGTTCTCGGCAGCGGCGGGTGCCTCGACCGGGTCCGGGTCGGGCGGCGGGGTGGGGCGGGTGCGGAGCACGACGACGGGCGGCTCGTGGATCGACGACCCGCGCGCGGGCGGGAGGTCGACGCCGAGGTCGCGGGCCGACGCGCGCGTGCACTGCACGAGGACGCCGTAGCCCGCGCCGGCGAGCGACTGCGCGACCTCCCACCAGCCCGACGGCTCGCCCCCGTGGCGGTCGGGGAGGGTGAGCACGAGGAACCGGACGTCGGGGTCCTCGGCCGCGAGCGCCGCGAGCAGGGCGGTGCGCACGACCCCGGGGACCTGGTCGAGACGCCGCGCGCGGTCGGCGGCGAGCGAGTGGTCGGCGAGCCAGCGCGTCACGTCGGAGGGCAGCGACCGTCGCCCGGCGAGCGCGAGGCCCTCGGCGACGACGTCGGACACGGTGAGCGCGTCGTCGGGCTCGCTGATGCCGGGGACGTCGACGACGGCGGTGACGTCGCGCAGGGTCGCGGCGGCGCCGCGGGACGCGCGCCCGGCGCGGCGCGACGGCGTGCTCGCCGGCAGGAGCCGGACCTCGCCCGCGGACGGGTCGAACCGTCCCGTGGCGACGAGCGCGAGGGCGGTGTGCCCGTGCCCGGGCTCGCCCGCGACGAGGACGCACTCGCCCGCGGACCAGGCGAGGTCCATCGACTCGAGCATCGGCTCGCGCCGCCCGTCGACGCGGACGTCCGTCAGCGTGATCTGCATCCCGGCTCTTCCCTCTCGTGGGTCCCCGGCCCTCACCGAGGACGCCGTTGACTCACGGTCAACAACGCTACGCCTCTTGTTGACTCGTGGTCAACAACGGCGTACAACGGATGCCATGCCCCGCTCGCCCGCTCGCTCCGTCGATCCCCCGTCCCCCGCCGACGCGGCAGGCCCGCCGCACGGCGCGCGCCGCCGTCGCGAGCCCGCCGACCGCCGTCGCGAGCTGCTCGACGCCGCCGCGCAGCAGGCCGACGAGCACGGCCTGGACTCGCTCACGCCCGCGGCGGTCGCCGCGCGCGCCGGGGCGTCCAAGGCGCTCGTCTTCCACTACTTCGGGTCCACCGCCGGGCTGCGCCGGGCCGTCGCGCTCGAGGCCGTGGCGGGGCTCGAGGCAGCGACCGTCGCACCGGACGATCGTCCCCTCGTGGAGCGCCCGGCGCTCGCCGTCGCGTCGTTCCTCGACGCGGTCGAGGCCAGGCGGCTCGTCTGGCAGGACCTCTGGCGGGGCGCTCTCGGCGAGGACGACGCGACGCAGGAGGCGCTCGCGCGCGTCCGCGAGGGCCTCGTCGCCCGCCTCACCTCGACGGTCTCCGCGACGACGTCCGGCTCGCCCCTCGCCTCGCCGCGCCTGCGGCTCATCGCGGCAGGCTGGGTCGCGCTCGTCGAGAACGTCACCGCCGCGTGGCTCGGGGGCGGCGACCTGTCGCGCGCGGAGATCGAACGGCTCGTCCTCGCGAGCACCGTCGTCCTCGTGCCCGAGCTCCCCGAGCCCGCGCGGGGTGCCGTCCTCGCCATCGCCCGGGCGAACTCGGGCGCGGCGGGCTAGCGTCGGGAGAGCGCCCGCCGGACACGCACAGAGGGCGGCGCGGACGAGGTCGGGAGGCAGCGCATGCGCGTGGTGGTCGTCGGGGCGAGCGGGAACGTCGGCACGGCGGTGCTGCGCCGGCTCGCGGCCGAACCCGTCGTGACGTCCCTCGTGGCCGTCGCGCGACGCGTGCCGCGCGCCGACGGCTCGAGCACCGTGCGGGCCCCGCACGACGCGGCGACGTGGCGGTACGCGGACGTCGCCGCGGCCGACGCGGACGAGCGGCTCGACGCCGCGTTCGCCGGGGCGGACGTCGTCGTGCACCTCGCGTGGGCGATCCAGCCGAGCCACGACCGCAAGCGCCTGCGCCGCGTCAACGTCGAGGGCACGCGGCGGGTGGTCGAGGCCGCGCAGCGCGCCGGGGTCGCGCACCTCGTCGCCGCGTCGTCGGTCGGCGCCTACTCGCCCGCCCCGTACGCGGGCGACGCGCGCGACGTCCCCGTCAACGAGGGCTGGCCCGTCGAGGGCGTGCCCGGCTCGTCGTACTCCGAGGACAAGGCGGCCGTGGAGTCGCTCCTCGACGAGGTCGACCGCCACAGCGGGATCGTCGTCTCGCGCGTCCGCTCGGCCCTGGTGTTCCAGCGCGACGCCGCCTCCGAGATCGCCCGGTACTTCCTGGGTCCGTTCGGCACGCGCGCGCTCCGCCGCGCACCCCTGCCCACCGTCCCGCTGCCCGACGGCCTACGGCTCCAGGTGGTGCACGCCGAGGACGTCGCGGAGGCGTACGCGCGCATCGTGGTCGGCCGGCACCCGGGACCGTTCAACGTCGCGCACCCCACGGTGCTCACGCCGCAGGACGTGGCGGACGTCGTCGCGGACGGCTCGCTGCGCACCGTCCCGTACGGCACCGCGCGCACGGCGGTCGCGGCCGCGTGGCGGGCCCGCCTGGTGCCGGTCGGAGAGGGCTGGCTCGACATGGCGATGCGCGTCCCCGTGCTGGACACGAGCCTCGCCGGGGAGCTCCTGCGGTGGCACCCGGCACACGGCGCGAAGGACACGCTCGCCGAGCTCGTCGACGGTATCCGTGACGGCGCCGGCACCTCGACCCCGCCGCTCCTCCCCCGCTGAACTCACCCGGCTGCGCCCCGGGCGTCGCCGAGCACGACATGAGGGTCGCTACCCGTGGGATAGCGACCCTCATGTCGTGCTCGGCGCGCGGGTGCGCGTGCGTCAGCTCTCGAGCGCGGCGTCCAGCGTGATCGTCGGGACACCCGCGAGCGCCTTCGACACGGGACACGTCGCCTTGGCCGTCTCGGCCGCCTGCTGGAACCCGGCCTCGTCGATGCCCTCGACCTCGCCCCGGACGGTGAGCGCGATCGTCGGGATCTGGAAGCCACCGGCCGGGTCCGGCGCGAGCGTGACCTCGGCGGTCACCTCGAGCGAGACGGGCGTCGCGCCCGCCTCGGCGAGCACCGCCGAGAACTGCATGGCGTAGCAGGACGAGTGCGCGGCGGCGATGAGCTCCTCGGGGCTCGTGACACCGCCCGCGTCGTCCGCGGCGCGGCGCGGGAACGAGACGTCGTACGTGCCGACCTTCGAGCTCGACAGCTCGACCTGGCCCTGACCGTCCTGCAGTCCACCGTTCCAGGCGGTACGAGCGATACGCGTGGGCATGCGAGATCTCCTTCGACGTCGGGGTGCCCGGGAGGGACCGGGCTCGTCCCGACCGTAACGCCCCGACGGCCCGCCTGCCCCCGAGCGCGGTGCACGTCACAGTGCCGCGAGATCGGCGGTCCCGGTCGAGATCGGCGGTCGCAAGCGCCGATCTCGACCGCAGGCGCCGAGGTGGCGGAGCGCTCACGCGAGCGCCGCCCGGGCTCTCGGCGCCGCGCCCGTAGAGTGAGCGCCCGTGAGCGTCGAGGAGATCCTGGGGTTCGTCACGGGCGCCGCGTGCGTGTGGCTCGCGGTGCGGCAGAACGTGTGGACGTTCCCCGTCGGGCTGGCCAACAACGTCGTGTTCCTCGTGCTGTTCACCGGCACCGGCCTGTACGCGAACGCCGGGCTCCAGGTCGTGTACCTCGTGCTCGGCGCGCTCGGCTGGTACTGGTGGCTCCGCGGCGGCACCGACCGGGGACGGCTCGTCGTGCACCGCACGCCGCGCGCGGCGTGGGTGGTCGGGCTGGCCGCCGCCGCGGCGACCACGGCGGCGCTCGTCGCCGTCCTCACCACGTGGACCGACTCCGCGGTGCCGTTCTGGGACGCCCTCACGACGTCGTCGAGCCTGCTCGCGCAGACGATGCTCGGGCGCAAGTGGATCGGCAACTGGTGGGTGTGGATCGCGACGGACGTCGTGCTCGTCGGGCTCTACGCGAGCCAGGGCCTGTGGCTCACCGCCGCGCTCTACGTGGGGTTCGTCGCGCTGTGCGTGCAGGGTCTGCGCGAGTGGTCGGCGGCACGGCGCGACCCCGGCGCGGAGCCGGCGGCGGGCACCGCGGAGACGCGTGCCGTCGGCCCGGCCCCCGTGCCCGACGACGCGGAGCAGGCCCGGTGACGCGGCTCGCCCACGGCCTCGTGATCGGCAAGTTCTACCCGCCGCACGCCGGCCACGTGCACCTGGTCCGCACCGCGCTCGCGCGCTGCGAGCGCGTCACCGTCCAGGTGCTCGCCTCGACGCGCGAGTCGATCCCCGCCGCGCTGCGTGCCGCGTGGCTGCGGGCCGAGCTGCCCGGTGCGCGGGTCGTGCACGGGCTCGACGACGCGCCCGTCGACTACGCCGACCCGGACGCGTGGGACGAGCACGTCAAGGTCATGCGCTCCCTCCTCGACCCGGACGACCCGCCGGTCGACGCGGTGCTCACGTCCGACCGGTACGGGGTCGAGCTCGCCCGGCGGTTCGACGCGACGTGGGTCCAGGTGGACCCCGACCGCCGCCACCTGCCCGTGTCCGGGTCGGCCGTGCGCGCCGACCCCGCGGCGCACTGGTGGGCGCTGCCCGCGCCGGTCCGGTCCTGGTACGTGCGGCGCGTCGTCGTGCTCGGCGCCGAGTCCACCGGCTCGACGACGCTCGCCGCCGACCTCGCCGCCCACCTCGGGCTCGACCCGGTGCTGGAGTTCGGGCGCGAGTGGTCCGAGGTCCGGCCCGGCGGGCTCTCCGCACCGTGGCACACCGCCGAGTTCGACCTCGTCGCGCGCGAGCAGGCCCGGCGCGAGGACGACGCCGCCGCGACGTCGCCCGTCCCGCTCCTCGTGTGCGACACGGACGTGCTCGCCACGACCCTGTGGCACGAGCGCTACGTGGGCCACCGCTCCCCCACCGTCGAGGCGCTCGCCGCCGCCCGCCGCCCCGACCTCTACGTCCTCACCGGCGACGAGATCCCGTTCGTCCAGGACGGCCTGCGCGACGGCGAGCACGTGCGCCACGCGATGCAGCACCGGTTCCGCGAGGTCCTCGCCGCGACCGGCCCCCGCCTCGGCGACCCGGCCGACGTCGTGCAGCACCTCGGCCCCGCCGAGCTCCCGACACCGGACGGCGCCCACCCCGGCGTCCCGTGGTTCGAGGTGCGCGGCGACCGGGCGAGCCGGCTCGCCCAGGCCCTGGCCGCCGTCGGGCCGCTGCTCGCGACGCCGCGCCACGTCGCCGACCCGCTCCCCCAGGCCGGGACCGACGCCTTCTGATCCCCAGGCCCGCCCGGGCGAGGCCCGCGGACCTGGCACGGACGTCCCCACGACCCGCGCACGGCGGTGGCAGGATCGGCCCGTGACCGATCTCGAGCACGTGTCCTCCGCGCCGACCCGACCACAGCCCGCGGGGCAGGCCGCGCGCGACCCGTTCGCCCTGAGCGTCGACGACCTGTTCGGCACGCCCGTCGCCGAGGCGGGCTCTGACGGCGGCACGGTCCCGAGCGGTCTGCCGCTCGACGAGAAGCTGCGCCAGGCGTACTTCTGGGTCGTCAACCACGCGATCATCAGCCCGCACTACGACGTCGAGTTCGCGGCGCCCGGCGCGCGGGAGACGAGCTTCCGCCTCGGCGACTCGAAGGCGCTGCTGACGCTGCCGAGCGACCAGTCGTACTCGAGCTTCGTGCTGCTGCCGCTCCTGACGTTCGCCGTGCGCGGGCGGTGCCTCATGATCGGCGGGCCGGGCCGTGGGAAGACCGCGAGCGCCGTGCTCATGGGCGTCCTCGCCGGCTACCCGGTGCGCGAGGTGCGCCGCGCCATGCAGCACGGGCACCCGCAGCTCACCGTGTCGGACCTGTTCGGCACGCCCCTGCCCAAGGACCTCGTGCAGGCGGACAGCCTCGCGGACGTGGACGTCGCGTGGCGCTCGTGGCTGGGCATGCGCGTGAAGATCGTCGACGAGTACAACCGCATCCCGACGCGCACGCAGTCGGCGCTGCTCACGGTGCTCGCGGACGGGTACGTCGAGGTCTACGACCAGGTGTACGAGACGGGCGACGCCGCCTGGTACCTCACGGCGAACGACGACGCGGGCGGCGGCACGTACCAGGTCGTGGACGCGCTGCGGGACCGCATCGACGTCGTCGTGCACGCGCTGCCGTTCAACAACCGCTTCCTCGGCGACCTCGTGGCGCGGGCCGAACGGCGCGTGCGCCCGGAGGAGAACGTGCCGCCCGAGATCGTGTTCGACGCCGCCGAGCACGACGCGCTGCACGCCGCGATCCTCGCCGTCCCGTTCCCGGAGCCGGTGCGCCGTCGCCTCGAGTTCTTCGCGAGCCAGCTCGAGGTGCTGGAGCGCGCGGGGTGGCAGTTCGAGTACCGGACCAAGGACACGGCGCGCGTCGCGGGCGTCGACCCGCACCTCGTCGCGACGGCGGACACGGGCCGCGACCGCCTGGGCGACGTGGGCGCGCAGACGCTCAACGGCCTGTCGGTGCGCGCGCTCCAGTCGCTCGTCGCGTACGCGAAGGCGATGGCGTACTTCCGCGGGGACGCCGAGGTGGAGCTCGCCGACCTGCGCGCGGTGCTCCCGTTCGTCCTGCACGACAAGCTGCTCCCGGACCTCCAGTCGGCCCCGTTCGACGACCGCGAGCGCGAGCCGCTGCGCTCGGACCGCGTGTCGTGGATCCGCGACCTGTTCGACACGGCGTGCCGGCAGTACGACGCCGCCGGCCTCGACGACCAGGACGACGTGGGGGCAGTCCTCGCGGACGTCGCGGCCGGGTTCGAGGGGCTGCCCGAGGCGGACGTGCTGCGCCGGCTCGCCCGGATCGAGCAGGTCCTCGCGTCGTGGGAGAAGCACGCCAAGCTCCACGGCCACGTGTACGAGGACGCGCTCGCGCTCAAGTACGCCCACCAGCGGTACACGAACTACCTCGCGTGGCTGCGCTGGAGCGGCGCGTGACCGGGGTCGCCACCGGTCCCGCACCAGAGGCGCGCGAGGTCGCACCGGCCGCGTTCTCGTCCCGCGCGCTCGCCGCGCGCGAGCGCTACGACGCGGCGCTCGCCCGCGCCCTGGCGCTCGGCGCGGACCGGGAGGTGCTCGCCGAGGCGGTGCGCGAGGCGGCCGTCGCGGCGGACCCGCTCGCCGGCCCGCTCGGGGCCGACGCCTTCGCGGCGACGTGCGACGCGCTCGTCGACGCGGTCGCGCGGCTCGTGGCGGCGCGGCGCTGGCGCGTCGGCGGGCCGGAGCGGCACGCCGTCCTCGACCTGGTGCCGCGCCTGGGACCGTGGCTCGCGGCAGCGCCCGCGGTCACGGTCGCAGCCGTCGTCGACGGCGCGCGGGCCGTCGGCGGCGGGCCGGGGTCACGGGGGGACGTCGCAGGCTGGGCGGCGCGCGTCGTCGCCGCAGCCGAGGCGACGCCCGCCGCGGGGCCAGGTGCGTCGGCGGCCGGCACGGTCCGGGGCGCGGTGCTCGTCGCCGCGTGGCGCAGCGGGCTCGTGCGCTACCGGGGCGCGGCGCTGGACGCCGCGCGCTCGCTCCCGGCACAGGTCGCACGGGCGGCGCTCTCGCTCCCGGCGACCGGCACGGACGCGCGCACCGGTCCCACCGACCTGGGGACCGTGCTCGACCGCCACGCCGCCGACCCGTGGTGGTGGCCCGCCGACGGCGAGGGCGACCAGGAGTGCGACGGCCGCGCCGGCACGAGGTGGGTCCGCCTGCCGGGTGCTCCCGGTCCTGCCCAGGTACTGGGCCGGTTCGGCGGCTTCCGCGGGTTCGGCGGCCCGTGGCGGTCGCCCGCGCTTGTCGTCGGTGCCGACGCGCGCCACCCGGGCCTGCGCTGGGTGCTGCTCTCGACCGGCGACGGCCCGCCGGCCGCGGCGGGCACCGCGGCCGACGGCACGCACGCCGTCACGGTCGGGGACGAGACGGTCGAGTGGACGCTCGTCGCCGACGTCCACGGCGCGTTCGTCGCGCGCGCCCCGGGTTCCGGCGACCACGCGACGGGCACGGTCACCCCGCCCAGGCCCGACGCCGTCGGCCAGGGGCTGCACGGGTCGGACCACGGTCCCGCCGGCCGGCGTGCGGCCGCACCGGCCCCCGACGACGTCCTGAGCGACGTGAGCGGCGCCGCGGTGGTCGAGACGCCGTCGGGCCGGCTCGCGCTGCTGAGCCGGACCGGCTCGTACGACGTCCTCCTCGTGCGGTGGCCCCGGTGAGCGCGGCGGCACGGGAGCGCCCCGACGCACCGCCCGACCTCGGGGCGCTGCGCGAGCGGTGGCACGCGGCGTGGCCCGAGGCGCTCGCGGCCTGGGGGCGGTTCACGCGCCTGGGCGCCCCGACGCTGCACGGCCCCGGCACCGCCCCGGAGGGGGTCGGGTCGTTCGCGTGGTTCTCGACGACGCGCGTGAGCGTCCACGTGGACCTCGCCGAGGTCGTGGAGCTGGGGATCGAGGACCACGCGGTCGCGGTCCTCGCGCACGAGGTGGGGCACCACGTGCTCTCCCCCGGCGACCTCACGACGAGCGCGCTCCTCGTCGCGCGCACGCGCGCCGGGCTCGTGGACCAGGACCAGCTCGCGCCGCTCACCGCCAACCTGTGGAGCGACCTGCTCATCAACGACCGGCTCCAGCGCCGCGCCGGGATCGACCTCGCCGGGCTGTGGCGCGCGCTGGGCCCGGGGACGAGCACGGTCATGCAGACCGTGCTGCGCGCGGACGAGATCCTCTGGGGCCTGCCCCGCGGCGACCTCACCGCATCGGACGTCCCCGTGGCCGAGCGTGAGGCGACGCTCGTGGCCCGGCTCGTGCGCGCTTACGCGGACGACCCCGTCGGCGGCGCCGCGGGGTTCGCCGCGCTGCTGCGCACGCTGCTCGCGTCGGAGGCGGGGTCGCCGGCGACCGCGCAGGACCCGCGCCGCCGGGCACGACCCGAGCTCGGCGACCGCGAGGCCCGTCGGCGCCACCTCCGGCGTCGGCGGTCCACGCTGCCCCAGGTGGTCTGCGGCCAGGACGAGGTGGCCGGGGCGGTCCCGGGCGGGCTCGCGACCGACCCGCGCGCCGTCGAGCCCGTGCGCCACCCCGCGCTCGACCCGCGCGTGGTCGGGGACCTCGGGCTGGGCGCGGACGACGAACCCCCGGCGCGACCGGACTCCGCGCAGCACGCCCCTGGGGCGGGCGGCGAGGGCGCGCACGACGCGACCGGCCAGGCCCTCGCGCCGGCGGACTACGACGCGACGCTCCGGCTGCTCGGGCTCACGACGGACGCCGCGGCGTCGGCCCGGCGCTGGTACCGCGAGCACGCCGCGCCCCTCCTCGTCCCGTTCCCCGTGCGCGAGCACGTGCGCGCCACCGAGCCGCTGCTCGGCGCGCACGAGCAGTGGGACGTGGGCGACGAGCTGAGCGAGGTGGACTGGACGGGGACGTTGCTGCGCTCGCCCGTCGTCGTGCCGGGGTTCACGACCGTGCGCCGGTCGGTCGACGAGGACACGGGCGACGAGCCCGACCGCGTGCCCGTCGACCTCGACCTCTACCTCGACTCGTCCGGCTCGATGCCTGACCCGACGCGGCGGGTCGCACCGATCGCGCTCGCCGGGGCCGTCCTCGCGCTCTCGGCGCTGCGCGCCGGGGCGCGCGTGCAGGCGACGACGTGGAGCGGGCCGCAGCAGGTCGCCGGGACGGACGGGTTCGTGCGCGACGAGGACCGCGTGCTCGACGCGGTCGTCGCGCACTTCGGCGGCTCGACGTCGTTCCCGGTGCCGCTCCTGGAGCGCACGCACCTCGGCGACCCGGCCACCGGGGCCGCGCCGACGCGCACGCGCCCGTGCCACGTCGCCGTCATCTCCGACGACGGCGTCGTCTCGATGTTCGACGATGTCGTCCGGCTCCGGTGGGGCACGCGCCCCGACGCCGAGCTGGTCGCGCCCCACGAGGGCACCGCGGCGCGTGCCGTCGCCGCCGCCGGGGGCGGGGGCACGCTCGTGCTGGACGTCTCGGCGAAGGGCGCCGAGACGGTGCGGGGGTACGCGGTCGGCTACCGGGTCCACGCCGTGCAGACCCAGGAGGATCTCGTCGCGTTCGCCCGCGCCTTCGCGCGCGAGCTGTGGGGCACCTCGACGGACGCCCCGACGGACGCCCCGGCCGGCGTCCGGACAACGCGAGGTCGATCGGAAGGAGCCCGCCGTGGCCGATGACCCCGCCCGACCCACGGTCGAGGGCCCCGCGCTCGCCGACGTCGTGCACCGCCTGGCCGACACGCCCCCGGACGTGCTGGACCATCCCGTGGTCGCGGCCGCCGCGCTCGTCGGCGACACCGCGGACCTCCTCGCCCGCACCGCCGCGGGCCCCGCCGCGGTCGGCGTGCTGCGCGGCTCGCAGCGCGCCGCCGTGGAGGCGCTGTGCACCCACGCCCCGTACGCGGCGCTCGCCGGGACGGTCTGCTGGCTCCTGCGCGACGAGCACCTGCTCGCCGCGCCCGCGTTCCGGGCCGCCGCGACTCCGGGCGCGCTCGTCCGGGTCGTCGAGCAGACCGTGCCCGCCCTGGCGCTGCTGCGGACGCCGGACGACTGGCTGCACGCGCCCACGGCGCGCGAGGAGCTGGCGCGCGCCGTGCTGCGCGAGCTCGGGCTGCGGCCCGCGGGCGAGAGCCCCGAGGTGGCCCAGGACCGGTGGGCCGCCGTGAGCACGGCGGAGCAGCGCCGGATCGCGCGCGAGATGGCCCAGGAGGCGCGGCGGGCCGAGCAGCTCGCGCGCGAGCTCGCGGAGAAGCGCGCCAAGGAGGCCGCCGCGCAGTACGCGAACTACTGACGAAGCTCCTGACGAGGACTCCATGACGACGACACCCGACGACGCCCCCGACCTCACGCTCGACGAGTACGCCCCCGGCTCGGCGGTCGCGCTCACCGACGCGGAGCGCTGGCCCACGCTCGACGACGCCGGCCGGGCCGCGCTCGACGCCGTGCGGGACCACCCCGCCGCGCCCGCCTGGGTCCACGTCACCGGCGACCGGCTGCGCCCCGACGACCTGCCCGTGCTCGACGAGGTCGCGGCCCGCCTCGCCGCCGGCCGCCCCGACGCCCGTGCCGACACCCGCGCCGAGGACCGGGGCGTGCCGCCCGCCGCCGCGGACGGGTCGCCCCTCGCACCGCCCGCCTGGGTGCGCACGCTCGTCGACCGCGCGCACGCCGTCGTGCCGCGGTACCGCCGGGCGCGCGACCGCGGCGAGAGCCGTGCCGGGTCGCCCCTCACCGCGGTCCGCCCCGTCACGCGCGACGACCTGCGGCACGACGTGTCGTCGTTCGTCCCGGTGGACGTGCCGCTCGGCCGCGTGCTCGAGGGCACGAGCTCCGGCAGCACCGGCGCGGCGGTCCGCGTCCCTCTGCACCCGGTGGCCGTCGCGGCGGACCTCGTGCTCCTGCAGCACCTCGTCGCGCGCACGGGCGCGGCCTGGGAGCCCGCGCCCGGCCGCCTGGGCCTGATGAACCTCGTGGACCAGCGCGAGGCGTTCACGTACGCGTCGGCGATGACCGGGTTCCGCCGCGGACCGGGTGTCGCCGCCCCGAGCATGGCGCGCGTGAACCTCGACCCCGGCGCCTGGAGTCACCCCGGCGACCGCACGGCGTTCCTCGCGGCGCAGGACCCGCAGGTGGTGTCGAGCTCGCCGCTGCCGCTCCTCGCGCTCGCCCGGCTCGCGGAGGAGCAGGGCCTCGCGCTGCACCCGGTCGCGCTCGTCAGCGGGGCCGCGCACCTGTCCGACGTCGCCCGCGCACGCCTGCGCGCGACGTGGGACGTGCCCGTCGTGGACCTCTACGGGCTGCGCGAGACCGGCGCGGTCGCGGCCCGCACCGACGCGGGGCCGTTCGTCGTCGTCGCGGGCCGGCGCGTCTGGGTCGAGGTCCTCGACGACGACGGGGCGCCGGTCCCCGACGGCGACCTCGGCGAGGTCGTCGTCACGGTCGACGAGAACCCGTACCTGCCGCTCCTGCGCTACCGCACCGGGGACCGCGCGCGGATCGTGCGGCGCGGGGAGCTGGTCGAGCTGCACGACCTCGAGGGCCGGTCCCCCGTGCGCTACCTGCGGCCCGACGGCGCCTGGGTGCCGTCGGTCGACGCCGCCCAGCACCTCCAGGCGCACGGCATGGCCGCGTGGCAGCTCCACCAGTCCGCCGACGGGAGCGTCGCGCTCGACGTCGTCCCCGACGTCCCGGGCGACGCCGGGGCGCGGGCCGCACGGGCCGCGGGCGACGCCGTCGGGCACCTGCTGGGGCGCCGCGTCACCGTGCGCGAGGTGAGCCCGGCCCGGCTCGGCGCCGGTCGCGCGCGCCGCTGGTCCAGCGACGTGCCCGGCGGTGCCGCGTGACGGCTCAGCCGAGCTGGCCCACCGGGCGGTAGACGACCGAGGACGCCTTGTTGTCGAACGTGCCCAGCGTCGCGCAGTGCGGCGTGCAGTTCTTCTTGGCGCCCGCGTAGTTGTAGGCGTCGTAGAGGGTCACCCAGCAGCCCGCGTAGGTCGTCGCGGAGGTGACGACGTTGTTCATGAGCAGGTTCGCGAGGTTCGGGAAGCCGTAGGTCGAGCCGGTGTAGCACCCGTTGGTGCCCGAGCCGTAGAGCACCTTGGACGCGCCCTTGTAGTTCGCGTCACGCCACAGCACGCCCAGGACGAGCGAGCTGGCGGCAGCGGCGGTGGTGGCGCGCTCCGTCCCGGCGAGGCGCTGCCCGGCCGGGGCCGGCGACGCCGACGCGTTGAGCTCCGAGACCAGACCCTCGACCTCCGCCGGCGTCGCGTCGGCGAGCCGCGACGAGGCGACGTCGCCGCCCGAGACGAACTCGAGCGCCTCCTCGAGCGAGCCGAAGCACACCTCGGGCGCGGGCGGGAGCGTGTCGGGGTCCTGGCCCGGAAGGAGCGGCTGCGCCTCGACCGCGCAGCTCTCGCCGGTCGAGACCTGCGCGTCGTCGGCGGGGGCGGCGCCACGGTCCCAGGTCACGACCCGCAGGTCCGGCTCCGACGCGAGGGCCGGCGCCGCGGCGGCGGCGCTGAGGACAAGTCCGGCGACGAGCGTGGCGGACAGGACGCGGAGCGAGGATCTGGTCATGGTTTCTCCTTCTGCGTGGGCCACGCCCCCGGGTTCGCACCCCGTGGACCTGCCGCGGGAAGGGGACTCCCACAGGACGGCCACGTCCTGTGACCCCGCCCGCATCGTAGAGCGTGCGGTGCCCGTTGTCTCCGGCGTGTCGCCGACCTCCGCACCCGCCGCTGGGCAGGTCGGGCACTCGTTCGTTACCGTGCTCGGGTGGCCTCCGTCCCACCCGGGCGAGACCGCTGGGAAGGACCCATCCACGAACCCTTCGCCGAACCGGCCCTGCCGGGGAGATGAGTGTCGATGAAGCACCGTTCTCTGCCCGTGTCGCTGACCGCTGCCGCCGCGAGCCTCGCCGTCGTCGCCGCGGCCGCCGCACCTGCCGTCGCGGACCCGCCGCCCGACCCCGGGGACTCCCTCGGCGTGCAGTCGGGCGCCTCCCTCGCCCCTACGGACAAGGTCGCCCCGTCCCTCGCGAAGGCGACCGGCACCGTCACGGCGTTCGTCGAGCTGGACGCGCCGTCGGCGGTCGACCTGACCGCGCAGGGCGCGAGCCCCGACGAGGTCGAGGCCAACGCGCAGGAGGTCGCGCAGCTCGCGGACGACGTCGTCCCGCAGCAGGCGACCGCCCGCAGCGCCGGCGCGCGCGACCCGCAGCAGGTGTCGGTGACGAGCACGCTCGTCGCGGGCGTCGTCGTCACGGGCGACGCGGCCCGGGTGCGCGACCTCGCGCGCGACGCCTCGGTCGTCACGGTGTACCGGATCATCCCCAAGAAGCCCGCGAACAAGGGCACGGACGTGTTCACGCGAGCGCTCGAGACGTGGCAGAGCACCGGCCTCACCGGCGAGGGCGTGCGCATCGGCATCATCGACACGGGCATCGACTACACGCACAAGGCGTTCGGCGGCCCCGGCACCCAGGAGGCGTTCGACGAGGCCTACGGCGACCGCGGCACCGGCCCGGTCCCCGAGGGCACGTACGACGAGCTGAAGTTCCTCGGCGGCCATGACTTCGCCGGGTACGACTACGACGCGAGCGGGACCGTCCCCGGCACGACGCTCGTGCCGACGCCCGACGAGAACCCCATCGACTCGCTCGACTCGGTCGGCTCGGGCCACGGCTCGCACGTGGCCGGCACGACGGCGGCGTACGGCGTCACGGCGGACGGCGAGACGTTCGACGGCGACTACTCCACCCTCACCGACATCTCCGACTGGCAGGTCGGCCCGGGCTCCGCGCCCGAGGCCGGCCTGTACGCGCTCAAGGTGTTCGGCGACCTCGGCGGCTCGACGGGCGTCGTCGTCGACGCGCTCGAGTGGGCGGCCGACCCCGACGGCGACGGCGACCTGTCCGACCGCCTCGACATCGTCAACCTCTCCCTCGGCTCCGACGGCTCCCCCGCGGACGACCCGGAGAACCTCTTCATCGACCAGCTCTCGCGCCTCGGCACGCTGTCCGTCATCGCCTCGGGCAACGCGGGCGACGTGACCGACGTCGGCGGCTCGCCCGGCAACGCACGCACCGCCCTCACGGTCGCGAACTCCGTCGGCGACACCCAGACGTTCGACGCGGTGCGCGTCGAGGCGCCGGCGTCGCTCGCGGGCCCGTACCCGGCGCAGAACTCCCAGAGCTACGCGGGCGGCGCGGACGTGACCGCACCGGTCGCGTTCGTCGCGGACGACTTCTCGGGCTGCCAGGCGTTCACGCCCGAGCAGGCCGCGGCCGTCGACGGCAAGATCGCGTTCCTCTACTGGGACGACAACGACGCGACGCGTGCGTGCGGCAGCGCCGCGCGGTTCAACAACGCGCAGGCCGCGGGCGCCGTCGGCGTGCTGCTCTCCTCCGAGCTCCCGTCGTTCGTCGCGGGCATCGCGGGCAACGCGGGCATCCCCGGCGCCCAGCTCACCGGCCCGAGCCACGACGCGCTGCGCCCGGCGATCGAGGCCGGCGAGGTCACGATGACCATCGGCCCGTCGCTCGCGCTGTCGTCGTTCGTCTCGATCCCGGAGATCGGCGACACGCTCAACAGCGGGTCGTCGCGCGGCGTGCACGGCTCGCTCGGCATCGCCAAGCCCGACGTCGCGGCCCCCGGCACGGGGATCGCCTCCGTCGCGTCGGGTCACCTGGACGGCGCGAGCATCAAGTCCGGCACCTCCATGGCCACCCCGCACGTCGCGGGCATCGCGGCGCTCGTCAAGGAGGCCCACCCGGGCTGGGCGCCGGCCGAGGTCAAGGCGTCGGTCATGAACACCGCGACGCACGACGTCTTCACCGGGCCGTCGGGCACGGGCACCGCCTACGGCCCCGAGCGCGTGGGCTCCGGGCGCGTCGACGCCGTCGACGCGGTCGGGAACACGACGCTCGCCTACGCGTCGCAGGACTCCGACCAGGTGTCCGTGGCGTTCGGCGTCGTGCCGGTCGGCAAGGACACCGTGACCGTGCGCAAGACCGTGACCGTGCAGAACACGGGCGACGCCCCGAAGACGTACGCGACGAGCTTCGCGCAGTCGAGCACGGCGGGCGGCGCGACCGTGTCCGTCGCCCCGGCGTCGGTCACCGTCCCCGCGGGTCAGCGCACGGTCGTCACCGTGACGCTCACCGCGGACCCGGCGACGCTCGCCAAGGAGCTCGACCCGACGTCGTCGGACGACTCCGGCCTCGGCGTGCCGCGCGACTACGTGTCGTCGGTCAGCGGCCGCGTCGTCCTCACCCCGACGGACGGCGGCGCCGCGCTGCGCGTCCCGGTCCAGGCGTCGCCGAAGCTCGTGAGCGACCTGTCCGGCAAGGCCGTGGCGTTCCCGGGCTCGGCGACCACCGCCGACCTCGACCTCGACGGCCGCGGCGTGGCCTCGGGCGGCTGGTACTCGCTCGTCGCGCCGTTCGAGCTCAAGACGACGAGCCCGCGCCTCGAGGCGGACGCGGCGGTCGGGGCCTCGGCGTCGGCCATCGCGGCGGCCGACGTGCGCGCGGTCGGCTTCACGTCGACGGCGCCGCAGGTCGCGGCGGACGGCGGCGACCCCGCCGACGGCGTCATCGGCATCGGCGTCGCGGTCGACGGGCAGTGGGCGAGCCTCGGCTCGGTGTCGATCCCGGCGGTCGAGGTGGACGTCGACTCCGACGGCACCGCGGACTTCGAGGTCGCGGCGATCAAGTACAACAGCGAGACCGACCTGACCCTCGCGGCGACGTTCACCCTCAAGGACTGGACCGCTCCGGACGGGACGGCGTACGAGGCCGGCGACAACGTCGACCTCCAGCCGATCAACTCCGTGTGGGGGAACGTCGACACCTCGGTGTTCGACAACAACGTCGTCGTGATCCCGGTGGGCATCGGCTCGCTCGGCATCGAGGAGGGCGACGTGCCGACCTTCCAGGTCCTCACGTACTCGCCGTACTCCCAGGCCGCCGACCAGCTCGTCGACGCGACCGAGACGTTCACGGGTGACCCGTACGACCCGGCCTACTGGTTCGACGGCGGCGACCAGCTCCTGTACGTCGGGGCCGACGACACGTCGATCCCGGTGCACCGCTCGGAGGCCGCGGCCGAGGCGGGCAGGGGCAAGCTCCTGCTGCTGCACCTGCACAACGCGACGCCGACCAAGCGCTGGCAGACCGTGGACGTCACGACGTCCGCCGTCGTCGACGCGACGGTCACCGCCGAGGCGCGCTGCCTCGGCGGCAAGGCGCACGTCGCGGTCCGCGTGCTCAACGAGTCGGGCGCCACGGCCGACGTCGTGGTCACCACGCCGTACGGCGAGAAGACGTTCCCGAACGTCAAGGACGGCAAGAACGCCTACCAGTCCTTCTCGTCGCGCTCCGCGTCGTTCGACGCCGGGTCCGTGACCGCGACCCTCACCGCCGAGGTCGACGGCGAGGAGGTCACGACGACCTACGACGCCGACTACGAGGCGCTGAGCTGCTCGTAGTCGTCATCGGCCGCCAGCGGCCGTCAGCAGTCGGCCGTACGCACGACGGCGAGGGCCGCCATCCGAGACCGGGTGGCGGCCCTCGCCGCGTCAGGGTGCGAGACGACGCGTGCCGGGCCGCACCATCGCCGTGCGGTCAGGGGTCTCGAACCCGAACTTCGCGTAGAGCCCGTGGGCGTCGTCGGTGAACAACGTCCAGCGGAACCGCGACCCGGGGCCCTCGTCGATCATCGTCCGCACGAGGAGCGTGCCGACACCACGACCGCGGTCCGCCGGGTCGACGACCACGTCTGCCAGGTAGGCGTCGTTCACACCGTCGGACACTGCCCGGGCGAACCCCACCTGGCGACCGGTCGCCCCGTCGTAGACGCCGACGACCCGCCACGCGCCGTCGATCTGCCGCTCCACGTCGGCGCGTTCCCGCCAGCGGTGCCAGTAGACCTCGGTCGAGAGCATGCGCCAGATCCAGTCGCGGTCCAGGTGGCGAGGGTCGTCGTCGGTGGTCAGGGACACCCTGACATGATGCCCGCCCCCGCGCCGCGCGCGCAGGGGCGCCTTCTCGGGCGGCACGTCGGCTCCGGCGGCTACGCTCGCGGCGTGAGCGACTTCCCCACCCCTGACACGTTCTTCGCCCTGCGCCCCGGCTCCGCCGCGGGGACGGGGCCCGCCGGAGGCCCCGGCCTGCGCCTCGCCGTGCACGACCTGGGCGAGATCGTCCTGCCCAGCGGCCGGCTCGAGGCGTCCGACCCGTTCACGCTGCTCGGCGAGGGTCTCGTCGTGCAGGTCGAGCCGGGCCGGTACCCCGTGCGCGTCACCGTCGCCGACGTCTCCGACGAGCAGGACGGCTCCCACCTGCGTGAGGCGTACCTGAGCGTCGTGCTCGCCGAGGGCGAGGTGGCGGCCGTCGAGCCGGTCGTCCCCGAGGGCGCCGACGGGCCTCCCGAGGCCGGTGCGGCCTACGGCGTGCCCGTGGACGCCGGGACGGTCGCGTTCGCGGACGCGGACGCCGTCGCGCGCCTCATGCCGGACGGCGACTGGTACGACGAGGTGTTCGACGACGGCACGGACACGAGCTGGTTCGCGCTGACGGACTCGCCCGACCACCTGCGCGAGGGGTCGGCGAACATCCTGCTCCCGGGCGCCCAGGAGGGCGAGAACGTCGTGCTCTCCCACTCGGGGTGGGGCGACGGCTTCTACCCGCTCGTGCGCACCGTCGCGGCCGACGGCACCGTCCTCGGCCTGCACCTCGACCTCCTCGTCGCCCTCCCGGACGACGACTGACCCCGTCCGGACGGAGCAGCGGAGCCGACGCGACGTCGCTCTGGAGTGGCAAGCCCGGTCGTCCGGCGCAACCATGGGATCACGGCACGACACAGTGACCGACGGGTGCCCCCGCCGCGAGCTGGGTCGGCAATGGCGGGGGCGATCCACATGTGCACTGGAATCAGGTTCTCGGACGAGCACGGTGGCGTCTACCTCGCACGAAACCTCGACTGGACGAGCGGGTTCGGGCAGCAGGTCGTCGTGACGCCCACCGGCTACTCCCCGAGCTCGCCGTTCGGTGCCGTCCGCGGCATCGAGCACGCGACCATCGGGATGGGCATCGTGCAGGAGGACACCCCGCTCTACTTCGACTGCGGCAACGACGCGGGCCTGGCCGTGGCCGGACTCAACTTCCCCGGATATGCGCACTACGCGCCAGGCCCGGTCGAGGGTGCGGTGAACGTCGCCGCGTACGAGTTCCCCCTGTGGGTGTGCGCGCAGTTCACGACCGTGGACGAGGTGGAGGCGGCGCTCCGCGACGTGGTGATCGTCGACCGGCCGATCAACGACGCGTACCCGAGCTCGATGCTCCACTGGATCATCGGCGACTCCCGGCGCGCGATCGTCGTGGAGCACACGGCCGACGGGATGCACGTCTTCGACGACGACGTGGACGTCCTCACCAACCAGCCCGGGTTCACCTGGCACCATGAGAACCTGCGCAACTACCTCAACGCCTCGCCCGACTTCCCCGAGGACACCGTCGTCGGCCGGGCGCACCTCGCCCCGTTCGGCTCCGGCTCGCACATGCGGGGGATCCCGGGCGACTACTACTCCCCGTCGCGATTCGTCCGCGCGGCGTACGTCAACTCCCACTACCCGACCCGTGGGACCGAGGCGGAGAACGTCAGCCGGGCGTTCCACACGTTGCAGCAGGTCGCGATGGTGGACGGCTGCGCCGCGATGGGGTCGGGCGAGTTCGAGATCACGGTCTACACGGGGCTCTTCTCCTCCAGGACGGCGACCTACTACTGGAACACCTATGAGGACCCGGCCGTCCGGAGCGTCGCGATGGCCGACCACGCCGCCGACGGCTCGAAGCTCGTCCTCGCCTAGCACGAGGCCGAGCAGCGTGCCTGCTCCCCCGACATCGCAGCGGCGCTGACCCGCTCGCCGGGCCGGACCTGCGGCTCCTGCCGGTACGAGCGCAGGTGCACACCTGGTGGGAGACCCCACGGACCTTCCGTCCGTCTCGTGCTCGAGACGCTCCACCGCACGAGCCCAGGCGCATCGCCGCGCCGCGCCGACGACCTTCGACGAAGGGAAGACCATGTCTGGATCAACCCGTGGTGCACAGTCCGAGGACCGCGACGTCGTCGCCCTCAACCCGCTCTTCGCCCGACCCGGGGAGGCCACCGAGCTGCCCCGCAACGTCCTGCCGCAGGACGAGTCCCTGCCCGAGACGGCCTACCAGATCGTCCACGACGAGGCCATGCTCGACGGCAACGCACGCCTCAACCTCGCGACGTTCGTGGGGACGTGGATGGACCCGTCGGCCCAGCGGCTGTACGAGCAGACCGCCGACAAGAACATGATCGACAAGGACGAGTACCCGGCCACCGCGGCGATCGAGACACGCTGCTGGAAGATGCTGGCAGGGCTGTGGCACGCCCCGGACCCGGAGGGCACGATCGGGACGTCGACCATCGGGTCGTCGGAGGCCGCGATGCTCGGCGGGCTGGCGCTCAAGCGGCGCTGGCAGCACGCGCGCCGGGCCGCCGGGAAGTCGACCGAGAAGCCGAACCTGGTCCTGTCGAGCGCCGTGCAGGTGTGCTGGGAGAAGTTCTGCAACTACTGGGACGTCGAGGCGCGATACGTCCCCATCTCGTACGAGCACAAGGTGCTCGACGGGTTCGAGCTCGAGAAGTACGTGGACGAGAACACGATCGGGGTCGTCGCGATCCTCGGGGTCACGTACACCGGGATGTACGAGCCCGTCACCGAGATCGCCGCGGCCCTCGACCGGATCCAGGAGTCGACGGGCCTGGACGTCCCCGTCCACGTGGACGGCGCGTCGGGCGCGATGATCGCGCCGTTCCTCCAGCCCGACCTCGAGTGGGACTTCCGGGTCCCGCGCGTCGCGTCGATCAACACCTCGGGGCACAAGTACGGGCTCGTCTACCCGGGGCTCGGCTGGGTCGTCTGGCGCGACGTGGCGTCGCTCCCCGAGGACCTGGTCTTCCGCGTCAGCTACCTCGGCGGTGACATGCCGACGTTCGCCCTCAACTTCTCGCGCCCGGGCGCACAGGTTCTGCTCCAGTACTACCTGTTCCTGCGCCTCGGGTTCGAGGGCTACCGGAAGGTCCAGCAGGCATCGCAGGACGTCGCGAAGTACCTCTCCGGCGAGATCGCGAAGATGCCGCAGTTCGACCTGTGGAACGACGGGAGCGACATCCCCGTCTTCGCCTGGAGCGTCGCCGAGGGGCACGGTGAGAACTGGAACCTGTACCACCTGTCGGACCGTCTGCGGCTCAAGGGATGGTTGGTCCCGGCCTATCCCATGCCTGCGGACCTCGAGACGCTCACCGTCCAGCGCATCGTCGTCCGCAACGGCCTGAGCATGGACCTCGCGCACGCGCTGATCGACGACCTGCGCACCGAGGTCGACTACCTCGAGGCCCTGTCGGGTCCCATGCCCGTCGAGGGCCAGCACCCAGGGTTCCACCACTGAGGGGGCAGACATGACCACGAGCCAGCCGGGCGACCGCGCCCGGTCGAAGGCGGCCCTCCGGGGTCCCTTCGTCCGGGCGGACGGAACCCACGCACCCGGGCCTGAGCACGTCGCCCCGCACCCGTACGGTCAGGACCCGCAGCACACCGGGCCGGCCATCGGCGCTCCCGCCGCGACCGCGACGACCTTCCTCTCGGTCTTCCAGCTCGCGATGCTCACGGTCGTCACCGTGGCCTCGCTGCGCTCGCTCCCCGCCATGGGGGCCTACGGACTCGGGTCCATCACCCTGTTCGTCATCCCCGCGATCGTGTTCCTCGTGCCGACGGCCCTCGTCGCCGCGGAGCTGGCCACCGGGTGGAAGGGCGGCGTGTACACCTGGGTCCGGGAGGCCTTCGGCAACCGGATGGGCTTCACGGCCATCTGGCTGCAGTGGATCCAGAACGTGGTCTGGTACCCGACGCAGATCGCCTTCATCGCGGCCAGCCTGTCGTTCGTGGTCGGGAACCAGGGTCTGGCGGACAACGGCCTGTACACCGCGGTCGTGATCCTCGTCCTGTACTGGGGATCCACGCTCATCACGCTCAAGGGTGGCAACCTGTTCGCCAAGGTGGGGTCGTGGAGCGGCATCCTGGGAACGCTGCTCCCTGCCGTCCTGCTGATCGTGCTCGGCGCGATCTGGCTCGCCACGGGCGAGAAGTCCGAGACGTCCTTGGAGGCGTCCGCCGTCGTCCCGCCGTGGACCGGGATCGCGTCGATCGTCCTGGTGGTCTCCAACGTCCTCGCGTACGCAGGGATGGAGGTCAACGCCGTCCACGCGAACGACCTCAAGAACCCCGGCAGGGGGTTCCCCAGGTCGATCGCGATCGCCACGTTCCTCATCCTGCTCGTCTTCATCCTGCCCACGATCGCCATGGCGGTCGCGGTCCCCAAGAAGGAGCTGGGCCTGACGAACGGCATCAACCTCGCGTTCGAGGTCTTCTTCGACAAGTGGGACATGCCGTGGGCCGTCACCGCGATCTCGGCGCTCATCGCGCTCGGAGCGTTCGCGTCCGTCGTCACCTGGATCGCCGGTCCCTCGCGAGGCCTGCTGGCCGCGGCCAGGACCGGCCTGCTGCCCCCCTCGCTCCAGAAGCGCAACAAGGCGGGTGTGCAGGTGGGCATCCTCGGGGCCCAGGGTGTCGTCGTGTCCGTCCTGGCGCTGCTCTTCATCGTCATCCCGAACATCAACACGGCGTTCATCGCGCTCATCGACATGGCGGCCGCTCTCTACCTGATCATGTACATGATGATGTTCGCCGCGGCCATCCGGCTCCGCCGCTCCAAGCCGGACGTGGTGCGGTCCTACCGCACCCCCGCGATGAAGGCGGTCGCGGGCGTCGGCTTCGTCGCGTGCGCCGTAGCGTTCGTCCTCGCCTTCGTCCCGCCCGAGGGTTTCACCGGAGTCCCGCCCGGTGCCTACCCGTTCGTGGTGGCGGCCGTCGTCGTGGTCCTCGGTGGGCCTCCGCTGCTCTTCTACGCCCTGCGCAAGCCCTCGTGGGACCAGCGCACGCCGGGTGAGAGCGAATCGACGGAGAGCATCCTGGTCAACCCGCCCTCCCGCGGCGACAGCTAGGTACGCGCACCGGCCGCCGATCGTCGTGGCGAACGGTTCCGACGGGTCGCTGAGGTCGCTGTGGTCGGCCTGCGCGTCGCGAGCTGGCTCGACGAGCGCCTCTCCCCGGTAGCGGGCTCGGCGCCGGGCAGCCCCGGTCAGACGCGCGCGCCCAGGCCCTGCAGCTCGAGCACCAGGCCCTTGATCGCCGCGGCCGGGACCTGGCCCGAGTCGCTCTCGACGATCCCCGCGACCGACGCCGGCACCTCGGCGTCGGAGCACAGCACGAGCGGGGTGTCCGCCGAGGAGCCGGGCAGCCGGCCGTGCGAGCCCTTCACGTACGACGCGTCGAGCGGGACGGTGCTCATGGCGTACCGCAGGCCGACCTTCTTCTTCACGAGGTTGAGGCCCGCCTTCGCCTTCGCCAGCTTGTCGGCCGGGTCGAAGAACAGCTCGGCGGGGTCGTAGCCGGGCTTGCGGTGGATGTCGACGCCGCGCGCGTACTCCGGCGCCCGCGCGTCGTCGAGCCAGAAGTAGTACGTGAACCAGGCCCCCGGCTCCGCGACGACGACGAGGTCGCCGGAGCGCTCGTGGTCGAGCCCGTACCGGGCCTGCGCCTCGCGGTCGAGCACCTCGTCGACCCCGGGGATCCCACGCAGCAGGTCGGCGACGCGCCGCTGGAGCCCGGGGTCGTGCTGGTCGCCCAGGTAGACGTGCGCGACCTGGTGGTCCGCCACCGCGAACGCGCGCGACGTCCACGGGTCGAGCTGCTCCTTGCCGTCCTGCACGTAGACCTCGAGCAGGCCCTCGCGACGCAGGATCCGGTTGAGGTGCACGGGCCGGTCGGCGTCCGCGATCCCGTACTCGGAGACCACGAGGACGGTCACGCCCTGGTTCGCGGCGTCGTCGAGCAGCGGCGCGAGGGTCGCGTCGAGCTCGGCCGCGGCGGCGTCGGCCTGCGGCGACGTCGGTCCGAACCGCTGGAGGTCGTAGTCGAGGTGCGGGACGTACGCCATCGTGAGGTCCGGGGCGTGCGTGCGCAGCACGTGCCGCGTCGCGTCGACGATCCACCGGGACGACGAGATGTCCGCCGTCGGGCCCCAGTACGTGAACAGCGGGAACTCGCCGAACCGGCCCACGAGGTCGTCGTGCAGCGCCGGGGGGCGCACGTACGCGTCGGGGGACTTGCGACCGTCGGCGTGGTAGATCGGGCGCGGCGTGACGGTGACGTCCGTCGTCATGCCCATCGCGTACCACCAGCAGACGTTCGCCGACGAGTACTCGCGGCGCGCCCGGCGCGCGGCCTCCCACAGCTTCTCGCCCTCGACGAGCCGGGCGTGCTGCCGCCACAGGTACACGTCGCCGAGCTCGCGGAAGTACCAGCCGTTCCCGACGATCCCGTGCTGCGACGGGCTGAGCCCCGTCGTCATCGTGGCCTGGACGCTGCACGTCACCGCGGGCAGCACCGTCGCGAGCTCGGACTGCCAGCCGCTCGCGGCGAGCTGGCGCAGTCGCGGCATGTGCGCGAGCGCGGTCGAGGTGAGCCCGACGACGTCGAGCAGCAGCACGGGCTTCATGCGGTCCTCCTGGTGGTGGTGTCCTTCTCGCCGAGCACGACATGGCCCGTCGGCGAACCCGACATGGGCGCCGTCAAAGGCTCGTTCGCGTCCCTCATGTCGTGTTCGGCGGGGGTGGGGGTCAGGTGGGTGGTGGCCCAGCGGAGCTCGGCCGCGATGCCCGCGACGAGCGAGTCGGTCGCCGCGCCCTCCGGGAGCACCGACCACGTGTACGTCTCGACGTCGAGGTGCGCCTCGTCGCCGTGCGGGGCCGCCCGGACGGCGTCGACGGCGTCGCGCAGGACGTCGGTCGTCGCCGCGAGCGGCGCCGCGGGCTCGTGGTGCAGCGGCACGTGGAAGTGCACGCGCCACGGCCCCTCGCCCGGCAGCGCGTGCCCGACGGCGTCCCCCGGCCCGGGCGCAGGCCCGTCGCCGAGGGCGTCGGGCAGGTCGTCGGCGGCGAGGACGTCGCCCGACGCCGTGAGCTCGCGCACCTGGTGGATGTAGCGCTTCTCGGCGAACGCGCCGACGGCCGCGCGCGCGGCCGGGTCGGACGGCTCGTCCACGTGGAGCGCCGCCGACGCCTGCACCTTGACCACGCGCAGCCCGGCGTCGGTGATGCGACGCACCGTGGCCGCCGTCCCCGCGCGGCGGTCCGCGAAGGACACCGCGAGGTGGCACGTGTCGAGGCACACCCCGACGTGCTCGGGGTCGATCCGCTCCTCCCCGGCTGCCGCCTCGGCACCGTCACCACCCGTGCGCGCCGCGAGCCAGGCCACGACGTCGTCCACCGTGTCCAGCACGCAGCCCGGCTCGGGCTCGACCGCGACGCGCACGACCTTCCCCGTCCGCTCGTGCAGGTCGCGCAACCCCGCGCCGAGGGCGACGAACGCGCGGGTCGCCGCGTCGTCGTCGGCCGCGGACCACGGTTCGCGCCAGGCGAGCGGGAGGGTCGAGATCGACCCCGCCACGCCGTCGGGCAGGAGGTCCGCGAGCACCTCGGCACACTCGAGCGTGTACGCGAGCCGCTCGGGCTGCGCCCACGTGGGCGTGTACACGTCGAGCTTGACGACGTCCGCGTGGAAACCGCCGTACGGGAACGCGTTGAGCGTGTGGACCTGGAGTCCCTGCTCGTCGAGGACGGCGCGCAGCCACGCCCGGTCGGCCGGCGACGCGGCGAGCCGGTGTGCGAGCGTCGCGGGCATCCAGAGCCCGACCCCGAGGACGTCGAGCCCTGCGGCCACGCGGACCGGGCCCGCGTAGGTCACGAGCTGCTCGACGACCCCGTCGAGGTCCTCGGCGGGGTGGACGTTGGTGCAGTACGACAACAGCACGGTGGTGCCGCCCTACGCCCGCACGCCGCGCAGCACGGACGAGCCCTCGAACTCGACGCCGGGCGTCGGGAGGTCGCCCTCGACGAAGCCCGGCACAGGGTCGAGCACGAGGTTGCCCGACTGCCCGTAGAACTCGACGGGGTTGCGCCACAGCACCTTGTCGACGTCGTCCTCGGAGAACCCGGCAGCGAGCATCGCGCGACCGGTCTTGAGCGTCTTGAGCGGGTCGGACCGCCCCCAGTCCGCCGCGGAGTTGACGATCATCCGGTCGGTGCCGTGCTCCTGGAGGATCGCGACCATGCGGTCCTCGTCCATCTTCGTGTCCGGGTAGATCGAGAACCCGGCCCACGCGCCGGCGTCGAGCACGAGCGCCACGTTGGTCTCGTTGAGGTGGTCGACGAGCACGTGCTCCGACGGCACGCCGGACTCGCGCACGACGTCGAGCGTGCGGCGCGTGCCCGCGAGCTTGTCGCGGTGCGGGGTGTGCACGAGGACCGGAAGCTCGACGTCGCGCGCCATCTGGAGCTGGCGGGAGAACACCTCGTCCTCCTCGGGCGTCATCGAGTCGTACCCGACCTCGCCGACGGCCACGACGCCGTCCTTGAGCAGGTAGCGCGGGATCTCGTCGAGCACCTCTCGGCAGCGCGCGTCGTTCGCCTCCTTGGGGTTGAGGGCGATCGTCGCGTGATGGCGGATGCCGAACTGCGCGGCGCGGAACCGCTCCCAGCCCAGGAGCGCGTCGAAGTAGTCGAGGAACGACCCCACGTTCGTGCGCGGCTGGCCGAGCCAGAACGCCGGCTCCACGAGCGCGCGCACGCCCGCGGCGTACAGGGCCTCGTAGTCGTCCGTCGTGCGGCTGGTCATGTGGATGTGGGGGTCGAAGATGCGCATCAGGCGGTCCTCCCGGTGGTGACGTCAGGGGCGAGGCGGGCGACGTCGTCGGGCACGACGCGGCCCGCGGCGCGGCGCTCGGCGGCGAAGTCGCGCGCCATGCGCGCGAGCTCGTCGTCCGCGCGGTCGTCGAGGCCGGCGACGGCGTCGAGGCTCACGCCCATGAACACGAGCTTGAGCACGGCGTGGCGCCACGCGTGCGGGTCGAGGTGCGCGGCCGCGAACGGCCCGACGGCCGCGGCGACGAGGCTCTGGTCGTTGGTGCGCAGGGCGTCGGCGGCGAGGTCACGCCCGACGGCGACGACCGAGGCGGCGGAGTCGCCCGCGAGCGTCCCGCGCTCGGTGAGCGCGTCGAGCCCGCGCAGGACGCCGCGGCGCTCGGCTGTGTCGCCGTGCTGGTACAGGTCGGCGAGGCGAGCGGCGAGCGCGGCGTCGGCGTCCGACCCGCGGCGCGCTACCGCCTCGGCGAGGGCGACCACGAGCGCCGCGCGCGCGCCGTCGTCGACCGTCCCGTGGACGACGCCGGCGGGGTCGGTCTCGGGACGGACCGGGGTGCGGCCGACCTTGCGACCGGCGAGCGCGAACGCGCGCGACACGGCCGCGGGGTCCTGCTCGACGGCGGCGCGCGCCTCGGCGAGCCAGCGCTCGCCCTCGGTGGTCGCGCCGTCCTGGGCCGCGGGGGCGGCGGGGGCTGGCTCGGTCATGGCACCTCCTGGGGGTGGTCGGAGACGGGTGGTTCCTGGTCGGGCACGGGCACGGCGGAGCGTCGGTCCCGGGCCGGCGGCAGCGCGTCACGGAGCGCCGCCATGCTGCGGCGCGCGAGGCCCGGCGCGTCGTACGAGTGGCGGGGCAGCTCGACCGCGGCGACGCCGGTGTACCCGACGTCCACGAGGGTCGCGAGCACGAGCGGCAGGTCGATCTCGCCCTCGCCGAACGGGCGGTGCTCGTGATGCGTGCGCGGCATGTCGTCGAGCTGGACGTTCGCGAGGTACGGGGCGGCGGCGCGCAGCGCGCCCACGACGCCGTCGGGCTCGACGACGAGGCAGTGGCCCACGTCGACGGTCACGCCGAGGTCCGCCAGGTCCCCCGCATCTCCGCCGAGCTCGTCGCGCAGCCGCAGCGCGTCGCCGACGGTCTCGACGAGCATCCCCGGCTCGGGCTCGAGCGAGAGCCGCACGCCGTGGTCGCGGGCGTGCTCGACGAGCCCGGGCAGTCGGTCGCGCAGGAGCGACCAGCCCTCGGCCGGGGACGCGCCGTCGGGCAGGACGCCCGAGAAGAAGGACACGCACTCCGCGTCGAGCGCGGCCGCGATCTCGACCGCCCGCCGGAGGAAGCGCAGCCGGGCACCGGCCTCGGCGTCCACGAGCGTGGGCCGGTGCTTGCGGTACGGGTCGAGCAGGAACCGCGTGCCCGTCTCGACGACGACCCGCATCCCGGCGCCGCCGTGCAGCGCGGCGAGGCGCGCGCGCAGCGCGTCGACCTCCGCGCGCCACCCGTCCGCGAACGGGTCGAGGTGCGGGAACCCGAGCGTGAGCGCGACGGCGCCGTAGCCCTCGTGGTCGAGCACGTCGAGCGCGACGTCGAGCGGATGGTCCGTGAAGCCGTTGGTGCCGTACCCGAGCGCGAAGGGCAGCGCCTGCCGTGTCCCGTGCGCGGTCACGTCTCGCTCATCTCGGCGCGCCCGCGACCGGCCCGGCGCAGGAGCCGACCAGCGAGCTCGACGCCCGCCAGCACGCCCACCGACGCGAGGCTGCCTCCGCGCGCCGCCCACGCCGCCTGGAGCGGCAGCATCGCGCGGATCCCCGCCTTCGTCGCCGCGAAGGCGTTGCCCGCCGACGGCGTGATCGCGGCGTCCACCTGACGAGGCAGCGCTGTCACGAGGTAGGCACCCGCCGCGACGGCCCCGGCGACCGCCGTGGCGACGCGCGTCGCCCGACCCGGCCCGTCCCCGGCCGGGCGTCCGCGGCGCAGCGCCCCGACGCCGACGACGGCCCCGCCCACCGCGGTGGCCGCGGCCACGCCGGCCGCGAGGGACGACGTCGTGCCGTGCACCTCGCCGCGCGACACGAACGTGACGCCCGCGGTGTGCACCGCCATCCCCGCCGCGGCAGGCAGCGCGGCACGCAGGTGCCCGACGCCCGCGCCGAGCAGGACGTCGAGCCCGCGGCACGCGGCCATGACGACGGGGCCGACGGCGTGCTCCTTGGCGACCGTGTCGTAGGTCCAGACGCTCGCCGCCAGCGGGACGGCGACGGCGAGCGCCCGCGCTCCCCCGCCTGCGGCGGCAAGGCCGACGCCCGCGCCCGTGAGCCCCACCGCGACCCGGAGCGCGCGGCCCTCGGAGATGCGCCCGGACGGGATGGGCCGCTCGGGCCGCTCGACGGCGTCGAGCTCCCGGTCGGCGTAGTCGTTGAGCGCCATGCCGCCCGCGTAGAGGCACGCGGACGCGAGCGGGAGCAGCGCGCGGCGCGCCGTGAGCGCGTGACCGGCGGCGGCAGCGCCCGCGAGGGTGTCACCGACCACCGAGAGGACCGCGGGGGCGCGGACGAGGTCCAGGTGGTCGTGGAGGGAGCCGGTCACGGCCGGTCGGCCGGTGCGGCACCGACGCGGGCCGCCGCCTCGCGGACCCAGTCCGCGAGCGCCACGGTCTGCGCCGCGAAGTCGTGCACGTCGCTCCCCCACGGGTCCTTGAAGAAGAACCCGAGCTCGGGGACCGGGCCCCCGTACCCGGCGGCGTCGGCGAGCGCGAGCAGGCGCGCGAGGTCGAGGACGAGCGGCGCCGCGAGCATCGAGTCGTAGGCCGACCACGTGGTCTGGAGCGTGAGTCGGGACCCGAGGAAGCCCTCGACGTGCACGTGGTCCCACGCGACCTTGATGTCGCCGAGGTCCGGCACGTTGTCGATGTGCAGCGGGGTGACCTGGCTGCCCGTGAGGTCCTGCAGGCCGCGGGACTTGGACGCGAGCTTGCTCTGCACGGCCTCCGGGTCGGCCAGGGTCGCGCCGTCGCCGCCGCCGAGCAGGTTGGCCCCGGCCCAGGACAGGACGCGCAGGCCGCGCGCGGCGAAGGCGGGCGCGAGGATCGTGCGCAGCCACGTCTGGCCGGTCTTGCCGTCCTGGCCCGCGACGGGGACGCCACGCTCGGCGGCGAGCTCGAGGAGCACCGGCAGGTGCATGCTCGCCGACGGCGTGAACTCCGCGAAGGGGGCACCCGCGAGCAGGGCGGCGTACGCGGTCACGGAGCTCGGCGGGAGCACGGCGCGCTCCGGGTCCGCGAGCGCGGCGCGCAGGAGCTCCCGGTCGGCGAGCTCGGGGCCCGGCTCGGGCAGGGGCTCGGTCGACACGAGGTCGACCACGACGACGCGCGCGAGGCCGTGGCGCTCGCGGAAGTCGACGATGTCCGCGGCCAGGCGCTCCGCGGCGGCCTGCTGGGACTCGCGCGGCGCCCCCTCGGCGGGGTGGGCGGTGTAGCCCGGCCGGACCTCGGCGTCGGCGCGCTCCAGCGCGGCGTGCGCGGCGGTGAGCAGGCGGGGCGCGATCATCCCGGCCTCGACGAGCTGCTCGGCGTGCTTGACCATCGAGACGTCGGAGATGTCGTGGCCGCCCACGACGAGGTCACCGAACGCCGGGAGCGGGGCCGACGCGAAGGGCTCGGAGACCGTGACGCACCCCGTCGGCGCGGCACGCCCGTCCGCGACGGCGGCGAGGCCGAGGGTCGCGGTGGTCGCGACGGAGCCGCGGGCGCCGACGAGCCAGAGCCCCGTGCGCGCGTCCGGAGCAGGGCGGTCTGACGAGCCGTCAGAAGCGAAGTGGTGCATCGTTGCTCCCGTTCCCGTCGGCAGGCGCCGGAGCGCCGCCGAGCACGACGACGATGGCCTCCCTGCCATCGTCGGACCGCACGCCCGGACGAGGGCGTGAATCGCTCTCCGACCCGGTGGGCGCCCGGTCTGCTGCGACCCTAGTCACACTTTTGTCGATGGTCAATCAAAAGCGGGGCCACTTTCGCGGAGCGCGACGCTTGCACGATGCAAAAGCGCACGCCGGAGACGCCCCGGCGGCCGGCATCGCCCGGATGCCGGCCGCCAGGTCGTCCCCGGCGAGGCGGGCTCAGCCCGCAGGAGAGAAGTCGAGCTGGTCGTCGGCGACGGCCACGACCGACCACACGTTGCCGTCGGCGTCGGACAGCTCGTACGCCGGCAGGAGCACCGCCGCGCCGTCGGGCTGGTACTCCACCGCGAGGCCGAGGCGCGCGTCCCTGATCGTCACGTCCGTGACCGGCCACGCGAACCGGGCGCCCTCGCCGACCGTCGGAGGCACGGTCGGCGCCTCCGGCTCGACGGGCGCGATCTCGGGCACGGCCTGCGCGGTCGCGTCCTCGCGCGCGAGGGCGATCATGCCGCCCCCGCCGAACCGCGGGTCACCGAGGCGGTCCACCGCCTCGGCCGGGCTCACCACGTCGTACGCGCCGATCGCGACGCGCGGAGCGAGGCTCCCGTACAGCGACGCGAGCCCGGCACCGGAGTACGTGGCGCTCCACTGCGTCCCGGTGCGCTGCCCCTCGACGACCTCGTACGCGGTCACGGTCGTCGCCCGCGGCGCGCCCTCGTCGGCCGCCTGCTCCTCCGCCACGACCTCGTACCCGGCAGCGTCCAGGCCGAGCGACCCGAGCACGTCACGGAGCGCGTCCACGGCGTCCGCACCGCTCGGGGGCGCACCGTGGTCGGACTCCTCGCACGTTCCCGGATCCGCGCCGGAGCTCCCCGAGCCCTCGTCACTCTCCGCCGGCATCGGCGTCACGACGACGCAGGCCCACGGGTCCTTCGTCGGGTCGTTGTAGCTCACGCTCGCGAGCCCGTCAGCCTGGAGGTACACGCTCGGCCCGGTCCCGTCGGTCGACCCCACGACGTACGACCCGTACTCCTCGCGCACCTCGCCAGGGACCCCCAGGGCGTCCGCGGTGCGGCGCGCCGTCTCCTGCGAGTACACGCCCGCGGCGTCGTACGCCCACGCGTCCGCGCTGGCCCCCTGCGTCGAGAGACCCTCCTGGTGGAACACCGTGCGGCCGCCCCAGAACCCTGGGTAGGCCATGTCGGCCGTCGCCCGCGACCCGGCGGCCAGGCGCTCCGGCGCGACCGCACCGCCCGCGGCGTCCTCCGCGGGCGCGTCGGCCGCGCCGAGCCGGATGGGCGCGAGCGCCGTGGACTCGACGGCCGAGTCCCCCGCGGACGAGGCCCCGACCGCCCCCGTGCCGAGCGCGTAGCCGCCTGCACCGACGACGAGCACGCCGGCCACGGCGGCGGCGACCTGGAGCGGCGCTCGCCGGCGCAGGCGTCGGGCACGTCGCTCGGCGAGCTCGTCGACGAGCGTCGCCGTCGGACCGTCAGGACCGGAGAGCGGGGCGCCGTCGGACGTACCGGCCGCCGCCCCGGCGGCGAACGCCTCGGGGACGCGGTCACGGACCGCGGCCTCCAGCGCGGCGGCGTCCGGTGCGACGCTCGCGGCCGGGTCGGCGGCGCGGAGGCGTGCGAGGTCGGCGTCGTCGGGCTGGTCGGGGGTGTGGGTGGTCATGTCGCCCTCCAGGTACTGCCGGAGCCGTGCCGCGGGGCGCGGCCGGTCGGGTCTACCCGTGATGTGTGCTCAGGCGCCCGACTCTTGCGCGAGGGCCGACTGCTCCGCCCACGCGGTGCGCAACCGCGCCCGCGCCCGCGAGAGCGCGGCGTCGGCGCCCCCGCGCGACGTGCCGAGGACCGCCGCCAGGTCCTCGCCACCCAGTCCCTCCCACGCGTGCAGGAGGAGGATGCGCCGGTCGCGGACCGAGAGCGCGCTCAGTGCGCGCCGCACCTCGTCGTCCTGCACGACGACGTGCTCGACGTCCGCTCCCTCGTCACCGCGGTCCGGCACCTCGGCGACAGGCACCGCCCGCGCCTTGCGCCGGTGGTTGGCGAGGACGAAGCCCGCGGTGCGGTACAGCCACGGGAGCTCGGCGCCGTCGGGCACGTCCGCGCGGCGCCGCCAGGCCGTCGCGAGGACCTCGGCCGTGAGGTCGTCGGCATCGGGCCCCACGGAACCGGCGGCGCTCGGCAGCCGGCGGCGGAAGTAGCGGTAGAGCGGCGTCGCGTGCGCGGCGAAGAGCGCGGCGAACCAGGCCTCGTCGTGGACGGCGGCGTCGGCATCGACGTCGTTGCCCTCGTCGGTCGTCACGGCGGCTCCTCGTCGGGGGGGTCGGGGCTGTCAACCGCTCTGTGTCCCGGGGGGCCCGTTCCTTGCACGGCACATCCTTCACCCGAACCTCACCCGCGACGGCACCGATCCTGCCAGCGCCCAGCACCTACGCTGTGGGGCATGACGACGACGGAGCCGGTCGACCTGCCGCCCCGCCACACGGGCAGCCGACGACGTCGGCACTGGGCGTCCTGGCTGGGCTGGGGCCTGATCCTCCTCGCCGTGCTCCTGGTGGTCTGCGTCGCCCTCCTCGCCCGCGACGCCCTCGCCGCGCGCGACGCGCTGACCCGCGCGCTCGACGAGGTCCCCGCGGCCGAGGAGGCGCTGCGCGCCGGCGACGTGGACTCCGCGGAGGCCGCCCTGGACCGGGTCCAGCCCTTCACCGCGACCGCGCGTGCGAGCACGGACGGCCCGCTGTGGTCCCTGGCCGCGCACCTCCCGGTGTACGGCCAGGACGTCCGGGCGTTCTCCGCCGCGGCCGCGACCGTGGACGACCTCGCGGCGGTCGTCCTGCCGTCGCTCACGCAGGCGCTCGCTGCGGTCGAGGGAGACAGCCTGACGATCGCGGACGGCGGCGTCGACCTCGCACCGCTCGTCGACGCCGCGCCGGCGGTCGCGCGCGCCGCGGACGTGTTCGACGACATCGACGCCCGGCTCGCCCGCGTCGACCCCGCCGCCCTGCACCAGGAGATCGCCGAGCCCTACGCGTCGCTCGTCGCCCGCACGGACGACCTGCGCCCCGTCGTGCGCACCGCCGACCGCCTCACCGCGCTCGGCCCGGCCATGCTCGGCGCCGACGCGCCGCGGCGGTACCTCCTGGTCTCGCTGAACACCGCGGAGCTGCGCGCGGGCGGCGGCATCCCCGGGGCGCTCGCGGTCCTCACGGTCGACGACGGCGCCGTCTCGCTCGAACGCCAGGCGTCGACGGCCGACGTCCCCCCGTTCCCCGAGCCCGTCCTGCCGCTGGAGCCTGGGGTCGAGCAGCTCTTCACCGACCGCGTGGGCAGGTACGTGCAGGACACCCCGCTCACGCCCGACTTCCCCACGACCGCCGAGCTCACTGCCGCCATGTGGGAGCAGTCGCAGGGCGAGGCGGTGGACGGCGTGGCGGCGATCGACCCTGTCGCGCTGTCCTACCTGCTCGAGGCCACCGGGGGTATCGACGTGCCGTTCGGCGACGAGACGGTCGCGCTCGACGCGGGCAACGTCGTCCAGGTCCTCCTCTCGGACGCCTACGCGGAGCTCGAGCCCGGGGAGCAGACGGACGCGTTCTTCGCCTCCGTCGCGTCGACCGTCCTCGGGACCTTCCTCGCGGGCGCCGCGGACCCCGGCCTCGCCCGCGACGCCCTCGCCCGCGGCGCGGACGAGCACCGCGTGCTCCTCTGGTCCGCGCACCCCGACGAGCAGGACCGCCTGGCCGGGACGGTCGTCGCGGGCGACATCGACACCGCCGACCGCGCGGCGAGCTCCGTCGGCGTGTTCCTCAACGACGCCACCGGCGGCAAGATGGGCTACTACCTCGACACGGACGTCCGGCTCACCGGGAGCGTGTGCACCGACGGCGGGCGCGTCGACACCTTCAGCGCCGCCCTCACGTCCACCGCGCCGGCCGACGCCGGGACGAGCCTGCCGTGGTACGTCACCGGCGGCGGCATCTCGGGCGTCACCCCGGGGAACGTGCGCACGGTGGTCGTCCTCTACCCGCCGCGCGGCGGCGAGGTCGGCACCGTCCGGGTGGGCGGGGCACCGACGGGAGCGCTCGTCGCGGACGTGGGCGGCCGGCGCGCGTCCTCGCTCCCCGTCGAGCTCGCGCCCGGTCAGGGCACGACGGTCTCGTTCACCGTGACCTCGCCCGGCATGCAGGCCCGTCCGGGCGCCGACGCCACGATCGACGTCTGGACGACCCCGACGGTGTCGACGCCCGGCCTCGCGGTGGTCCCGGTCGCCGCGTGCGGGTGAACCGTCGCCGCGACCGGGACGACGCCGACGGCACCGCCCTCGATCGGCCCGGTCCACGCACCGGAGCACGCGCAGGATCACGCCGGGGATCACGGCGCGATAACGATGGTCCTGGCGACCACAATTCACCCGGACGACCGTCCAGTTCGGGTCTCGATCCTCGCTATTCTGGGCGCCTGTCGCTCGACCCGTGCCACCGGCCTGTGGCGCACGATGCATCACGGACCGCACTCCGGGGCTCTCTGTGTACCGGAACTCCACAATCCCTGAACCGAGACGGGTGAAGAAGCCATGCGTACCTCGAAGGGTCTGCGCAGCACGGGACGGGCGGTGCTCGTCGGAGCGCTCTCCGCGGTCGTCGCGCTCCTGACCGTCCCCGTCGTCGCGACGTCCGCGAGCGCGGCGACCACCGACCCCGAGACCTACGTCCCGGAGATCACCGTGGCCTCGCCGGTCTGCGACGGCGACGTCCCCTACCTCGACTACGTCTTCGAGCTTCCCGAGAACTACGAGAACGACGAGGCGAACCCGCTCTCGATCACCTGGGTCAACCCTGACGGCGAGGACGTCGTCCAGTCCGGGCTGCCGCTCTCGGGCCGCGTCCTGTGGCCCGGTGCCGAGGTCGACGGTGCGGGCAACCCGGTCGACTGGCCCGGCTGGAGCCTCGTGGACGGCGAGTGGGTCGTCGGCGACGAGTTCGACTGGGTCCGCGCGGGCGTGACGGTGGTCTTCGAGGTCAACCCGACGGCCGAGACCGTCGTGGCCTACCCGCCGTCGACACCGGAGTGCGCGACGAACCCGCCCGGCACCCCGGAGCCGACGATCAAGGTCGACGTGCTCACGCCCGTCTGCGTCGAGGGCGTCTCCTACCTCGACTACGGGGTCTCGGTCACCGGGACGCCGAACACGACGGCCACCCTGACCTGGCACAACCCCGACGGTGAGGACGAGGTCATGGCAGACCTCCCCCTCAGCGGACGGGTGCTGTGGCCCGGTGCGTATCCCGAGCGCTTCGTGGACCTGCCGGCCGACGAGGGCTGGGAGCTCGTGAACAACATGTGGATCAACACCGCGACCCACGGCTGGGCCACCGGCACCGTGGACGTGACGTTCGCCGTGAACCCCGAGGTGACGGTCCCCGTGACGTACCCGCAGGACACGAGCAACTGCTTCCCCGGCGTGACGCCGGTCGACAACCCCGTCGCCGGGAGCCAGAACCCGACGCTCGCGGAGACCGGCGCGACGGTCGGCCTGTACGCGGCGATCGCGGCCGGGCTCGCCGTGGTCGGCGCGGCGATCGTCCTGCTGACGCGCCGGACCCGCAAGGGCTGACCGGACACCGCACGCACGACGAAGGCCTCGCACCCGCCAGGGTGCGAGGCCTTCGTCCGTCCGGCTCACGACCGTGGCGACCCGGACGGGGACCGATCGGTCAGGCGGCCGCCCAGCCTCCGGCCGCCAGGCGCGACTCCAGGCCCTCGAAGGCCCAGCGGTCGACGACGAGCACCGCACCGCCGGGGGCGTCCGGGACGTACCACTGGAGCTGCTCGACGGTGCGTACCTCCGCGCCGGACGCGTCGACGCACGAGAGCGTCCAGCGCGCCAGGGTGGCGGGCGTGCCGGCGACCTCGACCTCCGACTCCGACGCCTCCCCGACCGCGCGGGCGGCGAGCTCGTCGCCTCCGGGACAGGTGGCGCCGTCGGGCACGTGCGCCGCGGCGGGGTCGACGCCGTCGAGGGCCGCGCCGGTGAGGATCTCGAAGCTGGGGCAGACCGCGTCCTCGGGGCAACCGCCCGCGCGGACCTGCGTGAGGCCGTCGGCAGGCTGGAGCACGGACCAGTACTCCGCGGCCGGGAGCTGGAGAGGGCCGACCGGGACCTTGCCCTCGTCGGCATGGGCGCCGTGCGCGCCGTGGTCCTCGGCCGTTGCCGGGCCCGAGCCTCCGTCGGCGGTCGCGTCGGGCTCGGAGGACCCGGAGCACGCGGCCAGGAGCACGCCGCCGAGCGCGACAGCCGCCAGGGAGAGGGAGAAACGGGTCGTTCGATGCTGCACGTGCACGATGGTCGCCTTTCACGGTCGGAGGTCTCCGCAGCCCACTGGGGAGAGCTGCGGAGACCTCGTCGGTCTTGTCACGCTAGCGAGCGCGAACACGGGTGGAGATGCGTGAGACCCACACGATGGCGGCTCGCGGGTACGGGATTCCCCGTACCCGCGAGCCGTCCGAGGGGGACCTCGTCAGGGACGCCGGTGGTGCCTCAGCACGCGCCGCCGTCGGCCCACGGACCCCACGCCGAGGCGCCGGGGGTGTCGTTCTGGGTCCAGTAGCGCGCCGTCCACACGTGGCCGCCGTGGCTCACGACCGCACCACCCGTGTAGACCGTGCCCGCGGTCCAGGCCGGTGCGGTGCACGTCCCCGTGCCGGTGCCCGGCCCGCCCGGTCCCTCGCCGCCCCCGGAGCCCGGGAGGTCGACGACGGTGACGCCGCGCGGGTGGTCGTACGTCGTGGCGTAGTCCACGCCGTCGACGGTGACGATCACGTTGGAGAACTGGGCGACCGGCATCGACCACTTGAGCTGGTTCGTGATCGAGCCACCCGCCGGGACGCCCCCCGTCGGGACCGTGAACTGCACGGTGTGGAAGTCGCCGTCGAGGCCGCCGACGTTGTCGCCGGTGTGGCCCTTCGCGGTGACGGTGGTCTTGAAGCCGCTCCAGTCGCTCATCTCGCCCGGGTCGGTCGTGCCGTACTGGAACGAGATCGTCGCGCCGGCCGGGATGTCCTTCGCACCCTTGTTGGTGAAGACGACCTTGGGCGAGATCGGGTAGTTGTTGTCACCGAGCGCGAACTCCGTGTACCGGATGTCGACGTCGAGCGCCTGCGTCGGCATCTTCCGGTCGGCGTTCGCCTTCGACGCGCCGTAGGGCGTCGTGGCCGAGAGCTTGCTGTGCATGAGGTCGACGAGCGTGCTGCCGATCTCGTACTGGCCCTTCGCCTGGTCGTAGCCGAAGTCGCCCGCGAGCTCCCAGATCATCAGTCCACCGAGCCCGGTGTCCGCGACGTAGTCCGCCTTGGCGGCGATCGCCTCGGTCGAGTCGCCGGAGAGGAACGTCTTCGTCTGCGCGTTCCACCACCACTCGTTCTTGGTGACCGGGTCGAAGTGGCGCTCGTACGTGCCCTGGATCGTGTCCGTGACGCCGTACGCGGAGACGTAGTCGCCCGTCACGCCCTTCTCGAGGTTGAGCACGTGCCACATCGGGTTGACGCCGGCCGGGACCGCGTTGCCCTGCGGGTCGCTGTCGTACCAGAGGTTGTCGATGCCCTCCGCGCCGTAGCCGCACTTGTTGTTGGTGCCCGCCGGGCAGAGGAACCCGGCCGGCGCCTTCGCGGTGCCGCCCATGCCGTAGGTGCCGCCCTGGACGCCCTGGAAGCCGCGCGTGTAGAAGGGCACGCCCAGGTTGATGCGACCGGACTGCATGGCGCCCCGGAAGTAGTGCGAGGCCCAGTCGCCGTTGAGGTAGCCGATGCCCTTGTACGCGCTGTACACGCCGCCGGCCGCGAGCTCGGGGTCCTTGCCGTCGTCGAACAGGGCGCCGTTGCCACCCACGTACTCGTTCCAGGCGCCGTGCAGGTCGTACGTCATCATGTTGACGTAGTCCGTGTACTGCGTGACCTGGTAGACCTCCATGCCGCGCAGCAGCCACCCCGACGACGGCGTCGCGGTGGTGAGCATGTAGTACTCGCCGTCCTGCGCGCCCGCCGCGTCGAGCTTCTCGCGCAGCGTCCTCATGAGGTTCACGTAGCCCTGGAAGAGCTGCCCGCGCCGCTTGTCGGAGATCGGGAAGTCGTCCGGGTTGCCGGCCTGGTTGTTGGACGTCGGGTACTCGTAGTCGATGTCGATGCCGTCGAACCCGTACTGGCGGACGAAGTCGACGACCGAGTCCGCGAAGGTGTCGATCCGGGCCTGCGACTCCGTCATCGTGTAGAACCCGCCGGACGCGACGCGCTTGCCGCTCGCGTCGAAGTAGCCGCCCGTCTCGGCCCAGCCGCCCACGGCGGGGATGACCTTGACGCCCGGGTGGGCCTTCTTGTACTTCGCCAGCAGGTTGAAGTGGCCCGTGTAGTCGAGCGTCGGGTCCATCTCCGCGCCCGCGACGCCCGGCCAGGTCATGTCGGTCGCCGCGTTGCCCGCCGCACCGGCGTTCACCGAGACCTTGTCGTTCCCGTCGATGTGTGCGAACGCGTAGTTGATGTGGGAGAGCTTGTCCCACGGGATGTCGCTCGCGAGGTAGCGCGGCTGGCCGTTCGCGCCGGTCCGCCAGCTCGAGAAGTAGCCGATGACGCGACGGTCGAGACCGTTCGGCAGCTTCTCGCGCCCGCTCTCGTCGTACACGTCGCAGTAGGGCGTCCGGACGCCGGGCGTCTGCGCCATGCCGTCAGGGCGGCACTTCTCGTCCGGGTTCGCGGCCGGGTCGGTCGTAGGGTCCGTCGTCGGGTCGGTCGTGGGATCCGTCGTCGGGTCGGTCGTGGGATCGGTCGTCGGCTCCGTCGTCGGGTCCGTCGTCGGGTCGGTCGTCGGGTCGGTCGTCGGCTCCTGGGTCGGGGTGTCGCCGCACGCTCCGAGCGACTCCCAGGGCCCGTACTGCTCCTTGCCCGGGACGTTGTTCTGCGTCCACCACTTGGCCCGGTAGTTCTGGCCGCCGTACGAGACGGTCGCGCCGCCCACGTAGGCCGGGGTGGCGGACCAAGGGTCCGCGCACGCCGTGGTCGCGGCGGCGACGACGGGGGTCGCGGCCTGCGCGGCCGCGGCACCGGCGAGGCCGGTGGCCAGCACGGCGAGCGTCGTGACGGCCGCGACGACCTGTGGGCGGCGTCCGGGAGCGCGGGGGGCGCGCGCCCGGGGGGTCAGGGACAACCGCATGGGGTACCTCGATCTGCTGGGTTGCTGCGCACGACGCCGGACGGCGTCGCGTCGGGCACGGTCGCCCGGGGGAGGGCGACCGACGGGTGCTGAGGGGTTGCTGAGAGGTGCCGAGCGGGACCCGTCACGACGGCGGTCGACGACGGGAGCGCCGGTGGCGCGTCGAGGGGAGGGTGCACGGGCGGGTGCACAGGACTCGTCACCGCACCAGCCGCCGACCACGTCGCGGACGGGGTCCCGCTCGGCGGCGCCGGTCGCTCGTGGCGACCGGCGCCGTCAGGGGCGACGAGGGCCGGGCGTCAGCAGGCGCCCAGCGACTCCCAAGGGCCGTACTGCTCCGCGCCCGGGACGTTGTTCTGCGTCCACCACTTCGCCCGGTAGCTCTGGCCCTGGTAGGAGACCGTCGCGCCGCCGGTGTAGACGGCGCTCGACGACCACGCGGGGGCGGTGCACGTACCCGGGTCGGTCGGGTCCGTCGGGTCGGTCGGGTCCGTGGGGTCGGTCGCGCCGCACGTGCCGGTCGCCTCCCACGGGCCGCCCGCGCTCGGACGGTCACCCTGGGTCCACCACTTCGCGCGGTAGTTCTTCCCCTCGAACGACACCGTCGCGCCGCCCGTGTACACCGCGCTCGACGACCACGCGGCCAGGCAATCCGTCGGGTCCGTGGGGTCGGTCGGGTCCGTCGGGTCGGTCGGGTCGGTCGGGTCGGTCGGGTCGGTCGGGTCGGTCGGGTCGGTCGGGTCGGTCGGGCCGTCCGTGCCGTCGACCGGACCCGCCGGGAGCGCACGGATCTTGTCCGTGAAGCCCCCGAGCAGCGTGCCGTCGTGGTTTCCGGAGAGGTCCCACCACATGCCGCCGCCGAGGTTCAGGCGGTCGATGTACTCCGCCTTGGCGGCGACGGACCGCGCGTTGTCGTAGCCCCACCACTGGTCGCCGTCGTAGCGCCAGGCCGAGACCGTCGCCGGGTCGAAGTAGTCCTGGCCCCGCGTGCGGAGCTTGTCGTAGTCCTCGTTGCCCGCCTCCCAGGTGCCGGGGGCGGCTCCCGACGCCGCCGACCACGGGGCCGAGGACGTCACGCCCTTCCAGCCGCGGCCGTACATGGCCATGCCGAGGCCGAGCTGGCTCGGGTCGACGCCGCTGCGCAGGTACTCCTGCACCGCCTTGTCGGCGCTGAACCGACGGTTGGCAGCCCGCGGGTCGGCGGGGTCGTCGTACAGGTTGGCCTGCGGACCGGCGAGCGCGGGGTCCCACGCGCCGTGCAGGTCGTAGCCCTGGACGTTGCCGTAGTCGAGGTACTCGAAGATCGCCGGGTCGTTCCAGCCGCCCGCCGCGATGTCGTCGGGGTTGGCCGGGAGGAACGCCGAGAGCAGGTAGTGCTTGCCCGTCTGCGCGCCGTACGCGTCGAGCTGCTTGCGGAACTCGGCGAGCAGCAGCTTGAAGTTCGCGCGGTCGTTGACGGTGTCGACGTAGTTGCCCACCTCGCCGTTGTTCGAGCCGGGCCACTCCCAGTCGATGTCGATGCCGTCGAACACGCCGGCGGCAGCGCCGGCCCCGCCGCGGCCGTCGATCACGGGGAGGTTGCCCTTGATGTAGATGTCGATGCACGACGACACGAACTTCTCGCGCGACGCCTGCGTCGCGGCGGCCTTCGAGAAGTTCTTGGACCAGGTCCAGCCGCCGATGGAGATGAGGGCGCGGAGCTGCGGGTTCTTCGCCTTGAGCTGCTTGAGCTGGTTGAACGAGCCGGCGAGCGGCTGGTCCCACGTGTCGGCGACGCCGGCCACGGAGCTCGCCGCGGTGTAGCCCATGCCGAAGTCCGCCCACGCGTCACCGGCGCCGTCGGAACCGTTCGGCCCCGTGCCCTGCGCCTTGTTGGCGATGAAGCACGTGAGGTTCTGGTGGTGGATGTTGCCGAACGAGTAGTTGATGTGCGTGAGGTCCTGGGCAGCGCCGGAGTCCTGGACCTTCTTGAGCTGGAAGTTGCGGCCGTACACGCCCCACTGCGTGAAGTAGCCGACGTTCCGGTAGCCGTTCACGTCGCTGTCGCCCGGGTGGGAGACGGCGGCGGGTGCGACCTCGGCGGCCTGTGCCGGCGCGACTCCCGCGAGGAGCCCGCCGACGAGCGCCGCAGCGGTCGCGAGCGCCGCGACGCGCGCGCCGCGCCGGCGCCCGGCGCGGGGTGTTCTGGAGAAGAGGGACACGTCCATGGGTCCTGCCTCGTTGCTGGTGCGGTGGGCCGCGTCGCCGTCCTCCGGAGTCGCCGTCGCCCTCGGGTCCTCTCGAACGTAATGACGCGGGCACCGTGGCGTTATCCGCGCTTCCCACATTGTTCATGGTGCGAACTTACCCGCGGCGTAAGGGTTCCCCCGTAGGACAAAGGCTCCCAGAAGCGGACGAGATGGATCGAATCCCCCTGGCGTCGGCGACTCGGTACGTACCGCGGCCACGCGGGTCGTGGATTCCCCTCAGCGCCCCACACGGTGCGCGAGCACGGTGAGCTCGACGCGCGAGCGCACCCCGAGCTTGCGGAACACCCGGCCGAGGTGCACCTCCACGGTGCGCACCGAGAGGTAGAGCTGGTCCGCGGCCTCGCGGTTGGACGCGCCCTGGACGACGAGCAGCGCGACGTCGAGCTCACGTTCGGTGAGCTCGTCGGACCATCGCCCCCGGAGCTCGGCGAGCGCCTCGTCCGACACGTCGCTCTCCCGCACGGCGAGCCGGCACGCGTCCGGCGGTGTGGGCCGGGATTCCACCACCGGCTCGGTGCCCGGTCGGTGCCCACCGAGGACTCCCGGCAGCGGCGCGTGCAGCCCGGCCGCGCGCGCCGCCGCGGCCCACGACCCGGACGGCACCCCGCCGGGCGCCGTCCCGAGCGGGGTCGCTGCCGGGCCACCGGCGGCGTCGTCGGCCACCGGCCCGCCGAGCAACCGGACGACGTCCGCGTGCTCGTCCCGCGCGATCGTCGTCCAGGCGTCCGCACCCGCGTCGTCGAACAGCTCGATCGCGGACAGGAAGAGTCCGTGCGCACGCTGGAGCTCGCCCGCGCGCACGAGTGCGCGCGCGGCGCAGAGGTCGGTCCGCGCGTGCTCGTACGGCGAGGCCGTGGTCCGGTTCACCCGCGTCGCCCGCTCGAGCGGCGCGGCGAGGTCCTCGGGCGCGGCGAGGGACACGTCGGCCCGGACGAGCGTCGCCGACCGCAGCGACGGCGGCAGCTCCTTCGCGTCCACCTTCCGTCGGGCCAGCGCGCGCTGCGCCGCGTCGTGACGTCCTGCGACGACCCACGCCTCGACGTCGTCCAGGCCCGGCAGCGGGAGCATGCGTGCGCTGTCGGGACGCTCGCGCTCCGCCGCGAGCTCCAGGAGCGTGGCTGCCTGGGTCACGTGGTGCGCGAACGCCGCGCCCATCGCCCGGTCCACGAGGAGCCCGAGCCGGACCGGGCGGGACGTCGGGCTCGCGCACGTCTCCTCGAGCGCCGTCGCGACCGGGCCGACGACGCCCCGGGTCATCATGTCGAGGCGACGGGCGGCCGCGACCCCCAGACCGGCGAACGGCAGCCCGATCGGCAGGCGGAACGCCGCCTCGGCGAGCTCGTCGGCGGCGCGCGTGAGCGTCCCGCGCCAGAGGTGCACGAGCGTCTGCGCGAGGCGCACGTGCGCCTCGGCCAGCGGGGTCAGCGCGGTGTCCGGGCCGTCGAACCAGCGGCCGCCGTCGCGGACCGGGGCGAGCGACGCGACGACGCTCGCGAGCGTCTGCGCGGCGTCCTCGAGCCGGTCGTCGGCCGCGAGCGCGAGGGCTCGCCCGACCTGCACCGACGCCTCGTGGTCCGGCCCGAGGTCCACGTCGGGGACGGCGGCGCGCTCGCCCACGCCGAACACCGCGGCCCAGGAGCGCGCGAGCGCGAGCCCGGCGGCCGTCGCGTCGTCGTCGCACCAGGACGCGAGGAACGTCGCCGTGTCGAGGAGCTGGGACGTGCTCACGCCGTCGCCGCGCTCGGCGTGCAGCCGCGCCGCGTTGAGCACGCCCGACACGACGCCCGCCACGGCGTCCGGCGCCAGGTCGTCGGGCTGCCCGCCGCGCAGGTAGGGCGAGAGCACGTCGTCGGGGACCTGACCCTCGGCGAGCGTCAGCGCGGCGACGAGCGGCCCGAGCGTCCGAGCGCGCAGCGCGTCGTCACCGCTGCGCGACGCCTTGCGCAGCCAGTCCGCCGCGTCCTGCACGTGGCCCGTCCGCAGCGCGGCGACGCCCGCGATCGCGAACGCCTCGGCGCGGTGCTCGGTCGCTGCCTGGCTCGCGGCCTCGCGTGCCACCTCGTGCGCCCAGACGACGTCCCCGCGGTCCAGGTGCCGACGCGCGATCCGCAGCAGCCCCGGCACGAGCGCGGGGTCGCCGACGAGCGTCGCGAGCGCCGAGTGCCACACCGCGACGTCCTCCTCCCCCGACCGGCGGTGCGCCTCGGCGAGCGCGACGTGCGCCGCCGTACGCTCGGCGAGCCGCGCGTCCGCATGGACGAGGGACCGCATGCGCGGGTCGACGAACGCGAAGCGGCCGCCCACGAGCGAGAGGTGCTCGGCGAGCGGGCCGTCGAGGACCACGTCCATCGCGAGGCCGGTCGCCGACAGCAGCAGCTCGGTCCGGTCCACGACGGCGACGGCCGCGACCAGGAGCGCGTGCCGCTCCCCCTCGCTGAGGGCGGCGAGGCGGTCGGCGAAGAGGGAGCGCACGGCGGGGACGGCCGGCAACGGGTCCGGGAGGATCGACCCCCCGGAGAGCTGCTCCGGTGTGAGCAGCGCCGCCGTCTGCGTCAGCGCCGCGGCGTTGCCGCCGAGGAGCCCCGCGAGGCGGGCCGCGACGTGCGGCGCGACCGCGAGCCGGCGCTCGACGAGCAGCAGGTGCAGGGCGTCAGCCGGCGCGAGGGGCGGGACGGCGCGGAGCTCGAACGGCCCGGAGGTCGCTTCGAGCGCGCCCGCGGTCGCCGTCCCGAGGAGCACGACCGGCGCATGGCGCTGCGCGACGAGGCTGGCGAGGACCGACCTGCTGAGCTCGTCCTGGAGGTGCAGGTCGTCGGCCACCAGCACGACCGTGGCGCCGTCGAACGACTCCACGAGGAGCTCGGCGAGCGCGACCGCCGCGACCTCGGGGAGGTATCCGAAGCCAGGGTCGACCGGCTCGAGGACGCGCGTGAGACGCTCCGGGACGACGCCGCCCGCGAGCTGCGACACCTGGGACACGAGCGACACGACGGCGGAGCCCGGCGCGGGCACGCCCGCGGGCGGACGACACCGCAGGGTGAGCGTCGGGCGTGCGAACGTCTGCGACGCGACGGCCTCGCACACGAGCTCGAGCGTCGCGCTCGCCCCCATGCCCGGCTCGGCCGTCCACACGAGGCCGCCCTTGCCCTCGCCCACGGCCGCGAGCGCGCGGTCGACCTCCTGCGCGCGGGAGGAGAGCCGCTCGAGCCGTCGTGCGGACCGCGTGTCCGCGCGACGGTGCGGCTCGGGAACCAGGTAGTCGAGCTGTTCTGACATGTCGGGACCCTCCGTCCGGGGGCTTCTTCGCCCGTCGACCGGATGAAATGTTAACAACCCTCCGTAAACAAGGGATCACCTCATCGTTTCCCGGCCGTCACACGATCGCCACCTGGGCCGACGCCGCTTGCCCCGCCTGGACGGGAGGGCTAGCCTGGCCTCGATCCCCGTCGCGGCCACGGTTCTCGTGCGCCCCGACCTGGGTGCGGCGCCCACGGCGCCGCCGCCACGAGAGCGAGGTGAGCCCCATGCCGGACGGCAGCAGTCATAGAACCGTGCACTGCGCGCTCACCCTCCGTGGCCCGCAGCCCGTCGCCTGAGTCGGCGCGCTCCTCGAGGACTCCCGCGACCGGCCGTCGTCCCGCGCGGGGAGGTCGCCAGTGCGCACCGCGCGCGCCGTCGTGCGCGCCGCTGGACCACCCGCTGACGCACCCGCCGACCCGCCCGCGCCCGCCACCCACCCCGTGGCGTCCGCCCGTGGTCGTCGGCCCGCCGAGAAGGACGACCACCATGACACAGCGCTCGCCTGCCACCGAGACCCGGACCCGCCCCGCACGCCCGACGCTGCGGGAAGCGCGCGCCGGTCGGCCCCCTCGACGCCGCGTCCGACCGAACCTGGAACGCCAGTCGATCTCCTTCACCGTCGGCCTGTACGTGTTCATCTGCGTCGCGCTGCTGCTCGCGCACGTCACGGCCGGAGGTGTCTGATGACGACGACGCTGCCTGAGCCCACGAGCCTCGCTCCCGCACCCGGCGCAGACCGTGCGCTCCCCGCCCCCGCGCGCGGCGGGCTGGACCTCCACGCCCGCGCGCACGGCACCGGCACCCCCCGGTTCGACCCGCGCGTCCTGCGCTCGCGCTGGGTCCAGGTCGGCGTGGGCGACCCCGACGCGACGGCCCGCGCGGCCGAGCACGGCGTCGACTTCGCCGCCGCCGGCGGCCGGGTCTGGGAGACGGACGCCCACGTGTACCTCCCCGTCACCGCGACGCGACGCGACGGCGACCGGGTCGCCTACGAGCGGGTCGTGCTCGCCCTCTCCCCCGACGTCGTCGTGACGGCCCAGCCGCAGCGGCACTACGGCGTCTTCGACAAGGCGATCGCCCGCATGCGGCGCACCCCGTGGCTCATCGGCTCCTCCTACGGCGTCGCGTACGCGCTGCTGTACGCGCTCAACGAGGCCGCGGACCGCGTCGTGTCGTACGCGAGCGACCTGCTCGAGGACATGTCCGACGAGATCGACGAGGCGACGCGCGGCGTCGACTCCCGCGGCCGGGAGATCGGGGTGAGCGACATGCAGGAGACCATCACCCGGATGAACCGTGCGGAGGAGATCGTGTCTCGCGCCCAGGAGTCCCAGCTCTCGCTCGCCCGCGCCGCACGGCACCTGCGCAGCGAGATCGCGGACTCCGACCCCGTGCTCGCCGGGCTCGTCGAGACGCTCGTCGCGGACATCGACGGGGTGAAGCAGCACGCCGGGTTCGAGCACGACAAGGTGCGCTACCTCCAGCAGGCGATCATGACCTCGCTCGACGTCAAGCAGGCGCAGATCGTCAAGGTCTTCACGATCATCACCGCCGTGTTCCTGCCACCGACGCTCATCGCGTCGTTCTACGGCATGAACTTCACGCACATGCCGGAGCTCGACCGCCCCTCCGGCTTCACCGTCACGGTCCTGCTCACCCTGGTGGCGGCCGTCATCCCGCTCGCCTACATCAAGCGCCGCGGCTGGCTCCGCTGACCTCCACGACCCCGCCCGCGCCCGCTCCGCCGAGGTAGAGCCCTGGTCACGCGAGGTAGAGCCCTGGTCACGCGAGGTAGAGCCGTGGTCACGCGAGGTAGAACCCTGGTCGCGCGAGGTAGAACCCTGGTCGCGCGAGGTAGAACCCTGGTCGCGCGAGGTAGAACCCTGGTCGCGCGAGGTAGAGCCGTGGTCACGCGAGGTAGAGGCCTGGTCCGACGACGTCCGCTCGCCCTGCGCTGCAGCGTCGCCGACGGCCGACCGTCCGATCGCCCAGGAGGCGCCGGTCGGCGCCCCTCGACTGAACCGCCACCGCGGGCGGTCGCCCGAGGTGGGCGAAGACCAGGGTGGGTCGAAGCCGGGCGGGGTGGGTGGTGGTGCCGTGTCGTGGCGGGCCTGGCGGGAGCCGCGAGGAACGAGCGGCGGATGGTAGACGCGGCACCACCACCCACCCCGACCACCCAACGCAACCACACGCCGTCGAGCCCAAGAACCACGGCTCTACCTCGCGCAACCACGGCTCTACCTCGCGCAACCACGGCTCTACCTCGCGCAACCACGGCTCTACCTCGCGCAACCACGGCTCTACCTCGGCGCACCGGGGTGGGTGCTCGGCGCGGAGGCGGTCAGGCCTCGAGGAGGAGCGTGACCGGGCCGTCGTTGACGAGCTCGACGGCCATGTGCGCGCCGAACCGCCCGGTCGCGACCTCGATCCCGCGCTCGCGCAGCCGCGCCACGACCGCCTCGACCAACGGCTCGGCGACGGGCCCGGGCGCCGCACCGTTCCACGACGGTCGGCGGCCCTTCTTCGTGTCGGCGTACAGCGTGAACTGGCTGACGACCAGCACCGGCGCGCCCTCGTCCTGCACCGAGCGCTCCCCCGCAAGGATCCGGAGCTCGGCGATCTTGCGCGCGATCGTCTCGACCTGCGGGTCGCCGTCGTCGTGCGTCACGCCGACGAGCGCGAGCAGACCCGGGCGGTCGATCGCCCCGACCACCTCCGTCGTCCCGTCCTCGGCCACGACGCTCACGCTCGCGCGCGAGACGCGCTGCACGACGGCCCTCACGAGCGGCGCTCCGCGTCACCGCTCGGGACCGCGGTCGCGCCGTCGAGGACCGGCCGCACGACGCCCACGGGCCGGCCCGCACCGAGCACGGGCACGTCGCCGAGCGCGGTCAGCGCCGCGTCGTCGGCCCCCGCCACGCCGAGCGCGCCGAGGCGCCGGAGCGCGGCGGCGAGCACCGCGGGCCGCGACCGGGAGCCGCCGTCGAGCACCTTGAAGGCGAGCGCGCCGCCGTCGGGCAGGCCGGCGCCGTAGACGCCGTCCGCACCGTCCTTGGCGACCAGGCCGGGCACCGCGCGCATCGCGAGCGTCGCGTCCCGGCCCGTCCCGCCGACCATCTCCGGGAACGCCGACATCGCGCGCGCGACCTGCGCCTCCGGGGAGAGCGGGTCGCGCCCCGGGGCGGCCGCGAGGTGCCCGAACGCTCGTGCGAGGCCGCGCACCGTCGTCGAGAAGAGCGGCGCGCCGCAGCCGTCGACCGTCACGTGCTCCACCGGCACGCGGGTCGCCTCGGCGACGGTCTCGCGGACCGCGACCTGGAGGGGGTGGTCGACGTCCAGGTAGGTGGCGGTGTCCCAGCCGGCGGCGACGCACGTCGCGAGCATCGCCGCGTGCTTGCCCGAGCAGTTCTGCGTGATCGCTGACGGGCCGTGCCCCTCGAGCTGCCACGCGAACGCGGCGGGCGGGTGGAGCGGCATGTCGGGCGTGTTCCGCAGCGCCGACTCGTCGAGCCCGACGCCCTCGAGGATCTCCCGGACGCCGGCGAGGTGCACCGGCTCGCCGTTGTGGCTCGCGGCGGCCAGCGCGAGGAGCCGGGGCGGGAGGGCGAGACCGTGCCGCAGCATCGCGACCGCCTGGAAGGGCTTGACGCTCGACCGCGGCCAGATCACGGCGTCGGCGTCGCCACGCTCCAGGACCGGCTCACCCTCCTCGCCCAGCAGGACGAGGTGCCCGGCGTGGACCGACTCCACCAGGTCCCCCCGGACGACCTCGGCGAGCGGGACGGCGGCGCGCTCGATCCCGCCCTGGACGTGCGCAGTCACCGGCGGGTCACCAGCCGCCGGGACGTCCGGACGACCCGTTGCCGCGGCCGTTGCCGTACGGCAGGAGCCGGGGACGCACGTCGACGAGATAGACGATCGCCGCGACCACGCCGATGATCCCGAAGAAGCCCCCGACGCTCATCGGCGGCAGCGAGACGAATCCGAGGGCTGCCGCGACGCCGAGGATCGCGAGCCAGATCGGCTTGGTCAGCTTGCCCTCGGCCGTGAACGCGCTCGCGGGACGTCGGATCGCGTCGACGAGCGCGACGAGCTCCGTCACGAACACGACGAGCATGAGCACGAAGAAGACGATCCACTGGAGCGACCCGATGATTCCCACGGGCACGAGCCTACGGTCTGCCGAGCGGCCACGGCACCACCCGCAGCCCGACCGACCGTGCGGCGGTGACCACGTGCGGGTCCCAGGCCGCCACGATCGTGTCGTCGTGCGCGACGGCCAGGGCGCTCGCCACGTGCACCGCGTCGTTGCTGCGCAGCGCGCCCGCCGCGACGAGCTCCGCCGCGCGGTCGGCGACGTCGCCGGAGACCTCCACCACGTGCAGCGCCGGGCGGAGCACGTCCCACGTGCCGAGGGCGCGCGCGTGCCCCGGGGTGTCGAGCACGCCGCCGCGGGCGCCGGCGGCGAGGGCTGCCCGCACCTCGACGTCGGCGAGGCGGCTCGTCACGACGACGTCCGCGCGGTTCCACAAGCGGCTCGCCAGCGCGGAGCCAGCCTCGGGCACGCAGAGCTTCACCAGCGCGCTCGCGTCGAAGTAGACCAGGGCCATCGGGGCCTCAGCGCCGGATCCGGCGGACGAGCGCCGCCACGCCGCCCCCACGGGCCGACCGGGCACCGTCGGCGGGTCGCCCGCCGTCCGGGCTCGCGGGCCGCGCGTCGGTGTCCCCGCCGGGCACGGCGTGGACGGGGCGCTCGCCCGCCGCGGGGACCAGGACGCCGTCGCGCACGAGCTCGGTGACGAGGTCGGCCGTCGCGACGCCGGTCAGCCGGGCGACGGGGACGCCGCGCTCGGTGATGACGACCTCCTCGCCCTCCCTGGCCCGCTCGATCCATGACTTGAGCTCGGCGCGCAGGGCGCTGACGGGGACCTCCATGCCCCGACGGTACCGGCCCGGGGCGCCGCTGTGCAGGGTGAAGATCGTCCGGTTCGCCCGGCAGGCCAGGATCGCCCGCTCAGAGCTCGGGGAGGGCGTCGCGCGCCTGCTCCGGCGACGCCCCGGCCGCCTCGAGGAGGTCCACGATCGGCGACCGCACGAGCATGACGAGCGACTGCACCTGCCAGTCGCCGTCGCCGAGAGCGTGCGGGTCCGCACCGTGCGCGACCTCGAGGAGGACCTCGCGCGCCACCGCCGGGTCACGCCCGGCGCCGACCGCCTCCGCGAGCACGTGCACGCCCGCGCCGAACCGCGCGACGAGGTCCGCGACGCCGTCGAGCTCCCGCTCGTCCGGGCCGCTCGCGACCGGCATCGCGCGCCGCGCGAGCACGCGCACGCTGCGCATCGCGCGGTCCACGAGCACCGCCTGCCGTTCGAGCCCGCCGAGCTCGTCCCGGTGCCGCAGCCCCGCCGCGCTCACGCGCGCGAGCTCGCGCGCCGACGACGCCGCCGCCTGCCACTCCTCGAGCGCCCCCTCGGAGGCGCGGCCCTTGACGAGCGCCGCCTCGAGGTCGGCGCGCTCGCGTGCGCGCAGCCCCCGCGCGAGGACGTCGAGCACCGCGGCGAGCTCCGTCGTCGCCTCCGCGCCCAGCAGCCGGGGCCGACGCCGCGGGTCGCCCGGCGTGAGCGCGGCGACCGCGAGCGCGACGGCACCGCCCACGAGCGCGTCCGTCCACCGACCCAGAGGTCCGCCCGCCTGCGCCGCCGGGAGACCCACGATCACGATCGCCTGGACGCCGGCCTGCGTCGTGAGCATCGCGCCGCGGTCGATGAAGCGGGCCGCGAGCGCGGAGACGGCGAGCACGACGGCGACCTGCCACCACCCCGACCCGATCGCGTGGACCACGAGGTCGCCGAGCCCGACGCCGATCGCGACCCCGACCGCGAGCTCGAGCACGCGCCGGAGCTGGCGGTCCTGGCTGAAGCCCAGACAGATCCACGCGGAGACCGGCGCGAAGAACGGCGCCGTGTGGCCCAGCCCGTACCGGGCGATGCCGAACGCGAGACCCGCCGCGGCCGAGGCCTGGAGGATGGGCCACAGCGCGACTCTGACGCGCGACGCGCCCTGCCGGATCCGCGCCCGCAGGAGGAGCCGGCGCCACGCGGTCCGGGCGACGTCGACCGCGCCGGGACCGGGGTCCTCGCGGGACGCCGGCCTGCGGCTCACAGCATGCTCGTGGGCGCGCCCTCGCCGCGAGGCGTGATCCCGCGACCGACGGGGCCGCGCGGGGCGGGGCGGTCGACGGAGACGCCCTCGCCCGGCACCACGACCTCCTGCGCCGCGGAGATCGCCCCGCCGTCGCAGTCGACGAGGAGCTCAGCGTCCTCGGGGACGCTGCGCTTGAGGACCGCGAGCGCGATCGGTCCGAGCTCGTGGTGGCGCGCGACCGACGTCACGGCACCGACGGCGCGTCCGTCGAGCGTGACCTCGGCACCCGGCCCGGGCAGCAGGTGGCCGGAGCCGTCGAGGTGCAGCATGACGACCCGGCGCGGAGGGCGACCGAGGTTGTGCACGCGCGCGATGGTCTCCTGGCCCCGGTAGCAGCCCTTGTGGAGGTGGACGGAGGTGCGCAGCCAGTCGGTCTCGTGGGGGATGGACCGGTGGTCGATCTCGGTCGCGAGCCGCGGCCGCCACGCCTCGACGCGCGCCGCCTCGCTCGCCCACGTGCCGACGAGCCGCCACCCGGCCGCCTCGCGCGCCGCGACGGCGTCGGACAGCTCGGCCCGCGGCACCAGCACGAGCCGCCAGGGCCGCTCCGTGCCGGGATGCTCGGCCTCGGGCGGCCCGTAGCGCGTGCCGCCGCCCGTGACGCGCGGCCACGGGTCGCGCCACGTGACCGGCTCGCCCTCGGCGCCCTCGGCGTCGACGGGCTCGCCGAGCGCCGCCCAGTCGTCGGTCGCGTCGGCGATCTCCACACGGAGCATGAACTTCATGCGGTCCAGCCACGCGGCGAGGTCGGCTGCGTGCGAGCGCTCGGTGACGAGCCACGTCGTCTCCCCGTCGTCCACGACGGAGGCCGCGTGCTCGACGTGCCCCTGCGGGGAGAGGACGAGCAGCTCCGTGGACGTGCGCGGGGCCAGGTTCGTCAGGTCCTGCGACGTGATGGAGTGCAGCCAGCTCAGCCGGTCCGGGCCCGTGACCGTGACGACGCCCAGGTGCGACTGGTCGACGACGGCGCCGCCCGTGCGCAGGGCGCGCTGCTCCCCCGTCGGGTCGCCGTAGTGCCAGGCGACGCCCTCGTCGGGGCCGGTCGCGGGCACCGCGCCGTGGCGCGACAGGAGCGGGCTGGTGTAGCCGGTGGTCACGGGTGGTCCTCCTTCGTCGGCGCGTCCGGGCCTGCTGGCGTGCTCCTGGCGAGGGGCGCCGGTCAGGCCGACGGGCGCCGGGTGAGCTTCGCGGACGCGTACGACTGCAACGGCTCACCGAAGGCCGCCAATTCCCAGACCCACAGGAGCTGGCCCTCGACGAACCCGTACAGCCGCTTCGAGGCGGTGACCTCCGACGCGGTGGACGTGCGCGCGATGAGGTCGCTCGCCAGGTCCACCCGGCCGTTGCCGACCGCGCCGAGGTACACGGACACGCGGCCCGCGGGGTCGGCGATCAGCACCTCGAGCGGGTGGCGGTCGTCCTCGAGACCGTCGGGTCGGTCCGTCGAGACGCGCCAGTAGCCCGTCTCGGTGGACCACACGGGAGCGTCCGCCGCCGCGGCGTCCAGGGTCGCGCCGTCACGCTCGGGCCAGGCACCCTCGTCCGGGACGGTCTCGGGGACCTCGGCCTCGAGGACGCGCAGCGTCGACTCGTAGCGCAGGTACGGGCCGCCGTCGTGGTCGAACACGACGTCGTGGACGAACGGCGTCTCCTCGATGCCCGGGTACTTGACGACCCCCTCGCCGCGCCAGCTCCCGACGAGCCAGGCGAGCGGGTAGACCTCGGGCGCGAGGCCCTCGGGGAACTCGAACGGCATCAGCGACCACCTCTCGGAGTCGGGCCGGGCGACGGGCACGCGCGGGGCACGGTCCCGCGCGGCAGCGTCAGCGCTGGCCCTTGTAGAGCTTGTAGACGACGTATCCCGCGAACCACGTGATGGTGACCGTCGCCGCGAGGAGCAGGCCGAGGAAGATCAGCTCGAGAGTGTGCGGACTCATGCGCCCGATCCTACCGGCCGGGCGGCCGCGCCACGTCGCGGCCCGGGAGCGGCTTCCGGCGGAGGGATACGCTCGGCCGCGTGACCGACACCGCGCCGCTCGCCGCGGCCCCCCGTCCGCGCTCGCTCGTCGTCAAGGCCACGTCGGGGCTCGACCGCCCCGAGGCCGCGAACCAGGCGTTCACCGTCGCCGCCGCGGCCGTGGCCGCGGGCGTCGAGGTGAGCGTGTGGCTCACCGGGGAGGCCGCGTGGTTCGGGCTCCCGGGTCGTGCCGCCGAGCTCGAGCTCGAGCACGCGGCCCCGCTGCCCGACCTGCTCGACGCCGTGCTCGCCGCCGGCACCCTCACCGTCTGCACGCAGTGCGCCGCACGTCGCGGCATCACGGCCGACGACGTGCTGCCCGGCGTGCGCATCGCCGGTGCCGCGGTGTTCGTCGAGGAGGCGCTGCGCGAGGGCGCGCAGGCCCTCGTCTACTGACCCGGGCACCCGTCCGCCCACGTCCAGGGGGCGTCAGCGCGCGGGCGCGACCCGACGCAGCAGCAGGTACAGCTCGCAGCCCAGGCACAGGCCGAACGCGGCGTTGAGGACGGCGGCCACCAGCGCGAGCGCCGCCGCGGCGGGCACGGCCCCCTCGACGCCCAGCAGCCCCAGCACGACCCCCGCGCCGGTGATGACGAGGCCGACCGCCTGCGCGAACCGCGGCGGCCGGGGGTCCTCGCGCTCCGCCGTCGGGCCGATGCGCGGGAGGATCAGCATGCGGTAGACCCAGGCCTGCCACGTGCCCTGCGCGCCCCGGACCGCACCGAGCAGGAAGCTCGCCGCGACGACGGCGAGCAGCGCGAGCGCCGCGGGCGACGTCCAGAGCAAGATGACGACCGCGAGCAGGACCGCCGTGATCCCGGCGCCCGCACGCGGGCCGCGCGGGTCGATGCCGGCGGGCGCCGCCGGGGGTTCGGTGGCGGTGTCCCCACGGCCGGCCTGGTCGCTCATGCGGTCTCCCTCGGGTTCTGGCCGTCGGGGACGGCGCGGTCAGGCGTCGCGCTCGCTCGCGGGGACGGAGCCCGGGTCCGCGACGGCCAGCGCCGCGAGCGCCTGGGCTCGGTTCATGCCCCCGCTCGCGCGGGCGACCTCCCGGCCCTCCGCGTCGAGCACGAGGACGGTCGGCGTGCGCAGTATGCCGAATGCTCGCACCAGGTCGAGGTGGTCGTCGACGTCCATCTCACGATGCGTCACGTCGTCGTGCGTCGCGCTCACCTCGCCGAGGACGCGTGCGGTCGCCCGGCACGGCGCGCACAGCTCCGCGGAGAACTGCACGAACGTCCTCCGGGCACCGAGCGCGACGCCGTGGGCGGGCCAGTCGAAGAGCGCCCCGTCCTGGTCCGCCGAGGCTCGGGACGACGTCGTGCGCGCCGTCCGCACGACCCCCTGACGCCGCTGCCACCACATGCCGAGCGCGAGCGTCGCGAGCAGGGTGACCCCGAGGAGGACGACGGGCAGCGCGGAGGGCGTCATCCCACGATCACCCGCCCGACGACGAAGATCAGCGTCCCGCCCACGGCGACCGGGAGCGCCGTCGCGGAGAACGCGCCGAGGCGGCCCCGCAGCTCCGGGAGCTGGTCGAACAGCGCATGGAGCGACGCGACGAGCAGACCCGCGACGACGCCGGACCAGACGCCGCTCAGCAGGTCGAGGTCGGGCATCACGTACCCGACGGCGCCGCCCGCGGCGACCGCGAGACCGAGCGTGAGCGCCGCGTTGGTCCACCCGCCGAGCGGCAGCGCGGAGACCGCCGAGGCCACGGCCAGCGCCACCGCGCACGTCACGACGAGGGACTCGCCCGCGTCGGTGCGGCCCGTCGCGATCCAGCCCGCGCACGACGTCGCGACGACGATCCCGCTCACCGTCCCGATGAGCGACTCGACCAGGCGCGGCCGCCCGTCGCGCCGCAGGAGCTCGGCCACGAAGGCGAGCACGACGGCGAGGGCGAGCACGACGGGCAGGTGGCGCAGCGCGGGCTCGCCGTGCGTCGCGGCCGTGGCGCCGACGGCACCGAGCCCGGCGAGGGCGATGACGACGCGCGTCCCGCCGTGGACGGGGATGTCGAGCAGGCGCGGCCACCCGATCGCGACGATCAGCGCCAGGGCCCCCGACGCCGCGGCGAGCGGGAGCGGACCGAAGAACGCGGCGACGGCGATGCCTGCGGCGAGGCAGGCCGTGACGACGGCCCGGGTCGAGAGGTCCACGCGGTCAGCGCCCCGTTCGGGGGTCGCGGGAGGTGGTCGGGTCGTGCAGCACGCCTCAGAGTGTCGCAGAGTCTCCCGCCGGACCGCCTACCGGCCCCGGCGCGCGCGCCCGTGAGACGTTCGCCGTCTCCGCGCCCGGCACGCGATACGGTAACCATCCACGGACCGAGAACGTGGCCGATGACGTGGCGAGCCCGGCAGAGGTACGTCCCGGCCCGGTCGCCACGCGTCGACGCCCGGGGGCGCCGCCCGCGCCCCGCGACCCGGAAGGAGGTGTCGGATGGCAGACCTGCTCATCCTCACCCCCGCGACAGGCGGTTCCGTCGAGGTGCTGCCCGCGCTCGGCCTGCTCTCGCACCGCATCCGGGTCCTGCCCATGGAGCCGTCGGCGCTCGTGGACGCACCGGACTCCGACGTCGTGCTGCTCGACGCGCGGCGCGACCTCGTCGCGGCCCGCACCACGTGCCGCCTCCTGCACGCGACCGGCCTGACCGTCCCGCTCGTGCTCGTCCTCACCGAGGGCGGCCTGACCGTCGTCACCGCCGAGTGGGGCGCGGACGACCTCCTCCTCGAGGGGGCGGGCCCAGCGGAGGTCGAGGCGCGGCTGCGCCTCGTCATCGAGCGGTCCGCGCGCGGGCCCGCCGAGGACGGGCCGCAGGAGATCGCGGCCGGCGAGCTCGCGATCGACGCGAGCGGCTACACGGCCCGGCTGCGCGGCCGCCCCATCGACCTCACGTACAAGGAGTTCGAGCTCCTCAAGTACCTCGTGCAGCACCCGGGCCGCGTCTTCACGCGCGCCCAGCTCCTCCAGGAGGTCTGGGGCTACGACTACTACGGCGGCACGCGCACGGTCGACGTCCACGTCCGGCGCCTGCGCGCCAAGCTCGGCCCCGAGCACGAGCAGCTCATCGGGACCGTGCGCAACGTCGGGTACCGGTTCGACCCGCCGAAGGACCGCCGCCCGGCCGAGGGCGCCGGCGAGGCCGGGGCAGACTCCGCCGGCTCGTCGGCCGACAGCGGACCCGGGACCCCGGTAGGTTCGTCCGGGTGACGCCCGACCCCTCCGACTTCACGTCCGCCCTGCCCGACGGCCCGTGGCGACATGAGTTCGTCCCGGCCAACGGCGCGCGGTTCCACGTCGCGCTCGCGGGTCCCGAGGACCGCGGCGTGCGCGACCCGGGACCGCCCCTCGTGGTCCTGCTGCACTCCTTCCCGCAGTTCTGGTGGGCCTGGCGCCACCAGATCGAGCCGCTCGCGGCCGCGGGCTACCGCGTCGCCGCGATGGACATCCGCGGGGTCGGCGCCTCCGACAAGCCGCCGATCGGCTACGACGCCCCGACCCGCACGCGCGACATCGCGGGGGTCGTGCGCTCCCTCGGGTCCGGGCGCGCCGTCGTCGTGGGGCACGGCACGGGCGGCAGCCTCGCCTGGGCGATGGCTGCGCTCCAGCCCGCCGTCACGGCCGGCGTCGCCGCCTTCTCCGCCCCGCACCCCGCACGGATGCACACCTCCGCGCGTCGTCTGCTCACGCCCGCCGCGCTGCGGCAGCTCGCGTTCTACCAGGTGCCCACCCTGCCGGAGCGGGCGCTCGTCCGCGGCGACCTCGTGGCCGAGGTGCTCGCGGCCGGTGCGGCGACGCCCTTCGCACCCGACGTCGTCGAGACCTACCGCACCGTCATGCGCATCCCCTTCGCGGCGCACACCGCGATGGAGTCCCTGCGCTGGGCCGTGCGGTCGACGCCCCGCCCCGACGGCCGTCGCTTCCTCGCCGCGCTCCGCCGGCCGGTCGAGGTCCCCGCGCTCCAGGTCCACGCCGAGAAGGACGGGCTCGTGCGTCGCGACCTCGCCGACGCCGACGGTGCCGCGCTGGCCCGCGACTTCCGCTTCGAGGTCGTGGACGACGCCGGCCACTTCCTCCCCGAGGAGGCGCCCGACGCCGTGACGGACCTGCTGCTGGACTGGCTCCCGACGACAGCGCGGGCCGAGCGCGAGCGCTGACCCTCAGCCCGTCTTGACGAGCTTCGCCGCCTTGACCGGGTCGACCTCGCCGACGCCGAACGACGGGCACCACCGGGCGATCGTGCACGCGCCGCACGCGGGCTTCCGCGCGAAGCACACCCGGCGGCCGTGGAAGATCAGCCGGTGCGAGAGCATCGTCCACTCGGACTTCTCGACGAGCCCGCCGACCACCTGCTCGACCTTGACCGGGTCCTCCTCGGTGGTCCACGCCAGGCGGCGCACGAGGCGGCCGAAGTGGGTGTCCACGGTGAGCCCCGGCACGCCGAACGCGTTCCCGAGCACGACGTTCGCCGTCTTGCGGCCGACACCGGGCAGGGTCACGAGATCTTCCAGTCGCGCGGGCACCTCGCCGTCGAACCGCTCCACGAGGGCCTGGCCGATGCCGATGACGGACTGCGCCTTCGCCCGGAAGAAGCCGGTGGGACGCAGCAGGTCCTCGAGCTCCTCCCGGTCGGCACCCGCGTAGGCCGCGGCGTCCGGGTAGCGCGCGAACAGCGCGGGGGTCGTGAGGTTCACGCGCTTGTCCGTCGTCTGCGCGGACAGGACCGTCGCGATCAGCAGCTCGAGCGGCGTCGTGAAGTCCAGCTCGCAGTGGGCGTCCGGATAGGTGACGGCGAGCTCGCGGTTGGTGCGGCGCGCGCGCCGGACCAGGGCGAGGTGCGACTCGGGCTTCGGCGCCCCCGCGCGGGCCTGCTCCGTGGTGGTCACGGACCCACCGTAGCCGCCGCCCCCGACACCCGAGTTGCAGCGGTAGGGCAGACTTGTCCTGGAACATTTCCGAGGACGAGACGATAGGACACCCCGCGTGGACGACGACGTTGTGCTCTCCGCCCCCCTGTTCGCGACGATGGACGCGGACGAGACGCGCACCCTCTTCGAGTCGATGCAGCAGATCGAGCTCTCGCGCGGAGACGTGCTGTTCCGCGAGGGCGAGCCGGGCGACCGCCTCTACGTGATCGCGAGCGGCAAGATCAAGCTGGGGCGCCGCTCCAACGACGGCCGCGAGAACCTCCTGTCGATCCTCGGCCCCGGCGAGATGTTCGGCGAGCTCTCCCTCTTCGACCCGGGCCCCCGCACCGCGACCGCGAGCTCCGTCGCCGACTCCGTGATCTACGAGCTCGGCCACGACCAGCTCGTCGAGTGGATCGAGAAGCACCCGAGCGTCGCGAAGCACCTGCTCAACGCCCTCGCGCGGCGCCTGCGCCGCACCAACGAGACGCTGGCCGACCTCGTCTTCTCGGACGTCCCCGGCCGCGTCGCCAAGGCGCTGCTGGACCTCTCGACCCGCTTCGGCGAGGAGACGGACGAGGGCACCCGCGTCGCGCACGACCTCACGCAGGAGGAGCTCGCGCAGCTCGTTGGCGCGTCGCGCGAGACCGTGAACAAGGCGCTCGCCGACTTCGCGACGCGCGGCTGGGTCCGCCGCGAGGGCCGGGCCGTCGTCCTGCTCGACATGGACCGCCTGGAGCGCCGCGCGCGCTGACCGACCGTCACCGACGAGAACGGGGTCGGCGACCCGGTCCACGAGGACCTGGCCGCCGACCCCGTTCTCGTGCTGGAGAGGTGCTACTCCGCGAGCTCGACGACGATCTCGACCTCGACCGGGGCGTCGAGCGGCAGGACCGCGACGCCGACGGCGCTGCGAGCGTGGACGCCCGCCTCGCCGAAGACCTCCCCGAGGAGGTTGCTCGCGCCGTTGACCACGGCGGGCTGGCCCGTGAACGACGGGTCGCTCGCGACGAACCCGACGACCTTCACGACGCGCGCGACCTGGTCGAGGTTCCCGACGACGTCGTGCACGGCCGCGAGCGCGTTCAGCGCGCACTGCCGGGCCAGCGCCGCGGCGTCCGCGGGAGCGACGAGGCCCTCGCCGTCACCCACCTTGCCCGTCGCGGGTAGCGCGCCGTCCACGAACGGGAGCTGACCCGACGTGTAGACGTACCGGCCCGAGCGCACCGCGGGGACGTAGGCGGCGACGGGCGCCGCCACCGGCGGGAGGGCGAGGCCGAGCTCCGTCAGGCGCGCGGCGATCGTCCCGGTGGGGAACCCCGCCACTACTTCTCCCCGGTCGGGCGCTTGAGGTAGGCGACGAGGCCGTTGCCGTCGGGGCCGGTGACGACCTGGACGAGCTCCCAGCCGTCGGAGCCCCACTGGTCGAGGACGGCCTTGGTGTTGTGGATGATGAGGGGGATGGTCGCGTACTCCCACGTGGTTGCCATGGGGCGAGCGTAGTCGGCCGCCGCGGGCGCCACCCGCGAGCACCGCCGCGGGATGCTTACACAACCCGCACACCCACGAGCCCCGGGATCCCGGGGCCCTCCCAGGGTCGCTCCCGTAGGGTTGTCACCATGGCTTCCCCTGTGCGTCCTCGCGGCCGGCAGATCAACGCGTACCAGCTCGTCGCTCTCTTCCTGGCGTTCGTGCTGGTCTCCGGTGTGGGCGGCGTGCTCGCCGCCGGGCTGCTCGTCCCGCTCGCCGCCGGTGCGAACACGGCGACCGACACCGCGGTCGAGGTCTTCGACGAGCTGCCGGCGGACCTCGAGCCCGGCCCGCTGTCCGAGCAGTCGCGCATCTACGCGAACGACGGCACCACGCGCCTCGCGACGTTCTACACCGAGAACCGCATCGTGGTCCCGCTGGACCAGGTCTCGGACGCGATGAAGAACGCGGTCATCGCGATCGAGGACAAGCGCTTCTGGGACCACGGCGGTGTCGACGTCGAGGGACTCCCCCGCGCGGTCGTGAACAACATCACGGGCGGCGACACCCAGGGTGCCTCGACGCTCACGCAGCAGTACGTGAAGAACGTGCTCATCGAGCAGGCGGTCCGCGAGGACGACACCATGGCCCTCTACGAGGCCAACGAGAAGTCGCTCGGGCGCAAGGCGCGCGAGGCCAAGCTGGCCATCGCGCTCGAGAAGAAGATGACCAAGGAGGAGATCCTCCAGGGCTACCTCAACATCGCGCAGTTCGGCCGCTCGGTCTACGGCGTGGAGACGGCGGCGCGGCACTACTTCAACAAGAGCGCGATCGACCTGAACTTCGTCGAGGCCGCGACGATCGCGGGGATCACGAAGGCCCCGTCCACGTACGACCCGACGACGCAGCCGGAGAACGCCCAGAAGCGGCGCGACATCGTGCTCAACCAGATGTACCAGCAGGGGTACATCACGCGGGAGGAGTACGACTCGGGCCGCGCCCAGCCGATCGCCGACACCCTGGCCATCCAGCCGCTCGAGGCCGGCTGCCAGGCCGCGCAGGACGGCGCCGCGTTCTTCTGCGACTACGTCACGAAGATCATCATGTCCGACCCGGTCTTCGGCGAGACCAAGGAGGAGCGCCAGACGCGGCTCTACCGGGGTGGGCTCGACATCTACACGACGCTCGACCCCGCGATGCAGAAGGCCGCGCAGCAGCACGCGGCGGCGGCCGTGCCGGCGGACGACCCGAGCAAGATCGAGGACGCGATCGTCACCGTCGAGCCGGGGACCGGCAAGATCCTCGCCATGGCACAGAACCGCGCGTTCGACAACACCCAGGACCCGGCACCGAACACGACCGCGGTGAACTACAGCGTCGACCAGGCTCACGGATCGTCGAACGGGTTCTCCCCCGGCTCGACGTGGAAGCCGTTCGTGCTCGCCGAGTGGCTCAACCAGGGGCACTCGCTCTACGAGACGGTGAGCGCCAACAAGCGCACGTGGACCATCAACCGCGACTTCCACGCGAGCTGCAAGCGGCTCGGCACCGACAAGTGGACGCCGGCCAACTCCGACGGCCCGGGCAGCGGTTCCATGTCGGTCCTCAAGGCGACGTACAACTCGGTCAACACCGCGTACACGACGATGGCGAGCCAGCTCGACCTGTGCGGCATCGCGAACACCGCCAAGGCCGCCGGCTTCCAGCCGTCGATGCTCAAGGACGAAGGGGTCGTGGACGTGCAGGCGTCGATGATCCTGGGCACGCAGAACTCGTCCCCGCTCCAGATGGCCGCGGCGTACGCGACGTTCGCGAGCGGCGGCACCTACTGCTCGCCCGTCGCGATCACCAAGGTCCTCGACTCCGACGGCAAGGAGCTGCCCGTGCCGTCCGCGAACTGCCAGCCCAACGCCATCGACCCGGCGATCGCGAACACGGTCACGTACGCGCTGCAGCAGGTCCTCACGCAAGGCTCGGGGCGGGGCAACCAGCTCGCTGACGGGCGTCCCGCCGCCGGCAAGACCGGTACGGCGAACAACAACACGCACACGTGGTTCATCGGGTACACGCCGCAGGTCGTCACCGCGGTGTGGATCGGCAACGCCGAGAGCGACATCCCGATGAACATGCTCGACACGGGCCGATGGTTCACGATCAACGGCAAGTCACGGTCCTTCTGGTACGGCTCGAGCCTGGCCGCCCCGACCTGGCGCGACTACATGAACCAGATCCTCGCCGGCAAGCCCGCACCCGGCTTCGCCGACCCGGACTGGAAGCGCGTGAACGCCCCAGCCCCGCCGCCCACGGCGCCCTCCAACCCGGACGATGGCGACGGTGACCAGGGCGGTGGCGACCAGGGCGGTGGCGGTGACCAGGGCGGCGGTGACGAGCCCGACGCCGAGGCCGGTGGAGGGCGTGGCGACCGCGGTGACCGCGGGAACGGGGCCGGCCGCGACGACGTCGACCTCGGCGAGTGGTTCGACAACCTCGACGGCGGGGGGAACGGCTGAGCGCCGTCGGCCGGCGCCGGGCCCTGCGCGGGCTCGGCGCGCTCGCCGCTGTCGGTGCGGCGGGCGTCGCGTACGCGCACGTCGAGACCAAGCTCTTCACGCTCCGCCGCGTGACCGTGCCCGTGCTGCCCGCCGGCACGCCCGACCTGCGCGTGCTCCACGTCTCGGACCTCCACCTGGTCCCCAGCCAGCGCCGCAAGATCGAGTGGGTGCGCTCGCTCGCCGAGCTCGAGCCGGACCTCGTCGTGGACACGGGCGACAACCTCGCGCACGTCGACTCCCTCGACCCGCTGCTGCACGCGCTCGAGCCGCTCCTGTCCACCCCCGGCGCCTTCGTCATGGGGTCGAACGACTACTACGCACCCGTCCCCAAGAACCCCGCACGGTACCTCCTGCCGGACGCGCGCGTTCCGTTCGCCCGCGAGGCCCGGCTGCTCCCTGCCGGCGAGCTGGCGGCGGCGATGCGTGACGCAGGGTGGGTCGACCTCACGAACCGTCGCGACGTCCTCGACGTCGGCGGGGTCCGCCTCGACCTCGTCGGCGTGGACGACCCCCACCTCGACCGGGACGTCTTTCCTGCTCCCGCCGCGCCGGACGCGCCCCGCGCCGGCTCCGAGACGCCGTCGAGCGACGGCCCGGTGCTCCGCGTCGGGGTCACGCACGCGCCGTACCGGCGCGTCCTGGACGCCATGCACGACGACGCCGCGGACCTGGTCCTCGCCGGCCACACCCACGGCGGGCAGCTCTGCGTGCCGGGGTTCGGGGCGCTCGTGACGAACTGCGACATCGACCGCAAGCGGGCCAAGGGACTGCACGGCTGGCCCGGCGCTCGGCCCGACGCCCCCGGTGGCGAGGACTCGACGTGGCTGCACGTCTCCGCCGGGGCGGGGACCTCGCCGTACGCGCAGGTGCGGTTCGCGTGCCGCCCCGAGGCGACGCTGCTCACCCTCGCGGCACGCTGATCGGGCCGCACATCCTGTCCCCGCGGGCGCGCGCAGCGGGTGTCGCGGGGGTCACGGGGATCGAGTTTCGTGGCACGGCACTTCGTCGGCTATTCTGGGCAGGCTTCCCGCGCGGAAGACGAGGCCTCCTCGTCGACCATCGCGCGGACGAGCAACCGGGGTGTGGCGCAGCTTGGTAGCGCGCTTCGTTCGGGACGAAGAGGTCGCAGGTTCAAATCCTGTCACCCCGACCAGGCGGAAGGCCCGGAATCGCAACGATTCCGGGCCTTCGTCATGTCAGGCGGCGGGTGCTGGCAGGCCCGCAGGCTAGGCCGCCGTCCCCGAGTCGTCGCACGGCGGGTCGATCTCCACCCCCGCCGCCGCCGACTCCCCCACCAGGAGGACGAGGCTGCGCTCCATCGCCGTCGGGCGCAGCTTGCCGACCTGGTGCCCGTGCGGGTGGTCGAAGAACGCGAGCAGGCACAGCAGGAGCGTGACGACGAGTGCGACGCTGCCCATGAGCAGGCCCTGCGTCGCGGCACGCTCCGCGGAGTCCGCGAAGAACAGCAGGAAGACGAAGACAGTCCCGGAGACGACGAAGAGCACCAGCCACAACGGCAGGGGGATCAGGCCTTCCGCACCGTGCACGCGGGACTGGCGTGCGTCCTCGCGCGCCGCGGTCTGGTCCATCCACCGGTCGTAGGCGGACTGCTGGGTGTCCGACGCGGGGACGACGTCGCGGACGGTCCGGTAGAGGGCGACCCCCCACGGGTTCACCGCCTCGCCGAGCTCGCCGTCCGCCATCTGCTCCCACTCATCCGCGACGACGTACCGGGCGTAGCAGACGAGCTCGCCGGAGAGCCGCGCCGCGTCGTCGGGGGCGAAGAACTGCGCGGTCTCGAGCTGCTGCACGACGATCCGTGCCTCCGACTCGGCGCCGCTCCGCGCCTCGTCGTACGACTCGAACGCGAGGAACACGATGAAGCCCAGGAGCACCGAGAAGCCGGTGGCGACCACGCCGAAGACCCCGGACGCCCGGTCGCCGTCGCTGAACCGGCTCCCGGCGGGTGCGCGCCGCCGGACGAGCAGCATCGCCCCGACGGCCACCGCGACGACGGCGACGGTCACGATCGCGCCGACGACGATGCTCACGGCACCTCCTCCGCGCGGGAACCGCCGCACGGTGCACGGCGGGTGCTGTCCTGGCCAGCCTGCCCGGGGGCACCGCGCGGGGTCGTCACGCGAAACGCATGAACGCCGGGGCAGCGTGGCGTCGCGACCTGGCGTCCGCCGCGCCCAGGGGCCTCCCGGCACCTGCCCCGCACCTCGCACGGCGCACGAGATCGCGCGAGACTGAGGCAGTCCGCCCGAGTCCCGGGCCCCCGAGTCACCGCGGAGGTCGCCATGAGCGCTGGTCGTCACGTCGTCGTCGGAGGAGGGCTCGCCGCGGCGAAGGCGGTCGAGACGCTGCGCGACGAGGGCTACGACGGCGGGCTGACCGTCGTCGCGCGCGAGCCGCACCGACCGTACGAGCGGCCGCCGCTCTCCAAGGACTACCTGCGCGGCGAGGCCGAGCGCGAGTCGGTGTTCCCCCTCTCCGCGGACTGGTACGCCGAGCACGACGTCGAGCTCCTCACCGGGACCGAGGCGACCGCCGTCGACCTCGCGGGGCGGAGCGTGTCCCTCGCCGACGGCCGGAACCTGCCGTACGAGAAGCTGCTGCTCGCGACCGGCTCGGACCCGCGCCGGATCCAGATGCCCGGCCTCGACCTGGACGGGGTCCACGAGCTGCGCACGCTCGACGACAGCGACGCGCTCGCCGCCGCGCTGCGTGCTGCCCACGACGGCGGCGCAGGCCGGCTCGCGATCGTCGGTGACGGCTGGATCGGGCTCGAGGTCGCGGCCTCCGCCCGCTCGCTGGGGCTCGACGTCACGGTGATCGGGCTCGGCACCCACCCCCTCGAGCGCGTCCTGGGACCGGAGATGGGCGAGCTGTACGGGCAGGTCCACACCGACCACGGCGTCCACCTCCACCGCCGCGCCCAGGTCACGGGCATCTCGGGCCAGGGCGGCCGGGCGACCGGCGTCGACATCGCCGACGGGACGCACGTCGCCGCCGACCTGGTGCTCGTCGCCGTGGGCGCGGTCCCGAACGTCGCGCTCGCCCGGGACGCGGGCCTCGCGCTCGACTCCGCGACGGGCGGCGTCGTCGCCTCCACGACGCTCCAGACCACCGAGCCCGACGTCTTCGTCGCCGGCGACATCGCGAGCGTGCCGACCGCGCGCTACGGGCGGTCGGTGCGCGTCGAGCACTGGGCGACCGCGCTCAACCAGGGCCCGCACGCCGCGCGCGCGATGCTCGGCGCGACGGACCCCTACCCCGAGCTGCCCTACTTCTTCTCCGACCAGTACGACGTCGGCATGGAGTACCTCGGCTTCGTCGCCGGGCCCGACGCCTACGACGAGGTCGTGGTCTCCGGCTCCGTCCCCGACCGCGAGCTCGTCGCGTTCTGGGTCAAGGACGGCCGCGTCGAGGCGGGCATGGCCGTCAACGTCTGGGACCGCATGGAGGACGTCAAGGCCCTCATCCACCGCGACGCCGTCGACCGCTCCGAGCTGGAGTCGTTCGTCGGCTGAACGAGAGGCCCATCTGACCCCCCGAGGTAGAGCCGTGGTCTGCCGAGGTAGAGCCGTGGTCGGCCGAGGTAGAGCCGTGGTCGGCCGAGGTAGAGCCGTGGTCATGCCCGACAGCGACGGGTCGGCCGCCCCAGCCGGATCTCCCGTCGCGACCCGCCGACCCGCGCCCTCACCGCACGGCGGGAACCGACCGGCACCGCGGGCAGCCGCCCGGGTGAGCGACGACCACGGCGAGACGACGCCGGGCGACCACCCGACGCAACCACACGCCGTCGCGCACAAGAACCACGGCTCTACCTCGGCCGACCAGGGCTCTACCTCGCGCGACCACGGCTCTACCTCGGCAGACCAGGGCTCTACCTCGCGCGGCCAGGGTTCTGCCCCGGTGTCAGGGGAGGTCGCGCTGGGGCGGGCCGACGTACTCGCTGAGCGGGCGGATGAGGGCGTTGGCGGCGCGCTGCTCCATGACGTGCGCGGTCCAGCCCACCACGCGCGAGGCGACGAACAGCGGGGTGAAGATCTGCGTGTCGAAGCCCATGAGGTGGTACGCGGGGCCCGCCGGGTAGTCGAGGTTGGGGAGGATGTTCTTGCGCTCGGTCATCGCGGCCTCGAGCGCGACGTAGAGGTCGAGGAGGTCCTGGCGGCCGTAGTGCGCGACGAGGTCGTCGAGCGTCGCGCGCATGGTCGGCACGCGCGAGTCGCCGTGCTTGTAGACGCGGTGCCCGAAGCCCATGATCTTGCGCTTGTGCGCGAGCGCGTCGTCGAGCCAGGCCTCGGCCCGGTCAGCGGTCCCGATCTCGGCGAACGTCGCCATGACGGCCTCGTTCGCGCCGCCGTGGAGCGGGCCCTTGAGCGCGCCGACGGCGCCGGTCACGGCGGAGTGCAGGTCCGACAGCGTCGACGTGATGACGCGCGCGGTGAAGGTCGAGGCGTTGAAGGAGTGCTCGGCGTACAGCACCATCGAGACCTCGAACGCGCGCACGACCGCGGGCTCGGGGACCTCGCCGAACGTCATCCACAGGAAGTTCTCGGCGTACGTGAGGTCGTCGCGCGGCTCGACGATCTGCTGGCCCCGACGACGGCGCTGGTCGAGCGCGACGGCGGCGGGCAGCACGGCCCACAGGCGGACGGCCTTGGCCTGCTCGGCCTCGGGCGACGAGTCCTCGGCGTCCGGGTCGTGCGCGCCGAGCTGGGAGATCGCGGTGCGGACGACGTCCATGGGGTGGCACGTCGTCGGCAGCTCGAGGATCGCGTTGCGCACGTTGCCGGGCAGGGCGCGGTGCGCGCGCTCGACGGCGGTCTGCTCGGCGAGCTGCTCGGGCGTCGGGAGCTCGCCGTGCCACAGGAGGTGGGCGACCTCCTCGAAGCTGCGGCGCGCGGCGAGGTCCTGCACCGGGTAGCCGCGGTACAGGAGCGAGTTCGTCTCGGGGTTGACCTTCGAGATCGCGGTGACATCGACGACGACGCCTGCGAGGCCCTTGCGGATCTCGGGCGCGTCGGTGGTCGGTGCGGTGGTGGTCATGCGGTCACTCCTTCGTGCAGCACGGGTCGCGGGGAGATGCCGGTGCCGCGGCCGACGGGCGCGCGGCACCGGCCGGTCGTCAGGGCCGGTAGGTGAAGATGCCCTCGTCGAAGGTGTTGTAGGCGGCGTAGTCGAGCAGCTCGTAGAGCCGTGCGCGGGTCTGCATGCCCTCGACCTGCCCCGCCTGGGTGCCGGCCTCGGCGATCTCGTCGAGCGCGCGCTCGGCGGCGCCCATCGCGACCCGCAGGAGCGTGACGGGGTAGATGATCAGCCGGACGCCGGCGTCGCCGAGCTGGCGGCGCGTGAAGAGCTCGGACTTGCCGAACTCGGTCATGTTGGCGAGCACGGGCACGTCCACGGCGGACGCCACGGCCTCGAACTCCGACAGGTCCTTCATGGCCTCGGGGAAGATCGCGTCGGCGCCCGCGTCGACGAGCGCCCTCGCACGGTCGATCGCGGCGCGCAGCCCGGCGTCGCCGGGGATCGTGCCACGGACGTCGGTGCGCGCCATGACCAGGAAGCCCGGGTCGCGGCGCGCGTCGGCGGCCGCGCGGACGCGCTTGGCCGCCTCCTCGAGCCCGACGACCTCCTTGCCGTCGAGGTGGCCGCACCGCTTGGGGTTGACCTGGTCCTCGACGTGCGCGCCCGCGACGCCCGCGTCCTCGAGCGCCTGGACGGTGCGCGCGACGTTCATCGGCTCGCCGAAGCCGGTGTCGGCGTCGACGAGCGCGGGCAGGTCCGTGACGCGCGCGATCTGCTGCGAGCGCCCCGCGACCTCGGTGAGCGTCGTGAGGCCGATGTCGGGCAGGCCGAGGTCCGCCGACAGCACGGCCCCGGACACGTACACGCCCTCGAAGCCCTTGTCCTGGATCAGGCGCGCGGACAGCGGGTTGAACGCGCCGGGGAGCCGCAGCGGATCTCCCGTGGTCGCCGCGGCGTCGAGCGCCGCGCGGAACGCGCGCCGCTTGTCCGACGCCGTCACCTGGCTGTACAGCATCAGCGCGCCTCTCCCTCGGTCGTCTCGTCGGCCTCGTGCATGGTGAACCCCTCGCCCTCGACCTCAGGGTGCGCGGGGGTGCCGTCGCGCCCGAGCTCGAACAGGCCGGTCGGGGTCGGGACGGAGTCGAGGAGCCCGGGCCGCCCGACGATCGTCAGCTCGCGGACCTCGGCCGGCGTGAGCGACGGGAGCCGCTGCGCGAGGTCGAGGAAGCGCTCGATCTCGGCGTCCTCGAGGACCCCCGCCGCGAGCGTGCGGAACTTCTTCACGTACTGATCGCGGCCGAACGGCCGCGCGCCGAGCGGGTGCGCGTCGGCGACAGCGATCTCGCGGACGAGCCGGCCGCCGTCGGCGAGCTCGATCTCGACGCGCCCGCCGAACGCCTTCTCGGCCGGGTCCGTCGAGTGGTAGCGGCGCGTCCACTCCGGGTCCTCGGCCGTCGTGACCTTGGTCCACAGCGCGACCGTGTCGGGTCGGCTCGCGCGCTCGGGCGTGTACGAGTCGACGTGGTGCCAGCCGCCGTCCTGGAGCGCGACCGCGAAGATGTACGGGATCGAGTGGTCGAGCGTCTCGCGCGACGCCGTCGGGTCGTACTTCTGCGGGTCGTTCGCGCCCGAGCCGATGACGTAGTGGGTGTGGTGGCTCGTGTGGATGACGACGCTCGTCACGTTGTCCGGGTCGGCGAGCCACGGGTGCTCGTCGTGCAGCGCCCGGGCGAGGTCGATGAGCGCCTGCGACTGGTACTCCGCGGAGTGCTCCTTGGTGTACGTGTCGAGGATCGCCGTCTTCGGCTCGCCGGGGGCCGGGAGCACGACGTCGTACGCCGCGTCCGGGCCGTCGAGCAGCCAGGCGACGACGCCGTCCTCGCCCTCGTAGATCGGCTCGGGCGACGTCTGGCCGCGCATCGCCCGGTCGACGGCCTCGACCGCGACCTTGCCCGCGAACGCGGGGGCGTGCGCCTTCCACGTGGAGATCTGGCCCTTGCGGGACTGGCGCGTGGCCGTCGTCGTGTGCAGGGCCTGGCCGATCGCCTGGAACACCGTCTCGGTGTCGAGGCCGAGCAGCGTCCCGATGCCCGCGGCGGCCGACGGCCCGAGGTGCGCGACGTGGTCGATCTTGTGCTTGTGGAGGCTGATCGCGCGGACGAGGTCGACCTGGATCTCGTAGCCGGTCGCGATCGCCCGCACGACCGCGGCGCCGTCGGACCCGGCGTGCTGCGCGACGGCGAGGATCGGCGGGATGTTGTCGCCCGGGTGGGAGTACTCGGCGGCGAGGAACGTGTCGTGGAAGTCGAGCTCGCGCACCGCGACGCCGTTCGCCCACGCCGCCCACTCGGGGCTCGTACGGGTGTCGAGGCCGCAGCCGAACACCGTCGACCCCGGGGTGTACGGGTGCGCGAGCGCCTGACCGCGCGCCGCGACCGCGGGGCCGCGCGTGAGGCTGGCCGCGGCGACGGCCGCGTTGTCGATGACCCGGTTGATCACCATGTCGACGACCTCGGGCGTGACCTCGACGGGGTCGGTCGCGAGCTCGGCGAGCTTCCACGCGAGCTGGTCGGTGCGGTCGAGCGGCTCCGCGCTGGGGTAGACGCGCAGGTGGTGGGTGTACGGCATCGGTGTCTCCGTCGTGCGGTGGGCGGTGGTCAGGGGAGGTCGTCGGTCGCCGACCCGGCGCCGCGCAGCGACTGCTCGGCGAGGGCGGCGCTGCGCTCGATGTGGGCGCGCATCGCCGCCTCGGCGGCGGCGGCGTCGCGGCTCGCGATGGCGTCGGCGACGGCGCGGTGCTCGTCGACGTGGTCGGTGGTACCGACGCGGCGACGCGCGGCGAGCGCGCGGTACCGGTCGACGTGGCCGCGGATCTGGCGCAGGAGCGCCGACCCCCAGCGGTTGTCGGCGAGGGTCTCGATCTCGCCGTGGAACTGCGCGCCGACGCGCAGCACCTCGTCCTCGTGGTCGCGCACGGCGTCCATGAGCGTCACGAGCCGGACGAGGCGGGCGACGTCGTCGGGCGTGGCGCGCTCGCACGCGTCCCGGGCGAGCAGGCCCTCGAGGCGGGCGCGCACGTCGTAGACGCGACGTGCGTCCGCGACGTCGAGCGGCGCGACGCGCACTCCCCCGGTAGGCAGCTCGACGACGAGCGCCTCCGCCTGGAGCAGGCGCAGCGCCTCGCGCACCGGGGTCCGGGAGACGCCGAGCTCGGCGGACAGCACGGGCTCGGTGAGGCGTGCGTCGGGTGCGAGCGAACCGTCGATGATGCGGTCGCGGAGGAGGTCGTAGACCGCGCGGGCGCCGGACTGTCGGCGCGCGAGGCCCGCGTCGCCGGGCGCCGTCGTGGCCTGCCCGACGGCGGCGCGCAGGTCGGGCGTCGTCGTCACCCGGCCATCGTGCCACACGCCCTGCGCACTTGTATACAAGTGCCTCCGCGAGCGGCGATGTCACAACTCGAGGGTGCTGTGGCGTCGTACGGGTATGAGGATCGCAGTGACAGGTGGGACAGGGACGATCGGTCGGCACGTCGTCGCGGCGCTGACCGCGCGCGGGCACGAGGTGCGCGCGCTGAGCCGGCACGCGGAGCGGTACGCCGTCGACCTCACGACGGGCACCGGGCTCTCCACCGCGCTCGCCGGGGTCGACGTGGTCGTGGACGCGAGCAACGCGTCGTCGTCGACGGCGGACGCGCGCGCGACGCTCGTCGACGGGACGCGGCGGCTCCTGGCGGCCGAGCACGACGCCGGGGTGCGGCACCACGTGCTCGTCTCGATCGTGGGATGCCACGATGTGCCGATGGCCTACTACGGCGTGAAAGTCGAGCAGGAGCGGGCGGTCGCCGCCGGCGACGTCCCGTGGACGGTCGTCGCCGTGACGCAGTTCCACGAGTTCGTCGCCGGGACGCTCGCGGGCGCCGCGCGCCGCGGTGTCCTGCCGCTGCTGCGCGCGCCGGTCCAGCCGGTCGCGGCGCGGGACGCGGCCTCGGCCGTCGCCGACGCCGCGGGACGCGAGCCGCTCCGCTCGGCCACGACCGTCGCCGGGCCGGAGGTCCTGGACCTGCGGGACGCGGCGCGCACCTGGCGCGCGGCGACCGGCTCGCGGGCGCTCCCCGTCCGGGTCCCGCTGCCCGGGAAGCTCGGGCGCGCGCTGCGCGCGGGCGGCCTCACCGACCCGCACCCCGACGCGCGCGGCACGACGACCTTCCGCGACTGGCTCGCCGCCCAGCCCACCGCGGCGGCCGCGCGATGAGCACCGACGACCTCGCGCACGCCTTCGAGGCCGAGCGGCCGCGCCTCCTGCGCCTCGCCTACGCGACGACCGGGTCCTGGTCGGACGCCGAGGACTGCGTGCAGGACGCGTGGCTGCGCCTGCGCACCCAGGACCCGGCGTCGATCCGCAACCTCGCGGCGTGGCTCACGACGACGGTCGGCCGCCTCGCGCTCGACGTGCTCGGCAGCGCGCGCGTGCGGCGCGAGCGCTACGTCGGGACGTGGCTGCCCGAACCCGTCGTCACGGCGCCCGGCGCGCGCTCCCCGGTCGCGTCGTCCGCCGCGACCGCGCTGGACGCCGCCGATCCCGCCGACCGCGCCACGCTCGACGAGGAGGTGAGCATGGCCCTGCTCGTCGTGCTCGAGCGCCTCTCCCCCGCGCAGCGCGTCGCGTTCGTCCTGCACGACGTCTTCGGGCTGCCGTTCGAGGAGGTGGGCGACGTCGTCGGGCGCTCCCCCGCGGCGGTGCGCCAGCTCGCGTCGCGCGCTCGCAAGGACGTCGAGGCGGGACGGCCGCGCGGTCGGACGTCGCGCGCCGAGCAGGAGCGCGTCGTCGAGGCGTTCGTCGCGGCGTGCGCGGGCGACGACCTGCCGGCGCTGCTCGGCCTGCTCGACCCCGACGTGACGCTCCGGGGCGACGGCGGCGGCAAGGTCCGCGCGCTGCGGCACCCCGTCCAGGGGGCGCAGAGCGTCGGGGACGTCCTGCTCTCCTACCTCCGCAACCGGCCGCGCGGCGCGGGGGCCGTCGACGTCAACGGCAGTCCGGGGCTCGCGCTCGTCGACGGCTCGGGGGTGCTCACGGTCCTGGCGTTCACGGTCGCCGACGGCCGCATCGCGGCGCTCGACATCGTGCGGAACCCCGACAAGCTGAGCACGGTGCCGCCGGGGCTCCTCGACGACGCCGGCCCGTGGTGGCCCTGACCCGCTACGGCCGGTAACCCTCGGCCGGCCAGCCGCCGTAGCCGTCGAGGTGCTCGTCGGCGTCGCGCACGTAGTCGTCGACCGGCGTCATGCGCTCGGCCATCTCGAAGTGCCAGTCGACCAGCTCGCCGAGCGGGACGGGGGTGCGCGACGACCGCGCGACGTCGCGCCCCTCCTCCGACCACAGCGGCGGGTAGAGGCTCAGCCCCTCGTCGAGGCGGACCGCCCCGATCTCGTCGTACCAGCCGGGCCACCGGACGGATGCGTAGAACTCCGTCGTCCCGCCGCTCACCGCCCACTCGAGGAACGCGGCCTGGCCGAACCCGAGGTCCACCCACGTGAGCGCGTCGGGCGCGAAGTAGTTGACGTTGCCGAGCTGGCCCGGGAGACCGCCGCCGTTGATCGCGAACGTGCCGCCGAGCACGTCGTACGCGACGACGAGGACCGACGGCGCCACGCTGTCGTCCCCCGGCTCGCCGAGCCCGTTGACGGTCGCGAGGTCGGGCAGCCCGGCCCCGCCCCCGCCGATGATCCGCAGCCACCCGCCGTCGACGAGCACCCCGCCGGTGTGCAGCGCGAGCGCGCCCAGCGTCGAGCGGACGGTGACCTGGAGCCGGAAGAGGACCTCGAGCGACCACGCCGGGGCCGGGACGACCTCCACGCCACCGCGCCCGAGCATGCGGGAGAGCGTCGGCCAGGCGGGGTCGTCGACCGCCGCCAGCTCCGCTGCCGTCCTCACTGCCATGGCCGGATCATGCCAGATGTTGCCGGTATCCAGGAGTCCTGCTATGAAGCGGCGCCCGGCAGGTCCCCCGATGGGCTGAAAGACCGATTCGGAAGGGCTCCTGCGTACCGCCGGCTGCCGCTCGTCCGCCCGCCGTCGGGCGGGTGTGAAGACTCGGGGGCGAGCCCGCGCAGACCGCGTCGGCGCGGCCACGCCGGGGCGCCCGCGTGGGTAGCGTCTCGGCCGTGGACGACGAGCGCACCGCACCGACGGCGGACGGCACCGACGGATCTCGACCCGCGAGAGCGCACCGGGTCCCACCGAGCACGGTCGCCGTCGTCGCGTCGGTCGCCGGCGTGGGCCTCGCGGTCGTCGCCGCGCTCCTCGCCCCCGCGGTCCTCGACGCCGCCGGTGCTGTCGGCCCGGCCGCGCTCCCGTCGTCGCCGGACGGGCCGGCGGCGACGCCGCCCGGGTCGGGCGATCCGGAACAGGGGACGGAGGACATGATCGCGCTCCTCCTCGCCCTGCCGGGCGTCGAGGACGCGCAGACGAACGGAAGGGTGGGCACGTCGGCCGAGATCACGCTCGTGACACCGCTCCCGTCCCCCGAGGCCGCGCAGCGCACCGCCAGGGACGCGAGCGCGATCGTCGCAGCCGTACCCGGCGGCGGCGCGTGGTCGCTCCGCGTCGAGGGCACGGGCACCGGCGGCGGGACGCTCGCCGTCGAGCACGGTCCGGGAGCTCCCACCGTCCCCGACGTCGACCCGGTCACCGGGGAGCCGCGCCCCGACCTCCTCGGGGCCGACGCGGTCGCCGACGCGGTGCGCCTCGTCGCCCACGACTCCGTGCGACGCGTGCACCTCGCCCCGGGCGCCGCCTCGGTCGACGTCCGCTCGGCCGACGACCTCGTCCCCGTCGCCGCGCTCGTGCGGGCCGAAGACCGCGGGCTGACGAGCCTCGGCGTCCAGGGCTCCGGTGTCGGCACCTACGACGGCGACGGGCTGACCGTCCCCGACGACGCCCTGCTCACGCTCCTGGCCGACGTCGCGACGGAGCCCGGCGTGACGCAGGTCGTGCACGACGCCGTCCGCGACACGTTCCCGCAGCACCCCCTGCTCACGGTGGTCACCTCGGGCGACGCGGCCGTGGTCGCGCGCGTCCTCGACGGCGCGGCCTACCCCGGCCCGGTGCTCGCGTACCAGGTCCACGGCGCGACCGACGGCGGCGCGACCGCGACGCGCTCCGGGTTCGTCGCGGGGGTCGCCCCGACCGCCGGGACGCGCCCCGCGGGCGCGTGCGCGCCCGGCGACCTCGCGCTCGGGGCCCTCGGGTTCGACGCCGCGGCGGGGCGCCGGTTCCTCACGCTCTCGGCCCGCAACGACGGCGGCGCGGAGTGCGTCCTCGCGGGCGCGCCCGCGGTGCGCTTCGTCGCGGACGACGGCGCGGAGACGGACGTGCTCCTCGAGCCGGACGACGACGGCCTCGCCCCGCTCGCGCTCGCACCCGGCGCCACCGCCTGGGCCGCGCTCTCGTGGCGCGGCGGGTCGACGGCCGACGACCCGCCGCTCGTCACGACGCTGCTCGTGGCCCCGCACCCGGGCGACACCGAGTCCGTCGTCGGGCTCGCGGGGATCCCCGGCGTCGGGGACGGCCTCGACCTGCTCGGCGGCGGGACCGCGACGATCGGGTCGTGGACGCCCGCGCGGGAGCTCGCGAGCTGACGCGTCACCCGAAGGTGGCGGTGAACACCTGGACGCCGGCAGGGACGTCGAGCTCGACGATCCCTTCGGTCGGGCCGTCGCCCTCCAGGAGGGGGTAGAGCGTCGGGCTGCCGGAGACGTCGATCTCGCGGGTCGTGGTCCGACCGTCCGTCGTGACGCGGGCCGTGACGGTGCCCTCGCCGCCGAGCACCGTGAACACGTCGGTCGAGCGGTACGCGAGGCGCACGCGCGCGTCGTCGGACACGGCGGTCGCGCCCTGGAAGTCGACGTCCCACGTGCCACCGAGCGAGAACGTGTCCCGCCGCTGGTCGTCGGCGAGCGTGAAGTCCTGCTGCCCCGCGGCGTAGCGCGGCTCGCCCGCGTAGTTGACGACGCGCTTGATGGAGAAGTAGGTCTCGGGCGTCGTCTCCTCCTGCGGCGTGGTGTCGCCGACGGCGGTGGGCGCGGGCAGCTCGACGCCGGGGTTCGCGTCCTCGAGGAGCTCGCGCACCAGGCGCTCGGTGTCCTCGTACCCGCCCTCCCCGAAGCGGATGTGACGCACGGTCCCGTCGGCGTCGACGAGGTACTGCGCGGGCCAGTAGCGGTTCCGGTAGGCGGTCCAGGTCGCGTACGCGTTGTCCTGGGCCACGGGGTAGGTGACGCCGAGGTCCTGCGCGCCGGCGACGACGTTGCGCGTCTCGCGCTCGAACGCGAACTCGGGCGTGTGGACCCCGACGACCTCGAACCCCGCGCCGACGTCGCGGTAGCGGTCGTACCAGGCGTTGACGTGCGGGATCGCGCGCTGGCAGTTGATGCAGGAATAGGTCCAGAAGTCGACGAGCACGACCTTGCCGCGCAGCCCCTCGAGCGTCAGCGCCTCGCCGCCCGGGGTGTTCAGCCACGTGTCGATGCCGCGCAGCTCCGGGGCGGTGCCGCAGTCCTCCAGCACGGGTGCGCCGTTCGAGCAGTTCGACAGCTCGCGGTTCTCGTCGGTGACGAGCCCGCCGAGGTCGAGGGCCTCGCGCACGGCGTCGTTCTCGTCGACCCGCTGCTGGAGCGCGCCCGTGTAGTCGGGCAGGGCCCGCTGGAGGGCGGCGGGGAGGTTGAGCGCGAGCGCGCCCGCGAGCGCGATCATCACGACGCCGCCCGTGACGCGGATGCCGCGCGTGTGCCGCTGGAACCCGCGGACCCGCTCCGCGACGCGGCGCCCCGCGAGCGCGAAGACCAGGAGCGGGACCGCCGCCCCGACCGCGAACGACACCGTGAGGGCGACCGTGCCCGGGCCGATGTTCCCCGTCGCCCCGGCCACGGTGATCGCCGCGAGGACGGGACCGGCGCACGGCACGTACAGCACGCCGAGTCCGAGGCCCAGCACGAACGCCCCGCGGTCCTGGCGGGCGGCGCCGCGCCGTGCCCCGAGCGCCGCGATCCGCCGGAACGGCCGCTCCAGGACCTCCTCGACGCGCGGCACGATCATCCCCACGCCGATCGCGACGAGGAGCACGATGCCCGCCCAGCGCAGCAGGTCCTGCGGGAGCCCGAGCGCGGTCAGCAGGAGGGAGCCGAGGAGCGTGAAGACGCTGAAGCTGAGGACCAGGCCCGCGATGACGAGGTAGGGGCGCCACGAGCGGCGCGCGGCCCGCCGGGTCGCGCGGCGACCGGGCCGGCCGTCGGCCGGGACGGCGGGACGCGACCCGTCGTCCGTCGACAGGTCGAGCGCGAGCGTCCCGCCGCGCGTCGGCCGGGCCGTGACCTCCCGCGCCCCGGTGTCCTCCGGCGCCCCACCCGGGCCGCCCCGGCCGCGCAACCCCGCGGCCGGGCGGCCGCCGACGCGGACCGCGTCCGGGACGCCCGCGAACAGCCCCGGGGAGACGCCGCCCGTCCCGGTCTCCGCGGTGCCCGACGGCGCCTCCCCCGTGCGCGCACCCTGCACGCCGCCCGCGAAGAAGATGACGGGCAGCATGGGCAGGATGCACGGCGAGATCCCCGTGATGAGTCCCCCGAGCAGGCCGATGACGATGAGCGTCTCCATGCCCGGGGTTCGGACCGGCGGCCCGCGCGGATGGGTTCGCCACGCACCGAGGGCACGTCGCCGGGCGCACGACGACGGCCCCGACCGTCCGGTCGGGGCCGTCGGGACCCGTTGTCACGAGTCCACCGCGCGCCCGCTTCTGGACGCGCCGGGAGGGTCACATGGTCGGCATGAGCACCGAGTCGACGAGGTACACGGTCGCGTTCTGCGTCATCACGCCACCGCACACGACGGCCGCGTCGTTGACCATGAGCTCGTCGCCCGAGCCGGTCACCTCGACCGTGCCGCCCTCGACGGTCTCGTGCTCGCCGACGACCTGGTCGGGCGTGAGCTGGCCGGGCACCACGTGGTACGTGAGGATCTTCGTCAGCGTGTCGGAGTCCGTCTTCAGCGAGTCGAGCGTCGCAGCGTCGATCTTCGCGAACGCGTCGTCGACGGGGGCGAACACGGTGAACTCGCCGCCGTTGAGCGTGTCGACGAGGTCGACGTCCGGGTTGAGCTCACCCGAGACGGCCGCGGTGAGCGTCGTGAGCAGCGGGTTGTTCGACGCCGCCACGGCGACGGGGTCGGTCGACATGCCCGTGATCGACCCGGCGCCGTCGGGGACCTGCTCCGCGTAGGCCGCGCAGCCGGGACCCACGAGGTTCGCGGCCGGGTCGGCCGCCATGTCGTCCGAGCCCTCGGTCGAGTCGTCGGTCATGTCGTCGGACGTCGAGTCGTCCGTCATGGTGTCGGTCTGGGAGTCGGTCGTCGTCGAGTCGGCCCCGGTGTCCGAGTCCGAGCTGCACGCGGACAGGCCGAGCACGGCGAGCGTGGCGATGCCGGCGACGGCGTACGACGTGCGGGTGCGAACGTTCATCGGTCTCTCCTCGGGTCGTCGCCCCGCCGGTGCGGGGCGTCATGCCGAGGGTTCGGAGCGTCGCCCCGGGCGGATGGGTCGGGATCGGCACGAGTTTTCCCGCGCGCGTCCCGACCCCTCCGGGCCGCGGCGCTCAGCCGACGAGCGCGACCACCGGGTCCGTCGTGGGCTGCTCCGAGCCGCCCGCCGGCTCGACCGTCACGGCCATGCCGACGCCCGGCTCGCCCTGGACGAGGCGCGACGTGCTGCCGTCCTGGACGTCGAGGACGCCCGCCGAGACGACGGCGCCGTCGGGCTCGACCACCCAGAGCTGGTAGTCCCGGTCGTCGCCCGCGTCCGGCAGGTCCGACGCGCGGAAGTACATGTCGTCGCCCGCCGCGAGGACGGACGCCTGCCCGCCGCCCGCCACGTCGCCGTGCAGGATCGTCGCGTCGGGGTCAGCGAGCATGCGCTCGATCGCATCAGCCCGCGCCTCCAGGCGCGACTGCTCCTGCGTCGCGCGGACCGCGACCGTCGTCGGGACCGCCACGGCGACCACCGCGGCCACCGCCGCCGCGAGCCCGGTCCAGCGCCGCCGGCGGGCGCGGCGCGCCGCCGCGAGGTCGACGACCACACCGCCTGTGCTCTCCCCGGCGGACGGGACCGCGTCCGCGGACGCGGCCACCCGCGCCAGCACGGCGTCCCGCAGCGCGGGCGGCGGGGCGCTCTCGACGGCGAACGCCGCCACGACGTCGCGGTACTCGTCGAGCTCGCGCCGCGCGTCGGGGTCGGTCGCGAGCAGGCGCTCGACGGCGCGCCGCTCGACGTCGTCCACTGCGTCGAGCGCGTAGACGGGCAGCAGGTCGCGGACGTCCGGACGCTCGTCCGCGCCGTCGCCGCGGGGCGTGGTCGGGTCAGCCACGACGCACCCCCAGGCAGTCGCGGAGCCGCAGGAGCCCGTCCCGGATGCGGGACTTCACGGTCGGCAGCGCGGCGTCGAGCCGCTCCGCGACCTCCCGGTAGGTGAGCCCGCCGTAGTACGCCTGCACGACCGCCTCCCGCTGCGTCGCCGTGAGCGAGTCCAGGCACCGCCGCACGACCGCGCCCTCGAGACGCCGCTCGACGTCCTCCACCACCACGTCCCGCGGTGCGGCGGCCGTCGAGGCGTCCACGTCGCGCTGGTCGCGGTCGCGGCGCGCCTGCTCCGCCCGCACGCGGTCCACCGCGCGCCGCCGCGCGAGCGTCGCGACCCACGTGCGCGCCGAGCCGCGGGTCGCGTCGTAGCGCGCCGCCGTCTGCCACACCTCGACCATCACCTCCTGCACGACCTCCGCCGCGTGGTCCGGGTCCCGCAGGACTCCCAGGCACGTGCCGTACGCGACCGGCGCGAGCGCGTCGTAGACGGGCGCGAACGCGGCAGGGTCACCGCCGGCGCACGCCGCGAGGGCGGCGTCGACCGTCGGGTTCGTCGTCACGGGAGGTGGCACCCGGTCAGTGTGCAGCACGGGCGCCTCCCCCACGCGCTGCGGCGCGTCGACCACGGCTCTCGGCACCCGACCTCCCGTCGCCAGCGCCGTCCCGGTCCGTCCGGGACACCCTGGGTTCGACGCCGACGCGCGGACGGATGGGTCCTCGCCCCGCGGGCACCGGTCAGAGCGCGCGCCGGGTGCGGACCGCCGCCGCGAGCTCGTGCAGGAGGTCGGCCGTCGTGTCCCAGTCGATGCACGCGTCGGTGACGGACTGCCCGTAGACGAGGCCGCTCGGCGCGGGCTTCTGCGCGCCCGCCACGAGGAAGCTCTCCATCATGAGGCCCGTGATGCCCTGCTCGCCCTCGGCCAGCCGCGCGGACACCTCGCGCACGACCTCCGCCTGGCGCACGTGGCTCTTGCCGGAGTTGCCGTGCGACGCGTCGACCACGAGCCCGTGCTCCGTGACCCCGCCGCGGCCCGAGGTGCGCGCGACCGCGAGCGCCGCCGCGACGTCGTCGGCCCCGTAGTTGGGGCCCGAGCGCCCGCCGCGCAGGATGACGTGGCAGTCGGGGTTGCCCGCGGTCTCCACGGCGGCGGCCCGGCCGAGCGAGTCCATGCCGAAGAACGTGTGCTCGCTCGCCGCGGTGATGCAGCCGTCGACCGCGATCTGCACGTCGCCGTCGGTCGCGTTCTTGAACCCGACGGGCATGGACAGGCCCGAGGCGAGCTGGCGGTGCACCTGCGACTCGGCGTTGCGCGCGCCGATCGCGCCCCACGACACCGCGTCGGCGATGTACTGCGGGCTCGTCGGCTCGAGGAACTCGCACGCAGCCGGGACACCGGCGTCGAGCACGCCGAGCAGCACCTCGCGCGCGAGGCGCAGGCCGTGGTGCACGTCGTGCGACCCGTCGAGGTGCGGGTCGTTGATGAGGCCCTTCCAGCCCACGGTCGTGCGCGGCTTCTCGAAGTAGACGCGCATGACGACCATGAGGTCGTCCGCGAGCTCGTGCGCGACGGCGGCCAGGCGGCCCGCGTACTCGAGCGCGGCCTCGGGGTCGTGCACCGAGCAGGGGCCGACGATGACGAGGAGGCGGTCGTCGTCGCCCGCGAGGACGTCGCGGACCTCGCGGCGCGACGTCGTCACGAGGTCGCTGCGCGTCGCACCGAGCGGCAGGTCGGCGAGCATCGTGCGCGGGGCGGGGAGCGCGTCGAGCGCGCGGACCCGCAGGTCGCTCGTGCGGGCCTGGAGCTCGGGGCTGTCCACGGGGTCGACGGTACTCGTCACCGGGTCGGACGACGCGGCGGACGACGCTGCGGACGTCGCGGTCTCGGGCTGGGTGGTCGTGCTGGTCACGGGAGGCTCCTGGTCTGTGCGGCGGTGGTCGGGGGCCGCCGTGAGATCGGAGTGCTCAGCGGTGCCCAGCGGCGCTTCACCGGCCTGCTGCCGCCCGTGGTCCCGGAACGGCCCGTCTCACGACGAAGGGCCCGGACGCGGTCCGCGTCCAAGGCCCTGTGCTGGCTCCGGGTGGTGATCTGTGGTCAGGCGAACGCCCGCACGGCCCCACCGGGAGCCTGCGTAAAGCGCCAATACCACTGAGAAGTCACCAGGTGACCGTAGCACAGGGGCTCCGCGGGTCGGACAGCGCGTCTCACGTGCCGGTCGGTCGGGACCGGCGAGCGAGCCTAGGCTCGGGACATGCCGATCCCCGAGTTCGTCGCCGCCCTCCGCTCCCGCGTCGGGACCGACCTGCTGTGGATGCCGGGGGTGTCCGCCGTCGTGGTGGACGACGACGGCCGCCTGCTGCTCGGGCAGCGGGCGGACACCGGGCAGTGGGCCGTGATCAGCGGGATCCTCGAGCCCGGCGAGGACCCCGCGGTCGGGCTCGCGCGCGAGGTGCGCGAGGAGACGGGGGTCGAGGTCGTCGTCGACACGCTCGTCGCGGTGACCGTCACCGAGCCCGTCGAGTACCCGAACGGGGACCGCTCGCAGTACCTCGACCTCGCGTTCCTGTGCCGGCCGGTCTCCCCCGCCGCCGCGGCGGCGGCGCACGTCGCGGACGACGAGTCGCTCGCCGTCGCGTGGTTCGCCCCGGACGACCTGCCGGGCGACCTCGCGCGCTCCACCGTCGAGCGCCTCGGCCACGCGCTGGGCCGGCTCGCCGACCCCTCAGTGGGCCCCTTCTTCGTCCGCTGACGCCACGCGCGACGTCTCCGTCGCGGGGGCGCCCGACGGCGCCGGGCCGAGCCAGCGCACCGCGAGCAGGCACGCGTCGTCGTCCTCCGGCGCGCGCGCGACGACCGCCTCCAGCAGCTCCGCGCCGCTCAGCCCGGCCCCGAGCGCGTTCGTGACGATCTCCGCGAGCTCGTCGAGCGCGAGCGCGAGCGGTCGGTCGCGGCGCTCGACGACGCCGTCGGTGAAGAGGAGCAGCAGGTCGCCCGGTGCGAGCGTGACCGTGTCGGCGACGCGCGGGGTCGTCCCCCGCACGCCCAGCGGGGTGGAGCGTGCCTCCCACAGGTAGCCCGCCGACCCGTCCGCGCGCACGAGCAGGGGCGGCAGGTGACCGGCGCACGTGTAGCGCAGCACCCCCTCGAGCAGCTCGAGCTCCCCGTACACGAGGCTCGCCATGAAGCCGGTCCCGGTCCGGTCGACGAAGCGGTCGAGCCGCTCCACGACCTCCTCGGGCGGCAGGCCCGTGTCCGACGCCGCGCGGACCGCCGTCCGGAGCTGCCCCATCGCGGTCGCGGCCTTGAGCCCCCGCCCCACCACGTCCCCGACCGAGAGAGCGACGACGTCCGGGGCGACGCGGAACGTGTCGTACCAGTCGCCGCCGACCTGGAGGTCGTGGACCCCCGGGCGGTAGCAGGCCGCGATCTCCACGTGGGGGTCGGCGACGATCCCGTCCGAGAGCATCGCTCCCTGGAGCTCGCTCGCGACCGACACGCTCTGCTCGTGGGTCGTCGCCCGGGCCAGCGCGAGCGCCGCGAGCTGCCCGGCCGCGGCGGCCGTGCCGAGGTCGACAGGGTCCGAGCCCGCCGCCCGGCGCGGCTCCAGGGCGAGCACGCCCAGCAGCGCCCCGGCCGTGCGCAGCGGGACGACGACGGTCCCGTCCGCGCGCACGCCCGCCTCGGCCAGCTCGTCGATCGTCGGTGCGGTCACCCCCGCCGCGCCGCCCCAGCGACGGAGCGGCCCGCCCTCCTGAGGCGTCCAGAGGGCAGCGTCGCCCGCCCCGAGCATCGTCACCGCGGCACGGAGCAGGACCCACGCGACGCCGTCGAGCCCGGCGACGCTCGCCAGGTCGGCGGCGATCCCGTGCAGCAGGCGCACGCGGCGCTCCGCCTCCTCCGCGGCGCGCCGCGCCCCCACCAGCTCCTGCTCGAACCGGGACCGCTCGCGCGCCCCCAGCATGGCGACCTCGACGAGGCGCTCGCCCCGGGCCTCGCGCCCGATCGCCGTGAGCAGCACGGGCTCTCGGCCCCGCGGCGTGCGCAGCTCGACCGCGACCTCGTCGACCCGCCCCTCGATGTGCAGACGCGGGCCCAGGTGCGTCTCCCAGTAGATGCGGCCACCCACCGTGAGCAGGTCCGCGAGCCGTCGCCCGGCGACGGCCTCCACGTCCGGCACGTCCAGCAGCCGCAGGAGCTCGTCGTTCGCGTCGAGCACCCGCCCCTCCGCGTCGAGGAGCAGGAGCGCGACGGGCGCGAGCACCCAGCGCTCGCCGCGCGACATCACCATCAAGGCCCCCCGAGCCAGTCACGCATCGCCGCGACGAGGAGCGCCGGGTGCGACAGGTTGGGACAGTGCCCGACGGAGTCGATGACGACCAGCTCGCTCCCCGGCAGGTGCTCGTGCACGTACCGACCCACCGTCGGCGGGGCGATGACGTCCTCCCGGCTCTGCACGACGAGGCTCGGCGTCCGTACCCGCGCCAGGTCCGCCCGGTTGTCCCCGAGGAACGTCACGCGCGCGAACTGGCGTGCGATCGCCGGGTCGTTCCGGCGGAAGACCTCCGCGAGCTCGTCGCCCAGCGCCGGACGGTCGGGGTTCCCGACGATCACCGGCGCCATCGCCTGCGTCCAGCCCAGGTAGTTCGCGTCCATCGTCTCGAGGAGCTCGTCGATCTCCTCCGCCGTGAACCCGCCGCGGTACCCCTCGTCGTCGATGTACCGGGGGCTCGGCCCGACGAGCACGAGGCGGTCGACGAGGTCGGGCCGGTCCGCCGCGGCGAGGAGCGCGATCACCGCGCTCACCGAGTGGCCCACAAGTATCACCGGCTCGTCCGCGACGTCCTCCACGATCTCGACCAGGTCCGCGACGTAGCCCGCGAGCTCCCCGTGCCGCGCGGGGTCCCACGACGCCGGGTGGGACGCGCCGCACCCCGAGTGGTCGAAGAGCACGACCCGGTGGTCCGCCGCGAAGACGGGCGCGACGAAGCGCCACATCGACTGGTCGCAACCGAAGCCGTGCGCGAGGACCATCGTCGGTGCGCCCGACGGCCCCGCGACACGCACGTTGTTGCGTTCGCGCACGTCCACGGGTCACAGCGTAGAGGGGAACCCGAACGGGAGAGCAGGGCAGGCGCGGGTGAGATCGCTCCCGCCCGGGCCCGGCACGGCGGTCGGCCACCCCGCGCACGGCACAATGTCCTCATGCGTGTCTCGGCGAAGGCTGACTATGCCGTGCGGGCGTGCGCCGAGCTCGCGGCGTCACCCCACGGCGACCCCGTGCGGGCGGAGGACCTCGCGGCGGGCCAGGGCCTGCCCGTCAGCTTCCTCGAACGGATCCTCGGCGACCTGCGCCGCGCCGGCATCGTCGCGAGCGTCCGCGGTCGCTCCGGCGGCCACCGCCTAGCCCGCCCCGCGTCCGAGATCACCCTCGCCGACGTCTTCCGTGCCGTCGACGGACCGCTCGTCACCGTGCGCGACGAGCGCCCCCCGAGCCTCGAGTACGAGGGCTCCGCCGCCGCGCTCCTCGAGGTCTGGGTCGCCCTGCGGGCGAGCGTCCGTGACGTGCTCGACCGCGTCACGATCGACGACGTCGTCCGCCGCGACCTCCCCGACGACGTCCACGCGCTCGCCGCCCGCGCCGACGCCTGGGAGAACCCCTGACCCGCTGAGCCCGCGGTCCGACGGCTCCTCCGGCCGCAGGGTCCGGTCCGCCGGTCGGCTCGGGTCGCGCCCGGCGCGGGGCTGTGGTGGCGCCCGGTGCTGGGTGGTCCCAGCCGAGATGCGAGAAGTTGCCCTTCCGAACCTTGTCCGAGGGGCCATTTCTCGCATCTCGTCGTCACGCGCACGGGTCTCAGCCGCCGCGGCCGGTCCACGCTGGTCGCCCACCGGACGACCTCGAGACGCCCCCGTTAACACTGGCCCACGATGTGGTCGGCGCTTCACATACTGGACTCGTTCGGTCAACCTTGTCAGGACACGTCGGGGCCGCCCCGGCCACCCGAGCAAGGAGACGCGGTGCGGACCCTCATCCTGCTGGCCCTCGTCGGCCTCGGTGCGCAGCTCGTCGACGGCAGCCTCGGCATGGCGTACGGCGTGACGTCCACGACGCTCCTGCTCGCGATCGGCACGAACCCCGCGGCGGCGTCGGCGACGATCCACCTGGCGGAGATCGGGACGACGCTCGCGTCGGGTGCGGCGCACTGGCGGTTCGGGAACGTGGACTGGAAGGTCGTCGTGCGGATCGGCGTCCCCGGCGCGATCGGCGCGTTCGCGGGCGCGACGTTCCTGTCGAACCTGTCGACGGAGCTCGCCGCGCCGGTCATGTCGCTGCTCCTCCTGGCGCTCGGTGTGTACGTGCTGTCGCGGTTCACGTTCGTCGGGCTGCCGAAGGGGCGCCAGGGTCTGCCGCTGCGCAAGCGTTTCCTCGCTCCGCTCGGCCTGGTCGCGGGCTTCGTCGACGCCACGGGCGGTGGCGGCTGGGGCCCGGTGGGGACGCCGGCGCTGCTCGCGTCGGGACGCATCGAGCCGCGCAAGGTCATCGGCTCGATCGACACGAGCGAGTTCCTCGTCGCGATCGCCGCGTCGCTCGGGTTCCTCGTCTCGCTGGGCTCGCAGGGCATCGACCTGCTGTGGGTGGGCGCGCTGCTGCTCGGCGGCCTGGTCGCGGCGCCGATCGCGGCCTGGCTCGTGCGGCTCCTGCCGCCGCGGATCCTCGGCTCGGCGGTCGGTGGCGTCATCGTCCTCACCAACGTCCGCACGCTGCTGCGCTCCGACTGGGTCGACGCGAGCGGCGCCGTCCAGGGCGTCGCGCTCGGGCTCGTCGCCGTCGTGTGGGCCGCCGCGGTCGCGTGGTCTGTCCGGGCGCACCGCCGCGCCGTCGCCCTGGCTGCCACCGAGCCGGTCGAGGCCGCCGAGCCGTCCGTGGACGTGGTGGCCACCGCTCCCGAGCCGCAGGCGGAGCCCGCCGCACGCTGACCCGGCCCACGCCGAGCGCATGCTCGTCAGTCGCGCGCGTAGCGACGGACGAACGCGGCCAGGATGCGGTGCGGAGCCCAGACGTCGCCGCGGCGCACGGTCTCCTCGACGTCCCCTGCCGCCTCGGGCGCGAAGTACCCGTAGTCGCGGTAGACGCCGATGCGCGTGAGGATCCCCTCCAGGTCCAGCTCGGGGTGGAACTGCGTCGCGTAGAGGTTCTCCTTCACCCGGAACATCTGGACCGGGCAGGCGTCCGACGTCGCGAGCAGCACCGCGTGCGCCGGCAGCTCCCGCACGGCCTCCTTGTGCCCGACGTACGCCTCGAACGCGTCGGGCAGGTCGGCGAGCAGCGGGTCGGCGCGGCCCTCGGCGGTGAGCCGGATCGTCACGGGCGAGATGGGCTCGGCGTAGGTGCCGTCGAGGACCGCCCCCTCGTGCAGACCGAGCGTCCCGACGCCGTAGCACGCGCCGAGGAACGGGACGTCGCGCTCGACGATCTCGTCGAGGAGCGGCGCGAGCTCGCGCTCGACGCGGCGCTGGGTCGTCGACTTGTCCGCCTCGGGCAGCGACGAGTCGAACGGGCTGCCGCCGACGATCACCCCGGAGTACGCGTCGAGGTCGATCGCCGGCAGCGGCCCGGCCTCCATCCGGACGCGGTGCAGCGCGTCAGGACGGAGCCGGGAGTACCGGAGCACGGCGGCGTGCTCGCCGTCCGCGGCGGGGTCCTCCGCCCGCGACGCGAGCAGCAGGAACGGCCTCATGCGCGTCAGGCTAGGCACGTGGGCGCGCCCACGCCCGCGGTGGGCGCAGGTCCGCGCCGGGGCCGCTCGCCCAGGTCGTCGAGCCCGCCGACGGCGGCGACGTCGCCCGCCCCGTGCCGACGGCGCTTACGACGCCGGCAGTGCGGCCGCAGGAGCCGGACCGTCACGACCGCACGAGCCGTGAAGAGCGACGCACGACGCCGGAGCACGCGCGCCGGGACGCGCTCAGGCACGGTCGTACGTGAGGACGGCGTTGCCGCCGTCGAACGTGGCGACGTCGGTGAGGTCGTAGGTCGTGGGCCGGAACGCGGCCGCGCCGAACGCGTTCCGCCCGGCGCCCGCGACCACCGGGTAGAGCTTGACGACGAGCCGGTCGATCTCGTCGAGGAGCGCGCCCGCGAGGACGCCGCCGCCCGCGAGGCAGATGTCGAGCGAGGAGTCCTCGGCCTTGAGCGCGCGCACGAGCGCGACCGGGTCGTCCCGCACGATCGTCACCGCCGGGTCGAGCTCGGGCTGCGACGACGAGACGACGTACTGGCGCAGGTGCGCGTACGGGCTCGTGATCCCGAGGTCGAGCGCGGGCTCGTAGGTCCGCCGGCCCATGACGATGGTGTCGAACGTCCGGTTGGGCTGGTCGTCGACCCCGAGCTGGCGGCGGCCGTGCGTGGGCAGGACGTCCGGGAACGTGTCGATCATCCGGGCGCTGTAGGCGTCGGAGGACGGGTAGAAGTCGACCTCGTCGTCGGGACCGGAGAGGAAGCCGTCGATGGACAGGGCCACGAAGTAGGTGAGTCGTCTCATGGCTCCAGCCTCGGATTCCGCCGATACGTGATCAATGACGCATGCTGGGGCGATCGTTCACCCGGCGTGAACGGTGCGCGGAGACGGAGGCAGAGGTGGCTGCGTGGACCTGAGGGACATCGAGATCTTCCTGACGCTCGCGGACGAGCTGCACTTCGGCCGGACCGCGGAGCGGCTCCACGTCTCCCCCGCGCGCGTCAGCCAGGCGATCAGCCGGCAGGAGCGCCGCATGGGGACCACCCTGTTCGAGCGCACGAGCCGTCGCGTCGAGCTCACGCCGGTGGGCGCCCGCCTGCGCGACGACCTGCGCCAGGGGTACGAGCTCATCCAGTCCGGCATCGCCGCGGCCAGCCGCACCGGCGAGCCCCCCGCCGGGGTCCTGCGCGTCGCCGCGATGGGCATCGTCGGCCACGAGCTCCAGCCCGTGGTCGACGAGTTCACCGCCCGGCACCCGGGGTGCTCGGTCGAGCGCCGCGAGTTCCACTTCTCGGACCCGTTCGGGTCGCTGCGCGAGAGCGTGGCCGACCTGCAGGTGACGTGGACGCCCGTGCGCGAGCCCGACGTCGTCGTGGGGCCGCGCGTGCTCACGGAGGGCCGCGTCCTCGCCGTCGCGGCGGGCCACCCGCTCGCGGGCGAGGACGAGGTCTCGATCGAGGTCCTCGGGGACCACACCGTGCTCGACCTCGGCACCGGCGTCCCCGCGTACTGGGAGGAGGCGATGCTGCCCCGCCGCACGCCCGCCGGGCGACCCGTGCTGCGCGGGCCGGTCGCGCGCACGTTCCACGAGGTGCTCACCGTGGTCGCCTCGGGCGTGGCTGTCACCCCGCTCAACGCGCACGTCCGGCGGTACTACACGCACCCGGGTGTCGTGTACGTGCCGATCGTCGACGTCCCCGACACCGAGTGGGTGCTCGTCTGGTCGCGCGACCGAGAGACCCCCGAGGTCCGTGCCTTCGCCGAGATCGCCCGCGAGCTGGGCCCGCGGGCGATCTGAGGCTCAGCTCCAGCGGAAGAGCTTCACCGCGAGCGGGAGGAGCACGGCGGTCCACGCGACCATCACGACGAGCTGGAGCGTGGGGACCTCCGTCTCGAACCAGCCCGCCGACATCGCCTGGGCGGCGGCCCCGAGCGGGGAGAACTGCCCGATGTCCCGCACGACGTCGGGCATGATCGGCCCCGGCGTCCACATGCCCGAGAGGAAGAGCATCGGGAAGTAGACGAGGTTCCCGATCGCCGACGCGGTGCTCCCCTTGGCGGCGACCGCCGCGACGACCATGCCGAGCGAGAGCATGGACAGGACGGTGAGCCCGAAGGCCAGCACGACCGTCGCCGGGCTGACGGGCGCGGCGAGGCCGAACACGACCTGGCCCACGACGAGCGCGAGCACCGCGGACACGGCGATCGCGCCGAGGTTGATGAGCAGGTGGGCGACGACGACGCCCTGCGGGCGCATCGGCGTCGTCGACAGCCGGCGGAGCAGCCCCTTCTCGCGGGCCGTCGCGAAGGTCACGGGCATCGTCGTCAGCGCAGGCGTCGCCACCGCGGCGGCGAGGACGATCGGCACGTAGGTCGCGATCGCCGTCAGACCGTCCCAGGGTGCGCCCGCCCCGGTGATCGGCTCCCGCATGCCCGGGATCGCGAGCCCGACGCCGACCAGCAGGACCGTGGGGAAGACGAGCGCGAAGAACACGGCCGTGCCGTCGCGCAGGAACAGGCGGGCCTCGGTCCGCAGGAGCGTCCCGAAGCCGCGCCACCCCGACCGGGTGGCGGGGACGCGGGTCAGGGTCGTCGTCGCGGCGGTCATCGGGAGGCTCCCTCGGGCAGGGCCACGGAGTCCGCGGCGTGGTCGTAGGTCCGGCCCGTCACGGCGACGAACACGTCCTCGAGCGTCCGCGTGACGGTCCGGACGTCGTCGGGCACGACCTCCTGCTCGGCGAGCGCGAGCACGACGGCGAGCAGCACCCGGCGCGTCCCGGTCACCTCGATCTCGCGCCCGTCCACCTCGACGTGCTCGACGTCGGCCAGGCCGGCGAGCGTGTGCAGCGTCAGGTCGTGGTCGGCCGGGGGCACGCGCAGGCGGACCGTGCGCGACGTGTCGACGGAGTCGATGAGCTCGGCGGGCGTGCCCTGCGCGACGACGCGGCCGCCGTCGATGATGACGAGCCGGTCGCACAGGCGCTCCGCCTCCTCCATGAAGTGCGTGACGAGCAGGATCGTCACGCCCCGGTCCCGCACGCGCTCGACGAGCTCCCAGGTCGCCCGGCGGGCGGCCGGGTCGAGGCCGGTGGTCAGCTCGTCGAGGACCGCGACCCGCGGGTCGCCGACGAGCGCCAGGGCGATCGACAGGCGCTGCTTCTGCCCGCCCGAGAGCTTGCCGAACGCGACGCGGCGGTGCTCGGCGAGGTCGAGGAGGTCGAGCAGCTCCTCGACGTCCGACGGCGCCTCGTAGAAGGACGCGAAGAGGCGCAGCGCCTCCTCGACCGTGATCTTCTCGTGGAGCGCGGCCTCCTGGAGCTGGACGCCGACGGCGTCGCGCACCGCGGCCGGGTCGGCCTGCGGGTCGACCCCGAGGACGCGGATCGCGCCGCCGTCCGCCTCGCGCAGGCCGGCGAGGCACTCGACGGTCGTCGTCTTGCCGGCACCGTTCGGGCCGAGGATGCCGAAGATCTCGCCCGGCGCGACGGAGAGGCTCACGTCCTCGACGGCGACCTTGCGGGCGTCGGAGCCACGGGGCCCCGGGTAGGTCTTGCGCAGGTTCCGGACCTCGACGACAGGCGCGGTCTCGGCGAGCGCGACGGCGGTCGGGACGGGCGACGCGGAGGTCGCGGCGCCGGCGGGCGGTGGAGCGGTGCTCATGGTGGCCTCCTGGAGGGTGTGCGCCACCCACGGACGGCGCGGCGCGCCGCCCGGGAGGGCTTCGGTGTGGGGTGCTGCGGGCCGGTCAGGCGCTCGCGCTGGCGGCGAACTCGACCGGTTGGATCGCGACGCCACGCAGGACGACGCGCAGGAGCAGGGCGGCGAGCACGACCCCGAGCGCCCCGCCGAGGACGGCGAGCGCGACGGGGGTGCCGTCGAGACCGACGACGCGCGCGAGCGCGTGGCCGAAGAACCCGGACCGCAGGAAGATCTCGCTGATCACCACGGGCACCAGCGACACGAGCACGAGGAGCACCCCGCGCAGGAACCCGAACCCGTAGAAGCCGGCGGCGATCACCATCCCGGCCAGGTAGTACACGACGCAGAAGAGCCCCTCGACGAGGACCGTCAGACCCACCTGCGAGCCGTCGACGTAGAGCTGCGCGAGCTCCGGCTCGGTCGCCCACCCGGAGCGGCGGAACAGCGCCCACTCGCCCCACTTCACGAGCGCCGTCGCGACGCCGAACGTCATGCCCGACACGGCCGCGCCGATCCACAGCCCGTGCGTGTACGAGCGGCGGGTGCCGCCCGACGCCACGTGCACGGCGATCGTCATGAGGGGCAGGATGATGCCCATCACGAAGAGGAAGAACTTCGCCGAGCCGGCGACTCCCCCGACCGCCTCGATGCTCACGTCGTCGTTGCGCTCCATGATCCAGAGGATCAGCGCTCCGACGGCGAGCGCGATCGCCCAGAACCAGACCCCGACGTACCAGGTGCCGCCGATGAAGTACCAGGCGACCGCCCTGACGCCGCGCCGGTGGGCGGCGGACTCGAGGGCGCGGCGCTCGGCGCTGCGCCGGGTCGTGGCGGTCATCGCGTCGTCTCCGTCCCGGCCTCGGAACCCGGGCGCCCGGTGCGCGTCAGGTGGACGAACAGGTCCTGCACGGGCACGGCGCCGACCTCGAGCCCGGCCTCCACCGCGGCGGCACGCTCGTCCTCGGCGAACGTGCCGAAGAGCGTCACCTGGGCCGTGCCGCCGAGCCGTTGCCGGGCGAGCACCTCGCGACCGACAACGTGCCGCTCGACGACCTCGGCCGGGCCGGTGAGGCTCACGCCCCGGGCCCGGACGTCGTCGGCGTTCTCGGCGAGCAGGACGCGTCCTCGGTCGATGATCACGACGTCCTCGAAGACGCGCTCCACCTCGGTGATGAGGTGGCTCGACAGCAGGACCGTGCGCGGGTGCTCGGCGTAGTCGGCGACGAGCGCGTCGTAGAACGCGTAGCGGCTCGGGGCGTCCATGCCGAGGTAGACCTCGTCGAAGATCGTCAGGGGCGCGCGCGACGCGAGGCCGACGACCGCGCCGAGCGCGGACCGCTTGCCGCGCGACATCTCGGTCGGCTTCTTGCGGACGTCCACCTCGAGCTCGTCGAGCAGGCGCGCGGCGAGATCGGCGTCCCAGTGCGGGCGCAGGTCGGCGTAGTACTCGAGCGTGTCGCGCGCCTTGTCCGTCTCCCACACGTCGCCGCTCTCGCGGACGAGCTGGGTGTGCATGGTCGCCCACACGTTCTCGAACGGGTCCTCGAGCTCGCCCGGCCGGCCCACGCGCACCGTCCCGGCGGTGGGCCGGCGGAAGGCAGCGAGCAGGGCGGCGAGCGTCGTCTTGCCCGCGCCGTTGCGCCCCAGCAGGCCGGTGATGACGCCGGGACGGACGGTGAGCGTCGCGCCGTCCAGAGCGGGGACGTCGTCGCTGCGCGGGTAGCGCACGACGACGTCGCGCACCTCGGCGGCGAAGGGTGCCGGGGCCGTGGTCGCGGTCGGGGCGGGCGGCTTCTGGTCGGGGGTGCGGCGGGTGGGCCGGGCGGTCACGGGTCTCACCTCGGGGCGGGGTCGGTAGTCGGGCCGGTACGAGGGTCGCCGGACGAGCCGGCGGGTCGCGGCCGGCCGAGGACGTAGTCCACGATCTCGGCCGTCGGGATGTCGAGGAGGTCGGCCTGCGCGAGCGCGGGCGCGAGGACCTCGTCGAAGAACCGGGCGCGGTGGTCGGCGAGGAGCTGCTCCCGCGCCCCCGGCGCGACGAACATCCCGAGCCCGCGGCGCTTGTAGAGGACGCCCTCGTCGACCAGGCCGGCGAACGCCTTGGCGGCCGTCGCCGGGTTGATGCGGAACGTCGTCGCGAACTGCGTCGTCGACATGACCTGCTCCTCCTCCGCGAGCTCGCCCGCGAGCACCTGCGCCCGGATCATCTGCGCGATCTGGAGGTAGATGGGCTCCGGTCCGTCGAACATGGGCCCCATCCTCTCCCGCCTCGCGTGTTCTGTGGTTCATTACTCCACCAATGAACCATAGATGCAATCGATCCTGCAACCCCCTCCGCGAGGTAGAGCCCTGGTCTCGCGAGGTAGAGCCCTGGTCACGCGAGGTAGAGCCCTGGTCTCGCGAGGTAGAGCCCTGGTCACGCGAGGAGGCACCCTGGGAGTGACCAGGGCTCTACCTCGCGGGAGGCGGTGTGGACGGAGCGTGCGAGCTTGCGGGCGGGGCGCCCTGGGCCGAGCCGCTGAGCACCTGGACGAGCCTCGCGTTCGTCGTCGCGGGCACGGCCGTCGTGGTGGCGGCGCTGCGCCCCCGCCCGGGGCCGTCGTCGGGCACGCTCCGGCCCGACGACGCAGCGACGACACGCCTGCACGTCGCCTTCGGGGTCCTGGTCGCCCTGGTCGGCGCGGGCTCGGTGGTCCAGCACGGGCCGTCACCGTCGTGGAACCCGGTCGTGCACGACCCGCCGCTGCTCGGCGCGCTCGCGCTCGTCGCCGCGGACGCGGTCGCGGACCTGACCGGGCGCCGGCTGCGGACGTGGTGGTGGCTCGCCCCGACGCTGCTGGGCGTGCCGCTCGCCGCCGTGGCGCCCCCGTGGTCGACCACGGCCCAGGTGGTCGCGGCCGTCGTGGCCGTGGGCGCGAGCACCCTGCGGGCGTGGCGTCGCCCCGCCGTCCGACGCCGCACCGTCACCGCGCTCGTGCTGCTCGCCGTGGGCGGTGGGGTCGGGACGCTCAGCCGCCCCGGGTGGCCGCTGTGCGACGCCGGCGGGCCGCTCGGCGTCACGCTCCAGGGGCACGCCGTCTGGCACGTGCTCGCCGCGACCGCGCTGTGGCTGCTCGCCCCGACGCTCGGGACCCGCACGACGTCCTGACGGCGGACCGTTCACCCGCTCTGTGCGGTACCCACCGCGGCTCTCCGGTGGGACCCTGGAAAGATCCGGCGTCCGCGGCGGGTCACGCCCTCCGGCCGCCGGCGGTCACGAAGGAGTGAGACGACGATGGTCAACATTCGGCGCGGGTTCTCCAGCTTCTCGGCGGACGACCTCGACGCGGCGCGCGATTTCTACGGGAGCACCCTCGGGCTCCCCGTCACGGCACTCGACGACGGGGGCGGTCTGGTGCTCCACCTGGGCGGCGGCTCGGACGTGTTCGTCTACCCGAAGGAGGACCATCGGCCGGCCGCCTTCACGGTCATGCACCTCACCGTCGACGACGTGGACCAGGTCGTCGACGAGCTCACCGCGAAGGGCGTGACGTTCGAGCGCTACGAGGGGTTCGACCAGGACGAGAAGGGCATCGTGCGCGGGTTCATGGAGGGCGGCGACGGAGCCTGGTTCACCGACCCGGCCGGCAACATCGTCGGCCTCGCCGACGGCGAGAACATGGCTCGCATGGTCGAGGGCTGAGTCCCGGACCTTCTGCCGCGAGGTAGAGCCCTGGTCGATGACCAGGGCTCTACCTCGCGGTACCAGGGCTCTACCTCGCGGTACCAGGGCTCTACTTCGCGAGGGCCGGGGTGAACGCCGCGCGGACGGCGTCGAGGTCCTGCGCGACGAGCTCGGCGAGCTGCACCGCGTTGAGCGCGGCGCCCTTGCGGAGGTTGTCGTTCGACACGAACAGCACGAGGCCGCGCCCGCCGGGGACGGACTGGTCGGTACGGATGCGGCCGACGAACGACGGGTCCTGGCCGGCCGCCTCGAGCGGGTTCGGCACGTCCGCGAGCACGACACCCGGCGCGGCGGCGAGGATCTCGCGCGCGCGGTCGGGCGTGATCGCGGCGCCGAACTCGGCGTGGATCGCGAGCGAGTGGCCGGTGAACACCGGGACGCGCACGCAGGTCCCGGCGACCGCGAGCTCGGGCAGGCCGAGGATCTTGCGCGACTCGTTGCGCAGCTTCTTCTCCTCGTCCGTCTCCTCCTGCCCGTCGTCGACGATCGACCCGGCGAGCGGGACGACGTTGAACGCGACGTTGCGCGGGAAGACGGCGGGCTCGGGGAAGGCGACCGCGCCGCCGTCGTGCACGAGCCCGACGAGCCCGGCGCCCGTGCCCTCGGCCGCCGCCCCCGCGACGGCCTGGGCGCGCAGCTCCTCCGCGCCGGCGAGCCCGGCGCCGGACACGGCCTGGTACGTCGCGACGATCAGGCGCTCCAGCCCGGCCTCGTCCGCGAGCGGCTTGAGCACCGGCATCGCGGCCATGGTCGTGCAGTTCGGGTTGGCGATGATGCCCTTGCGCGCCTCGCGCAGTGCGGCGGGGTTGACCTCGGACACGACGAGCGGGACGTCGGGGTCCATGCGCCACGCGGACGAGTTGTCGATCACGACGGCGCCCGCCTCGGCGAAGCGCTCCGCCTGCGCCTTCGAGGTCGCGCCGCCCGCGGAGAACAGGGCGACGTCGATCCCCCGGAGGTCGTCGGTCGAGGTCGCGGCGACGTCCTCCACGACGACGTCGGTCCCGCGCCACGGGAGCGTCGACCCGGCGGAGCGGGCGGACGCGAAGTAGCGGATGCTCGCGACGGGGAGGTCGCGCTCGTCGAGGAGCCGGCGCATGACGGCGCCCACCTGGCCGGTCGCGCCGACGACGGCGACGTGCAGGCCCTGACGGTTCTCGGTGCTCATGGTTCCTCGTCCTCTCAGCGGCCGGTGCCGGCGTAGACGACGGCCTCGCCGTCGGCGGCGTCGAGCTCGAACGCGGTGTGCACGGCGCGCACCGCATCGTCGAGCGAGTCCTCGCGGGTCACGACGGAGATGCGGATCTCCGAGGTGGAGATCATCTCGATGTTGATGCCTGCGTCGCGCAAGGCACCGAAGAGCTTCGCGGAGACGCCCGGGTGCGACTTCATGCCCGCCCCGACGAGCGAGAGCTTGCCGATCTGGTCGTCGAACTGGAGCGAGTCGAACCCGATCTCGCCCTGGAGCGCGGACAGCGCCGACATCGCGGCCGGGCCGTCGCCCTCGGGCAGCGAGAACGAGATGTCGGTCAGGCCCGTCCGGGCGGCCGAGACGTTCTGCACGATCATGTCGATGTTCACGCCCGAGCCCGCGACGACCTCGAAGATGCGCGCGGCCGTCCCGGGCACGTCGGGCACCCCGACGACGGTGATCTTGGCCTCGCTGCGGTCGTGCGCGACGCCGGAGATGATCGGGTCTTCCATGACGGTCTCCTCGGGAAGGTCTGCGGGGCTGGGAGCGGCGCCGGCGGGCCGGGGCGCGGAGTAGGCGTCCGCGCTGACGAACGTGCCTTCCTTGCCGCTGAACGACGAGCGCACGTGGATCGGCACGCCGTACCGGCGGCCGTACTCGACGCAGCGCAGCGCGAGGACCTTGGCCCCGCTCGCCGCCATCTCGAGCATCTCCTCGTACGTGATGCGGTCGATCTTGCGTGCGTTCGGCACGATGCGCGGGTCGGCCGTGAAGATGCCGTCCACGTCGGTGTAGATCTCGCACACGTCGGCGTCGAGACCGGCCGCGAGCGCGACGGCGGTCGTGTCCGACCCGCCGCGACCGAGCGTCGTCACGTCGTTCGTCGACTGCGTGACGCCCTGGAAGCCCGCGACGATCGCGACCTGGCCCCGCTCGATCGTCTCCCGGATGCGGTGCGGGACGACGTCGACGATGCGCGCCTTGCCGTGCACGGCGTCGGTGATCACGCCGGCCTGCTGGCCCGTGAACGACTTCGCCTTGACGCCCAGGCTGTTGATCGCCATCGCGAGCAGCGACATCGAGATGCGCTCGCCCGCGGTGAGGAGGATGTCCATCTCGCGCTGCGGCGGGAGAGGGGTGACCTGCTGCGCGAGGTCGATGAGCTCGTCCGTCGTGTCGCCCATCGCCGAGACCACGACGACGACGTCGTGACCGGCCCGCTTGGTCTGCGCGATGCGCTTGGCCACGCGCTTGATGCTCTCGGCGTCCGAGACCGACGAACCGCCGTACTTCTGCACGACAAGTGCCACGTGCTGCTCCATCTGTCGCCGGCCTCCGTCTCTCTCAACGGCCCGCCGGGTGCTTGTGGGTCGATCGATGATACGCACGCGTCCCGCGTTCCGGCCAAGCCCGTCCCGCCATGCGGGCCCGGGCGGCGCGGCGTCAGCCCGCGCGGTGGCTCCGGTCGAGGGGCGCGGTCGCGCGCCGGATCGCCGGCACGGGGAGCACGACCGGCCGGGGGGTCGCGTCCGTCGAGGGCGCACCGCGCTCGGCGTCTCGCGTCGGGCCCGCGACGACGACGTAGGCGAGGCCGACGACGAGGGCGCCGCCGACGAGGTTGCCGAGGCCGACCCAGGTGAGGTTGCGGGCGAAGTCGGCCCACGTCGTCGGGCCCAGGTCGCCGAAGAGGCCGAGCGAGAAGGTCGTCATGTTGGCGACCACGTGCTCGAACCCGGAGGCGATGAACGCGAGGATCGCCCAGAACAGGACGATCGCCTTGCCCGCCTCGGAGGCCAGGCGACCACAGGCCCAGATCGCGGCGCACACGAGAAGGTTGCACAGGACGCCGCGGAAGAAGAGCTCGCCGCCGGTCTCGTGGGCCTTCGCGCGCAGCATGGACGCGACCATCTCCCCTGCGGCCGCGTTGGAGTGCAGGACGCCGGCCCTCGTGACGGCGAACGCGAAGAGCATCGAGCCGGCGAGGTTGCCGACGAGGCACAGGGCGAGGGTGAGGACGGCGTCGCGCACCCGGACGGCGCGCGTCGCGACGCCCTGGGCGAGGATCATCATGGCGGACGTCGCGAGCTCGGCCCCGGCGAACACGACGAGGGTCAACGCCGCGGCGAACACGCCCCCGGCGACCAGCCGCTCCCCCGGCGACCCGGCCGCGAGGAAGGGCCCGGCCGTCGCGACCATGAGCACGACGCCGACGCCGATGTACGCGCCCGCGAGCATCGCGGCGACGATGTAGCGCGCCGGACGTCTCGCCGAACCGACCTTCTTCCGGGCCGCCTCCGACTGAGTGGTCAACGCCTGGGCGAGGGTCTGCACGACCTCGATCCTCGCCGTCGCCGGACGGCCCGGACAGGGTCCGTGGTCGTGACCACGCGGGACCGAAGGTCCGCGGGCGACGGGGCGCCGCGCCCCGGGGTCAGGCCCCCACGGCCCCCACGGGCTGCCCGGCCGCCTCGGCGGGCACGACGCCGTCGAGCGCCACGGGCTGCTCTCCGCCGCTCGTGCCGTCGAGGCCGAGCGGGGACGGGCGCGGGTCGAGCACCGCGGCGACGATCGCCTCGATCGCGAACTGGCTCGCCTCGCCGAGGTCCACCTGCGTGGGATCGAGGAGCCACTGGACCTGGAGCCCGTCCATGACGGCGAGGATCGACGCCGACGCGTGCCGGACGGTCGCGGGGACGGCGACGCCCCGCTCCGCGCACAGCGCCTCGAACGCCTCGACGGCCTCGCTCCGCAGCGTGCGGTACCGGCCCTCGAAGAAGGCACGCGCGGGGTGGTCGTCGGTCACGGACTCCGCGGAGAGCACGGCGTACGTCTGCACGATCCCGGCGCGCTGCGCGTTGAGGAACGCCGTGCGGACCAGGTGGCGGAACATGTCGATGCCGCCCGGGATGTGCTGCCCGTCGAGGCCGGCGACGTCGCTCTCGTCGCGGTAGCGCAGCACCTCGAGGAGGAGGTGGTCCTTGGACCCGAAGTGGTGCAGGATCCCGGCGTGGGTCATGTCGACCTGCTCCGCGATCTCCGCCAGGGGGCCGTTGTGGTAGCCCTTGCTCCCGAAGGTCGCCATGGCGGCCTTGAGGATCTCCTCGCGGCGCCGGAGGGTCTCCTCCCGCACGCGGGGGCGCCGCCTGCTCGTGGTCATCGCCTCGTCACTTCCTCGTCGTGGTGCCCGGTGCGCCACCGTCGGCGCCGACGTCGGCGCCCCGGCACCGAGCACGTCCTCGGGCCGTCGCCGTCCGGGGGTGATCCTACGCACGCGACGACACCTCCGAGCCACGCTCCCGCCCAAGGTCACGGTGAGATATCGATCTGACCTGCGGAAACGTAGATTCTTGCCAACTTACTGACTGCACGGTAAGTTCTCCGCTCGACAGACGACTCGACGACGAGGAGCACGTTCGTGACATCGCAGTCCCTCGCGGGAGAGCGCGACCCCGCGGAGCTCGACACCCTGCGCACCCGTGCGCAGGGGCTGACCCTCCGCGAGAAGGTCCGCCTCCTCACCGGCCAGTCCATGTGGCGCCTGCACGCCCAGGACGAGCTCGGGCTGCGCCCCGTCGTCATGTCCGACGGCCCCGTCGGGGTCCGCGGCACGAGCGAGGTCGAGGGCGAGACCTCGATCCTCTTCCCCTCCCCCAGCGCGATCGGCGCGACGTGGGACCGGGCCGCCGCGCACGAGACCGGTCAGGCGTTCGCCCGCGAGGCGCGCACGCACGGCGTCGACGTCGTCCTCGCCCCCCAGGTCAACATCCAGCGCACGCCCGTCGGCGGCCGGCACTTCGAGTGCTACTCGGAGGACCCGTACCTCACGGCCCAGATCGGCACGGGCGTCGTCCGCGGCCTCCAGGACCAGGGCGTCGCGGCGTGCGTCAAGCACTACGTCGCCAACGACTCCGAGACCCAGCGCACGACCTACGTGTCGCACGTCGACCCCCGCGTGCTGCGCGAGGTCTACCTCGCACCGTTCGAGGACGCGGTCGCGGCGGGCGCGTGGTCCGTCATGGCGGCCTACAACCAGGTGGACGACGGCGTGGAGTCCGGCCCCATGACCGGGCACCGGCACCTGCTCACCGACGTCCTCAAGGACGAGCTCGGGTTCGACGGCGCCGTGGTCTCCGACTGGGTCGCGACGCACACGACCGAGCTCTCCGCGAACGGCGGCCTCGACGTCGTCATGCCCGGCCCGGGCGGTCCGTGGGAGGACGCCCTCGTCCGCGCGGTCGAGGACGGCCGCGTCCCCGAGAGCGAGATCGACGACAAGGTCGCGCGCATCCTCCTGCTCGCGCGCCGCGTCGGTGCGCTCGACGAGCCCGCCCGCCCGGTCACGCACGACGGCGACCTGCGGGCCCTGGTGCGCCGCACCGCCGCCGCGGGCACCGTCGTCCTGCGCTCCGACGCCGAGAACCCCGTCTGGGACCGGCCCGCGCCGCGGTCGATCGCGCTCGTCGGCCCCAACGCCGTGCGCCCGCACGTGCTCGGCGGCGGCAGCTCGACCGTCAACCCCGCGCACGTCGTCACCCCCGCCGAGGGCCTGGCGGCGCGCTGGCCCGACGCCACGCTCACGGTCGCCCGCGGCGGTGACGCGCGCCGGTTCGCCCCCCGCCTCGACGTGGAAGGACGCAGCGCCGACGGCGCCGCCGTCGCGGTGACCTGGCTCGACGCCGAGGGCACGACGCTCCGCAAGTCCGTCCTGCCCCGCTGGGACGGGTTCCTGCGCGACCTGCCCGCCGAGGTCGACACCGTCGTGCTCGACGTCGACGTCCTGCTCGGCGAGCCCGGCGACCACGTGCTCGAGGTCGGCACGGTCCCGGGCCACACGATCGAGATCGACGGCGTCGTCGTCGCGAAGGACGACCGTCGCTCCGGCGTCGAGGTCATCCTCGACTCGTCGATCAACAACCCGGCGGGCGTCCCCACGACCGTGCACGTCGACGCGCCACGCCGCGTGCGGATCACCGCGTCGCTCCTCGTCACCCGCGCCCAGGGCTACGGCAACCTCGTCCGCGCGGAGCTGCGCCACCGCGTCCCCGCGCCGAGCGTCGAGCAGGAGATCGCCGACGCCGTCGAGGCGGCCCGCGGCGCCGACCTGACCGTCGTCGTCGTCGGGACGAACGAGGAGGTCGAGTCCGAGGGCTGGGACCGGACGTCGCTCGTGCTGCCGGGCCGCCAGGACGAGCTCGTCGAGCGCGTCCTCGACGTCGACCCGGACGCGGTCGTCGTCGTGAACGCGGGCGCGCCCGTGCTGCTCCCCTGGCTCGACCGCGCGCGCACGGTGCTGTGGGTCTGGTTCCCCGGCCAGGAGGCCGGGCACTCGATCGCGGACGTGCTCGCGGGCGACGTCGAGGCGGCGGGCCGCCTCCCCTGGACCCTCCCGGCCGCCGAGGCCGACGTCCCCGTCCCGCACGCGGTCCCCGACCAGGGGGTCGTCGAGTACGCCGACGGCGTCCACGTCGGCTACCGCGCGTGGGAGCGCTCGGGCGCCGTCCCCGCCGCACCCTTCGGGCACGGGCTGGGGTGGACGTCGTGGTCGTACGACGCGTCGTCCGACCCGGTCCGCACGCCCGACGGCGACGCGACCCTCACGGTCCGCGTCACCAACACCGGGCCCCGCGACGGCCGCGAGGTCGTCCAGGTCTACGTCGAACCCCCGGTCGCGCCCGCGTCGGCCCCGGTCGCCGAGCGTGACCGCCCGGTCCGCTGGCTCGGCGGGTTCGCCGTCGTCGACGTCGCCGCGGGGGCCTCCGCCGACGTCACCGTGACCGTCCCCCGCCGTCAGCTCGAGGTGTGGGACACCGACGGCGGACGCTGGCACCTCCCGGCCGGGACCTACCGGCTCCGGGTGGGGCGTTCCGTCCACGACCTCCGCCTGGACACCGCGGTCCGGGTGCAGGAGAGCACCACCGAACAGGAGTAGCCCGGACCGCGGTCCACGCGGGGTGACCCAGCGCCCCACGCCACCCTTCCGTTTCACCCGTACGCTCCACCGCCCCGGCACCGCGCCGGGGACGATGTTCCCTCGAAGGAGAGAGATTCATGAGGTTGAAGGCCTCCGCGATCGCCCTCGGCATCGCGACAGCACTCGTGCTGACCGGCTGCTCGTCGACGGGCGGCAACAACGACGACGAGACGACCGGCTCCGGCGCGGGCGCCGCCCTCACCATCGCCAAGCCGGACGGCGCGATCGCGACCGAGTCGAACAACCCGTGGATCGGCGACTCGTCCGCGCTCAAGCTCGGCTACGTCAACGCCATCTACGAGCCCGTCGGCATCGTCAACGTCGTCAACCCGTCGGACGAGGTCCGCCCCTGGCTCGCGTCCGAGATCACGTGGTCGGAGGACTACACCTCGGTCACGCTCACGACCCGCGAGGGCGTGAAGTGGAGCGACGGCAAGGACCTCACGGCCGACGACATCGCGTACTCGTACCAGATCCTGGTCGACACGCCCGAGCTCAACACCGCGGCGCTCGACATCAAGGACGTCGCCGTGGACGGCGACAAGGTCACCGTCACGTTCGGCACGCCGATGTTCGCCAAGCAGGACAAGGTGCTGCACCGGTTCGTCGTCCCGAAGCACGTGTGGGAGGGCGTCGCCGACCCGACGACGGAGACGAACCCCGACCCCGTCGGCACCGGCCCGTACACGCTGACGAGCTTCAGCACGGAGAGCGTCCAGCTCGACGCGCGCGACGACTACTGGGGCGGCGAGCTCGCGGTCCCGACGCTGTACTACGTGTCGTACAACGACAACAGCGCCCTGACGACCGCGCTCGCCAACGGCGACGCGGACTGGGCGCAGGCGTTCCTCCCGAACGTGCAGTCGGCGTTCGTCGACAAGGACCCGGAGCACAACGTGTACTGGGCTCCCGCCGGCCTGGGCATCGACGCGATGTTCGTCAACACGACCAAGAAGCCGTTCGACGACGTCGCGTTCCGCCAGGCCGTCAACATGGTCATCGACCGCGAGCAGCACCAGCAGATCGCCCGCGAGGGCGGCGTCCCGCTGCTCACCTCCGTCACGGGTCTGCCGACCCCGGCCGGCGACCCGTTCATCTCGGACGAGTTCGCGGGTGAGGAGTACGAGGTCGACGTCGACGGTGCCAAGAAGGTCCTCACCGACGCCGGGTACACGTTCGAGGGTGACGCCCTGATCGACCCCGACGGCGAGCCCGTCACCTTCCAGCTCAGCGTCCCGCAGGGCTGGAACGACTACGTCACCGGCATCAGCCTCATCGCGGAGTCGGTCAAGGCGATCGGCGTCGAGGCCACGGTCGACACGCCCGACTCGGACTCGTGGTGGGCCGCCAAGGGCACGGGCGACTTCGACGCGATCCTGCACTGGACCGAGACCGGCGCGACGCCGTACGACATCTACAGCGACACGATGGACGCCCGCTGGCTCAAGCCGATCGGCGAGGCCGCGGACTACAACTTCGGCCGCTTCGACAGCCCGGAGGCCACGGCCGCCCTCGACGCGTACCTCGCGGCGACGACGGACGAGGACCGCGCGACGGCCATCGCCGAGGCGCAGAAGATCTTCGTGGACCAGGTCCCGGTCATGCCGATCGGCACGCGTCCGTTCATCACGGAGTTCAACACGCGCAACTACGTCGGCTGGCCGAGCGACGACGACCCGTACATCAACGCGGACCCGACGCAGCCGACCGCGGTGCTGATCCTCACCCAGCTCAAGCCGGCCGAGTGAGGTCACCGAGGCTCGCGCGGCGCGCGCCGCGCGAGCCTCGGTGCGGCCCGGCCCCAGCACAGAAACAGGTAGGACCCGTGAACACCGAACCCCTGCTGACCGTCTCGCGCTTCAGCGTGGTCTACGACGTCGACCCGCCCGTCGAGGCCGTCAGCGACGTCTCCCTCACGCTGCACCGCGGGGAGATCCTGGGCCTCGCCGGCGAGTCCGGCTGCGGCAAGACGTCGCTCGCGTACGGCATCCAGCGGCTGCTCAAGCCGCCGGCCGTGATCCCCTCGGGCTCGGCGATCTTCCACGACGAGTCGGGCGAGGACGTCGACCTCAACGCGCTCGACGACGACGCGATGCGCCGGTTCCGGTGGGACAAGGCGTCGATGGTGTTCCAGGGGGCGATGAACGCGCTCAACCCGGTCGCCAACATCGGCAAGCAGCTCGGCGACGTGTTCGAGACGCACCGCCCCCGCATGAGCAAGGCCGAGCGGACCGAGGAGAGCGCCCAGCTCCTCGACCTCGTCGGCGTCGGACGCGACCGGCTGCGCTCCTACCCGCACGAGCTCTCCGGCGGCATGCGCCAGCGCGTCATGATCGCGATGGCCCTGGCGCTCAAGCCCCAGCTCATGATCATGGACGAGCCGACGACGGCGCTCGACGTGCTCGTGCAGCGCGAGATCCTCCAGCAGATCTCCGACCTGCGGAAGCAGTTCGGCTTCTCGGTCATCTTCATCACGCACGACCTCCCGCTGCTCCTCGAGATCTCCGACCGGATCGCGGTCATGCGACAGGGCCGGATCGTCGAGCTCGACACCGCGTCGAACATCTACCACCACGCCCAGCACGAGTACACGCGCAAGCTCCTCGGCTCGTTCCCGAGCCTCACCGGGGAGCGGGGCGGGTTCGTGCGCGGCCGGTCGGAGCCCGCAGCCACGGCCGCGAGCACTGCCACGACCAGCGCAGGAGGCCAGGCCTGATGACCACCCTCGAGTTCTCGCACGTCAGCAAGAAGTACAAGGTCCGGGGCTCCGGCGACCTGCTCGCGCTCGACGACGTCAGCTTCACGCTCACCTCGGGGCGCACCATCGCGCTCGTCGGGCAGAGCGGCAGCGGCAAGTCGACGATCGCGAAGATCCTCACGCAGCTCGAGCGCGCCACGTCCGGCGAGATCCTGCTCGACGGCGCCCCCATCCCCCGCCGGGGACGGGCGCTGCGCCGCTACCGGCAGCAGATCCGCATGGTCTTCCAGGACCCGTTCGCGTCGCTCAACCCGTACCACACCATCCGCCACCACCTCGAGCGCCCGCTGCGCCTCGACCACGTGGTCCCGAAGGACGAGGTCGACGCCGAGGTGCACCGCCTCCTCGACCGCGTCCACCTGGACGGCGGCGTCGTGGAACGCCGCCCGCACGAGCTGTCCGGCGGTCAGCGCCAGCGCGTCGCGATCGCGCGCGCCCTCGCGTCGCGCCCGTCGCTGCTCGTCGCGGACGAGCCGGTCTCGATGCTCGACGTGTCGATCCGCCTCGGCGTCCTCAACCTCCTCGCCGAGCTCCAGCGCGAGGCGAACCTCGGGGTCCTCTACATCACGCACGACCTGGCGACCGCACGCCACTTCAGCGACGAGATCATGGTCCTGCACCACGGCAAGGTCGTGGAGCACGGCCCGGCCGACGACGTGATCCTCGAGCCCCAGCATCCCTACACCCGCGCGCTACGCGATGCCTCGCCCAACCCGGAGGTCCACTTCTCCGGCACCGGCGCCGCATCGTCGAGGAGCTGATCCCGTTGCGATTCTTCGCCCGCCGCACCGCCTTCTACCTGTTCACCGCCTGGGCGGCGATCACGATCAACTTCTTCCTGCCCCGCATGATGAAGGGCGACCCGGTCTCCGCGTACCTCGCGAAGAACCAGGGGAAGATCAGCCCCGAGGCGGCCGAGTCGCTGCGCACCCTCTTCGGGCTCGACGACGGCCGGTCGCTCTTCCAGCAGTACGTCGACTACTGGGGCCTCATGCTCAGCGGCGATCTCGGCCGCTCGTTCTCCAAGGGGCTCGCCCCCGTGGGCGACGTGATCGCGGCCGCCCTGCCGTGGACGCTCGGGCTCGTCGGCATCGCGACGATCCTCAGCTTCTTCCTCGGCAGCGGCCTCGGCGCGATCATCGGCTGGCGCCGCGGGAGCAAGGCCGACGCGATCGTGCCCATCTCGACGTTCTTCTCGACCGTCCCGTACTTCTGGATGGGCCTCATCGCCATCGCGGTCTTCTCGAGCATGCTCGGCTGGTTCCCGGCATCCCACGCGTACAGCAAGGGCGCGTCGCCCGAGTGGTCGTGGGAGTTCGCCTGGGACGTGATCCAGCACGGCACGCTGCCCGCCCTGACCATCGTCGTCGCGTCGCTCGGGGGCTGGGTGCTCGGGATGCGGAACATGATGATCACCGTCCTCGACGAGGACTACGTGACGGTGGCCCAGGCCAAGGGCCTCCCGCCCCGCAAGGTGCTCACGCGCTACGCGTCTCGCAACGCGGTGCTGCCGCAGCTGTCGAGCTTCGCCCTGTCGCTCGGCTTCATCGTCGGCGGCACGCTCGTCATGGAGCTCGTCTTCTCCTACCCCGGGGTGGGCAAGCTGCTGCTCGACGCCACCAACGCGAAGGACTACCCGCTGATGCAGGGACTCTTCCTCGTCATCACGCTCTCGGTCCTCGTCGCGAACATCCTGGCGGACGTCGCCTACGCCGCCCTCGACCCGCGCACGCGTCAGACGGAGGCCTGAGCCATGACGTCCACCACCACGACCGCGACGAGCGAGGCCACCGTGCCCGCGACCCCGCCGGCCACCCCGGGCGGATCCTCCGGACGCGGCCTCGCGAGCCGCGCCGGGGCGTCGTTCGCGATGTTCCGCAACGGCAAGTCGCTCACCGGCCTCATCATCCTCGGCGTGTTCACGCTCGTCGCGATCTTCGGCGGCCTCCTCGCGCCCTACGGCCCGCTCGAGAAGGACTTCACCGCGCTCAAGCAGCCGCCGTCCGCGCAGCACCTGCTCGGCACGACGCACATGGGCGAGGACGTCCTCAGCCAGATCATCTACGGCACGCGGGGTGTGCTGGTCGTCGGCTTCGTCTCCGGCATCATCGCGACGCTCGTCGCGGTGATCATCGGGGTGACCGCCGGGTACATCGCGGGCTGGCGCAGCGAGTCTCTCTCGGCGCTCACGAACGTGTTCCTCGTGCTCCCGGGCCTGCCGCTCATGATCATCGTGGCGTCCCAGCAGGAGAACCCGAGCCTCCTGCTCGTCTCCACGGTGCTCGCGATCACGGGCTGGGCCTGGGGCGCGCGCGTCCTGCGGGCGCAGACCCTGTCGCTCCGGAACCGCGACTTCATCCAGGCGGCACGGGCGAACGGCGAGCCGATCCACCGGATCATCGCCGTCGAGATGCTGCCGAACCTCACCGCGATCATCGCATCGAGCTTCGTCGGCACGGTGACCGCCGCGGTCCTTGGCCTGACGACGCTCGCCTTCATCGGGGTCATCCCCATCACCAACCTCAACTGGGGCACGATCCTCTTCTGGGCGCAGCAGAACGGCGCGTTCCCCGACTACTGGTGGTGGTACGTCCCCGCCGGTCTGTGCATCGCGCTGCTCGGCATGGCGCTGTCGCTCATCAACTTCGGGATCGACGAGTACGTGAACCCGCGCCTCCGCTCGGCCGGCGAGCGGGCGCGCGCCATGCGCAAGAAGGGCTACAAGGTCTCGAGCGGCATCACGACCGTCGCCGACCGCCCCGACCTGCTCGAGGGCAGCGTCACCCCGCCCCCGCCCGACTCCCCGCACGTCGACCTGCCGGGCGCACCGGTGCACGGGGACGACATCGGTGCGGTGACGGAGGCCGACCAGGCGACCGGCGGACCGGACGTGATTCCGGCCGGCCGGCCGGAGCGCTCCGCGTAGCGGTCGCCGCACAGACAGGTGAGGGGCCGCACCACGGCCCCTCACCGGCAGACGGTCCCGGCACGGGACGCCGTCCGCGCCACGCCCCTGGCTCGGACGGCACGCCTCCACCGTGCCGGGACCGTTCGCGTCCCCCGGGTCAGCGCATCTTGCGCCGGTAGATCGCGACGGCCCACGCGTACGCGACGGCGAGGATCCCGACGAGCCACGCGAGCGCGACCCAGATGTCGGAGCCGACGGGCTGCCCGCCGAACAGCGCGCGCAGCGTGTCGACGATCGCGGTGACCGGCTGGTTCTCCGCGAACCACGCGACGGGCGCCGGCATGGTGTCCGTGGGGACGAACGCGGAGCTGATGAACGGCAGGAAGATCAGCGGGTAGCTGAACGCCGACGCGCCGTCGACCGTCTTGGCCGAGAGGCCGGCGACCACCGCGAGCCACGTCAGGGCCAGCGTGAACAGGACGAGGATGCCCAGCACGGCGAGCCACGCGCCCACCGACGCCCCGGTGCGGAACCCCATGAGGAGCGCGACGCCGACGACGATCGTCACCGAGACGAGGTTCGCGACGAGCGACGTCAGCACGTGCGCCCACAGGACGCTGGACCGCGCGACGGGCATCGACTGGAAGCGTTCGAAGATGCCGCCCTGGAGGTCGAGGAACAGCCGGTACGACGTGTACGCGACGCCCGAGGCGACGGTGATGAGCAGGATGCCGGGCAGCATGTAGTCGATGTACGACCCGGCGGCGCCGGTGTCGATCGCGCCGCCGAGGACGTAGACGAACAGCAGCATGAGCGCGATCGGGGTGACGGCGGTCGTGATGATCGTGTCCGGGCTGCGCAGGATGTGGCGCAGCGAGCGGCCGGTCAGGACACGGGTGTCGGCCAGGACGTGCGTGGTCATCGGAGCTCCTCTCCGGCGGGCTGGGTGCCCTCGGCGGTCGTCGGGGTCGTGGGGTCCTCGCCGGTCTCGCCGACGAGGGTGAGGAACACGTCCTCCAGGGACGGCTGCTTCTCGACGTACTCGACCTGCGCGGGCGGCAGGAGCGCCTTGAGCTCGGCCAGGGTGCCGTTCTGGATGATGGTGCCGCGGTGCAGGATCGCGATCCGGTCCGCGAGCTGCTCGGCCTCGTCGAGGTACTGCGTGGTGAGCAGGACGGTCGTGCCACCCTGGGCGAGCTCGCGCACCGTGGCCCAGACCTCGATGCGGGCCTGGGGGTCCAGGCCGGTCGTCGGCTCGTCGAGGAAGATGACCGGCGGGTCGCCGATCAGGCTCATCGCGATGTCGAGGCGGCGGCGCATGCCGCCCGAGTACGTCCCCGCCCGGCGCGAGCCCGCGTCGGTCAGGGAGAAGCGGGCGAGCAGATCGTCCGCGACCTGGCCGGGGTCCTTCAGGTGGCGCAGGCGGGCGACGAGCACGAGGTTCTCCCGGCCCGTGAGGACCTCGTCGACCGCGGCGAACTGCCCGGTCAGGGAGATCGACTCCCGGACCTGCCCGGGCTGGTCGACGACGTCGTGCCCGTGGACGCTCGCGGTCCCGGCGTCCGGCGCGAGCAGCGTGGACAGGATCCGCACGAGCGTGGTCTTGCCCGCCCCGTTGGACCCCAGCAGCGCGAAGATGCTCCCCGGGGCCACCTCCAGGTCGACCCCGCGCAGCACGCGCAGGTCGCCGAACGACTTCTCGATGTCTCGTACCCGTACCGCGGGTGCGAGGGTCTGGTCGACAGACATGTCCAGGCCTCCGTCTCTCTCCGGTGTGGTCAGGGCCGGCGGACGACGACGTCGCCGAACCCGGTGCTGGCGTGGATCTCCGCGGTGGCCTCGTCCTCGACGGGGCCCTCCGTGGGCGTGAGGTGGTTGCGCACGCTGCCGTGCTCGGAGCTCGCGTCGAGGAACGCGGCGGTGCCCTCGGGCACGCCCACCTCGATCGAGCCGTACGACGTCGCGAGGGTGACGCTCCCCGACTCCAGGCGCTCGACCCGGATGCCGGCGTGCGCGGACTTGGCCGTGAGCGTGCCGCTCACGCGCGCCACCGCGATGTCGCCGTGCGCGCCGTGCACGGCGAGCGAGCCGGTGACGGCGCCGACCGTCGTCGTGCCGTTGGTCGCCTTGATGGTGCCCTCGCCACGGACCTCCTCGACGCGGACCGACCCGGCGCTGACGCGGGCGTCCAGCGAACCCCGCACGCGGCGCGCCGCCACGGAGCCCGCCGAGGCCTTGACGTCGAGCCGGTCGACGTCCTCGACGCGGGCGTCCCCGGCGGAGAGCGCCATCTCGACGGTGCCGAGGCTGCCCTCGGCGTAGAGCGAGCCCGCCTTGCCGCGCACGTCGGAGCCCGCGGGCAGTTCGACGGTGATGTCGGCGGTGCCGGACGCGAACGGCAGCACGTACTGCTTCCACGACCCGGGGTAGGAGATCGTCAGGGCGCTGCCGTCGCCGTCGACGCGGACCGCCTCGGCGGCGCGGACGCTGCCGGACTTCGCGGGGTCGGTCGGCAGGACCGTGACGACGACGTCGTCGCGGTCCCCGGCGACCACGTGCAGCTGGGCGAACGGCACGTCGACGACGACGGGCAGGGGCTGAGGGGCGGAGAAAGTGGGCATGACGAAGCTCCAGGAGTGGTGTCGTGGTGGTGTCAGGTGCGGTCGGAGGAGGCGGGGCGGGGACCGAGGCGGTCAGCGCACCCAGCCGGTGACGCGGGCGGAGCCGCGCTGCTGCGGGCGGGCCTGCGCGGCAGGGCGTCCGGTGGACTGCTCGAGCGCCGCGGCGACCGCGCGCACGAGCCACGTGTTGACGGAGACGCCGTCGCGCGCGGCGGCGGTCTCGGCCTGCGTCTTGAGGTGGTCGGGCAGGCGCAGGGTCGTGCGGGTCGTGGCCCCCGCCTCGACGTCGGCCGGCGCGGGGCCGGCCGGCGCGGCCGGGGTGCTCGCCGGGACGAGCGCCTCGGTCGGGGCGGGCGCGACGGCGGGGACGGCGACCACGAACTCAGGGGTACCACCGCGCAGCCGCACGTCCACCGACCCGGGGGCGAGCTCCGCGGAGATCTCTCCCGCCGCGGCGGAGAGCGCGTCGAGGAGGACGAGGCGCACGGCCGCGTCCAGCGGGGCGGTCAGGCGCTCGGCGAGCCGACGGCCGTCGTCACCGGCGGCGTCCGCAGCAGCGGCGAGGCGGTCCTGGAGGTCGTCGACGTACGGGGTGAGGTCCATGACGCCATCATGGCACCACAAGTGGTGTCACCACAACCCCTGGACGACAACACGATGACACCACGGGTGGCACCCGCCTCGAGACGCCGGGATCTCAGGCCGTGAGGTCGTGGACGACGTCGTACCCGAGCTTGACGATGAGCGCGCCGACGACGACCACGAACACCACGCGCACGAACGCGCTGCCCTTGGCGACCGCCATCCGGGCGCCCACGTACGCCCCGAGCAGGTTGGCCGCGCCCATGACGAGGCCCAGCCCCCACAGCACCGCGCCGTACGGCACGAAGAAGATCAGCGCCCCCGCGTTCGTCGCGAAGTTCGCGATCTTCGCGAGTGCCGACGCGGGCAGGAACGCGTACCCGAGGATGCTCACGAGCGCGATGACGAAGAACGTGCCCGTGCCCGGGCCCAGCAGGCCGTCGTACGTGCCGATGACGAGGCCGATCCCGGCCGCGGCCCAGCGGTGGCCGTTGCCCTCCCAGCGCAGGTTCGTCGTGTGCCCCAGCTTCGGCTTCGCGATCGTGTAGGCCGCGACCCCGACGAGCACCACGAGGATGATCGGCTTGAACAGCTCGGCCGGGATGCGCGACGCGAGGGCGGCGCCGCCGATCGCCCCGACCAGCGCCGCGAGCGCCATCGGGCCGGCCGTCCGCAGGTCGGGTCCGACCCGCCGGTAGTACGTCGCGGCGCTCACCGAGGTGCCCATGATGCTCGCGAGCTTGTTCGTCGCGAGCGCCTGGACCGGGCTGATGCCGGGCACGAGGAGCAGCGCGGGGAGCTGGACCAGACCGCCGCCACCGACGACGGCGTCGATCCACCCCGCCGTGAGAGCGGCGAGGACGAGCAGGACGACGGTCAGGCCGTCGATCTCGAGCCCGCCGGAGACCGGGAGGGAGAAGGCGGGCAGCACCCCCTAGTGGTACCACGCCGCACCCTTCCCCGGGGGCCCGGGTCTGCCTACGCTGCTGTGATGACCGAGCACCCTGAGGTCGAGCCGACCGGCTCCGTCGTGCGCGAGGACGACGGCCGGTGGATCGTGCTGCGCCGGACCTTCGCCGCACCCGTCGCCGACGTCTGGGCGAGCCTCACCGAGCCGGCGGGGCTCGAGCCCTGGATCGGCACGTGGGACGGGGACCCGACCACGGGGAGCGTCCGCTTCGTCATGACCGCCGAGGGCGCGACGGAGGGCGACGAGTGCCGGGTCCTGCGCTGCGACCCACCGCACCGGCTCGTGGTCGAGACCGCCGTCGGCGAGACGTCGTGGCACCTGGAGGTCGACCTGGACGACGACGGCGGCACCACCGCCCTCGTGTTCCGCCAGGCGCTGGCCCCGGACGAGGACGCCGGGTCGATCGGCCCCGGATGGGAGTACTACCTCGACCGCCTGGCCGCGGCCCGCGCCGGGCGCGACCCCGCGACGGTCGTGTGGGACAGCTATTACCCCGCCCTCGCGGCGCACTACGGCTCGGCGGGCGCACCGGCCTGATCGTGGCGCACGGCTGCGACGCGTGCCTCAGGACTGGAGGGCGTCGTACTCCGCCTCGGTCGCGACGTCGTCCTCGACGTCGAGACGCAGGTGCGCGAGCGCGAGCTGCAGGACGCGCAGCGCGCTCGCGGCGCGCTCCCCCCAGAGCGAGACGTAGGAGAACTGCCACCACCACAGGCCCTCGAGCTCGCGGCCGCCGTCGTAGTGCTGGAGGCCCTTCGCGAGGCACTCGGCGACGCACGCGAGGTCGCCCGAGAGGGACGCGGCCCCGACCTCGGCGCCCACGAGCGGGTCCGTGATCTCGGCGTAGTCGTCGAACCCGTCGAAGAGCTGGGAGAGCGCGGTCCGCAGCGGGTCCACGTCGGTGTCGCGGCCGGCGTCGGGCTCGAAGCGCTCGACCGGGACGACGTCGCCCATCGCCCCGAGCCGTGCGCCCGCGGCGAGCGCGTCGGACAGCGCAAGCAGCAGCAGCGGCAGCACGGCCCCGGGCGCGGCCCCCGACGCGACCTGCGTCGCGGTCGTGAGGAACGCGCGCGCCTGCGCGGCCATGCCCTCGGCGATCTCTCGCAGGTCGGGGTCGTTCTCGATCTCCCCCATGGTCGTCACCTCTCGTCAGCCGCCGACGAGACGTCGGCCCTCGAAAGCCCGGCCGAGCGTCACCTCGTCCGCGTACTCCAAGTCTCCCCCGACCGGCAGCCCGGACGCGAGACGGGTCACGCGCAGGCCCATCGGGCCCAGCATGCGCGCGAGGTACGTGGCCGTGGCCTCGCCCTCGACGTTGGGGTCCGTCGCGAGGATCACCTCGGTGACCTGCCCGTCGGCGAGCCGGGCCATGAGCTCGGCGATCCGCAGGTCGCCCGGACCGACGTTCTCGATCGGGTTGATGGCGCCGCCGAGCACGTGGTACCGCCCGCGGAACTCGCGTGTGCGCTCGATCGCGACGACGTCCTTGGGCTCCTCCACGACGCAGATCACCTCGGGCGACCGGCGCGGGTCGGCGCAGATGCGGCACTGCTCGGACTCCGCGACGTTGCCGCACGTCTCGCAGAAGCGCACGCGCGCCTTCACCTCGGTGAGCGCGTCGGCGAGCCGGCGCACGTCCGCGGCGTCCGCGGCGAGCAGGTGGAACGCGATGCGCTGCGCACTCTTGGGCCCGACGCCGGGGAGTCGGCCGAGCTCGTCGATCAGGTCCTGGACAGCGCCTTCGTACACGCCCCCCAGCCTACGGGGCGCGGCCCACACGCCGGGCCCGGCCCGCCGCCGTCGGGCCGGGCCCACGCACGGCCGGCGATCGTCCCGGGAACTCGGGCGCCACCGGCTGCGTGTCCCGACCGTGTACGTCGCCTCGCACGTGATCGCGGGCTCCGGGCCGCCCTGTCCGCTGAGGCCGCCGACCATCGCCGGGTCGAAGACCTCGCCCGGCCACCAGGCGACGAAGACGCCGTCCGCAAGCGTGGTCTCGACCGCCGTGCCGTCGGCGAGCCGGAGCGTCACCGCCACGACGTCGCGCCGGCGGCGTCAGACCTGGTCCTGGATCTCCTCGATGATCTTGCCGTCGAGCAGGCTCACGACGAGTGCCGTCCCGACGAGTCCTGTCGAGACGATGTCGGGGTCGTCCGCGGAGGGGAGGTCGTCCATCGGGTCGACCGTCGACGACGCGTCCCGCCGGGCGGGCGCCTCGGCAGGCCGAGAGACGCGGGCCGTCGTGGCCGCCGCGATCGCCGCACGCGCCGCGGAGACCCCGCGCAACGGGGCACCCGCCGCGTCCACCGGAGCGACGGGGGCCGCCGCACGGGCAGGGGGCTCCTGCCGCGGCGGGGTCGCCGGCGTGGCCGGGGCGGGGCGGGCGGACGAGACCGGTGCCTGGGCGGCGGACGTCGTGCGCTCCGGCGCACGCTCGAGGACGGGCTCCGGCTCGGGGCCGTCGTCGAGGTCGGCCGGCGGCTCGGCGGGCGCGCCGGCGAGCCACGCCTCGTCCGCCGCGTCGATGCGCTGCTCAGGCACGGACGCAGGCACGGACGCTCCAGCGAGCCAGGCCTCGTCCGCGGCGTCGACGACCGGCACGCCGCCGTCGTCGCCCGCGGCGGCCTCGGTCGCGGCCGGCCGCTCCTGCAACGCGACGGCGCCGCGCGGTGCGGCCGCTCCCGCAGCGAGCGCGGTCGAGGCCGTGCCCGCGCCCGACGCCACGACACGGCTCGGTGCGCTGACCGACGCGAGGGGCACGTCCGCACCGCTCTCCCCCGGACCCGGTTCGGGGCGCGATCCGCCGGGTCCGGGTGCGACGGGAGCCGGAGCGGAAGACCCCGGTGCCGGGGTGGCAGGGCCTTGGGCCGGGGCCGGACCGCCACCGCCCGCACCGCCCTCGTCAAGGCGCGGCTCGACGCGCACCTGGAGCCCGAGCGTCTGGTAGACGACGTCCTGGACCGCGCTCGTGTGCCGCGCGGAGGAGAAGGTCCGCGCGAGCCCCGGCGACGGGAACGCGAGGTAGAGGACGTCCGGGCCGAGCTCTGCCACCTGCGCGTTCGCGCTGACGAGGGACCACGTCACGGGGTTGGCGCGCAGGTTCTCGAGGACCTCCGGCCAGCGCCGCCGCAGCTCCTCGGTCGTGAGCGCCGGGCTCGCGTCGCCGGACGGGGCGGCCGCCGTCGGCCGTGCCGGACGGCCGGCCGCCGGCTCCGCGGGGGCAGCCTCGGCACGGGCGGGAGGCACCGCCTCCTCGCTCGTCGACGACACGGCACCGTCCTGCGTCGCTGCATCGGCGCCCGCGTCGTCCCGCGCCGCCGGACCGGCGTGCGCCGCGACCTGCTCGGCCGGACCGGTCGGCTCGCCGGTCCGATGTGCGGGACCGGTCTGCTCGACGGACGGCGCCGCCTGCGACGCGCCGCCGCCGGACTCCGCGGTCGACGCCGACGTGGTCACGGCGGGCGGCGCGGCGTCCGCGCGCGCGGGCTGGGTCATGCCCGACGGAACGTCGCCCCCGCTCGGGACGGACCGGGTGTCCGGTGCCGACGGGGCGCCGGGTGCCGGCGCCGAGGCCTGCTCGTCCTCGACGGTCCCTGCCGGGACGGCCGCGGCGGGGCCGGGCTCGGCCGGCTCGGCGGAGGGCCGCGCGTCGGTCGGCGCGGCGGTGACGGCCGACGGCTGCGCAGCGGGTGCGGACGGGGTGGACCGGGTGGGGCGCAGGGCGGCGCGCACGGCGGCAGCACCGGTGAGCCCGGACGCCGGTGCGGTCGCGGCGAGGGCCGACCCCGCGCCGTCGGGCTCCGGACCCCCGGGACCAGCGGCTGTTCCCGCCCCCGTCGAGACGGCCGCCGGGGCGAGAGCGACCGTGCCCAGCCCTCCGCGCTCGAGGCGGTCGAGGCGCGCCGCGAACCCGGCCGCGCCGTCGTCGGCCCCGGGAAGGAGCAGCCTCGCCATGAGGAGCTCCAGGTGGAGTCGCGGCGAGGTGGCGCCCGTCATCTCCGTGAGCGCCGCGTTGACGAGGTCGGCCGCGCGCGAGAGCTCGGCCACGCCGAGGTGCTGCGCCTGGGCCTGCATGCGCGCGAGCTGGTCGGCGGGCTGGTCGCGGAGCACGGCCTGCGCCTCGTCGCCGGAGACGGCGATGACGATGAGGTCGCGCAGACGCTCGAGCACGTCCTCGACGAAGCGCCGGGGCTCGTGACCCGTCGCGACGACGTGGTCCACGACCCGGAAGATGCTCGCGCCGTCGCGCGCGGCGAGGGCGTCCACGACGTCGTCGAGGAGGGTCGCGTGCGTGAAGCCGAGCAGCGCGACCGAGCGCTCGTAGCCGACCGCGCCGCCCTCCGCGCCCGCGATGAGCTGGTCCATGACCGAGAGCGAGTCGCGGACCGAGCCGCCGCCCGCGCGGGTGACGAGCGGGAGCACGCCCGACCCCACCGAGACCCCTTCCGCGGCGCACAGCTGCTCGAGGTACGGGCCGAGCACGTCCGGGGGGACGAGGCGGAACGGGTAGTGGTGCGTGCGGGAGCGGATGGTGCCGATCACCTTGTCCGGCTCCGTCGTCGCGAAGACGAACTTCACGTGCTCCGGCGGCTCCTCGACGATCTTGAGCAGCGCGTTGAACCCCGCCGGCGAGACCATGTGGGCCTCGTCGATGATGAAGATCTTGTAGCGGTCGCGCGTGGGGGCGAACGTGGCACGCTCACGTAGGTCGCGCGCGTCGTCGACGCCACCGTGCGACGCCGCGTCGATCTCGACGACGTCGAGGCTGCCCGGGCCGCCGCGTGCGAGGTCGACGCACGACGGGCACTCGCCGCAGGGCGTGTCGATCGGGTTGTCCGGGGTGTTCTGCGCGCAGTTGAGCGTGCGCGCGAGGATGCGCGCGCTCGTCGTCTTGCCGCACCCGCGCGGGCCCGAGAAGAGGTAGGCGTGGTTCACCCGACCGCTGCGCAGCGCCTGCATGAGCGGCGCGGTCACGTGGTCCTGACCGATCACCTCGGCGAAGGTCTCGGGCCGGTAGCGGCGGTACAGGGCGGTGCTCACCCCGGTCACTCTAGACGCCGCGACCCACACGCACGAGGCCGGTCCTCAGCGGTGGAGCGCCTTGCGGGCCAGCCAGTTGCCGAGGAGCTGCGCGACCTGCACGATCCCGATGATGACGAGGACCGTCACCACCACGACACCCCAGTTGTAGCGCTGGTACCCGTAGACGATCGCGAAGTTGCCGAGCCCGCCGCCGCCGATGATCCCCGCGATCGCGGACATGTCCAGCACGGCGATGAAGAGGAACGTGTACCCGAGGATGAGCGGCGCGAGCGCCTCGGGGACGAGCACCGTCGTGATGATGCGCCACGACGACGCCCCCATGGCCCGCGCCGCCTCGATGACGCCCGGGTCGATACCCACGAGGTTCTGCTCGACGATGCGGCTCGTGCCGAACGCCGTCATCACCGACAGCGGGAAGATGAACGCCTCGGTGCCCAGCGTGGTCCCGACCACCTGGAGCGTCACCGGCCCGAGCAGCGTGACGAAGATGATGAACGGGATGGGCCGCACGATGTTGACGAGCACGTTGAGCACGCCGAACACCCAGCGGTTGTCGAGCAGGTTGCCCCGCCGCGTCACGTAGAGCGCGATGCCGAGCGCGAGGCCCGCCAGCCCGCCCGTGAGCAGCGCGACCGACACCATCTGCAGCGTCTGGCCGAAGGACTCCCAGAGGATGGGCCACAGCGTGGACCAGTCGCGGTTCATCAACGACCTCCGAGGTTGCCGTGACGGAAGAGGGTGTCGCGGGCGAGGCCGTACGGGTCGCCCGGGTCGTCGTCGGTCGGGTCGGGGGCGTCCTCGTCGGCCGGAGCCGCGGCGAGGCGCGCGACGCGCGGGTCGTCGAGCGGGTGCTCCGCCGTCCCGAGGTCGACGACGTCGGCGCGCTCGCCGAGCGCGACGAGGAACGGCGCGATGCGGTCCTCGGGCGCGTCGAGCTCGACGGTGAGCGACCCGAACGGGCGCTCCCCCACCTCGGAGATGCCGCCGTAGACGACGGACCCGTCGACGTCGTGCTCGCGCAGGAGGCGGAACAGGTCCGTCCCCGTGCTCGCGCCCTCGCGCACGCCGACCGTCACGAGCCGGCCAGGGTGGCGCTCGCGCAGGCGGGCCAGGGTCTCGCGCGACGGACGGTCGTGCAGCGCCGTGCCGACGAACCGCTGGGCGGCGTCGGCGCTCGGCGCGGAGAAGACGTCGTACACGTCGCCCGTCTCGACGACCCTGCCGTGCTCCATGACGGCCACGCGGTGGCACGTCGAGCGCACGACCTCCATCTCGTGCGTGATGACCACGATCGTGATGCCGAGCTCGGCGTTGACGCGCCGCAGGAGCGCGAGCACCTCGCGCGTCGTCTCGGGGTCGAGCGCGGACGTCGCCTCGTCGGCCAGGAGGATCGTCGGCTGCGCGGCGAGCGCGCGCGCGATGCCGACGCGCTGCTTCTGCCCGCCCGAGAGCTGGCGCGGGTACGCCTTCGCCTTGTCCGCGAGGCCGACGAACGCGAGCAGCTCGGCGACGCGCGCGGCCCGCTTCTCGCGCGGCCAGCCGGCCACCTTGAGCGGGTAGGCCACGTTGCCGGCGACGGTGCGCGACGACAGCAGGTTGAACTGCTGGAAGACCATGCCGATGCGCGAGCGCACCGCGCGCACGCGCCGCTCGGGCAGCCCGGTGATCACCTGGCCGTCGACGACGACCTCGCCGCTCGTCACCGTCTCGAGCGCGTTGACGAGCCGCACGAGCGTCGACTTGCCGGCGCCCGAGTAGCCGATGACGCCGAAGATCTCGCCGCGGCGGATGCTCAGCGAGACGTCGTCGACGGCGTGCACGGCACCGTCGCCCTCGCCGAACGTCTTGCTCACGTGGCGCAGCTCGATCGCGGGCTGCTCGTCACCGCCCTCGTCGCGGGGGACGTCGGTCACGTCGGGTTCCTCTCGTCGGAGGCCGGGCCTCCGGGCCGGGGCGGCCTGGGTCACCTGGGATCACCAGGCATGTCGTCAGGGCCGCCTGTCGGGGTGTGCAGCTCGCCTGCCATCGTCCTCCCCCGGGCACGACGGCGCGCGAGGGCGGACGCGACGTGCGCGCCCGCCCTCGCGGCGACGGCATCAGGAGTTGCGGATGTCGTCCTCGATGCCGGCGAGGATCTCCTGGAGCTCGGCGGGCGAGTTCTCCTTGATGACGGCGGTACCGCCCGAGGCCTTCTTCTCCGCCTCGACGACCTCCGGCGAGTGGGAGATCTCGGCGAGCTTGAGCAGCGTCTCGTCGCCGGAGTCCTCTGCCCGCGCGACCCACACGTTGATGTAGGGCTTGGCGGCGTCGGAGTCGGGGTCGTCCTGGAACAGCGCGTCCTCGGGCTTGAGGCCCGCGTCCTCGACGAAGTCGTTGTTGATGATCGACGCGTCGACGGACTGGAGCTGGATGGGGGTCTGCGCGGCGTCGACCGGCGTGACCGTCACCTTGGAGCTGGGCAGCACGTCGGCCTCGGTGGAGATGGAGCTCCCGCCGTCCTTGAGCTCGACCAGGCCGGCCTCCTGGAGCACGAGGAGCGCACGGGCGAGGTTGGTCGGGTCGTTCGGCACGGCGACCTGGCCGCCGTCGGGGATCTCCTCGAGCGACGCGTGCTTCGACGAGTACAGGCCGAGCGGGTAGACGGCGGTCGCGCCGATCGGCTGGAGGTCGTCGCCCGCATCCACGTTGTAGCCCGCGAGGAACTGCAGGTGCTGGAACTGGTTGACGTCGAGCTCCCCCTGGGACAGCGCCGGGTTCGCCTGCGTGTAGTCCTGGAGGTCGACGAGCTCGATCTCGATGCCCTCGGCCTCGGCCTGCTCCTGGAACACGGCCCACTTGTCGTCGGACGCGCCGACGACGCCGACGCGGATCGGGTCCGCCGCGTCGCCGCTCGCGGCGCCGCCCGCGGTGTCGTCGCCGCCGCCGCAGGCGGTGAGGGTGAGGGCGACCGTGGCGGCGATCGCGGTCCAGGTCAGACGCTTGCGGGTGGTCGAGAACGACATGGGGTTTCCTTCCGGTGACGGCGACGACGGTCACGGGTGGCGACCGGCGCGGCCGGGGTGCAGGGGCGGCCCTGCGAGGCGGTGGGGTTCGGGTGCTTCCGGCGGGCCATCAGCCACGCGGCGAGCGGGGCGGCGTCGTCAGGACGACGCGGCGGGTGCGGCGCAGGTCTCCCTGCAGGTCACGACGGCGTCAGCAGCCGCACATTCGCCCGGTACGCACGCCACGACAGCACGACGCGCCGGCGCAGGACGCTGCGCGCGGGGTCGTGGTGAGGACGTGGTTCCGGGCCATGCCGACATCATGGGCACGGCGGCGCCGCGCGCGCCAATCACCGGGCCAGATCGTCCACGATGTGGACGCCGAAATGGTCGCATGGCGGGAATCCCGTGCCGCAAACCCGGACAGAGCGGGCACCGGGCGGCGGGTACGAGCCTGCCGAGGTCCCGGTCGGTGAGATCTACGCCACACCGTGCTCACGGCGGGCCAGGGAGGCGAACTCGGGCGCGCCGCCGGCAGGTGGCTCGACCCGCAACGGCGGCATGCTGCGCACCGCCAGCCAGAGCGGCACGACGGCGATGCACAGCGCGGGGATCAGTCGCGCGTCGTCGACCACCACGGCGGCCATGAACAGCGCGAGCCAACCGCTGCGGCTCACGACGATCACCGTCCCGAGGACCGCTGCCGAGACGGCGACCGCGGCGGGGACGCTCGGCACGAGCGACGACGCCGCGAACCCGACCGCGACGCCGATGAACACCGCCGGGAAGATGCGCCCGCCCCGGAACCCCGCTCCCGCCGCGACGAGCAGGGCCGCGAGCTTGACGAGGGCCAGGACGAGGATCGCCGTCCAGGTCATGTCCGCGGCGTCGGCGGACAGCTCCTTCATCTGGTCCAGGCCCTTGAAGAGCGTGAGCGGACCGCCCAGGACGCCCAGCAGCCCGAGGACGAGCCCTCCCAGGCCGAGCGCGAGCACGGGGTGCCGCAACCCGTGGAAGAACCGGTGGACGACCGGGAACGCGAGGACCACGAGCAGCGTGAGCACGGCCGCGGCGACGGCCACGACCGCGGCGCTCAGCACGTCGCCGACGTGGACACCCGGGTACGCAGGGAGGTCGACGGCGAAGGTCGGGGCCTCGAGCGCGACCATCGTCACGGCCCCCGCACCCGCGGCGACCAGGGGCCCGAAGAGCCGGTCGAACAGCGGGCCGGAGCGGTCGCCACCCTCGGCGAACGTCTCGGTGAGGATGAGCGCCGCGGCGAGCGGCGTCGCGAACATCGCCCCGATCGTGGCGGCCATGGCCAGCCCGACGGCGCCCTGCACGGGCACGCCGAGCCGCGGGCGGCACAGGATCCAGGCCGTGAGGGCGACGTTGATCGCGATGATCGGGTTCTCCGGCCCGAGGCTGACGCCGCCCGCGAGACCGAGGACGAGCGCGACCGCGAGCCCGGGCAGCGCGCGCAGCGGAAGCGGTGCGGTCACGAGGTCCGTGGTCGCGGGGTCGACTCCTGCGTGCCCGGGTGCCCATCGGATCGTCGCGCCGACCAGCAGGCCTGTGACGGTGAGCACCAGGACCGTCCACCACGTCTCGGTCGTGGCGACGCCCCACGCCGTCGGCAGGTGGTCCCACACGAGGTCCTGGATCCAGGTCGCGAGCGCCGAGAGCGCGACGAGGGTCAGGGCGCACAGCACGCCGACCAGGAGCGCCGGGACGACCAGGCGCACCAGGTTCATCGTCGACAGCGGGCGCTGCGGCTCCCCGGTCACACGGGCAGGGAACCACGCCCGGACCGGCACTGCACCTCGACCCGTCGGGGCCGTCGGCACCCGGAGACGTGAAGGACCCCTCGCACACCCACCAGAGCTCACCTACCCTTGCTGCCTTCCGGCCCTGGGGGAGTTCGGCGAGATGATGCCGCACGAGGGGTCTGCGCCCACCCTAGCCCAGGTCGGCGCCCCACCAGAAACCCGCTCCCGTGAGGGCGATTCGGCCCGGGCGCCGCGGTCCGGTATCCTCGTTGCGCTGCTGTCGGTGCGCCCCGTGCGCGTCCGGCCGTCGCACCAGGAGGATTCGCCTAGTGGCCTATGGCGCACGCTTGGAAAGCGTGTTGGGTTAACAGCCCTCGGGGGTTCGAATCCCCCATCCTCCGCAGACCGAGGGGCCCGCCGCACTCGCGGCGGGCCCCTCGTCGTCGTCCGCCGCACCCCCTCAGGGCACCCGAACGAAAAGGCCCGTCGCACGAGTGCGACGGGCCTCTCGACGTCCCGACGGTCCGACGCGCCGGGACGTGGCGCCGGCGGTGCCGCCGACGGCTACCCCCAGCCTACGGGTGTCTGGCCCGGAACGGCAGGGGTCTCGCGTCCCCAGTGCCCGTGATCTGTACGACCTGGGCCGCCCGGAGTCCCTGGCGAGGGATCAGACGACGTGGCACGGGCGCCCCCCGAGGGTCACGAGCTGCGGGTCCGCACCCGGGGTGCCCGACGCGACGAAGCCGAACGTCGTGGTCGCGCCCGGCCGTACGGTCGCGTTCCACGACAGGCTGTGCGCGGTGACCGCGTCACCGTCACGCCCGGCCTGGGCGCCCCACACGTCGGTGAGCCGCTGGTCACCGTCGGGGGTCCAGCGCAGCTCCCACCCGTCGAGCGGTGCCGTGCCGGTGTTGCGGAGCTCGACCTGGGCGATGAAGCCGCTGCCCTTCTTGCCCTGCCACGTCCCGTGGACGGTGTACGCGACCTCGCAGGTCGGACGCTCGACGCGGGGCGCGGCGAGCGCGAGGAGCTCCGCGGCCTGCTCGACGAACCACTGCCCCGCGGCGGGGTCCTCGATGCCGCGGGCGGGGTCGAGCGGGCCGCCGGTGCCGCGGTAGCACTTGCCGTCGGACTCCCCCGGCACCTTGATCCAGAGGTAGGCGTCGACGAACGGGTCGCCGGTGTCCGTCGTCGGCCGCTCGCCGAGGCCTCGGTCGGGCGGGTTGCACCACACCTCCGGGTCGGGGAACGCGCCGGGCGGCGCGGTCCACGGACCCTGGCCGTTGCGGCTCGTGTCGATGACGACGTGCTTCTGCGCCGCCGGGTCGCGCACGACGCCCGTGTCCGCGTACGCCTGGGCGTACGCGGCGTCGGTGAGCTCCCAGGTGGAGAAGTCGTCCGGGTTCGCCGGGTAGTACTGGCTCGCGCACCACGCGGGCTCCCACCAGCTGTTCACCGACAGGTTGACGCAGTCGCTGACCCACGTCCCGTACTTCACGAGGCGCTCGGTCTCGACGTAGTTCGACGCGTTGACGAACACGCCGTCGGCACGCTCGACGCCCGCCTTGATCAGGCGGTCGGCGATGTCGCCGACCCCGAGCCACCCGCTGTGCGTCCCGTCGAGGTACACGGACGTGGCCGGGAGCGCCGTGAGCGCGTCGACGGCGTGGTTGAGCTGGACGAACCGGTCCGCCGCTGCGGTCTCCGGGTCGAGCTCGGCGGGGCGGCACCACTCGGGGTTCCCGTTGATGTCGGTGTACCAGGGGATGATCCCGAGCCCGTCCGGCTCGAGGATCACGATCGCCGGGTCGTCGCCGATCCCCTCGGCGACGGCGTCCACCCACGCCGTGTAGGCGGCCGTGTCCGCGGCGCCGCCCGCGGAGTACTGCGCGCAGTCGCGGAACGGCAGGTTGTAGACGACGACGGTGGGCACCGCGCCGTCCGTCGCGGCCGCCTGCACGACGGACGCGACGTCGTCGCGCACCTCGTCGGGCGTGCCGCCGGTGAACCACGAGGCCGACGGGAACGACCCGAGGAGCTGGGCGTCCGCGCGCGCCTGTCCCGTGAGGGTGGCGGCGGCCTGGAGGGTCGTGGAGAAGGGGTCCACGTAGAGGCGGGTCCCCGGCCCGACGACGTCGTCCGCCGCGGGGGCGGCCGTCGCCGGGGGCGCGGCGGAGGTGGGGACGGGGGCGGCGCCGGCGCTCCCGCCGGCGACGAGCAGCGGGGTCGCGAGCGCGAGCCCGGCGACGGCGGACAGGACGGCACGACGTCTCATGCGGATCTCCTTCGATCGACACGGGGTGCGGGACGACGGATGGAAGCGCTCCCATCGCGTCGCGACCTCCACTCAACCGGCCTCGGCCAACGGCGTCAAGGGGTGAGCCACGGCAGAGCGCTCCCCCGTGGGTGGACAGGCGTTGAACGAGTGTTTAGTCTGTTGAACGTGCGTTCAGACCAACCCTCCGCGACCGGCCGCGCCCGCCCCGCGCCGTCGGCCACCGACGACCTCACGACCCGCGCCCGGATCCGCGACGCCGCGATCTCGCGCTTCGCGCGCGACGGGTTCGGCGCCCCGCTGCGCACCATCGCCGCCGACGCCGGGGTGAGCGCGGCGCTCGTCGTGCACCACTTCGGGTCCAAGGACGGGCTGCGCCGCGCGTGCGACGACTACGTGTTCGACGCCGTGCGCACCGCCAAGACCGACGCCATCTCGCCCCAGGACCCCGCCGCCGGTCCGATGGCGCTGTTCACCCAGCTCGCCGGCATCGAGGACTACGCGCCCGTGTTCGAGTACACGCTGCGCAGCCTCCAGGCCGGCGGGGACCTCGCGCGGTCGTTCGTCGAGCACCTCACGCAGGTCACGCTCGAGTACATGGAGTCCGGCGTCGCCGCCGGCGTGATCCGCCCCAGCCGAGACGAGGCCGCCCGGGCGCGCTACCTCGTCTCCCTCTCGCTCGGCTCGCTCCTGATCGACGGCGCGCTGCGCGAGCGGAGCGAGCCGCGCGACCCCGAGGCGGACCTCCGCGAGTACGTCGAGCGCGTGATGCTCCCCGCGCTCGAGGTCTTCACCGAAGGACTCTTCGTCGAACCCACGCTGCTCGACGCCTACGTGCAGCACACCACCCACCAGGAGGAGACGCGATGACGAGCACGACCCCTGCCGTCGAGGTGCACGACCTGCGCAAGGCCTTCGGCCACGTGCAGGCGCTCGACGGCCTCGACCTCACCGTCCGCGCGGGCGAGGTCGCCGGGTTCCTCGGACCGAACGGCGCGGGCAAGTCCACCACCATCCGCGTGCTGCTCGGGCTGCTGCGGCCCGACTCCGGCAGCGCCCGGCTGCTCGGCGGCGACCCCTGGCACGACGCCGTCGACCTCCACCGGCGCCTCGCGTACGTGCCCGGCGACGTCAACCTGTGGCCCAACCTCACCGGCGGCGAGGCGATCGACCTGCTCACCCGCCTGCGCGGGAGCGTCGACCCGCAGCGCAAGAAGCTGCTGCTCGACCGCTTCGAGCTCGACCCGTCGAAGAAGGCGCGCACCTACTCCAAGGGGAACCGGCAGAAGGTGGCGCTCGTAGCGGCGTTCGCGTCCGACGTCGAGCTGCTCGTCCTCGACGAGCCGACGTCGGGCCTCGACCCCCTCATGGAGTCCGTGTTCACGCAGTGCGTGCGCGAGGTCACGGCGGAGGGGCGGTCGGTCCTGCTCTCGAGCCACATCCTCGCGGAGGTCGAGAAGCTGTGCGACACCGTCACGATCATCCGCGCGGGCCGCACGGTCCAGTCGGGGACGCTCACCGAGCTGCGGCACCTCACGCGCTCGTCCGTCACCGCCGTGACCGAGCGCGACCCGTCGGCGCTCGACGCGCTCGACGGCGTGCACGACCTCGTCGTCGAGCCCGGCGGGGACGGGACGCGGGCCCGGTTCGACGTCGACAACGACCACGTCGAGGCCGTCCTGCGCGCGCTCACCGACCTCGGCCTGCGCTCCGTGACGGTCAACCCGCCGTCCCTCGAGGAGCTCTTCCTGCGCCACTACGGCGACGAGCTCGCCGTGCTCGACGGGGCGGGCGCGCTGTGAGCGCCCCCGGGACCGCCCGCACGGCGGCACCACCGCGCGGGCGGCGCGCCACCGTCGTCGGGCCCGAGCCGCACCGGCGCGGGCGCGCGGCCACGGGCTGGACCACGCTGCTGCGCTTCGTGCTGCGTCGTGACCGCGTCCGCATCCCCGTGTGGACGGCGTCGGTCGCGCTCCTCTTCGGGTACGCAGCCGTCGCGCTCGACACGCTCTACCCCACCGCGGCCGACCGCCAGGCGCGTGCCGCGCTCGTGTCCAGCCCCGCCGGCATCATGCTGTCCGGGCCCCAGTACGGGATCGAGGACTACACGCTCGGCGCCATGATCGCGAACGAGATGGCGCTCACCGTCATGGTCGCCGTCGCGATCATGAGCATCTCCCTCGTCGTGCGGCACACGCGCGCCGAGGAGGAGACGGGGCGGGCGGAGCTCGTCCGGGCCGGCGTCGTCGGGCGCCACGCCCCCGCGACGGCGGCGTTCGTCGCGGCGCTCGTCGCGAACGCGGCCATCGCCCTCGCGACCGGCGCGGTCCTCGTCGCCACCGGGCTCACCGCCGTCGACTCGTTCGCGCTCGGCGCCGCCGTGGGCGTCACGGGGCTCGTGTTCGCCGCCGTCGCCGTCGTGACGAGCCAGGTCACCGAGCACGCGCGCGCCGCGAGCGGTCTCGCGCTCGCCGTGCTCGGCGTCGCGTTCCTGCTCCGCGCCGTCGGCGACGTCCAGGAGGAGCACGGGAGCTGGGTCTCGTGGCTCTCCCCCATCGGCTGGGCGCAGCAGATCCGCGCGTTCGTCGACCTGCGCTGGTGGCCCCTCGGCCTCTCGGTCGCGCTCGTCGCGCTGCTCCTCGCCCTGGGCGCGGCGCTCGCCGCGCGGCGCGACCTCGGCGCCGGGCTCGTGCCGCCGCGCGCGGGCCGGCCCGACGCCGGCGCATGGCTCGCGAGCCCGCTCGCCCTCGCGTGGCGCCAGCAGCGCGCGTCCGTGCTCGCGTGGGGCGTCGGGATCGGCGTCACCGCCCTCGCGTGCGGGACGTTCGTCGACTCCGTGGGCGACATGGTCGCCGACAACCCCGAGATCGCGCAGATGCTGGGCGACGCCTCCGACCTCGTGGGCGGGTTCGTCGCCGTCATGGCCCTGTTCCTCGGGCTCGGCGCGGGCGGCTTCGCGGTCGCGTCGGCGCAGCGCGCCCGCGGCGAGGAGACGGCGGGGCGGCTCGAGCCCGTGCTCGCGACCGGGGTCGGGCGCGTCCGCTGGCTCGGGTCCCAGCTCGTCGTGACCCTGGTCGGGACGTCGGTGCTGCTCGCCGTGAGCGCCGTCGGGCTGTGGCTCGGCGCGCTGAGCGTCGGGGAGGACACCTTCGGGCTCGGCGACTACCTCGCCGCGTCGTTCGCCTACCTCCCGGCGATCGCGGTCGTCACCGGCGTCGCCGTCGCCGCGTTCGGCTGGCGGCCGGGCCTTGCGGCGCTCGCCTGGACGCTCCTCGCGTACTCCTTCGTCGTGACGATGTTCGGCGCCCTGCTCGACCTGCCGTCCTGGGCCAGCGGCGTCTCGCCGTTCTGGCACGTCCCCCAGCTCCCGGGGGCCGACGTCGAGCCGTGGCCGTTCGTCTGGCTCTCGCTCCTCGCCGTCGTGCTCGTCGCGCTGGGCCTGGTGGGCTTCCGCCGCCGCGACGTCCCCCGCCTCTGACGCCGAGGTAGAGGCCTGGTAGCGCGAGGTAGAGGCCTGGTCGACCCATACCCCTGACCACGCCTCTACCTCGGCGGACCAAGGCTCTACCTCGCGTCGCCGTGGGGGCCTCCGGTTAGGCTCGATCCACTGTGCCCGACCACGGAGGTGACGGTCATGTCCACGCCCGACCAGAGCGACGCGACGCGCTCGGCCAGGGCCACCCTGCACGAGTGGGTCGCCGCGATCCCCACCCAGGAGCCGGACGGCGCCTCGGGCGCCCCCGACCCGCGCACCTGGGTCGCGGCGCTCGCGCTCGAGGGGACGTGGCTCGGTCTCTACCAGGACGCGTACGACCTCACGGAGGCCGAGTGGGAGGACCTGATCGGCGACCTCTCCCGGTACGCCGACGTGCGGCCACCGGCGAGCGCCGTCGTCTTCCGCGACGTGGACCTCGACGAGGACCCGTTCCGCGACGACGAGCGCCCGCTCGTGGACGCCGTGCTGCGGGTCGCGCTCGAGGAGGGGGTCGAGAACCTCACGCTCGCCGCGGTCGCGCGCCGCTGCGAGCGCAGCGAGTCGACGCTGCGCTCGATGTTCGGCGACGCGGAGACGCTCGTCGACGACGTCGCGCTCGAGGTCCTCCAGTCCGGGTTCGACGACCTCTCGCCGCTGCGCCTCGACCCGTCGCGCGCGGCGGTCGCGGCGTCGGTCGCGGCGCTCGACGACTCGCGCAAGGCCGCCGCGCTCCTGCGCCTGTACGCGCTGGGCGGGGTCGCGCGCGACGACGTCCCCGAGGGGCAGCACGCGGTGCACGCGCTCGTGCTGCGCGCGTGGCGCGAGGAGGGCGCGCCGTCGTCGCTCGTGCTCGCGGCGCTCGCGTGCGACGGCTGGCGCGCGGGCGAGCTCCAGCGCGCGCTGCTGTTCCCGCCCGCGCTGCCGGGCGCCGTCGTGCGTGAGCTCGCGCGCCTCGTGGACGACGCGGCGGGTCACTCCTCGAACCGGTAGCCGATGCCGGGGCTCGTGATGAGGTGGCGCGGCGCCGCCGGGTCGTCCTCGAGCTTGCGGCGCAGCTGCGCGAGGTAGACGCGCAGGTAGTGGGTGTCGCGCGTGGCGGTCGGCCCCCACACCTCGCGCAGCAGGTGCTCGCGCTCGACGACGCGGCCCCGCTGCGCGACGAGGATCTCGAGGAGCGCCCACTCCGTGGGGCTCAGCCGCACCTCGGCGCCGCGACGCAGGAGGCGGCGTCGGGCGAGGTCGACGTGCAGGTCGCCCGCCTCGACGACGGCGGACCCGTCGCGGGTGCTGCCCGCCGACCGCCGGACGGCCGCACGCAGCCGCGCCATGAGCTCGGGCATCGCGAACGGCTTGGTGACGTAGTCGTCGGCGCCGGCGTCGAGTGCGTCGACCTTGTCGTCGCCGAGGTGACGCGCGGAGAGCACGACGATCGGCACCGTGCTCCAGGCCCGCACGGCCCGGATGACGTCGAACCCGCTGAGGTCGGGCAGGCCGAGGTCGAGCAGGATCACGTCAGGGGTGTCGGTCGCGACGAGGTCGATGCCCGCCCCGCCCGACGTGGCGGTGCTGACCTTCCAGCCGTGGGTGCGCAGCGTGATGGCGATCGCACGCAGCAGGCCGGGGTCGTCGTCGACGACGAGGACGTGGTGGGTCGTCGGGTCGTCGCTCACGCGCGCTCCTCCCGCTCGGTGCGTGCCGGGTCGCGCGGCGGCGCGACGGGGACGGTCAGGACCATGGTGAGACCTCCGCCCGGGGTGTCCTCGGGGACGAGGGTCGCACCGACGGCGCGGGAGAACCCGCGCGCGACGGCGAGCCCGAGCCCGACGCCGTGCCCGCCGGCGTCCCCGAGCCGCTGGAAGGACTCGAACATCCGCTCCTTGGCGTCGTCGGGCACCCCCGGCCCGAGGTCGACGACCCGCACCTCGACGATCCCGCCCGAGGCGGACGCCCGGACGTGGACGGGCTCGTCCGGGGGCGCGAACCGCACGGCGTTGGCCACGACGTTCGCGACGACGCGCTCGAGGAGCCCGGGGTCCGTGCGCACGAGGGGCAGGTCCTCGGGCACGTCGAGCGCGACGCGCGCGCCGTGCGGCTCGACGGCGACCGGCACGATCTCCTCGAGCGACACGTCCCGCAGGACCGGGGCGACCGACCCCGTCTGGAGGCGGGAGAGGTCGAGCAGGTTGTCGATGAGCTGCTCCAGCCGCTCGGTCTCCGACGCCGCGGTCTCGACGAGCGCGGTCCGGTCCTGGGGCTCCAGGACGGCCTCCGGCGAACGCAGCCCGTCGACGGCGGCGCGGATCGCCGCGAGCGGCGTGCGCAGGTCGTGCGACACCGCGGCGAGCAGGGCCGTGCGGGTCGCGTCCGCCTCGGCCAGGACCGCGGCGCGGGCCGCCTCCTCGCGCAGCCGGCGGTACTCCAGCACGATGCCCGCCTGCGCCCCGAACGCCTCGAGCACCTGGCGGTCGCCCGCGGGCAGGGGGCGGCCGTCGAGCACGAGCCGGAGGTCGTCGTCGACGCCCACCACGGTCCGGGTCTCGTCACCGCCCCCGGGGCGCCGTCGGGACCGGCTCCCGGCCGGTCCCCCGGTGTCGACCGCGCGGTCCGCGACCGCGATGGTCGACCACTCCCGCGCGCGCCCGTCCGTGCGCGCCCGCTCCTCCAGCGCGACGCGGCGGAGCTGGAAGGTCTGGGCCAGGCGGCCGACGACGGCCTCGGCGGTGTCCTCCCCGGACAGCACCGAGCGGGACAGGGCCGCGAGCGTCGACGCCTCGGCCCGCGCCCGGTACGCCTGGACCGTGCGGCGTGCCGAGAGGTCGACGACCGACGCGACGGCGGCCGCGACGAGCACGAACACGAGCAGGGCGAGCAGGTTCTCCGGGTCTGCGACGGTGAGCAGCCCCGTGGGCGGTGTGAAGAACCAGTTGAGGCACACGAAGGACACGACGGCGCAGGCCAGCGCAGGCCACATGCCGCCGACGAGAGCCACCCCGACCGACAGGGCGAGGAAGAGCATGACCTGCGTCGGCAGCCCGACCGCGTCCCTGGCGGCGTCGAGCAGGGCGGTGAGACCCACGGGGCCGGCGACCGCGAGCGCGAACCCCGCGACGCGCCGCCGGGCGGACAACGGGCTCCAGCCGCGCCGCGCGACCCGTCCCGAGCGGGCCCGCTCGTGCGTGACCAGGTGCACGTCGAGCGAGCCGGAGAGCCGGGCGATCTCCGCGCTCGTCGAGCCGAGGAAGGCCTCGCGCCACCGCGAGCGCCGCGAGACGCCGACGACGACCATCGTCGCGTTGGCGCCGTGCGCGAAGTCGACGACGGCCGACGCGACGTCCTCCCCGACGACGGTGTGGAACGTGCCGCCGAGGGACTCGACGAGCGCGCGGTCGGCCGCGATCGCCGCGGGCGAGGCGGTGGGCAGGCCGTCGGTCGCGAGGACGTGCACGGCGAGCAGCTCCGACCCGGCCGCCCGCTCGGCGATGCGGGCGCCGCGGCGCAGCAGCGTCGCGCTCTCCGGCCCACCGGTGACGGCCACGACGACGCGCTCGCGCGCCGGCCACGTCCCGGAGATCGCATGGTCCGCGCGATACCGGGTGAGGGCGTCGTCCACGCGGTCCGCGAGCCACAGGAGCGCGAGCTCGCGCAGCGCGGTGAGGTTGCCCTCGCGGAAGTAGGACGAGAGCGACGCGTCGATCTGCTCTGCCCGGTAGACGTTGCCGTGCGCGAGCCGGCGCCGCAGCGCCTGCGGCGAGAGGTCGACGAGCTGGATCTGGTCGGCCTCGCGCACCACGCGGTCGGGGACGGTCTCGCGCTGGCGCACACCCGTGATCGCCTCGACGTCCTCCGTGAGCGACTCCAGGTGCTGCACGTTCACCGTCGTCACGACGTCGATCCCCGCCGCGAGAAGGTCGTGCACGTCCTGCCACCGCTTGGCGTGGCGCGAGCCGGGCGCGTTCGTGTGCGCGAGCTCGTCGACGAGTGCGACGTCCGGGTCGCGCGCGACCACGGCGTCGACGTCGAGCTCGGTGAGCTCGACGCCCCGGTGCCCGACGGCGCGGCGCGGCACGACCTCGAGGTCGCCGATCTTCGCGGCCGTGGCCGGGCGCCCGTGCGTCTCGACGAGGCCGACCACGACGTCGGTCCCGCGGGACCGACGGCGCTGTGCCTCGTCGAGCATGGCGAACGTCTTGCCGACGCCCGGCGCGGCGCCGAGGTAGACCGTCAGCCTCCCCCGGCGCCGCCCGTCAGGCGTGTCGGCACTCATGTGCGCAGTCCATCACGCCGCACGTCAGGACGCGTCCGAGCCGGCGGGCGCGAGGCTCTCGAGCGCGAGGTTGAGCGCGAGGACGTTCACGCGCGGGTCGCCCAGCACGCCGGCCACGCGCCCGGCCGCGGCCTCGTCGACCAGCGCGCGCACCGTCGCGGGGTCGAGCCCGCGCGCCGCGGCGACGCGCTCGACCTGCTGGTCCGCGTAGGCGGGCGAGACGTGCGGGTCGAGGCCCGAGGCCGACGCCGTCACCGCGTCCGGCGGGACGCTCGCCGGGTCGACGCCGTCCTCCGCGGCGACGGCCGCACGGCGTGCCTCGATCGCGTCGACCAGGTCGGGGTTGTTCGGCCCCAGGTTCGACCCGGCAGAGGCAAGGGTGTCGTAGCCGTCCCCTGCCGCCGACGGGCGACCGTGGAACCACTCGGGCGCGGTCCCGGGCTCGCCGAACGCCTGACCGACGAGGGCGGACCCGACGACCGGGGCGCCGTCGACCCCCGTGTCGTCGACCGACGCGGCACGCGTGCCGTCCGCGCGGACGAGCGAGCCGTTCGCCTGCCACCCGAAGGCGGCCTGGCCGACCCCCGTGACCGCGAGCGGGTACAGCCCGCCGAGCAGGACGGTCATCAGGAGCAGGACGCGCAGCCCCGCCCACGACTGCCGGACGAAGGAGACGGCGCCGCCGGCGGTCGACGGACGGGCGCCGGACGGGACCTGCGAGGAGATGGGCACGGGAGTTCCTTTCGGCACCGGGCTCAGAAGCCCGGGAGGAGGGAGACGAGGAGGTCGACGAGCTTGATCCCGACGAACGGCGCCACGAGGCCGCCGAGCCCGTAGACCAGCAGGTTGCGCCGGAGCAGCGCCGACGCGGACGCCGGGCGGTACCGCACCCCGCGCAGCGCCAGCGGGACGAGGACCACGATGATCAGCGCGTTGAAGATCACCGCGGAGAGGATCGCGGACTGAGGGCTCGACAGGTGCATGACGTTGAGCACCTCGAGCGCGGGGAACGCACCCAGGAACATCGCGGGCAGGATCGCGAAGTACTTCGCGACGTCGTTCGCGACGGAGAACGTGGTCAGCGCGCCGCGCGTGATGAGGAGCTGCTTGCCGATCTCGACGATCTCCAGGAGCTTCGTGGGGTTCGAGTCGAGGTCGACCATGTTGCCCGCCTCCTTGGCGGCGGTCGTCCCCGTGTTCATCGCGACCCCGACGTCGGACTGCGCGAGCGCGGGCGCGTCGTTCGTCCCGTCGCCGGCCATCGCGACGAGGCGCCCGCCCTCCTGCTCGCGCCGGATGAGGGCGAGCTTGTCCTCCGGCGTCGCCTCGGCAAGGACGTCGTCCACGCCCGCCTCGACCGCGATGGCCCGCGCCGTGATCGCGTTGTCGCCCGTCACCATGACGCTGCGGATCCCCATCGCGCGGAGCTGGTCGAACCGCTCGCGCAGCCCGTCCTTGACGACGTCCTTGAGCCGGACGACGCCGAGCACGCGCGCCGGGCCGTCACCCACCTGCTCGGCGACCACCAGCGGCGTGCCGCCCTGCCCGCTGACCGTCTCCACGTGGGCCGCGAGCTCGTCCGTCTCAGGCCCCGTCACGCTCCCGCCCGTGGAGTGCACCCACCGCTGCACCGCCGAACCGGCTCCCTTGCGCACGCGCCGCACGCCGCCGTCGGGCGACGGCAGGTCCACGCCCGACATCCGGGTCTGGGCCGTGAAGGGGATGAACTCCGCGCCCGTCGTCTCGCGCGCCAGGTCGCTCGCGGGGCGCCCGTCCAGCGACGTCACGAGGTCGACGATGCTGCGCCCCTCCGGGGTCTCGTCGGACAGCGAGGCCAGGCGCGCCGCGTCGGCGAGCTCGGCCGCGCTCACGTGGCCCACCGGCAGCACCTCGGTCGCGAACCGGTTGCCGTGCGTGATCGTGCCGGTCTTGTCGAGGAGCAGCACGTCGACGTCGCCCGCCGCCTCGACCGCGCGCCCGGACATCGCGAGCACGTTGCGCCGGACCAGGCGGTCCATGCCCGCGATGCCGATCGCGGACAGCAGCGCGCCGATCGTCGTGGGGATGAGGCACACGAGGAGCGCGACGAGCACCACGAGCGACTGCCGCGCACCCGAGTAGACGGCGAACGGCTGGAGCGTCGCGACCGCGAGGACGAACACGATCGTCAGCGACGTGAGCAGCACGTTGAGCGCGATCTCGTTCGGGGTGCGCTGGCGCTCGCTGCCCTCGACGAGCGCGATCATCCGGTCCACGAACGTCTGGCCGGCCGGGGCGGTGATCCGCACGACGATGCGGTCGGACAGGACGACCGTCCCGCCCGTGACCGCCGAGCGGTCGCCGCCCGACTCGCGGATCACCGGCGCGGACTCGCCCGTGATCGCCGACTCGTCGACCGACGCGACGCCCTCGATCACGTCGCCGTCACCCGGGATCGTCTCCCCCGCGACGACCACGACGACGTCGCCCACCCGCAGGCTGGACGACGGCACGTCGACCGTCGGCAGCAGGTGCAGGCTCGACCCGGCCGCGAGCGTGTCGGTCGGTGCGTCCACGCGACGCGCCGTCGTGCTGCGCTGCGTCGCGCGCAGGCTCGACGCCTGCGCCTTGCCGCGCGACTCCGCGACCGACTCGGCGAGCGTCGCGAACAGGACCGTCGCCCACAGCCACGCCGCGACGAGGACCGAGAACAGGTCCGGGTCCAACGCCGCGAGCACCGTCGTCGCGGCCGCGCCGAGCTCCACGACGAACAGCACCGGCGACCGGTACAGCACCCGCGGGTCGAGCTTGCGCACCGCGGCGGGAAGCGCCGCGCCCACCTGTGCGAGAGACAGCGCCCGCGGGGCACGACGGCCGCCGCCGCCGGGACGGTCGCCGTGCGGGCCGCCGTCGGGCGCACCCGCGGGGGACGCCGGGGTGCCGGGCAGCTGAGGGACGGAAGCGAGCGGCGTGCTCATGACAGGGACTCCACGACAGGACCGAGGGACAGGACGGGGACGAACGTGAGGCCGACGACGACGAGCGCGACCGTGCCGAGCAGGCCGACGAACAGCGGCTGGTGGGTCGGCAGCGTGCCGGCCGACGGCGGCACGGACCGCTGGGAGGCGAGCCGACCGGCGAGGGCGAGGACGAGCGCGATGGGGACGAAGCGGCCGACGAGCATCGCGAGCCCGAGCAGCGTGTTGTAGTACGGCGTCCCGGCCGACAGCCCCGCGAACGCGGAGCCGTTGTTGTTCCCGGCCGACGCGAACGCGTACAGCACCTCGGTCAGCCCGTGCGGGCCACCCTCCTGCTGCCCGGCGAGGCCGTCGGGCAGGACCACCGACAGCGCCGTACCGACGAGCACGACCGCCGGGGTCGTCAGGACGTACAGCGCGACGAGCGTGATCTCCTGGCGGCCGATCTTCTTGCCCAGGTACTCGGGCGTGCGGCCGACCATGAGCCCCGCGACGAACACCGCGACGACGGCGAGCACGAGCATCCCGTACAGCCCCGCGCCCACGCCGCCCGGGGCGATCTCGCCGAGGAGCATGCTGAAGAGGACCACGCCACCCCCCGGTGCGGTGAGCGAGTCGTGCATCGCGTTGACCGCGCCGGTCGACGTGCCGGTCGTCGCGGTCGCGAAGAGGGCGCTCGCGGCGAGGCCGAACCGGGTCTCCTTGCCCTCGAGCGCGGCGCCCGCGGCCTGCGGGGCGGCACCCGGCCCGGCGAGCTCCGCCCAGGTGGTCAGCGCGAGCGCGACGGCGAACAGCCCGGCCATCGCGCCGAGGACGGCCCAGCCCTGGCGGCGGTCGCCGACCAGGAGGCCGAACGTGCGCGGGAGGGTGAACGGGATCAGCAGGATGAGGAAGATCTCGAAGATGTTGGTGAACGGGTTCGGGTTCTCCAGCGGGTGCGCCGAGTTCGCGTTGAAGAATCCGCCGCCGTTGGTCCCGAGCTCCTTGATGGCCTCCTGGGATGCGACGGGACCGCCGAGGACGTGCTGCGTCCCGCCGGCGAGCGTCTCGACCGCGGTGTGCGGGCCGAGGTTCTGGATCACGCCGTTCGCCACGAGCACGACCGCCGCGACGAACGCGATCGGGAGCAGGATCCGGACCACGGACCGCGTGAGGTCGGTCCAGAAGTTCCCGATCCGCGCGTCGGTCCCGGAGCGCGCGAACCCGCGCACGAGCGCGATCGCGACCGACATCCCGACGGCGGCCGAGACGAAGTTCTGCACGGCAAGCCCTGCCATCTGGAGGAGGTGGCCCGCCGCGGCCTCGCCCGAGTACCACTGCCAGTTCGTGTTCGTCACGAACGAGACCGCCGTGTTCCAGGCGCCTGCGGGGTCCAGCCCCGTGAACCCGAGGTTCATCGGCAGGTGGTCCTGGAGGCGGCCCAGGGCGTAGAGGAGGAGGACCGAGGCGAGCGAGAAGCCCAGCAGCGAGAAGAGGTAGGTGCTCCACCGCTGCTCCGCGTCGGGGTCCACGCGCGCCAGCCGGTATCCCGCACGCTCCACCCGCAGGTGGCGCGACGAGGTGTACACGCGCGCCATGTACGCACCGAGCGGCGCGTGCACCGCCGCGAGCGCCGCGACGAGGAGCGCGACCTGACCCACGGCCGCCCACACGACCGCGGCGTCGACCGTCGTCGGCACGGCGCTCACCGGGCCCGGTCGCTGCGGAGCAGCGCGACGAAGAGGTAGCCCAGCACGGCGACGACGGCGCCGAGCGCGATCCAGTCGAGGACCATCACCGGGCACCTCCGGAGGAGCCGTGACGACGCGCGACGAGCGCGACCGTCGCGAAGAACGCGACGGTGAGGAGGAGGAAGGCCAGGTCGGCCATGGTGGGAACGCCTTCTCGACGAGGGTCGGCGGGCGCCCGCGGCGGGGCGTGGTGCCGGCGCCCGGAACCCGGGCGCACTGCCGTTCTACGCCCGGCGGGAGGGCCCCGGACGGGGCTCTGACGGAACCTTGACGCCCTCTGCCGGAACCTTGACGGGACACGTGCCCGACGGGCGGCTCCCGGCTGGCACGATGGCGCCATGCTGAGCGTCCGGGTCACCGCGGGGCACGACCTCGCCGAACGTCTGCGTCCCGTCCTCGACGCCGACCCGACCGTGTGCGACCTGGCGGTCCTGCCCGGCGCGGCGCTCGACGGCCGGGGCGACGTCCTCTGGTTCGAGATGGCGCGCGAGAACGCGAACAACGTCATGCGGACCCTCCGGCACGCCGGCGTCCCGGCCGACGGGAGCATCGTCGTCACGGAGCCGGTGACGGTCGTGTCGGACGCCGCGGTCGCGGCCGAGGAGGCTGCCCCGGGTCACCCCGCCGACGGGGTCCTGTGGGCGCAGCTCGCGGACACGTCGCGCGAGGACTCTCGTCCCTCCGCCACGTTCTTCGTCTTCCTGCTGCTCGCGACACTCATCGCGGGGATCGGGCGGCTGCTGGACCAGCCCATCCTCATCATCGGGGCCATGGTGGTCGGGCCGGAGTTCGCCCCCATCGCCGCCATCTGCTACGCGGTCGTCCGGCGGCGGCGCGGGATCGCCGGGTCGGCGCTGGCGACGCTCCTCGGCGGGTTCGCGGGCTGCGCGGCGGTCGCGTGGGCCGTGTGGAGCCTCGCCTACGCGGCGGGTCTCATCACCGACGAGCAGGCGACGACCGGTCCGCAGACCGAGTTCATCGTGTCGCCCGACGCGTGGTCGTTCGTCATCGCGCTCCTCGCGGGCGTCGCGGGTGTGCTCTCTCTCACCACCTCCAAGTCGGCGGCCCTCGTCGGCGTCTTCATCTCCATCACGACCGTCCCCGCCGTGGGGGCGATCGGGCTGACCCTCGCCGTCGGGGCGTGGGACGAGGCGCTCGGCGCGGGGGTCCAGCTCCTCGTGAACGTCGCCGGGCTGCTCGTCGCCGGGGTCGTGACCCTGTTCGTCCAGCTCCACCTGGGACGTCGGCTGGGACGCCGGCCGGGAGACCGGGTGGGACGTCGGCGGCCGGGCCCGGCCGGGCAGCACCCCCGCTGACGCGAAGGACGCGGGTGCTCCTCGTGGGGAGATCGTGACGACTGCGTGACCGGCACCCCGCAGACGGGGGCGAGGGACGCCGTCGGGCCTCTAGGATGTGCCGCATGATCTTCAAGGCCGTCGGCGACGGGCGCCCCTACCCGGACCACGGTCGGGTGACCGCCCGGGACTGGGCCGAGGTGCCCCCGCGTCAGGTGCGCCTCGACGAGCTCGTCACCACCAAGCGCACGCTCGACCTCGACGCGCTCCTCGCTGAGGACTCCACCTTCTTCGGCGACCTCTTCGCGCACGTGGTCGAGTACGAGGGCGTGCTCTACCTCGAGGACGGACTGCACCGCGCGGTGCGCGCCGCACTCCAGCAGCGCGCCATCCTGCACGCCCGCGTCCTGACCGTGCGATGAGCGCGGGGTCCGGTAGGTTTCTGGCGTGACCACCCGCCCCGACACCGCACGCGCCGAGCGTCGCCGACGCATGCACGAGCGCCAGGCCGTCGTGTTCGGGCTCCTCATCGCCGCGCTCGCCGTCGTCGGGCTCGGTGCGCTGGCCGTCTACACCGGGGCGATCGACGCCCCGTTCGACCGGCCGCTGTCGTCGCCCGAGGCGGTCGACGACCTCGCGGGCGTCAAGGCCCCCTGCCTCCCCGAGGGCACCCTCCCCGTGGCGACCGGTGACATCCAGGTCAACGTCTACAACGCGTCCGGCAAGGACGCCCCCCTCGGGCGGCTGAACCAGGACCTCCTCACGTCGCGCGGCTTCGCCGTGATCTCCACCGGCAACGCGCCAGACCTCGACGGCGACGGGAAGTCGGACGTGGTGGCGCAGACGCAGATCCACTTCGGGGCCGCCGGTCTGGCGCAGGCGTACACGCTCGCCGCGCACTACGACAACCCCGGCCTCGTGCTCGACGCCCGCGAGGACGCGACCGTCGACCTCTACGTGGGCGCCGACTTCGAGGACGTCGTGGACCCCGAGCTCGTCGGCCTGTCCGGCGACGTGCCGCTCGAGAGCCGCGCCGGGTGCGTCGCGATCGAGGAGATCACCCCCCAGCCGCTGCCCGTGCCGCCCGCGGAGGGCTGAGCACGTCCCTCGCCCGGCGCCCCGCCGAGCCTCACGACCGCCGAACGGTACCCATGAGCACCCTGCCCCTCCGGCCCGCCCGGACCACCGACCCCGACGAGGTCGACCGCCTGTACGAGATCTGCCTCCGGACCGGCGCGTCCGGCGCGGACGCGACCGCGCTGTACGCCGACCCGCGGCTGCTCGGCGAGGTCTACCTCGGGGCGTACCTCGCCCTCGAGCCGTCGCTCGCGTTCGTCGTCGAGGTCGACGGCGTCGCCGCGGGCTACGTGCTCGGTGCGCGCGACACCGCCGCGTTCGAGGCGCGGTCGGAGCGCGAGTGGTGGCCACCGCTGCGCGAGCGGTACCCGCTGGGCAGCTTTCCGGAGGGCTCTCGCGACGAGGCGCTCGTCCGTCAGATCCACCGCCCGCACCTCACGGACCCCTCGGTGCTCCCCGACTACCCGGCGCACCTCCACGTCGACCTGCTGCCCGCCGCGCAGGGCGGCGGCAACGGCCGCCGGCTGATGGACGCCCTGTTCGACGCCCTGCGCGCCGCCGGGGCCCCGGGCGTCCACCTCGGCGTCTCGGAGGACAACGTCTCCGCGATCGGCTTCTACGAGCACCTCGGCTTCACCCGCCTCGACGTCACGGAGGGCCTGGTCCTAGGCCTCCGCCTCTAACCCGGTCCTGGGCCCCCCGCCCCGCCCCCACTCTCCCCGGCGCCGAGCCCGGGACCATTCCTCACGTGCGGCTCGACCTGGGGAGAGATCCAGGGTTGGCGCCCAACTCTGGATCCCTCCCCACCGACGCGCCCGCCTGAGGAGCGATCCAGGGGTTCGGCACTCCTCCTGCGAGGCAGGCCCGCCGTCGTCGGCTTCCACAGTCCCTCGGTCCGAGGGTCCCTTCCACAGGGCCGTCCCGCGTGTTCCTGCCACGACGTCAGGTGCGCTGGGATGCGACCCATGCCGCCCCGCTCTCCAGTACCGGAAGCCCTCCGCGCCGTCGCCGCCCAGCAGGCGTCGCTCGTCTGCACGAGGCAGTGCCTCGACGTCGGGATCGGTCCGAACGTGCTGACCCGCCTCGTCCGCTCAGGGTCCTGGGCACGGATCACCGCCGGCGTGTACGACCTCGACCCGACACCCCCGCCCACCCGGCCGCCCGACTCCCGACGCCGCCGCGCTGCCTGGGCGGCGCTGCTCGCCTTCGGTCCCGAAGCGATCGCCGTCGGGCCGTGCGCGCTCGCGTTGCTCGGCGTCGCCGGCCTGCCCTCACGCGTCGTCCCGCAGGCGACGTTGCCCGGTGCCAGCGGGCTCGAGTCGCGCGACGGCATCAGGCTGCGCATGTTCGACGACGGGATGACGGTCGTGCGGGTGGGCGACCGGTACGTCGCCGCCCCCGAGTGGGCTCTGGCCCAGGCGGTGCCCGAGCTCGACCGGCCCTGGGCCGTGGCGGTCATGGACTCCGCTCTCCACCTCGGGCGGGTGTCGACCGAAGGTCTCGACCGCGCGCACGACCACGCCCGTGGTCGGCGCGGTGTCGCGCGGACGCACTCGTGGTGGGATCTCGCGGACGGTCGTGCGGAGTCACCGTTGGAGACCTGGGTACGGCTCGACTGCGTCGATGGCGGTGTCCCGCCGGACACGCTCCAGGTCCCGTTGGTCGGGTCGAGCGGACGGGAACGACGCGGCGACCTGGGCTGGGTGCTCGACGACGGCCGCTGGCTCGTCGCAGAGGCCGACGGCGCGGAGTTCCACGACACGCCGAACGCCGCGTTCGCCGACCGGGAACGTCACAACGACCTCGTGACCGCGGACGTCGCTGCGGTGCTTCGGTTCACCTCCGCGGACACCCGCGTGCCGGGCCGCACCGCGACCACGGTCCGCCGCGCGCTCCTGTCGACGGGACGCCGTCGTGCAGCGTGACGTCAGGACGCCGAACCCGGGACCGCTCCTCAGCGAAGGCTTCAGTTGGGGAGAGATCCCGGGTTCGGCATCAGGAGGAGGCTCCGTCAGCGGGCATCCTCGACCGCGTCGTGGACGATCGGCTCGTCGCCGCCGGGGGCCGACGCCGGGCTGGCGGGCTCCTGGGTGGTGCCGCGCCACCGCGCGACGGTCCGCATGAGGTGGAAGATCACGAGCGCCGCGGCGGTGCCGAGCGCGATGCCCTCGAACGTCAGGTCGCCGACGGCCCAGGTGAAGTTGGCGATGCCGACGACGAGCGGCACGGCGGCGGTCGTGAGGTTGACGGGGTTGGAGAAGTCGACCTTGTTCTGCACCCAGATCCGCGCGCCGAGGATGCCGATCATGCCGTAGAGCATCGTCGCCGCGCCGCCCAGGACCCCTTCGGGGATGGTCGCGATGAGCGCGCCGAACTTCGGCGAGAGCGAGAGCACCAGCGCGGTCGCCGCCGCGACCCAGTACGCCGCCGTCGAGTACACGCGCGTCGCGGCCATGACGCCGATGTTCTCGGCGTACGTCGTGGTTCCCGACCCGCCGCCGATGCCCGCGAACGTCGTCGCGAGGCCGTCCGCGAAGAGCGCGCGGCCGGTGAGGTCGTCGAGGTTCTTGCCGGTCATCGCCGCGACCGACTTCACGTGCCCCACGTTCTCCGCGATGAGGACGAGCACGACCGGCACGAACAGGCCGAGCACGGCGACGTCGAACGTGGGCGTGACGAACTCGGGGAGCCCGATCCAGGCGGCCTTGCGCACCGCGTCGAACACCACCTCGCCCTGGAGCACGGCGACGACGTACCCGACGACCACCCCCACGAGGATCGACAGGCGCCCGATGATGCCCTTGAACAGGACGCTCACGAGGATGATCGCGGTCAGCGTGACGACGGCCGTGACCGGCGCCTTCTGGAAGTTTCCCCACGCCGCGGGGGCGAGGTTGAGACCGATGAGCGCGACGATCGTGCCCGTGACGATCGGCGGCATGACGACGTCGATCCACCGCGCGCCCGCGACGTGCACGAGCAGACCGACCGCGGCGAGCACGAGACCGGTGACGAGGATGCCGCCGACGGCGACGGACTGGCCCTGCGACGCCGTCGCGGCGCCGATCGGGGCGATGAACGCGAAGCTCGACCCGAGGTAGCTCGGCAGCCGGTTGCGCGTGATGAGCAGGAACCCGACGGTGCCGATCGCGGAGAAGAACAGCGTCGTCGCGGGCGAGAACCCGGTGAGCAGCGGCACGAGGAACGTCGCGCCGAACATGGCGACGACGTGCTGCATGCCGATCCCGATGGTCCGCGGCCAGGTCAGCCGCTCGTCCGGGTCGACGACGTCCCCCGGCGCGACCGTCTTCCCGTTCCCGTGCAACCGCCACCCGATGGCGCTCATGTCTCTCCCGTCCGTGAAGTTCGTGTGAAGACCCCCGGAGCAGGGTAGTGCCCGCCGAACCCGGGCTTGTCGCGCGCCAGGTCGCCGAGCCGGCGACGACCACGGGTTCGGCGGTCGGCGGTGCTACGGGGCCGCGTGCACCTGGAGCCACGCGAGGAGGTAGCTGCGGGTGTTGCCGTCGTCGATGCGCTCGGCGGGCAGGCTGCGGGCGACCTTCAGGGCTGCGGCGGCGTCGTCCGGGCCCGCGAGCGCCGCGTACATGAGCAGCTGGTCGCCGAACAGCACGTCCCACGACGCCGGGTCGTCGCGCGGGCCGGCGAGCGCTTCGTCGAGGTTGGAACGGATGCGCTCCGGGTCGCCCGCGAGGTACCCGGCGACGGGCTGCATCGGCAGCACGAGGATGCCGAGCATGGCGCTCGGCTCGGCGCTGAACCACGTGGCCCAGTCGCGCTTCCCGCCCCACACGAGCGACGTCACGGTGTGCCCGAAGCCGTCGATCGCCGGGTCGTCGCGGTCGAAGTCGGTCCAGTACGCGCGCGCCGACGCCGCCTCGGCGGACAGCAGCCAGCGGGCCTGCGCCTCGAGCGTCGCGTCCCCCGACGCCTGCGCCCACAGCGCCAGCCCGTTCCACGCGGACACCGCCTCGGACGCGGACTCCTGGTTGTTCCCGTCCGCGAAGGGTGCGTACCCCGACGCCCAGGAGTGACCGACGTACGCGTCGAACACCCGCAGCGCCGGGAAGTCCTCGCCGCTCGCACCGGACGCGACGTCCGCCGCGAGCAGGTCGAGCACGGGCGCGAGGTCGGCCGCGAGCGCCGGGTCGTCGGCCGCCACCACGCCCGCGGCGTAGAGGAAGTACCCGTAGTGGAAGTGGTGGTCGTTGAGCTCGTCCGACCCGAACGACGGCGTCCTGCCGACGACGCTGCGCACCTCGGGGTCGTAGACGAAGCAGCGCGCGTCGCGCGCCTCGCAGCCGGAGGGCTCGGCCCACTCGCGCAGGGCGGCGGCGAGGTCGTCACGCAGCGGGGCCGCGACGTCGTCGAGACCGAGCTGCTCGGCGAGCGCGAGCAGGTTCGCGTCGCGCGCGAGGGCCTTGCCCCCGAAGTACGTGTCCGACGGGCGCGGCTCGAGCCCAGAGGCGTCGGCACGCACCTGCTCGGCGAGCTCGGTCCGCGCGTCCTCGCCCAGCCCCGAGAGGTCGAGCGCCCCGGCAGGTTCGACGGCCGGGCTCGCCCAGGCGAGCGTGCTCGCCGTGCACACGTCGACCGTCCCGCGCACGGTCGCGTAGGTGCCGAGTCCGCACGCGGCACCCTCGCTCTCGCGCTGGTGCGGCAGCCGCACGACGACGGTCGCCGCGCCGGAAGGGTCGTCTCCCGTCTCGTACGTGATCGCCGTGGTGACGGCGTCGTCCGCCACGCCGTAGGCGAGCGTCGTGCCCGTCACGGGGTTCGCCGCCGCCTCGGCGAGCGTCGCGACCGCGCCGTCCGGGGCGTCGTCGGGCACGGGGAACCAGGCCACGGAGTCGCCCTCGGCAAGGTCGAGCGAGCGGCCGCCGTCCGACAGCGCGTCGTCCGCCCCGACGAGCACGTACTCGCGCCCGCCGGCCTCGGCGCTCACGAGCCCCTCCGTCGCGGCGAAGGCGACCGTGAGCGCCGCCGTCTGGTCCGTCGCGGCGGTGTACCGCAGCACGGGCGACCCCTCGACGAGGGTCACCGCCCCCAGGACGGAGCCCGCGCCGTCGAGCAGGTCGAGCGTGACGGACGCGGTGTCGTAGGCGGTGACCACGACCGACGACGCCCCGACGTCCACGCCGACCTGCGGCACGTACGGCCCGAGGATCGACTGCTCGGTGACCTGGACGTCGGGGAACCCGAACGCGTAGCCGCCGTCGGTCACGCCGAACGCGAGCGGCACGGGGAACACGGGCAGCGGCGAGTCACCGAAGACGAGCCCGGAGAACCACCGGTTCGTCGGCGGGACGAGCCCGTCGGCGAGCCGCGCGGCGGGCATCGGCGCGACCGACTCCTGCGGCAGGATCGACGGGTCGACGTCGGGCACGGTGCCGGTCAGGTCCGCGGCGGCGTGCCCGACGGCGGCGCCCGCCCCGGGCGGCCCCGTCGCCGCGGGCGACGCGTCCGTCTCGAACAGCCCGCACCCGGCGGCCAGCGCGGCCGACGCGAGCACCGCCACGGCCGCCCCGGCGCGGGGCCGTCCTCGGCGGGGCGTCACAGCCCCACCTTGCGGAGGAACTCGCCGAACGACTCGTCGACCCCGGCGAGCGGGCCGTCGTCGTGCAGCTCGATGCTCGCCGTGACCGGCGTGCCCGACGCGACGAGGCCGTGCTCGGCCCCGCGCACGAGCGCGTCGCTCGTCACCTCGACCGTGGCCTCCGCCTGGTTGGCGGTGTTCTGCACCGCGACCGAGGCGACCTCGCCCGCGACCTCCGCCTGGTTCGGCAGGACGACCGTGACCTCCGCGCCCTGGCGGACGCGCGCGAAGTCGCTCGGGTCGAGCGTCAGGCGGGCGTCGACGAACAGCGACCCCTCCCGCTCGAGCGACGCGACGACCTCTCCCGCCTGGACGAACCCGCCCTCGCGGGCCGCGACGTGGGTGACGACGGCGTCGTAGGGAGCGACGAGCGTGATCGTCCCGTCGGGCGCGACCTGGTACGCGGACGTGTCCGCGCTGACGAGCCCGAGCGCGATGTCGTGCTGGAGCGTCAGGCTGCTCACGGTGAACAAGGGGTCGCCCGCGGCGACCTCGTCCCCCTCGGCGACCTCCGCCGCGGTGACGGTCCCCGCGTAGTCGCTGCCGACGTCGAGCACCTCCGCCCGGATGGTGGCCGTCGTGCTCGTCGCCTGCCCGAGCCGTCGGTTCATCACGAGCGTGAGCGCCGCGCACGCGAGCACCACCACGAGCAGCCCGCCCACGAGGCGGAACCGGTTCGACCAGGTCATGCGACACCTCCGAGGGGACCGTGCGTCTCGAGGTGAGACGACAGCGTGGCGGCGGGGAGGGCGGACGACGCCGGGTGACTCGACCTCGAGGCGGCGGGGAGGGGAGGCCGCGCCGGGTCGTGGCGGGTCTGGCGGGAGGCGCCGAGGGACGAGGTGCCGGATGGTAGACCCGGCGCGGCCTCCCCTCCCCGCCGCCGGACGGAACGCACAGCACGCCGCGAAGCACGCGACTCACGCCCAGCCGTCACGACGAACGCCCCGAGGATCAGAGTGTTGGTGACGTTCCACGCGAGCGCGAGGCTCGGCATCGGGTCGCCCCACTCCTTCCAGACCCCCACCACCGACGTCACGAGCAGGAACGCGAAGAACAGCACCTGCGGGATCATGTAGTTGAACGGCGACGTGACCTTGCCCTTGCTGCCGGTCACGTGCCACGCCTGCTCCTTGCCGGTCAGGGCGTTCCACAGGGCCTTGGTGTAGATGGGGAACGACACGGACGCGAGCATGAGCACCTCCCACCGGAACGACCCGAGCGTGAAGAACGCGATGGCGATCTGGAGGACGTAGAACCCCGCGTAGTAGAGCAGCCACGTGCCCCAGGAGATGGTGAGGTTCATGGGCGTGAGGTCGAGGTAGATCTGGAGCGGCGGCACGAGCAGCAGCACGAGCGGCGCGATGCCCGCGAGGTAGTGGGTCGCGGTGACGGTGTACTGGAGCCGCTGGTCGAGCGTGAGGGTGCGGCGCGGGCTGAGCGGGTTGTGCTGGAGCAGGATCTCGAACCCACCGGTCGCCCAGCGCAGCTGCTGCTTGGTGTACGCCTCGACGGTCTCGGGGGTGTCGCCGACGGCGAGCGTCGTGGGGATGTAGATCGTGCGCCACCCACGCTCGTGGAGCATCAGCGACGTCCACACGTCCTCGGACTTGGAGTCGGTGTGCATGCCGCCGATGTCGTCGATCGCGGCACGGCGGAAGATCACGTTGGTGCCGACGCAGAACGCGGCGTTGAAGCGGTTGCGGCCGGGCTGCACGAACCGGTAGAAGACGGCCTGCATGTACCCGGCGCCGCGCGAGATGAGGTTGTCGAGGTTGCCGTACGTCTGCGGCGTCTGGACGAACGCGACGTCGTCCTTGACGAAGAACGGCACGGTCTCCACGAGGAGCTCGGGCCTCGCGACGAAGTCGGCGTCGAGGATGACGAAGAAGTCGCCCTTGGCGATGGCGAGCGCGTGGTTGACGTTGCCGGCCTTCGCGCCGTTGCTCGACAGGCGCCGCACGTACCGCGCGCCGAGCTGGGCGGCGAGGTCGCGCACGTCGTCGGACCGGCCGTCGTCGAGCACCCACGTGCGGTGCGTGCCGCGCAGCGCGACGGCGGCGCGGACCGTGCGCGCGATGGTGTCGAGGTCCTCGCCGTAGGTCGTGATGAGGACGTCGACGGCGACGGGGCGGTCGTGGAGGTAGAGGTTCCAGCGCGTCGGGTCGTCCTCGGCGCCGTCGCGGATGATCTCGGGGACGTCGAACAGGCGGTCCTTGGCGTGGTGGAACGAGAACCCGCGCGGGTCGTGCCCGCTCGACAGCACGGTCCACATCGCCAGCAGCGCCTGGGCGACGAGCACCGTCTCGGCCGTGATGACCATGACGTACGGCAGCGCGTCGCCGCGGTTCGCGGGGTTGAGCAGGAACACCGCGTACGCGAGGACGCCGAGCGTCGCGAGCAGCATGATCATGACGAGCGACGGCGAGCGTGCGGCCGAGTTCTCGTCGCGCGGCGGGCCGGTCGGACGGTCGGCGTCGGCCCGCGGGCCGAACGGGGCGGGCCGCACGTGCTGCGTGCGGCGCGGGGTGACGACCAGGCGGTCGAACTCGGAGACGGCCATCGCGGGTCCTCGGCTCTCGACGGGTCCCGTGCAGGACCCCGGGGGTCGGGCAGTGGACGGGGGAGTCGGCGGGCAGATGCCGGCCGGCTCCCGAGCCCGGGTGCGGCGACGTCGTCGGCGTCGTGAGTGCGTGCGTGGCACTTCTGTCGAGCCCCCTGCCAGGCGCCCTCGCGCGGAGGTGCCCGGAGACGGATCGAGGTGGCCCGCTCGGAGCGGGCCACCTCGTCGTCTGCGCCGAAGGTAGCGGTACGAGGCGGTCGTTGTCACGGGTCGCGCGAGCGGTGGCCGCCACCGTCTCGGCGCGTGGCAGCGAATGTGAACGGACCGGTCGAGACCCGGCGCTGCACCGTCCTCGCGGCCCGGATCGTTGGCGCGGCGCCGCTCCCGTCCCCGCCCGACGCCGTCCCGCCCCACGCGGTGAGCGCTCACCCGAGCGGCGGTCCGCACGGCCCGGAAACGCACCGTTCACGGACGGAAACGGAGAATTCACGGCGCCGACGCGCCACGCGTCCGACGGGCGGACGCCCCGGAGGGCGAGCCGGTCGTCCACCGGGGTCGCGCCGTCGCGCACCGCAGGACGGTCACCGCCACGCACGGGGAGGGTGTAACGCACCGGCGAGCACCGGACATGAGACGGTCGTCCACGTCACCCGGTCGAGAGGACCCCGGATGCCCGCCCCTGACCGCCCGCCCGAGCGGATCCCGCCGGCCCCACCGCCGGACGAGGACCGCGCGGCCCGGTTCACCGCCCTGTTCGAGGCCACGCACCGCCCCCTGCTCGCCTACGCGGTGCGGCGCGTGGCCGACCCGTCCGACGCCGCCGACGTCGTCGCCGAGGCGTTCCTCGTCGCCTGGCGACGCCTCGACGACGTCCCCGTCGGAGACGACGCGCGACCGTGGATGTTCGGCGTCGCACGCCGGGTCCTGGCCAACCTCCACCGGGGCGCGCGGCGCCGGCTCGCCCTCGCCGACAGGCTCCGCGCCGAGGTCGCGGAAGCGGTCCCGCCGCCGACCGGCGAGGTGAGCGACGTCGAGCGCGCGCTCGCGCGGCTCGGCCCCGACGACCAGGAGCTGCTGCGCCTCGTGGCGTGGGAGGAGCTCGCACGCGACGAGATCGCCCTGGTGCTCGGCATCTCGCGCGCCGCGGTCCGGGTGCGCCTGCACCGGGCGCGCCGGCGGCTGGCCGAGCAGCTCGACGGACTCGTGGCGCCCGGCACACCCGGCGCACCGGCGTCAGCGCCGCAGCGGAAACGGGACGACCCGACCGGACACGTGGTCACCGGGTGGGGACGACCCCGCCCCGGAACCGAGGAGGCACGATGACGGACCCGATGATGCAGCTGCGCAGCGTAGACCCGGCTCGGCGTGCGGGTCTCGGTGCCGTGGACGAGGCGGCGTTCGCCGCCCTGCGGGAGGAGATCCTCATGACCACCACGCTCGATACGGCGACCACCGCACCCGCCGCACCCCCGTCACGTCGGCGACGGCTCGGGCGCCGCGGCGCGGTCGCGCTCGGCCTGGCGACGGTGCTCGCGGGCGGGGGCGTCGCGTACGCGGCGGTCCAGGCGTTCCGCGGCTCGTCGGGCGAGGGCGTCACCTGCGTGAGCGCCTGGAGCCCCGACGTCGCCGACGGGCTCGACGTCGACGCGGCCGGGCCCTGGCTCACCGGCGACCCGTACGCGGACTGCACCACGCTCCTCGCGGAGCAGGGCCTGCCGCCGATCGATGACCCGGTGGCCTTCGCCTGGGACGGCCAGACGTACGTCGCCCCGGCCGACCAGGTGCCCGACGGCGTCGAGCGGCTCGAGGGCCGCTCGGCACTGGATCCCGCCGTGGTCGAGCTCCAGCAGAGCGCGACCGACCGGGTCGACGGCGGGGCGAGCACGTGCCGCACCGTCGCCGAGGGCGTCGCCTGGGCCGAGGACGAGCTCGACCGGCTCGGCCTGGACGACTGGTCCGTCGAAGAGCGGGACGCGCTGCCCGAGCCGGTGGGCGAGGCGCAGGTCTGCGCGGAGGTGGCGGTCGACGTCGGCGGGCGCGCGATCGTCGTCGGGGGGACGACGGGCTCGGACGGGATCCTGGAGGACCCGCTGGTCGCCGGGATCGTGGCAGCGCTGAGGAGCGGGATCACCGACCGGTGCGTCTCGCTCGACGAGGCCCGGGTCGTCGCCGACGACGCCCTGACGGCGGTCGACGGCCCGTTCCCGACGACGAGCGTGCCGGACGAGAGCGTCACCTGTGCACGCGTCGACCTGGTCGTCGGCGGCAGCTTCCAGGCCACCGTCTACGGGCCGACCACCGCGGGCTGAGCGACCACCCGGTCGACGTCGGCCGCGCTGGTGCGGCCGCACCCCTCCCCGCGTCGCGACGGGCCGCCCATCGCGACGCGGGTGTGGGCGTCAGGGAAGCTGCGGCACGACCTCGCTCGCGATGAGGTCGAGGTGGTCGAGGTCGTGCAGGTCGAGCACCTGGAGGTAGAACCGGGTGGCGCCCTGCTCGGCGGCGGCCGCGACCTTGTCCGCGACCTCGGAGACCGTCCCGGCCAGGCCGTTGCGCCGCACCTCGTCGGGCTCGCGGCCGATCGCCTCGGCCCGACGGCGGAACTCCGCCTCGTCCTTGCCCACCGCGACGACGAACGCGGCGGAGTACACGAGCGAGTCGGGGTCACGGTCGGCGTCGAGGCACGCGGCGCGCACGTTCTCGAACCGCTCGGGCAGCACACCCGGGTCGGGGAACGCGGCGTTGAACTCGCTCGCGTACCGGGCCGCGAGCGCCGGGGTGCGCCGCGGACCGTGGCCGCCGACGATCACGGGGACGCGCGCCTGCGCGGGCTTGGGCAGCGCCGGGGAGTCGGTGAGCGTGTAGTGCTCGCCGCCGAACGAGAACGTCTCGCCGACCGGCGTCTCCCACAGCCCCGTGATCACCGCGAGCTGCTCCTCCAGGATCCCGAACCGCTTCTCCGGGAACGGGATGCCGTACGCCTCGTGCTCGCGCGCGAACCAGCCCGCGCCGAGCCCGAGCTCCACGCGACCGCCGGACATCTGGTCGACCTGCGCGACCTGGATCGCCAGCACGCCCGGGTGCCGGAACGTCGCCGACGACACGAGCGTGCCGAGCCGGATACGGCTCGTCTCCCGGGCCAGGCCCGCGAGCGTCGTCCACGCGTCGGTCGGGCCGGGCAGGCCGTCGCCGTCGCCCATGACGAGGTAGTGGTCGGAGCGGAAGAAGGCGTCGAAACCGAGGTCCTCCGTCGCCTTCGCGACCGCGAGGAGGTCGTCGTAGGACGCGCCCTGCTGGGGCTCGGTGAAGATGCGCAGGTCGATCTGGGTCATGCCGTCACCCTGCCACACCGGGCGTTCACCCCATGCCGCGAGGTAGAACCCTGGTCCCACGAGGTAGAGGCCTGGTCGCGCGAGGTAGAACCCTGGTCCCACGAGGTAGAGGCCTGGTGGCGCGAGGTAGAGGCCTGGTCATGACCACGCCTCTACCTCGGCGCGAGGGCGCCGCGGAATCAGTCAGCGAGGGGGACGAGGTCGAGCTCCTGGAACTCCGCGACCTCGGGGACCCAGCGGTCGGCGACGAAGCCGCGGTGGTCCGGGTGGGCGTCGTACGCGGCGTACGCGGCGTCGTCGTCGAACACCATGGAGAACTGGAACGTCAGCGGGCTCTTGGCGCTCACCTGGCGCGAGACCGTGAAGTCCCGCACCCCCGGGATCGCGGTGAGCGTGCGACGCGCGGTGCCGAGGAACTCGGCCTCCTCGGCGCTGCCGGCGGGGTGGACGAGGCGGAAGGCGACGGTGTGCTGGATCACTCCCCCACCCTAGGCTGGCGACCATGCGCGTGAGCACCGTGATCCTGCCGATCTACCCGTGGCGCGAGGGCCGGGACGTGTGGCGGTCCGCCGACGACCTCGGGTTCCACGCCGCCTCCACGTACGACCACCTGTCGTGGCGCACGTTCCGTGACGGGCCGTGGTTCGGCGCCGTCCCGACGCTCGCCGCCGCGGCGGGCGTGACGGAGCGCGTGCGGCTGGGCACGCTCGTGTCGTCGCCGAACTTCCGCGAGCCCGTGACGTTCGCGAAGGACGTCATGACGCTCGACGACCTGTCGGGCGGGCGCGTGACCGTCGGCCTCGGCGCGGGGACGACGGGCTTCGACGCGACCGTCCTCGGCGGCGAGCCGTGGTCGGCCCGGGAGCGCGCCGACCGGCTGCGCGACTTCACGGTCCTGCTGGACCGGCTGCTCACCGAGCCCGCGGTGACGCACGACCAGGGCCACTACCGCGCGCACGAGGCGCGGACGATCCCGGGCCCGGTCCAGTCCCCGCGCGTGCCGTTCGCGATCGCCGCGACGGGACCGCGCGGGCTGCGGCTCGCCGCGCGCTACGGCCAGGCGTGGGTGACGACGGGCGACGGCCGCCTGGGCGACGACGCGACCCCGGCGGAGTCGCGGGCGGCGGTCCGCGACCAGGTCGAGCGGCTCGAGGGCGCCTGCGCCGACGCCGGGCGTGACCCCGCGTCGGTCGAGCGGATCCTGCTCACGGGATTCACGCCCGACCCCGCGCTGGAGTCGGTCGACGCGTTCGTCGAGACCGCGCACGGCTACGCGGAGGCCGGGATCACGGAGATCGTCGTCCACTGGCCCATCCCGGGCACGCAGTTCGCGGCCGACCAGCGCGTCTTCGAACGGATCGCGACGGACGGCGCCGCGCGGGTCGGCGGGCTGTAGCCGCTAGAAGAGGACGTCCAGCAGGAACCGGAACGGAGCGGTCGCCGTCTCCCAGACGATGCGTCCTGCGGACCGGTGCTCGAGCCGGGCCTGCCGGGCCGCGAAGACCGCGGCCGCGACCCCGCCCAGGACCGCGGCGCCCAGAGAGACTCCGACGAGCCACATCGGCAGGTCGACCAGGTAGCCGGCCACCGACAGCGCCGCCGCGACCGCGCCCAGCACGAGGCTGACGACGAGACCCCAGGCCGCCACGGGGTCGTCTCCACGGCTGTGCCGCGCCTCTCGACCGTCCTCCACCCGCACAGTGTGCCAGCGGCTCGACGTCTCGGTTGCGGGACCTTCGATCGTGTCGAGGGAACCTGCGAGCGCCCCGCTGCGTGTAAGAGGTGGGGGTCCCGTGACACATGTTCCGTACGAGGGGGCTCACGGGACGCGACGCGAGGAGGCGACGTGGGCAAGGCAGCGGCGGGATGGTACGCGGACGCGCCGGGATCGGGCAGCGAGCGCTGGTACGACGGCGCGGAATGGACCGACCGCACCCGCGCGCGCCGCGCGTCGGAGGACACCGGGCCGTGGCGCCGGGTCCTCGTCGTCGGGGCCGTCGTCGTGCTCGTCGTCGCGGCGCCGCTCCTGCTCGCCGTGCTCGGCTGAGGTACCGCCGGCGACGAGTCCCGTCAGCCGAGCGGCCCCAGCACCCGGTACGTCACGTGCGTGACGAGCGACGCCGCGCGGACGGCGACCGTCTCGAGCGCGAGGGGCGGGACGCCGTCGAGCACGCGGTCCCCGTGCCCGAGGACCTGCGGCACGACGTGCAGCCGCAGCTCGTCGAGGAGACCCGCCGCGAGCGCCTGGTTGATGGTCGCGGCGCCGCCGGCGATCGAGACGTCGCGGCCCCCCGCCGCCTCTCGCGCCTGCGCGACGGCGGACTCGATGCCGTCGGTGACGAAGAAGAAGGTCGTCCCGCCCTCCATGACGAGCGGCTCGCGCGGGTGGTGCGTGAGGACGAACACCGGCCCGTGGTACGGCGGCTCCGGCCCCCACCACCCGTGCCAGTCGAGGTCCCACTCGCCGCGGCCGGGGCTGAACATGTTGCGCCCCATCACGAACGCGCCCGCAGCGAGGATCGCGTCGAGCTCCGCGCGGTTCTCGTCGGCCGTCTCGAACATCCACCGGTGCAGGTCCACGCCCTCGCCGAACGGGTGCTCCAGCGTCTGGTCGGGCCGGGACGAGAACCCGTCCACCGACACCGCCACGTCGCACGTCACGTTCCCCATGCCACCCTCATCCTCCGCGTCCGCGTCCGCGATCCGCGGCCGCCGTCGTCCACCACCTGACGACACCTCGGACCGGCCCCGGCGGTCGAACTCATCGCACCCCCTGCCTCGACGTGGCGGCCTCCTCGGTCGCGATGCGCAGGGCGGCGACGAGCTCGCGGTAGAGCTCGTCGGTCGCGAGGAGCTCGGCGTGCGTGCCGCGGGCGCGGACGCGGCCGTCCTCCATGACGAGGATGAGGTCGGCGTCGATCACGGTGGACAGCCGGTGCGCGATGGTCACGACCGCGCGGTCGCGCGCGAGGTCCTCGATGACCGCGTGCACGGCGGCCTCGGTGAGCCCGTCGACCTGGGCCGTCGCCTCGTCGAGCAGCAGGACGTCAGGCGCGTGCAGGACGGCGCGCGCGAGGGCGACGCGCTGCCTCTCGCCGCCCGAGACGGTCGTCCCGACGAGCGACGTGTCGAGCCCGTCGGCGAGCGAGCGCACCTTGGTCTCGAGGCGGACCTTCGCGAGCGCCGCCCACATGGCCTCGTCGGTCGCGTCCGGGTCGGAGAGCCGGAGGTTCTCGCGGATCGTGCCAGGAACGACGGGCGTCTCCTGCTCGACGTAGGCGAACCGGCGCCGGACGTCGTCGAACGTGAGGTCGTCGTAGGGCACGCCGTCGAGCAGGATCTGCCCGGACTCGGGCTGGAGGAACCGCAGGAGCAGCGAGAACGTCGTGGTCTTGCCCGCTCCGGACGGCCCGACGATGGCGACCTGCCCGCGGTGGGGCACGTCGAGGTCGAGGTCGCGGACCACGGGCTCGCCGCCCGGCAGGTAGCGCGCCGTGACGCCCCGCAGGGAGAGCCGCGGCGTCCCGGTCTCGGTCCCGTCGGTGCCCGACGCCGCTACCGCCTCCGCCGGCCGCCCCGCCTCCGCACGGGTCGGGTCGAGCGGCGCCGAGCCGGCCCGCCCGGGCCGGGCCGCGTCGTCGTCCTCCTCCGGCTCGATCGCCTGGACCTCGCTGATGCGGCCCGCGGCGGCGATGCCGGCCTGGAGCTGGGTGACGTTCATGGTGAGGCCGGTGACGGGCTCGACGATCTGGAACGCGTAGAGGAGGAACGCGACGAGGCTCGACACGGCGAGCAGCCCCTCGTCGACGCGCCACGCGCCGAGCGCGAGGATGACGATGATCGCGAGCTGGATCCCGCCGCCCGCGATGGTCCACGCGACCGCCTCGGTGCGCACGGCCCGGACGCTGTGCCGCGCCGAGGCCTGCGCGTCGTCGAGCACGCGGTCGATCTGGCGGCCCTCGGCCCGGCTGGCCTTGATCGTGCGGATCGCGCGGAGGCCGCCCTCGAGCGTCCCGCCGAGGCTGCCGAGCGACTCCTGCGCCTTCTCCTGCGCCTTGGCGATCCGCGGCATGAGCGCGCCCACGAGCACGGCGATGACGACGATCGCGCCGAGCGTCGTGCCGAGCAGCACGATGTCGAGCACGCCCATGAGGACGATCGTCCCGACGAGCGACACGGCGAAGTTGACGAGGTTGACGATGCTGGACGACGCGGCCTCGCGCAGCAGCACGGTGTCCGAGGTGACGCGCGTGACGAGCTCGCCCGTCGGGCGCCCGGTGAGCGCGCCGATCCGCGCGCGGAAGTAGCGCCGGACCATGGACGACCGCGCGTCGAGCACGACCCGCTCGGCGAGCGTGCCGAGCAGGACCCACTGCCACAGGCCGAGCACGAGGCCCACGACGAGCAGCCCGACGAGCGTGAGGACCGCCGGGGTCAGCGACTCTCCCGTCCCGAGGGTGTCGAGGACCCACTTGGTGACCATCGGGGTCGCCAGCGCAGCGGCGGTGGTGCCCAGCCCCAGGACGAGCCCGAGCAGGAGCGTGCGGCGGTGCGGTCGGACGAACTCCCAGAGCACCTTGAGCCGCGGGAGGAACGGGCCCTTCGGAGCGTCGGTCGTGGCGGACGGCGTGGTCGGCGGGCCGGGGGCGTCGGTCGTGGACATGGCGTCAACCATGGTTGACATCCTCTCTCGTGTCAACCGTGGTTGACGCGGGGGCGGATCCGAGGTGGAACGAGATTGGCCACTAGTGGAACATGATTGTTCCACTAGTGGCAAGAGGTGTTCCACAGCGTCGCGAGCTATCGTGGGCCGCGTGACGGCACGAACCAGCGCGCGGGACGCCACCACCGCGCCGGCCCCCGCAGCGGCGCACGACGGCGTGCCCGCGGAGAGCGGAACCCGCGCGCGCACGCGGCGCGCGATCCTCGACGCCGCCGTCGCCGTGCTCAGCACGGACAAGTCCGCGTCGCTCGGCGACGTCGCCCAGGCCGCACAGGTCGGGCGCACGACGCTGCACCGCTACTTCCCCGAGCGCGCCGACCTCGTCGAGGCGATCGGTTCCGAGGCGGTCGAGCGCACGCGCGCCGCGATCACCGCGGCCCGCCTCGACGACGGCGACCCGGTCGCCGCACTGCGCCGCCTCGCGTTCGAGTACTTCGACCTCGGCCCCTGGTACATGGTGCTGTCCAACGAGCTGTCCGACTGCGAACCCGAGTTCTGGGCGGAGTCCGAAGCCGCCGAGGAGCCGGTGCGCGAGCTCCTGCGTCAGGGCCAGGCGGAGGGCGTGTTCGACGACCAGCTCACGGTGTCGTGGCTGGTCCGCACCCTCTGGTGGATGCTCTTCAACGCCTGGGCGATGCACGACGAGGGCGAGGCGACGCGCGCCGACGCGCTGCGCATGGCCGTCCGCAGCATCGAGGGCGTCGCGCTCGCCCGCGAGGCCCGCCCGTGAGCCCCGCACCGAGCCCGACCCCGCGGCCCCGCCTCGGCGAGCGCCTCCGGCGCTGGTGGCAGCGTGCCGACGACGTGCGCACGGGCGTGCGCTGGGCGAGCGTCGCGACGGTCTTCGGTGGTGTCGCCGTCGCGGTCGTGTGCCTCGTCCTCGTGCTCCGCGGCCGCGTCTGGGCGTGGTTCCCGCTCCTCGTCGCCGCCGCCGTCGCGCTCCGCGAGGTCCGCTACCTCCAGCGCGCCGCGCGCGGCGGCCGACCCCGCTACCAGGAGAACGCACCGCGCTGAGTCCGGGGGCGTGGACCGCGCGGCCCACGGGGAGGGACCGCTCGTCATCCGGAGGTCGCACCCCGGTGGACCCCAGGATCCACCGGACGGGCGACGCGCTGGGGGCGGGTCGCCGGGAAGACTGGCGGTACGGCGTCGGGCAGCGGCGCCGGAGAACCCCGGAGGCGCTCCGTGACGACCCCGACCCCCGCCCGGGACGCTACGTTCCCCGAGCAGTCCCCCGAGCAGTTCCCCGCGCGGTCCCCCGAGCAGCCCTCTGCGCGCGCGGCCGCCCGCGGCCTGCGCGTCACCGCGCGCCGCGGTGCGCGACGACGCGAGGCCGACCCCGCACAGCGCCCGGCCGTCCCGCCGGTCGAGCGGGCGAACGGCTGGCTCGTCGCGGTCGCGGTGCTCGGTGCCGCGGTCCTCTTCTCCGTCCTCGCGATGAACGCCTTCATGGGCGGCTGACGACCTCGCACGCCCCGGCTCACAACCGCGGGTCGACGGGCTCCGACTCCAGCGCCAGCACGGCGAACACCGGCTCGTGGACGCGCCAGGTCGGCTCCCCGCGCGCCGCCCGGTCGAGCGCCTCGATGCCGAGCGCGTACTCGCGCAGCGCGAGCGAGCGCTTGCGCCCGAGCGACCGCTCACGCAGCCGTTCGAGGTTGCTCTCCTCCGTGTACTCGGGGCCGTAGATGATGCGCAGGTACTCCCGGCCGCGGACCTTGAGCCCGGGCTGCACGAGCCCGCCGCCCTTGCCTGCCGCGCCCCGCCGCCGCACGAGGTTCGCGAGCGGCTTGACCACCATGCCCTCTCCCCCGGCCGCTGTGAGCTCCTCCCACCACGCCGTCCCCTCTGCGCGCGACGCGTCGTCCGCGAGGTCGACGACGACGCGCCGCGTCGTGCGGAACAGAGCCGGGTCAGCGGCGACGAGGCCGTCCGCGACGTCGAGGTGCCACAGGTGGTCGCGCTCCGCGTACGTCGTCCCGGTCGCCTCCGCAGACCCCGGTCGCGCGGACATCCCGCTCGCGAGCACCTGGAACGGCGCGACCTGCACGCCGCGCAGCAGGTCGAGCGTGTCGCCGCCGGCCGCGGCGGTTCCCGTGTCCCACCGGTAGCGCCGGTACGACTCGACGAACAGCTCGGCGTCGGTCGCGCGCCGCGCGGTCCGACCGCGCAGCTCGCCCACGTCGACGCCGCGCGCCTCCGCGGCGGCCAAGGCCGCGAGCGCGGACGGCATGACGGCCCGCGCCGCCGCGCCGACGCTCGCGTACTGGTCGCGCAGGAGCTGGTCGGCCTTGAGCGACCACGGGAGCACCTCGGCGTCGAGCAGCACCCAGTCGGCGCCGAGCGCGTCCCACGTCCCGGCCGCGTCGAGGGCCGCGGCGACGCGTCCGAGCAGCAGCGCCGTCGTCGGCTCGTCGAGGAACGACCGCCCCGTGCGCGTGTGCACCGCGCCGGGCGCCTCGATGCCGAACCGCTCGGCGACGACGCGCGAGCCGTCCGGCCCCGAGTCGCGCGCGACGAGCAGGACCGCGCGCGAGCCCATGTGCTTCTCCTCGCACACGACCCGGTCGACGCCGTCGCGCGCGTACGCGGCGAACGCGCCGTCGGGGTGCTCGAGCAGGCCGGGCAGGGTCGAGGTCGCGACCGGGCTCATGGTCGGCGGCAGGTACAGCAGCAGGCGCGGGTCGACGGCGAACCGGCTCATGACCTCGAGCGCGCCCGCCGCCTGCTCCTCGCCGACGGTCACGCGCCCGTGCGTCGAGGTCTCGACGACGCGGCGCCCGAGCACGTCGGACACGGAGAGCAGGTCGGGCTCGCGCGCGGGCGAGGCCGAGCCGTCCGAGCCGTCGGGCAGGAACGGGCGCGCGGGCGCGTAGTACTCGCGCGCGGCCGCCACCTGCACGACCTCCTTCTCCGGGTAGCGCAGCGCGGAGAGCTTCCCGCCGAACACGCAGCCCGTGTCGAGGCACATCGTGTTGTTGACCCACTCGGCCTCGGGCGTCGGCGTGTGGCCGTACAGGACCGTGGCGCTGCCCCGGTAGTCGTCCGCCCACGGGTAGCGCACGGGGAGCCCGAACTCGTCGGTCTCACCCGTGGTGTCGCCGTAGAGCGCGAAGCTGCGAACCCGCCCGGACGCCCGGCCCTGGTAGGACTCCTTGAGCCCGGCGTGCGCGACGACGAGGCGGCCGTCGTCGAGCACGAGGTGGGAGACGAGGTCGCGGCAGAACTCCGCGACCTCGCGGCGGAACTCGTCGGGCTCCTCGGCGAGCTGGGCGAGCGTCGCCTCGAGGCCGTGGGACACCTTGACGTCGCGCCCGCCGAGCGCGCGCACGAGCTTGTGCTCGTGGTTGCCCGGCACCGCGAGCGCGTGGCCCGCCCGGACCATGCCCATCGCGAGGCGCAGCACGCCCGGGGAGTCCGGGCCGCGGTCGACCAGGTCCCCGAGGAAGATCACGCGCCGCCCCGCAGGGTGCGCGGCATCGACGGGCCGGCCGGCGTCGTCGCGCACGACGGCGTAGCCCAGGTCTCCGAGCAACGTCACCAGCTCGTCGAGGCAGCCGTGCACGTCGCCGATCGCGTCGAACGGGCCGTGCTCGTCGCGACGGTCGGTGAGCAGCGGCGTGCGCACGATCCGCGCGGCCGCGACCTCCTCCTCCCCGCGCAGGACGTGGACGGTGCGGAACCCCTCGCGCGACAGGCTCTTGAGCGACGACCGCAGCGCCGCGCGCTGACGCGTCACGACGTGCGCGCCGAACCCGCGGTCCGCACGCGCCGCGTTGCGGTCGACCGCGACCTTCTCGGGCACGTCGAGGACGATCGCGACGGGCAGCACGTCGTGGGCGCGCGCGAGGGCGACGAGGGTCTTGCGGGCCTCGCGCTGCACGTTCGTCGCGTCGACGACGGTGAGCAGGTTCGCCTCGAGGCGCTTCGACACGATGGTCTCGAGCACCTCGAACGCGGCCCTGGTGGCCGCCTGGTCGTTCTCGTCGTTCGACACGAGGCCGCGGCACACGTCCGACGACACCGTCTCGTACGGGCCGAAGTGCGCGCGCGCGAACGTCGACTTCCCCGAGCCGGAGACGCCGACGAGCACCACGAGGCTCGACGCGGGGACGCGCAGGTCGCGCGTCGCCGTCGCACGCTCGGTCGTCGGCTCGGTGGCCTGCTCGGTCACGTGCTCGCTCATCGCGCCTCCCCTCCGTCGTGCGTGCCGGGACGTGCCGCGGCCGTCCCACCGGGCGGGGTGGTCGCGTCCAGCGTGAGGACGACCAGCTGCGTGGGGGCGCCGACGTCCGGCGCGAGCGGCCCGACGTCGCGGTGCTCGACCGCGTACCCGTACCGGCGCGCGGCGGCGCCCGCCCACGCGCGCAGCTCGGCGCGCGTCCACTCGAACCGGTGGTCGGGGTGCCGCACCCGGCTCCCGCCCGGCCCGTCCAGGAGGTTCGGGTAGTGCACGTTGTACTCCGCGTTGGGCGTCGTGACGACGACGACGCGTGGTCGCGCGTGCCCCAGCACCGCCTGCGCCAGGGCGTCGAGGCGCGACGGGTCGACGTGCTCGACGACCTCCATGAGCACCGCGGCGTCGAACCCCGTGACCCGGTCGTCGGTGTACGTGAGGGACGACTGGAGCAGGCGCACGCGCTCGCGCTCGGCGTCGCTCGCGTCGTGCAGGCGCAGCCGCGCGGCCGCGCGCTCGAGCTCGCGCGCCGAGACGTCGGTGCCGAGGACCCGCGTGAACGTCCGGTCGGCGGCGAGGCGGCGCAGGAGCGCGCCTTCCCCGCAGCCGAGGTCGACGACGGTCCGCGCGCCGACCTCGTGCAGCACCCCGAGCACCGCGTCCGCGCGCTGCCGGGCGAGCGGCGGCTCCGCCGCGTCCGCCTCGGGCGACGTCGCAGCGTCGGACGAGCCGCCGCCGTCGGGCTCGGCGACGTCCGCGGGCGCGGCGCCGTCGAGAGCGGCGAGGCGCGCCGTCGCGTCCTCGACGTAGCGGCGCTGGTGCGCGAGGTAGCGGCGCAGGATCTGCGCGCGCTCGGGGTGGTCGGCGAGCCAGCCGCCGCCCGCGCGCACGAGCTTGTCCACCTCGTCCGTGGAGACCCAGTAGTGCTTGGCGTCGTCGAGCACGGGCAGCAGCACGTAGAGCTGCGCGAGCGCGTCGGCGAGCCGACGCGTGCCGCGCAGGCGCAGGTCGACGTACCGCGAGGCGCCCCACGCGGGGACGGTCGGGTCGAGCGGCTCCGCGGTCGCGGTCACGTGCCAGCCCAGCGGCTCGAAGAGCCGGCGCGCCAGGTCGGCGCCGCCGCGGCAGGGCAGGGACGGGACGTGCACGTCGAGCGGGAGCTCGACGTCGGGGAGGTCCGGCCGGGCGTCGCACCGGCCCGCCATCGCCGTCGCGAACACCTTGCCCAGCGCGACGGCGACCATCGACGACGCCGCGTACGGGCGGTCGTTGACGTACTGCGCGAGCGCGAACGCGTCCCCGCCGCCGAAGCGCTTGTTCCGCACGATCCCCACCGGGTCGACCTCGAGCAGCAGCGCGACCTCGCACCGCTCCGCCGTCGCCTCGGGGTAGAACACGTGCGCGCGGCCCACGGGCAGGTCGAACACCTGCGCGCGGTCCGGGTGCTTGTGCAGGAGGAACCCGAGGTCGGTGGCGTCGTCGAGCGTCCCCGGGGACGCCGTCGCGGCGAGGGTCATGAGCATGGCCGTCATGGTGTCATCCGCCGCCGGTCGGGGCACCGGGATTGTGGACGGACGAGCGCCCTGTGGACGGTCCACGTTTCAGCCGCTCCACCCATCGACGCGGGCGCTCCGGAGGTCTACCGTCGAACCACGGGCGCCGCTGCCCACGGCACGCGCCCGGCCAACGTCCAGCCGGAGGCCGCGCATGGTCGCCACAGCCGAGAACGGACCCCCGGGCCCGGGGGACGACCCCGCGGGGGGCGACCCGGCGCCGTCGGACGCCGACGCGTTCGCCGACCGCCTGTTCGCCGCGACGCTCGGCGCGATCGACGTCCTGGCCGTCCACGTCGGCGACCGGCTCGGCTGGTACCACGCGCTCGTCGACGCCGGACCCCTCACGTCGACCGGGCTCGCCGAGCGCACCGGCACCCACGAGCGGTACGCGCGCGAGTGGCTGGAGCAGCAGGCGGCCAGCGGCATCCTCGCCGCGGAGGACCCGGGCGCCGGGCCCGCGCTCGCGGCCGACCCCGTCGCGGCCGCCCGCGAGCGCCTGTATGCCCTGCCGGCCGCGCACGCGGAGGTGCTCACGGACACGACCTCGCTCGCGTACGTCGCACCGCTCGCACGCTTCGTCGGCGCGATCGGCCCGCAGCTCCCGCACCTGCTCGACGCCTACCGCACGGGGGGCGGCGTCTCCTGGGACCAGCTCGGCGACGACGCGCGCGAGGCCCAGGCCGAGGTCAACCGGCCGTGGTTCGAGCGCGAGCTCGCCCCGACGCTCGCGCGGGTCCCGGCGGTCCACGACGTGCTGCGCCGGCCGGGGGCCCGGGTCGTCGACGTCGGGTGCGGGTTCGGGTGGTCGACGCTCGCGCTCGCACGCGCCTACCCGGACGCGGTGCTCCACGGCGTCGACGTGGACCGCCCGTCGGTCGCGGCGGCCCGCGCGGCGGCCGAGGAGGCGGGGCTCGCGGGCCGCGTGACGTTCCACCTCGCCGACGCCGCCGAGCTCGGCCTCGTCGAGCCGGCCGGTCTGCCGTTCGACGCCGCGTTCGCGTTCGAGTGCGTCCACGACATGCCGCGCCCCGCCGCGGTGCTCGACGCCGTGCGCCGCGCGGTCCGGCCCGACGGCGTCGTGGTGGTCATGGACGAGGCCGTCGGCGAGGAGTTCACCGCGCCCGCCGACGACGTCGACCGGGTCATGTACGGGTACAGCCTCTTCGTGTGCCTGCCCGACGGGCTGTCGTCGCGGCCGTCCGTCGGGACCGGGACCGTCATGCGCCCTGCGACCCTGCGCCGCTACGCGCGCGAGGCCGGGTTCGCGGACGTCGCGGTGCTGCCCGTGGATGACTTCTCGTTCTTCCGGTTCTACCGGCTCGTGCCCTGACCTCCTGGGCGGGGCGAGCGACGGGTACCGGTGTACCGTCCGGTGCATGACCGACGTCCGCAGCCGCACCCATGCCCAGGCCGTCGACGCAGCGATCGAGCTCTTCACCCGCAAGGGCTACGAGCAGACGACCGTCGAGGAGATCGCCGACGCCGCCCAGGTCAGCCGCGCCACCTTCTTCCGCCGTTACGGGTCCAAGGAGGACGTGGTCTTCGCGGACCACGAGCTCCTGCTCGACGAGGTCGTCGTCATGCTCGCAGCGACTCGGCCCGTGCCCGACGCCGAGGGCCGGCTCACGCCGGACCCCGCCGTCGACCCGTACGTCGAGGTCTGCCGCGCGGCGCGACTCGTGTTCGACCACCACGTGGGACAGCGCGAGACGTCGCTGGCCCGCTGGCAGCTTCTCCAGCAGGTGCCGGCGCTGCGCGACCGCGAGCTCGTCACGACGCACCGCTACGAGCGCGCCTTCACCGCGTACCTGCGCGACGCGCTCCCGCCGGACGAGCGCCGCTCCACCGCGTCCATCGCGTTCGCCGCGTCGGTCGTCGCCGTGCACAACGCGCTCCTGCGCCGGTGGCTGCGCTCCCCTGACCAGGACCTGCGCCCCCAGCTCGAGGAGGCGTTCGCGGACCTGCGCCGCGCCGCCGTCGGCCGGTACGCCGCGACCGACGGCGACGGCGGCTCGGCCGAGCGGCACAGCACCGGGAACGGCGGGGGCCCGGCGCGCCGCGTCGTCGTCACCGTGGTCGACGCCGGGGCCGACGCCCAGGGCGTCGCGGACGACGTCGCGCGCGCTGTACGCGACGCGCTCGCGTGACCAGCTGAGATCGGCAGCTTCTGCCGAGCTCGGTCATCGCGACTGCCGACCTCGGTCGGACGTGCCGATGTCGCGTCGAGTGACCGATCGCCGCGGCGTCGGGGAATGCGCAGGTAGCATCGGCGGTTGCAGAACGCAGTACGCACGAACGTGCTCCGGGGTCGGTGCAATTCCGAGCCGGCGGTGACAGTCCGCGACCCGCGCCCACGCGCGGTTGACCTGGTGGAACTCCAGGACCGACGGTGACAGTCCGGATGGGAGGAAGCACGTGCGGCGCGGCCGTCCTCGGCCGGGCTCTCGCGAGCCCGCGCGACGGGGCGCGGGCTCGCCGTGGCGAGCGACGCCGTCGGGCCCTCGTGGCCCGGCCCCGCCGCCCGCCCCTCACCCCGGAGCCCGACGTGCCCGGGAGGACGAGGACATCCGATGGACCTGATCCACGCGCTGTTCGACGCGCAGCTGACGATCGGCGACCAGCACCTGCTGTGGCGCGAGATCGTGGGCAACGGGTTCGGCCTGGCGTCGGCGCTGGGCGGCATGCGGCGCAAGGTGTGGGCGTGGCCGGTGGGCATCGTCGGCAACCTGCTGCTGCTCACGGTGTTCCTCGGCGCGGTGTTCGCGACACCCAATCCCGTCAACCTGCTGGGCCAGGCGGGACGCCAGGTGATGTTCGTCGTCGTGTCGGTCTACGGCTGGGTGCAGTGGCGCAAGACCCAGGCCCGGCTCGGCGACGCCGACGCGGACAGCCACGGTGTCGCGGTCGTGCCGCGCTGGGCGTCGTGGCGTCAGCGTGCGTTCCTCGTCGTCGCGCTCGTCGGCGGGACGGCGCTGCTCACCCCCGTGTTCCGCGCGCTCGAGTCGTACGAGCCGGTCTGGGCCGACGCCTGGATCTTCATGGGCTCGCTGCTCGCGACGTACGGCATGGCCAAGGGCTGGGTCGAGTTCTGGCTGATCTGGGTCGCGGTGGACGTCGTGGGCGTGCCGCTGCTGATCTCGGCCGGCTTCTACGCGTCGGCGTTCATGTACGTGTTCTACGGCGCGTTCACGCTCGTCGGGTTCTTCGTGTGGTGGCGCGTCAACCGTCGCGCGACGGCCGAGGCAGAGGCGGCGGGCGCGCCCGCCTGACCCGGGCCCGCGGCCCGGACAGCGGTCGCGGGTCAGTCCTCGAACAGCATCGGGTCCGACGGCGCCACCCGGCTCGCGCGCAGCGCCGGGTCCGCGCACAGCGCCTCGACGAGCGCGCCGCTCCCGCCCACGTAGGTCGCGGCGGCGTCGATCTCGGTCCCGACGAACCACGAGCGGTCCTCGGGCCACCACAGGTTGGGCGGCTGCTCGTGGTCGCGGAACGCGTCGGCGTCGGTGAGCGTCCCCGTCCACAGGTGGTACTCGCGGTGCGGGAGCAGGAGCATCGGGGCGGCCGGGCGCTCGACGAGCGTCGGCGCGAGGTGCTCCCACGCCTCGGCGACCGCGCGCTCGATCTCCGCCGCGGTCGGGCGCGGCTCGTCCTCGGGCCACCCGACCAACGGTGCGACGCCCGAGCTCGCGCGCGGGTCGGTGCCGTGGTCGTAGAGGAACGCGTGGCCCGTCCACAGGGCGAGGTGCACCGGCTGGGCGCCCGTGAAGGGTGCGAGCGCCCCGGCCAGGGCGTCGGTGCGCGCCGCGAGCGCGACGTCGTCGTCCCAGCCCGGGTGCGGGACGCACGCGTACGCCGCGAACCCGCGCGGGACCGTGCCGTCGACGCGCGGGCCGAACTCCCCGAGCCGCTCCGCGATCCACGCGCCCGCGGAGGCGTCGTCGTCCCAGGTCACCCGACCGGCCGTCATCGTCACGCGCGCACCTTACGACGACGGGAGCGCGCCGCTGAGCCCGACCTCGTTGCCGTCGGGGTCGCGGAAGACGATCTTCACGACCCCGCCGTCGTACGTCTCCCGACGCTCCGGCTCGATCCCGCGGTCCGCCGCTGCGGCGACGAAGGCGTCGACGTCCTCACGGAACACCGTGACGACGCCGTGCCCGGCGTGCTCGGGCACCTGCTCGACGACGAGCCACCGGTGCTCGGCGAGCTCCCACACGGACTCGGTGGGCGTCGCGACGAACGTCGGCTCCGCCCCGAGCAGGCGCACGTACCAGTCGCGCGCGGGGTCGTGGTCGCGCACGTGCATCGTCACGAACAGGTCGAGGGCCATCTCTCGACGGTAGGACGGGGGCCGTGTGCCCGCACGGCGCTGCGAGCGCCGAGGCGATACGCCGTCTCAGATTGACTGATACCCGGTATCGCTGCACTATGGGAGAGACCGCCGCCGACGCCGGGCCCGCACCCGGGACCCCCGGCGCCGGGGACGGTCGCGCAGGACCGACCGCAGCCGCCCTCCCAGGGGAGCACCGATGCCCACCACCCCGATCATGCCCGGCGTCACCGAGCCCACCTACGACCTCGCGACCCCGCTCGACCTCGACTACGCCGGCGCGTTCGCCGACGCGACCGAGGAGGACCGCGCCCACCAGCAGCGCGTCCGGCAGTTCGTCCAGGACGAGGTGCTCCCGGTCATCGACGACTACTGGGAGCGCGCCGAGGTCCCGTTCGACCTCGTCAAGCGCATGGGCGAGCTCGATCTGCTGCGCGACGGCGTCGACGTCGAGGGCCGCCCGCGCGTGAGCCTGCTCGGCGCGGGCCTCGCCGCGATGGAGATGTCGCGCGGCGACGGCTCCGTCGCGACGATCTGCGGCGTCCAGGGCGGTCTCGCGCTGCGCAGCATCCAGATGCTCGGCTCCGACGAGCAGCGGGCGAAGTACGCCGAGCCCATGGCGCGCGGGGAGATCCTCGGCGCGTTCGCGCTCACCGAGCCCACCCACGGCTCGGACTCCGTCTCGCTCGAGACGACGGCGCGCAAGGAGACGCGCGACGGCGTCGAGGGCTACGTGCTCAACGGCGAGAAGAAGTGGATCGGCAACGGGTCGTCGGGGCACATCACGGTCGTGTGGGCGCGGCTGGTCGGCGACGCCGAGGACGGAGCCGACGGCCAGGTGCACGGGTTCGTCGTGCCGCAGGACACCCCGGGCTACACGGGCACGACCATCACCGGCAAGGTGTCGCTGCGCGCGATCTGGCAGGCGCACGTCGTGCTCGACGACGTGTTCGTCCCGGCCGAGAACGCGCTGCCCGGCGCACGGTCGTTCAAGGACACCTCGCGCGTGCTCTTCGCGACGCGCCTCGGGGTGGCGTGGGCCGCCGTCGGGCACGCGGTGGCCTGCTACGAGTCAGCGGTCGCGTACGCGAAGCAGCGCGTCCAGTTCGGGCGCCCGCTCGCCGCGAACCAGATGGTGCAGGAGCGCCTCACCCGGATGCTCTCGACGATCACGCAGCTCCAGCTCCTCGTCGCCCAGATGACGCGGCTCGACGAGGCGGGGACGCTCACCGGGCCGCAGGCGTCGCTCGCCAAGTACACGTGCACGCGCGGCGCCCGCGAGGTCGCCGCGAGCGCGCGCGACCTGCTCGGCGGCAACGGGATCCTGCTCCAGAACCGCGTCGCGCGGCACTTCGCCGACATCGAGGCCCTGCACACGTACGAGGGCACCGAGTCCGTCCAGGCGCTCATCGTCGGGCGCGACATCACAGGCGTCTCCGCGTTCGTCTGACGACCCCGAGGGCGCACGCCCTCCCCAGCTCCCCGGCGCCGCTCGCCCCTCCTCGCGGCGCCGGGGCTTCCCTCTTCGCCCCTGACCTCCCGCCTTCTCCCCGGACGGAGCCCCATGAGCACCGACGCCACCCCCCTGCCCGACGCCGCCGCCGTCACCCCCGAGGACGAGGTCACCCCGGTCCTCCTGCACGGCGCGCGCACCCCGTTCGCGCGCTTCCGCGGGGGCCTGGCCTCGCTCTCGGCCGCCGAGCTCGGCGCGCACGCGATCCGCGGCGCCCTCGCAGCGTCGGGCGTCGCGCCCGAGCAGGTGGACACCGTCATCGTCGGGCAGGTCGTGCAGGCGGGCGCCAAGCAGGGGCCGGCCCGCCAGGCCGCGATCCTCGCGGGCCTCGGCTGGGACGTCCCCACCGTGACGATCAACAAGCTGTGCCTCTCGGGACTCACGGCGATCATCGACGCGGCCCGACTGATCCGCACCGGCGAGGCGAGCGTCGTCGTCGCGGGCGGGCAGGAGTCCATGACGAACGCGCCGCACCTGGTCGTCGGGTCGCGCGCCGGGTTCGCGTTCGGCGACGTGACGATGGCGGACTCGCTCACGCACGACGGCCTCAACGACCCGTTCAGCGGCGAGGTCATGGGCGAGCTCACCGACCGCGGCTGCACGACGCGCGGCATCGGCCGCCCCGAGCAGGACGCGTTCGCGCTGCGCTCGCACCAGCGGGCCGCCGCCGCGCGCGACGCCGGGCGGCTCGCCGAGGAGATCGCGCCCGTCGAGGTGCCGCAGCGGCGGGGCGAGCCGGTCGTCGTCGAGCACGACGAGGGCGTGCGCGCCGACACCACGCTCGAGGCCCTGGAGCGCCTGCGCCCCGCCTTCGTGAAGGACGGGACCATCACCGCCGGGTCGAGCTCGCCGCTGTCCGACGGCGCCGCGGCGGTCGTCGTCGCGAGCCGTGCCTTCGCGAAGCGCAACGGCCTGCAGTGGCTCGCCGAGATCGGTGCGGCGGGCCAGGTCGCGGGACCCGACAACTCGCTCCACTCCCAGCCTGCGCGGGCCATCGAGGCCGCCGTGAAGCGCGAGGGGATCGCCGCCGCGGACCTCGACCTCGTGGAGATCAACGAGGCGTTCGCCGCCGTCGCGCTGCAGTCGGTCGCGGACCTCGGCATCGACGCGGACGTCGTGAACACCGACGGCGGCGCCATCGCGCTCGGCCACCCCGTCGGCGCGTCCGGCGCGCGCCTCGCGCTGCACCTCGCGCTCGCGCTGAAGCGCCGTGGCGGCGGCGTCGGCGCGGCGGCGCTGTGCGGCGGCGGCGGGCAGGGCGACGCGCTGATCCTGCGCGCCTGACGCCCTCGTCGGGCGCAGCGCAATCCCGCCCCACGCGCTTGCCCGCGCGAACGATCCGACCCTGGTGCACGATGCTGCACCAGGGTTGGCGCGCTTCGGTCGCCGCGGTGTGACGCAGATCGCGCCGAGGTCGGCCGAAACCGCGTCATGGATCGCGTCGGGCGCGGTCTCTCTCCCTGGAACCACCCCCGACGAGAGGACCGTCATGACCACCGTGACCGAGGCAGCCCGCCGCACCGCGAGCCGAGCGCGCCACTCGCACCTGTCCGCGGTCGCCGTCGCGCTCGTCGGGCTCGCCGCCGGCTTCGCCGCCGCGCCGTACCTGCTCGGCTGACGTTCGGGCCACCCGCCGACGGCGGGGCCCAGCGCGGTGTGGGGCGGCGGGCCGTGCAAGGATCGTCGTGGTGACGGTCTCGTCGTTGAGAAGAGGCTTCGGGCCCCTTGCCGGGGCTCAGACGTGAGCCCGTTGAGGCGCTGGACCGGCTGCAGCCGGTCCAGTGTCTCGACGTCGGCCGTCGCGAAGCTGCGCGGTCTCCCGCGCACGGACGTCACCCCATGAAAGCCCGGCAGTGCGGGCAGAGGCACACGGTCTCCCTCGCGGCGATGCCGGTGACCCGGCACAGGTGCTCGCACACGATGCTGACGTGGTGCGGGACCGCGGAACCCGGGATCGCACCCCACGCGATGATGTGCAGGACGCGGGCGCGCGCAGGCGCACCGCAGTCCGGGCACGTCACGCCGACCCACTTCTCGATGACACTCATGCGGAGTCCATCGCCTGACAGTACGCCCCCTCCCCCGCGCGGTACGCCCCGGGGGGGTCGGGCGCTCCTCAGACGTCCGGCGTGGCGCCCGGCCGTGCCGAACCCGGTGCCCGCAGCGCGAGCCGTTCCTCGAGGCGGTCGAGCAGCGGGACCTGGCCCGCGACGACGAGCCCGCGGGCTCGAGCGAGCGGGAACCAGCCGGCCCGGTCGAGCTCGGGGAACTCCTGCATCCGCCCCGAGCGCGGCGGCCACTCGAGCGCGAACGTGTTGCTGGAGATCGCCGTGACGTCGAGGTCCGCCTCGCGCGCCCACGCCGCGACGAGCTTGCCGGCGCGCTGGCGCACGGTGCCGAGGTCCAGGTCAGGCGCCTCCGCCGCGGGGGCCGAGACGCCGAGCTCCTCCGCGAACTCGCGCAGCGCCGCGGCGTGGCCGTCCTCGCCCGGCTCCACCTCGCCCTTGGGGATCGTCCAGCCGCCCGCGTCCTTGCGCGCCCACAGCGGACCGCCCATGTGCCCGAGGAGCACCTCGACGACGTCGTCACGGAACCGGTAGAGCACGAGCCCTGCTGACTGCTTCACCCCTCCTTCCTACACAGCCGACGGCGGGACGGCCCGTCGGGGCCGGGTCGCCGCCCCGTCGGCGGGTGAGCCGCGAGCCCGGTCCGGGGCGCAGAACCGGTGCGCGCCCGCCCGGAGCGTGTGGGTGGCGCGGCGTAGCGTCGGCCGTCTCAGGACCAGAACGCAGGAGGGGACGACCATGACCACGCCGAGCGTCACGCACCTCAACCCTGCCGGGCTGCACCGCAATCCGGCGTTCTCCCAGGGCACGATCGTCGAGACCGGTCGCACGCTCTACGTCGGCGGCCAGAACGGCACCGACGCGGACGGCGCGATCGTCGAGGGCGGCATCGCGGCCCAGACGGCGCAGGCGCTGCGCAACGTCCTCGCCGTGCTGGCCGAGGCCGGCGCCGGGCCGGAGGACGTCGCGCGGCTCGCCGTCTACCTCGACCCCGAGGCCGACCTCATGGAGGGCTTCGCCGCCGTCGGCGAGGTCTGGGGCCCGCACCCGGCCGCCGTGACGGTCCTGCGGGTCGGGATCGGCCGACCCGGCGCGCTCGTCGAGATCGAGGCGGTCGCGGCACTCCGGCCGTGACGCCCCTCACCTGACCCCGTCTCCACGGGCGTGGTTCCGCGCCCCCCGCTACTGTCCGGGGGTGCCCGCCGAGCCTGCCCCACGCCGCTCGCTCGGGCGCGCCCTGGGTCGGGCCGCGGCGTACGGGGTCGCGGCGTCCGTCCCCGTCCTCGTGCTCGCGTGGCTCGTGCGCGCGGAGTCGGGGCTCGTCGTCGACGCCGACCGGGCTGCCGTCGCTGCGGCGACCCGGTTCACCGGCGAGCGGCCCGCGTTCGAACGCACGCTGCTCGTGGGCCAGGAGGTGCTCGCCGCTCGGTGGATGAACCTCGCAGCGATGGGCGTGTGCCTCTGGGCCTGGCGACGCCGCGGCCTCGGGTCGCGTGCGGCCTGGGCTGCGGGGACCATCTGGGGCGCGTGGGCGCTCAGCCTCGGCGCGAAGGAGCTCGTCGACCGCGCGCGGCCCGTCGTCGAGGACGCAGTGACCGTCGTGCCCGGGTCCAGCTTCCCGTCCGGGCACGCGATGAACGCCGCCGCCGTCGGGGTGAGCCTCACTGTCCTGGTGTGGCCCCTGCTCGGGCGGCGCGGCCGCGTCGCCGTGGTGAGCGGCGCGACCGTGCTCGCGCTCGTCACCGCGGCCGACCGTGTGCTGCTCGGCGCGCACTACCCGTCCGACGTCGTCGGCGGGATCCTCTTCGGCGGCGCCGTCGCGGGGGCGTCCGCCGTCGGCTACCACGGGTGGACGTCCGCCCGGACTGCCCGCTCTTCCGGCTCCGCTCCCAGGAACGAGGTCTGATGCATCCCTTCGTGCACCGCTACGAGCTCGACACGACCCGACCCACCGCGAAGGAGGTGCTGCGCGACGTCGGGCTCCGGGCGTTCCTCCCCGGCGCGGTCCTGTGGGTGCTCATCGTCGCGACCGGGTTCCTCGTGACGGGCCCGCTGGGCGACCTGCCCGGCGAGGTCGGGGTGAACCGCTGGCTGGAGGAGCGGCGCACGCCCTTCTGGGACACCGTGACCGACCTGTTCTCCCTCATCGGGACCACCGAGTTCATCATCGGCGGGACGGTGCTCACGATCCTGCTCGTCTGGTGGCGCACCCGGCAGTGGTGGTTCGCCGTCGTGCCCGCGCTCGCCGTCGCGCTCCAGGCCCTGATCTTCCTCACGTCGTCGATCGTCGTGGGGCGCGAGCGCCCGGACGTCTCGCGGCTCGACGAGGCGCCGCCCACGTCGAGCTTCCCGAGCGGCCACACTGGTGCTTCCGCGGCGTTCTACCTGACCCTCGCCCTGCTCGCGCAGCGCATCACCCACCCCGTCCTGCGCGTCGTCGTCACGGTCCTGTGCTGCCTCGTGCCGCTCGCGGTGGGCCTGTCCCGCCTCTACCGCGGCGCCCACGGCCCGGCCGACGTCGTGGTGGGCCTGATCAACGGCATCGTCTGCTGCGTGCTCGCCTGGAACTACCTGCGCCGCGACGTCCGCGCGAAGTAAACCGGACGCGCGAGATAGAGGCCTGGTCGGACGAGGTAGAGCCCTGGTCGGACGAAGTAGAGGCCTGGTCTGACGAGGTAGAGACCTGGTCTGTGCGCCCTGTCCCCGTACGACGACGGCGGGCCCGGTCTCAGGACCGGGCCCGCCGTCGTCGTGCGGTGGCCGTCCGGGCGATGCGCGCGCCCGGCGACCCGTCAGGTCACTCGCAGAGACCCACCGGGTCCCACGAGCCCCACGTCACGGACCCGGGCAGCTCGCCCTTGGTCCACCACTGGGCCGTGTAGTTCACACCCGCGCGGGACACGGTCTGGCCGCCGGTGTAGACGGCCTCGCGCGACCAGGCGGGAGCACAGTCCGCGACCGCGACCTCGGGCGCCGTGCCGCACGGGCCGATCTTCTTCCAGGCGCTGCTCGCGCCGGGCTCCTGGTTGCGGGTCCACCACTGGGCCTTGTACTCCGACCCCTCGTGCGAGACGACCTCGCCACCGGTGTAGACGCCGGTGCCGTACCAGGGCACGGCGCACTCGTCGGCCACGCCCGGGCCGGGTGTCGCTGCGCGGAGCGTCGAGCCCAGCGCGTCACCCAGCTCGTTGCGGTAGTCGCCCGAGAGGTCCCACCACATCGCGCCGCCGTAGCCCTGCGTCGCGACGAACTCGGCCTTGGCCGTGACCGACGCCGGGTCGTCGTAGCTCCACCACTGGTCGCCGTCGTAAAGCCAGCTCGCGCCGATCTCCGAGTCGAAGAACTTCTTCCCGCCGAACGAGCGCAGCTCGGCGTACGTCTTGGTGCCGACGTACCCGGCGGCGGGCTGCCAGCCCTGCGTGCCGTCCTCGACGCCGTACCAGCCGTGCCCGTAGGCGGCGAGGCCGGCGTTGACCTGCGACGGGTCCGCCCCCGCGTTGACGTACATGCCGAGCGCGCCGTCGAGCCCGAGTCCCCAGTTCTGCGTGCCGTCCGGGTGCAGGTTGCCCTGGTGGCCCGTCTGGTTCGGCACCCAGCCGCCGTGGAAGTCGTAGCCCTGCACGTTGAGGAAGTCCACGACCGCGAACAGGCGCGGGTCGAGCCAGCCGCCCTGCCCGGCGTTCCAGCCACCCGCCGGCGCGAACGCCGTCAGGAGATAGTCCTCGTCGTTCGCCGCGCCGCGCGCGTCGAGCTCGGTGCGGAACTCCTCCATGAGGAGCAGGAAGTTCTCCTTGTCCTCGGGGCGGGCGTTCGCCGTCTCGCCGCCGGTGACCGGCCACTCCCAGTCGATGTCGATGCCGTCGAAGATGCCGGCCGCGGCACCCGGGCCACCCTTGCCGTCGACGACCGGCAGGTCGCCGTCGATGTACAGGTCGAGGCACGAGTCGACGAGCGCCGTACGGCCCTCGGCCGTGGACGCCGCCTCGGAGAAGTTGTCGGACCAGGTCCAGCCGCCGAGCGAGATGAGGATCTTGGTGTCGGGGCTGACGGCCTTGAGCTTCTTGAGCTGGTTGAAGTTGCCCGCGAGCTTCTGGCCGGGCTTGTCGGCCTTGCCGTCGACGGAGTCCTTGGCCGCGACCTGCGCGACGAAGTCGTTGAGGGGGTCGCCCTCGCCGGGGACGTCGGCGATGTCGCACACCAGGTCGGTGGTGACGTTCCCGAACGCGTAGTTGATGTGCGTGAGGTCCTCGATCGCGCCGGTGCGGAGGAGGTCGACCACGTGGAAGTCGCGGGTCACGCGCGAGTCGGCCATGACGTAGCCGACGCTGCGGAACCCGTTGATGTCCGACGGTCCGGCGACGGACGCCGCCGGCTTGGCCGTGGGCTGCGGCGCCGCGACGGCTGGCGACGCGAAGGTGGCCGCGGTCAGGGCGAGCGCCCCGGCGACGGCGGTGGCGGCGACCACGCGCGAGCGGGCGGTCGGTGCGGGCGAGGTCTTGGCGAGCGAGCGGCCCGAGGAGGCCGCGCTGGGTGTCGATCGATCGTTCATGAAGGCCTCGTTGCTCTTCGGCCCGGGCTGGGGATCCCGGGATTTGTTCGGTCTCCTGCAACGTACCTGGACAGAGGTGTTTACGCCAGAGTCCGAACGAAATTCGCGTCGCGGAGATTGCTGCGTTGGACCGCCGACTCGGGGCCGGTGGACACCCGTCCAGGAGTCGACGGGCGCCTGCACGGCCGACGGCCGATCACACGCTCCCCGTGCCCGTCCGCCGAGACGACCTAGCCTGGAAGCGGCCCGTACTTCTCATGCGACGCACGCGACGAGGGAGTGACTGCGGTGAGGCAGGAGCGGAGCGACATCCAGACCGGCGAGACGAGGACCGGGACAGGCGGGATCCAGACAGGCACGACGGCGAAGGTCGCCGTCGTCGGGGCTGGCTCGGTCGGGGCAACCCTGGCCTACGCCGTCCTGATCCGCGGGGCGGCGCGCGAGGTCGCGCTGTACGACGTCGACACGGCCAAGGTCCGCGCACAGGCCCTCGACCTCGCGCACGGCATCCAGTTCATGCCCATGGCGCGCGTGGAGGGCTCCGACGACGTCGCGGTGTGCGCGGGTGCGGACGTCGTCGTCGTCACGGCGGGCGCCAAGCAGCAGCCCGGCCAGACGCGCATGGACCTCGCGGCCCGGACCGTCGGCCTGGCGCGCACGCTCATGCCCCAGCTCGTCGAGGTCGCACCCCAGGCCGTGTACCTCATGGTCACCAACCCGGTGGACGTCGTCACCTACGCCGCCCTGCGGTTCTCCGGGCTGCCGCGCGCGCAGGTGCTCGGCTCCGGCGCAGTGCTGGACTCCTCGCGGTTCCGCTACCTCATCGCCGACCACGTCGGCGTGGCCGTGCAGAACGTTCACGCCTACGTCGCGGGCGAGCACGGCGACACCGCCGTGCCGCTGTGGTCGTCCGCGACGATCGGCGGCGTGCCGCTCCTGGAGCTCGACCCGTTCGACGGTCGGGGACCCCTGACCCAGGAGGTCCGCGACGCCATCGCGCACGACGTCGTCCACTCCGCCTACGACATCATCGCGGGCAAGGGCGCGACCGCCTACGCGATCGGCCTCGCGGCCTCCCGCATCGTCGAGGCGATCACCAACGACGAGCACCGCATCATGCCGGTCTCCTCGCTCGTGAGCGGGTACCGAGGCATCGACGACGTGTGCCTCTCCGTCCCGACCATGGTCAGCCACGACGGCGCCGGAACCTTGCTACCGACGCCCATGTCCGACGCCGAGCTCACCGCGCTACACCGGTCCGCCGACGCACTGCGCGCCGCGGCGGCTGAGGTCGGTCTCTGAGGCGAACGTGCCCTAACGGGGCCGTGCCAGTAAGCGCCGACGACGACGTCGACCCTTGGCAGGCGCGTTCGCGCGCGCCCTCGCCTCCGCCTCAGCGGCACGTGCCGCCCGGCGGCGTGCCCATGCGGCGACCGTCTCGTCGACGTCCCGGGGCATGGTGACCAGGGGTGGGCCGGCGGGCGGCTGATAGCGGCCGCGCAGCACGCGCCGGTTGAACTCCTCGACCTCGTGCCGCACGTCTTCCTCGACCCAGATCTCGTCGAGGCGTTCGTCGAGCGCGGCGTCTTCTCTGCGCAGCTCGATGGACGGTGGCAGGACCACGAGCCGCTCGCGCTTGACGAGGTTCTTCAGCCACCAGTCGGGGTCGTAGCGGTCGGGCATGGGGAGCGGCTTGCCGCTGCCTGGGAGGTCGTCGAACTCGCCGCGTTCGATCGCTCTGCGGACGTGCATGTCGGCCAGCAGGGCGATCGCCACCTCGTCGTCGATGGCGACCGCGTAGGGGTTGAAGAACGCCGGGGGTGGGTGCGGGTCGGTCATCGCTCCTCCGTTCCGTCATTGACCATACGGCTGTATTGTGTCACGGGTATCGTCAACGAGGGAGGGTCTGAGTGCCGAAACTGGTGGACCACCAGGAGCGTCGCGCGGCGATCGCGCGTGCGCTGTGGCGCGTCGTCGACCAGCAGGGCTGGATCAAGGCCACGATGCGCGAGGTCGCGAGCGAAGCCGGAGTCTCGCTGGGGCACGTGCAGCACTACTTCGCATCACGCACCGAGCTGTTGACCTTCGCGATGGAGTTCGCCGCCGAGCAGACCGCCGACCGGGTCGCACGCGGGCTGGCCGCGCTCGACCAGCCCCCGCACCCGCGGGACGTGCTCCGGCTGGTCCTCGTCGAGATGCTTCCGTTGGGTCCCGACGCGCGGGCGTCGAGTCGCATGAGCGCCGCGTACGTCCTGGAGGCGCTGCACGACCCCGCACTGCGCGAGCAGGCGAGCCTCGGGCTCCGCGACGGCCGCGCCCTGGTCACACAGCTCGTCCGGGACGCGATCACCCAGGGCCAGATCGCACCGGACCGCGACCCGGACATCGAGACGGATCTTCTCCTCGCGCTGACCGGGTTCACTCCGCTGCTCGAGCTCGAGGTGATCAAGCCCCAAGCCGCAATGGCAGCCATCGACCAGCACCTCCACCACCTCTTCGCCGGAAGAGCCTGAGCGCGGCCCCGCGGGAGTTCCAGGAGGTCACACGGCTCAGTTGTCGATCCAGCCCGACGCCGACGAAAGCTCGTCGAGTTCGGCTCGGGTACGACGAAAGGCCCCACAGCCGCAGGATTCTGCGGGTGGGACCCTTCGGGTGGCGGTAGCGGTGGGCTTGGATGGTCGCCTTCGACGTCGTAGGTCGAACCCGGAAGGAAACGCAGCTGACCTGCGGCGATACTCAGGAGCAGTCTGGACTGGTCTGCGTCTTGGGGCACGGGATCTGTCGCCAAAACGGAGGGAAAGAGGTGAGGCATCCGGCTACAGCCGGAGGGAAGCAGAGCCGGTCGCCCCTGCGGAGCGGCGCCCCGGCTTCGGGGCGAAGCCCGGGGGCGCCACCAAATACCCATGGCCCGACCTGCGCATATACCGGAGATCGGGCCACGTCGCCCTCGCGATGCGCCACCAGATGTACATGGGGGCGAGCGTGATCCAGAAGGGTCGCGCAAGAGACATGGCGGTGCGCGTCGCCCACGGTCCGGTGGCCCCGATCTTCCGGCATCCGGCTCCGGAGCAAGGTGGGGCGCCACCAAATGAACATGGCTTGACCTGCGGAGACGCATCGCGGAACCCCTCAGGCACACGGGGCGCCACCAAATACCCATGGCTTCCGGAGCTCGAAGGCTCCGACGCGCGGGCGGTTGGTAGGCGGCAGCGGCACGCACGGGGCTACGGGTGCCGCCCGCCGTGACCGTCCGCAGGTTACGGAGCGCAACCCCGGTACCGCTCCCCAGCGACGACGACGCGGCGGTCGGGCAGCGCGGTCGAGCGGTGGGGTGCGCGTAGCGAGCGCAGCGAGCGGAGCGCGGGGCCCCACCGGGAGGCCGCGCAACTGGCCGTCGCGACGTCGTCGCCTTCGGCACGATGGCGGGGGCGCCACCAAATACCCATGGACGACGCGCGGCAAGCCGCCGCGCGTCGTCTCGCTGTCCGTGGACGACGCCGAGCGGGCGCCGAGCTCGGGGCGCGCGCTCCTTGAGACAGTATGGAAAGTTGTCACGGACGGATCACCCCGCGCGCCCGACGTGGGCCCGCCTACACGCACGTGGGATGCGCATGGGACCCTCCACACGTGACCGCGCACGAGACCTCATCCCCTGACGACGCCAGCGAGGAAACGCCAAACCCCCGCTCCTACATCTTTGACCCGGAGCACGCGCGCATCGCCGCACCTGCCGTCGAGGCTGGCTTCCAAACGGCTGAACGCTGGCACGTCGCACGGGAGATCCAGAGTCAGTTCACGAGCCTCGGGATTCCTGATGGCGAGCCGCTGGCAGTCGAGACTGTCAGGATTGGGTACCACCAGATAAGACTAGTGGGGGAACCAACCACGGCCACCGAGCTGGTTCCGCTCGCGCGACTCGTGGACGCGATCACGCCCGAGGTCCTCCAATTCTGGGCGCACCTGACGCCCCTTCTCTCTGGGCCAGCAGCCAGGGCCCGCGTCCACGACCTGCTTTGGACACATGCGGAAGGCACTCGACACATTTATGGCAAGAGTGCCGTGGACGCATATCTTGAAGACGCCGAGGATCGCGAACCGGGCCTGCACCAGACTGAGACCATCCTGCGCGCATGGGACATCGCCCGAAAGCTCCGCGATCGGCCGCGGGTGGCCGCCGCCGAGAAGATGGCAATCTCCGCTGCAGAAACTGGGATCGAAAGTGGTGAGTACATTCCGGGAGTAACGCTGCCGCTACTCGAGATTCTTACAAGCCAGCCTATGAAAGGGATGGTGCACCCGGAGGGCCAAACAGCCAAAACTCGGGAACTCCTCGAAAAGGCTCTGCATGCCTACATGATGCACGACTCCAGCCGCGTTAGCCGCCTCTTGGAACGGACTGCGTCGGACGAAGCAGATCTCGATCGAATCCGGCGCCACCATTCGGAAATGCTCGTCCAGCTCGCGGAGACGACACCTGACGGAATTTTGAAACAAATTCGACTGCAGGACGCGATCGCTGTGGCCAGCAGGTACGGGTATACCGATCTTGCGACCAGGGCGACAGTCGCGCTACAGAATATCGACGCGGAAGACCTAGGACTCGAGCGGATCGAGACCATTCAAGAAGTTCCGATTCACGAGCGCGAGTCATTGCTCGACAGATACACACGCGGGCGTTCGTGGCGCGACGGGCTCGATCGGTTTCTTTTCTCACCATCGCCGACCGGCTCAAAGGCAGACCTCGAGAAGAGAACGCGGGAGTACCTTGCAGAGGGACACCTGCACACCCTCTTCCAAAGCGTCAGCCTGACGAACGAGGGACTTCCCTACTATTCTAGCCCCGGGAATGACTACGGTCGCGCACTCGGATGGCACACCAGTTTCGCCGTGGCAGTTTTCGGTGAACTTCTAGCTTCTGGTCTCTCTCGAGTCGCTGAGACCTACGGGGTCCCAGAAACTGCTGACGTCCGACGGCATTTAGTGGAACGCGGTGCCGAGAACATCGAATTGGCCGATGCCCTCGCGCGGGCAATCTGTCATTATTGGAATCGCGATTTCGATAGCGCGCTTTATGTAGCAGTGCCTCGAATCGAGACGGCCGCGAGATCGCTCTTGCGCGAGTATGATATCGCCATATACCGAACGCAACAAGGAAAGAGTAAAGGGGCATACATAGGACTTTATGGGCTACTCGAAGGGTTGGAGCAAGCAGCCCTCGATCCGGATTGGGCCCACTTCCTGCGGTACGCGTTGCTAGGCCCACATGGCATGAACCTCCGCGACGACGCGGCTCACGGTCTTCTCGGTCACGCGTCAGCCTTTCAAGCGGCCTTGACGCTCCGCGCTGCAGCGCTGCTCGTGCTCGTCACCGGGCCCAACATAGACACGTGTGGCGACGACAACGAGGCAGGAAGGAGCCACTCGCCGCGTTGGCCAGAATCCGTTGGCGGCGCCACGTCCTCGGTCGCGAAAATACTACATCGCGGTGCCGTCCGACTGGATCGCGCCGCATTCCGGATCGCAAGTCGAGCCGCACGGCGTCGCAGAATAGCCTAGCTGAGTTAGGCCGATGCACGCATCGAATCGCCACGCTTACCAATGATTTCGCCAAGCTCAACGAGCGCGGAAAGATCGAGCTCGCTTGTCAACTGCGAGATTCGCTGTATCGCCAGTTCCTTCCACTCCTCACTGCACCTGTAATGCCATTCGTCGCCGCATTTAACTTTTCCGTCGAGCGCTCGATCCTCGCCAATAGCATCGATCACTCCACTGACAAACGCAGCTGGCAGCAGATCCTCAATTTCGATATCGTGCTTCGAGCACCATGCCGAAGACTTTTTGAGCGACAGCACGCCCTTTTTATCGCTCCAGTTGAAGCTCTTGAGCTTAGATTCGGCTGCGCGTCCGTTTTCGTCGAAGTCAAGCAGTGCGACGACGGGGAGGGATGTTGCCGCGTCAGTCAGCACGGCCATTGGCACCAGCTTCGAGGCTCCGTTAGCCGGGACAATGTGAAGATTCTCGACTAGATCGGCCCTACCTGCCGCCCTACAGGCATGTTCTAGGAATAGCCCATCGGTGTATCCCTCGGTGACAAGCACGGCACTAGCCTCTTGAGGGACGCTGAGACTCCTTTCGACAACTTGCGACAATCCCGAGTCTCGGTAGAGCGAGGAAAGCACCTGCCAACGGTCTTCGCGTCCCTTAGACACGGCTTTCCCATATGTCTCGCCAGCACCCGACTTCGTCAGCTCAGTTACGAGCGCGCCGTCGCTTCGCGAGATGACGTAGGGCGAGTGACTCGTTACGAGCAGCGAAACCTCCCGCCTGCCAGCGAGTTCATCGAGAAGATCACGGATCGACTCCTGAGCGCCCGGGTGGAGAAATGCCTCTGGTTCCTCGATCGCGAGCACAAGCGACCGCCTGCTCTGTTCAGCCAAGTACTGGAGCATGGCCAAGAGGACCGTGCCCCGCACGCCGGTTCCCTTACCTTGCAACTGCGTTGTAGCGATGTCGCTAAGCTGGACGTCGACGGCCGATAGCGTCTCCGCCAGCGTTGGGACGTCGGGGACTAGTGTCGCGATGCCAATTTCGGAGAAGAGACTTGAGACACGTGACTCGATTTGCCCTCGAAGCGGCTCGAGCAGTTGCAGTTTGAGTTCGTCAAGGTATTTTTGGCGCGCCGCTTCCGCCGCGGCCATTTCGGCCCCGAGATGATCTTGGATGACCAGATGAAGGATTTCGCGGAATTTGCCGCGCAGGAGACTCTGGAGATCCTCACCGCTGTGAACAACAGCAAATCGCACCGTATCCCTGAATTGGCTTTCGAGTTTGAGGTGCTTCTCGTCCGAGGTGGCGAGGGATGCGGCGCCCGCGCCTGCTACGCCGAAGCTCGTGATACGCGCCCCGAGTTTATCGAACGTCGTGACAAGTCGGACCTCTGAATCGTCAGAAAAGGTCTTGGCCGTAGTCTCCTTGCCTGGCGCGCGCTGGGCGATCACCGCCAGTTCATACCTTCTCGCCCGGTCGATCAGGGTCTTTTCTGGTTGCGTCTTTCCGACCTTGAAGGTTAGCGTAATGCGGGTTTTGCGCGGCGCTCCCATCGAACTTGCCATTGCCGGCCTGTCTCGCTGCGCAACGTACTGCACTCCGGTGTCGAGACACATCTCGATAGCAGCGATGAGATTCGACTTCCCGCAGTTGTTTGGGCCGACGAAGAAGTTAGCGTTTTCGCCTATTTCAAAGATGTGCTCTCCGGCGAAACTCCGGAAGTCCTTAATGCGAACCTGCGTTAGTTTCATGCGGGTTGTTCACTCCTGTTCTTCCGGCCGGTGCAATTTGGGCCCTCTCAGTATGAGTCCTGCGCTTGCGATGGCCATGTCGTCGTGGAGCTTGGCCCGTGGCAGGAGTATGCCGCCTGGGTCCTGATGCGCTTCCCATTGGTGCAGTGTGCACAGCAAACGATTCAGCTCGCTTTGGTTCTTTCCGGCGATAACGTGCCAGTCGTCTAGCATGAGGTGTTGCATAGGTCGATAGGCGCCGTCGGTAGAAAGGACGAGCCAGGGTATTGCGTTGCAGCTTTCGCGCAACGTAATCGCGTGGCGGGCCGCTTCTGGAACAGCCTCTGCGATCCAGTATCCACCGTCGACGTTTCGGTGTTTAGCCTGCTCGACCTGCAGTGCCCTGAGAATTTCGCGATGGGTTCCGTCGTACCCATGCCCCGCCGCGAGGCGTGAACGGTACGCGCTCCGTAGGTCGGACCCAATACTTGCAATTCTATCGTCAGAGTAGACTCCGCGGGGCGTTGCGATCTGGCTATCCCCCAGGAGGAGGAGGTCGAGGGCGTCGTAGTCCTGCCGTGCGATGGCGACGGTGCTCGACGGTGCGGATCCTGGGCGGAGATCGAGTAGAAGGGCTGACTCCTCGATCGCCTGTGCCAGCACGTCGGTGAGGGAGATTCGCGGCTCGCTCATGAGCCCCTCGACGAGGAAACGCCCGAGCGTGTCGACATACGCGGACGGCGACACGTCTACCGGGACGAAGGCCGAGGCCCCATCAAGAATGATCACAGCGTTTGGGGTCGTGAAGATGCGGTCTTGTGACGAACTGGCGTCAGGGAGCATTGCTGTTTCGGTCCGCATCAGCGATCCCACCACAGCGGTTCACTGGTCGCCGCACTCCCGATGATGGCGAGCCCGTCGAAGTTGCTCACGACCAGGAGCGAGAAGTCGTCGCCTGCGGAAGCGGCGTAGAGGTTCGCGGCGTTGGCGGTCAGGTACTCGACCGCTCCGAGAGAGCCGATCGCATGAAGCCCCGCCACATGAGTGATCGTCCGTCCCCCCTCGGTACGCCGGGAGACGTAGGCCACGTCGGCGTTTTCGCGTCCTGTGTCGCTCGGCGAGTGGTGGCGTACCTGTGCCTGGCGGTCCTTGATGTACCAACCGTCTTCATCCTGGGCGATGGTGAGGCGAGGATCGGTGTTGAGCAGCTGCCTGACAGCAGGCGACGACTTCGGTCCACAGATGACGAAGAGGTCACCGCTCGGAAGCTCGGTGTCGTCCGGGCCCACCTGTGCCGAGCGCGTGACGAAGTCGAACGACTCTAGGAGTTGTTTCGCTGCCTCGCCTGCGGCCACGTCCTCCGCGGCAAGGAGCGGACGCTCACGGTCGGTCACCTGGTAGCGGTAAGGAGTCACGATCGTGACCGGCCCGACGCCGAACAGGGCGCGTGCCGCAGCGGGCGCGGTCGATCGGATCTGCGTGACGCGCCCCTTCGTGATCCCGAGCGAGGTCGCGATCTGGCTATACGGCAATCCGAGATCCCGGTGCGCCTCCTCTAGGGCTTCGCGGCGCAGGCGAGCGAGTTCCGTCGAGCGCTGCTGGTACAGAGCGAGCAGTTCGGTCGCGCGACGGCCCCGGCGGATCGGGTCAGGATCCCGCCGCACGTCGGCAAACTCGTCCGTGGATGACACGCCCCGAGTTTAGACCCCTTGACGCGGGCGCCGCAGAGCCCTAGCCTCTCGTTTAGACCCCTATACCTCACCTCGTAGGCACTCGACCTCAGGGTTTAGGGGCATAAACGGAGGTGGCCAGCATGGCGATGAAGCAGCGGTTCGACATCGAGCACTCGGTGGCGTTCCCGAAGGGTGCGTTCCTGCGCGGGGAGGTCGAGCCCGTGGCGGACTTTAACGCGGCGCAGCGACCGGACGGCACGCGCCCGCAGCAGCACGACAAGGAGACGGGCCTGCCGCTGTGGCAGTGCGTCGTCATCGACGGCGACGAGGACGCCGGCCGCAAGGAGATCGGCGTGACGGTGAAGTTCGCGGCGAAGTACCAGCCGGTTCCGCCGGAGAACAAGTCCGGGTTCCCGTGGACGCCCGTCGAGTTCGTGGGCCTCACGGCCCTCCCCTACGTCGACGACAACGGGATGCGGCCCCGCATCGCCTGGTCGTTCCGCGCGTCCGACCTCGTCGCGCCCGGCCAGGCCCGCGACGCCTCGAAGACGACCCCGAAGGCCGCGGCGTGATCACCGCGCGGCTCTGGCAGGGGGTTCGCCGAGTCCTCGCAGCGCTATGGCTCGCGCTGCGGTGGACCGTGCGGGCGTGGCGGTGGATCGCGGCGACGCTATTCATGGGCGGCGTGGTCGGCCTACTTGGCTACGACGGGCTGTCGGTGGCGCTCTACTGGTCTGTCCCGGTGTGGAACCTGGCCCGCGCGTTCTGGGCGGTGTTCAGCCCGATGACGTACGAACCGCTGCTCGGCGGCCCGCTGCGTCGTCATCGGTGGCGCCGGTACGTGCGTCGGCAGTGGCCGTCGATGGCGGAGTCCTGCGGGCTCGCCGATCGCGTCGTCCGAGAGAACCGAACCGTCCCGCGGCTGCTTCGTGTCCGAGCACGCGACAACACGCTGACCATCCGAGTTCGCGCTCGCTCCGGTCAGACGCTCGACGACCTGCGCGGTGCCGTCGAGGCGGTCGGCACGATCATGGGAGCGGAGGCCTCGACAAGCCGTCGCGTGCGGCCCGGGGTGCTCGACATCGTGCTGACGATGGCCGACCTGCTCGACCAGCCGCTCTACGCGACGGTCCCGAACGACGTCGACCCGACCGGGGTGCAGCTCGGCCGTATCCAGGACGGCAACCGGTGGCGGCTCACGCTGCGCGGCCTGCAAACGCTCGTCGTCGGCTGCTCCGGCTCCGGCAAGGGGTCCATCTTCTGGGGCATCGCCGGGAACCTCGCCCCGGCCGTTCAGGCAAGCCTCGTGCGGCTGTGGGGCATCGACCTCAAGGGCGGCATCGAGATCGGCATGGGTGACCGCCTGTTCTACCGGGTCAGCACGGACGAACACCAGGCCGTGGACGCGCTGCGCGACCTGCTCGCCGTCGTCGACCAGCGGCAGCGGGCCATGTACGGGCGGACGCGGGACTTCGTGCCGACACCCGGGGACCCGGTGCACGTACTCCTCATCGACGAGCTCGCCGTCCTCACCGCGTACGCGTCCAAGCAGGTGCAGAGCGAGGCGTCGGACCTGCTGCGGCGCGTCCTCACGCAAGGCCGGGCGCTCGGCGTGCTCGTCGTCGCGTTCGTGCAGGACCCGCGCAAGGAGACTGTGGCGATGCGTGGCCTGTTCACGCAGACCGTCGCGCTGCGGCTGCGGTCGGCGTCCGAGACGGCGATGGTGCTCGGCGAGGGCATGGCCGATGTCGCGCCCGCACACCAGATCAGCCCGGCCCACCCCGGCACGGGCTACGTGGTCGCGGACGACGGGAATGTGGAGCGGGTGCGGGCGGACTTCTGGGAGGACACGTTCATCCGGATGGTCGCCGAGACCTACCCGGCGCCCGACCGGTACGTGCCGCCGCCGATCTTCGTCGGACCGCCGACTCCCGACGCCGACGACAAGGCGACCACGCCCACGCGGGTTCCGGCCGAGGAGCAGCGGGCCCCGCGGGCGCCGCGCAAGCCGCGGTCTCCCCGCAAGCCGCGCGAGACGGCGACCCGCACCACGTCCGCCGCTGAGGCGTCGGATGACTGACGTCGCTCCCGCGCAGGGTGGGTTCCCGGGGTTCGGGCTGGACGCCCCGCTCGACCTCGGGAACCTCACCCCGGCGGCGGTCGCCGGAATCGCTGCACGGCTGCGCGACCGCACCGCTGCCGCGTTCTCCGACGCCGCCGCCCGCACGGGCTTCTGCTCTCACCCGATCCGGCTGCGCGGCTCCTCGACCACCGTCGACGCGGCCACGGGCGAGGTGCTGTCGCAGTTCAGCTCCGACGACGCGCCGCTCGGCGTCCTGTACCGCGCGTGCGGCAACCGGCGCGAGTCCGTCTGCCCGGCCTGCTCCCGCGTCTACGCGCGTGACACCTTCGAGATGATCCGGGCAGGCCTCCTGGGCGGCAAGACCGTCCCGACGACCGTCGCAGACAACCCGCTCGTCTTCGCGACGCTCACCGCGCCGTCCTTCGGTCACGTGCACGGCACCCGCGCCAAGCACGGCAGGTCCGCGCGCTGCCGTCCGCACGGCACCGAGACGTGCGCGCACGGTCGCCCGCGCGCATGCACCGCTCACCACGCGGACAGCGACCCTGTCGTCGGGTCGCCGCTGTGCGAGGCCTGCTACGACTGGCACTCGGCCGTCGTGTGGCAGTGGCACGCCCCGGAGCTGTGGCGGCGCTTCACGATCGCGCTGCGGCGTCAGGTCGCCGAGGCCCTGGGTGTGCGCGAGTCGACGCTCGGCACCGTCGCCTCGGTGCAGTTCGCGAAGGTCGCCGAGTACCAGGTGCGCGGCCTCGTGCACTTCCACGCCCTCATCCGCCTCGACGGTCGCGACGGCCCGGGCAGCCCCGCTCCCCTCGACGGATCGACCCTCGCGCACGCGACGCGGGCTGCCGCTCGGGCGGTGGCCGTCACGGCTCCTCCGGTGGACGGTGCGGACGTCCCGCGCGTGCTGCGCTTCGGTACGCAGCTCGACGTGCGGTGCGTGCGCACTGGCGTACCGGTGAACGACGACGGCTCCGACGACCTTCGACCCGAGCAGGTGGCCGGCTACCTCGCGAAGTACTCGACCAAGGGCACAGGCACGGATCTCGCGGCACCGCGCCCGCACCACCAGCGCATGGTCCGCACGTGCCGGTGGCTCGCCGAGCGCGCCCGCACCGCCTGCCGTGGTCTCGCTGGGCCGGACCCGGAGGACGACGACGGCTGCGTCTGCGGGCAGTGCGCGGACAGCCCGTACCGGCTGCTCGCGAAGTGGGCGCACATGCTGGGCTTCCGCGGCCACTTCTCGAGCAAGTCGCGGCGCTACTCGATCCCGCTCGGGCGGCTGCGCCGCGCTCGCATGAGGTTCCAGCGGCTCAAGGCCGACGCCGAGCGCGACGGCACGCCGATGGACGTCGCCGACCTTGAAGCGCGCCTGCTAGCCGAGGACGACGAGACGACCCTCGTCGTCGGCTCCTGGATCTACGAAGGCTCCGGGTGGACCAACCCGGGCGACAAGGCGCTGGCCGACGCGGCCGCAGCACGCGCCCGCGAGTACGCGCAGTGGAAGGCGCACACGACGGCATCGGTTCGGAACGGAAGCAGGGAGGCAGCACGATGACGAGCACCACCACCAACACCCCGACGATGGACAGGCCGAGCGGCAGGCCACGGCTCATGACGCCCGAGGAGCTGGCCGAGTACCTCGGCGTGAGCCTGCACTGCGTGTACGCGTGGTCCAGCCGCGGCGGCGGTCCCAAGGTCGTGCGGGTCGGCGCACGACTCCGGTACCGGCCTGCCGACGTCGAGCAGTGGCTCGACCGCGTGACGGACTCCGGCACGGCGGGCTGAGGCATGGCACGCAAGCCCATCGAGCCCGGTCGGTGGGGCCGGATCAGCCGCAAGGAGATCTCGCCCGGCGTGTGGCGGGCACAGGCGCAGTACCGGGACTTCGCTGGCGTGCTGCACAAGTACGAGTCGCGTGGACCCTCGGGAGCGGCAGCGCAGCGGGCTCTGGAGGACAAGCTGCACCAAGCGAGCAGCGAGGCCACTGTCCCCGGGACGGCGACCATCACCCCGGCGACCCGCATGGGCGTCGTGTTCGACCACTGGATCGCCGAGAAGCGCGTCGAGGGCCAAATCACCATGCAGTCGCTGGAGACGTACCGCGGCGTCCTCGAACGCGACCTACGGCCTGCGTTCGGCCTGCTGCGGGTCCGAGAGGTCACGCCCGTGGCGGTGAACCGGGTGCTCATGGCGCTGAGCACGGCGCAGAAGTTCGACACCGCTCGGCAGGCGCGCAACGTCATGTCCCAGGTCATGATGCTGTGCGTCCGCTACGGGGCCGCGCCGTTCAACCCCGTCCGCGACGCGGTCACCGTCCGCAAGCCGCGCCGGGCCGAGGTGCGCACGCTCGGGCTCGAGGACATCGCGCTGCTGCGCAAGGCCGTGCGCGAGTGGGAAGACCGCCCCGCCCTCGCGCGCGGTCGACGCAACGTCACGCTCCTGCCGCAGATCGTCGACACGATGCTCGGCACCGGGCTGCGGATCGGGGAGTGCCTGGCGCTGCGGGAGGCGGACGTCGACCTCGACGCCGAGGTCCCGACGCTCACCGTGACCGGGACCGTCGTCCGGGCCGAGGGTCGGCTCGTGCGGCAGCCCAAGCCGAAGTCCGACTCGTCGCGGCGCACGATCACGCTCCCCGCGTTCGTCGTCACCGCGATCCGCGAGGCGCTGGACCTCGGGCTGGACGGCGGCCCGGACGCCCTGATGTTCCCGTCCACGCGGGCCACTCCGCGCTCCCCCAGCCGAGTGCGCGACCAGCTCCGCGAGGCGCAGGCGTCCATCGGCACCACGGTCACCCCGCACGACTTCCGCCGGACCGTGGCGACGCAGGTCGCGAACTCGACGACAATCGGCAACGCGACGGCGCTGCTCGGCCACGCCGACGAGGGCACGACCGTCCGGCACTACGTGAAGCGCACCCACGTGGCGCCGGACCCGCGGGTCGTCATCGACCAGCTGATCTCGGCGATGGGGGCGACGACCACCGAGCGCCAAACAGGTGAGTTTCCGGTGACCTCCACATGACGAAGGGCCCCACAGCCGCAGAATTCTGCGGGTGGGGCCCTTCGGGTGGCGGTAGCGGTGGGATTTGAACCCACGGTGGACTTTCACCCACACACGCTTTCGAGGCGTGCTCCTTAGGCCGCTCGGACACGCTACCTCGCCGGGATACCCGGCCCAGGAAGGATACCTGGTCACACCCCCGGACACCGAATCGGCCGGTCAGCCGGTCCTGCGCCGGGTCACTCACGCCCCGCTCGACGCCCGCGCGGAGCCGGACCACCCGGCCCGCCCCGCGCCGTCGAGCAACACCCGCCGCCGGACCGCGCGGGCGTCACGCACCCGCCGGAGGCACGGGCGTCACTTCCCGCCGAGCGCCTCGGCGAACAGCGGGGTGACGTTGTCGATCGCGTAGATCACGGCCGTGGGCGTGCCGAGCGAGAAGGCGTTGGAGAGATCCTTGTCGTCGAACACGACGTAGCGGCCGTCGGCGACGGACGGCACCGTCTGGAAGATCGGGAGCGCCTCGACGTCGGCGGCGGTGAAGCCGATGGGCTGGATCACCGTGAGGTCGGCGTCGAGCAGGTCGACGTTCTCGGTGCCGAGGTTCGCGGAGAACTCCTCGCCGGCGGCCTCGTCGATCTCGGGCTTGGTCTCGAACCCGAGGCCCTGCATGAACTCGCCGCGGCTGGACGTCGAGACGTACGCACCGAAGCCCTCGGCCCAGTACGACCCGATGACGGCGGTCTTGCCCGCGAACTCGGGGTGCTCGTCGCGCGCGGCGGCGAACGCGTCGTCGACCTCGGCGAGCAGCTCGTCGCCGGCCTCGCTGCGTCCGAGGGCGGCGGCGATCATGCCGACCTGGTCCTCCATGGGCGTGAGGTAGGCCTCGCCGCCCTCGGGGATGGCGACGGTCGGGGCGATCTCGGAGAGCCGCTGGTACCGCTCGGGGTCGCCGGACGACTTCACGTCGAGGATGACGTCGGGGTCGAGCACGGCGATCTGCTCGTACGACGGCTCGAGCGTGCCGATGATCTCGGGCGACTCGTCGTACGCGCCGTCGAGCCAGGGGCCGACGCCGTCGCCGCCGAACGCGAGCCAGTCGCTCGCCCCGACGGGCTGGACGCCGAGCGCGAGCGCCGTCTCGGCGTCGCCCCAGCCGAGGGCGACGACGCGCTCCGGCTCCTCGGGGATCTCGACGTCGCCGAACGCGGTGGGGATGGTGACGGGGAACGCCTCGGCGCTCTCGGCGTCCGACGGCGACGGGTCGCCCTGGTCGGCGTCGCCGCCCGAGTCGGTGCCCGAGCAGGCGGCGGTGAGGGCGAGCGTCGCGACGGCGACCGCACCCACGAGGGTGCGGCGGGTGCGGACGGTGCGTGCGGTGCGGTGCATGGAACTCCTCAGTCCTCGAAGATCTGGCCGACGGGCTCGCGCTTCTCCGCCTGGAAGCGGTCCTCCGCGCGGCCGTAGGCCCAGTAGCCGGAGAGCGACAGGTCAGCGCGCGGGACGCCGCGCTCCGCGAACACGCGGCGCAGGGCCTTCATGGCCTCGCGCTCGCCGTGCGCGAAGACGTGCACGCGGCCCGCGCGCCACGCGAGGTCGGCGACGGCGTCGGGCAGGAGCGTCGTCGTCCCGGCGGGCGCGTCGCCGCGCGGCACCCAGGTGACCTCGACGCCGGCGGGCGCCTCGAGCGGGAGGCGGTCCGCCTCGGAGCCGACCTCCAGGATCGCGTGCCCGACGGCGTCCCGCGGCATGGCCTCGAGCGCGGCGGCGACCGCCGGGAGCGCGGAGTCGTCGCCCGCGAGCAGGTGCCAGTCGGCGGCCGGGTCGGGCGCGTACCCGCCGCCGGGGCCGGAGAGGACGATGCGCTCGCCCGGCTTGGCGCGTGCGGCCCACGGCCCGGCGAGGCCCTCGTCGCCGTGCACGACGAAGTCGATCGCGAGCCGCTGCGCCGCCTCGTCGACCCACCGCACCGTGTACGTGCGGGTGACGGGCACGTCCTCGGGCGCGAGCGTCTCGCGCAGCGCCGCGAGGTCGTAGGGCGGCTCGAGCCCGAGCTCAGGCTTGGCGAAGTAGATCTTGACGTACTTGTCGGTGTGCTCGTTCGTCGTGAACGCGGCGAACCCGTCGCCCCCGGCGACGACGCGCACGAGGTGCGGGGAGAGCCACGCGGTCTCGAGGACCTCGAGGACCGTCTGGGGGCGGGCGCGCCGCGGTGCGGGCGCGGTGGTGGTCGACATGACAACCTCTCGTCGGTGACTTAGGTGAGGCTAACATCGCCCCCTGTGCGCGCGGCCGTGACCCCGGTCACGCGGCCGCGAGCGCCGCTGCGGCCCGCGTGAGCTCCGGCCGACGCCCGGCCGAACGGGACTCATACACGCACCCCGTGCCCTCCACAGCGACCGCACAGACTCCCCCGGCGGAATGGGAACGTCCTCGACCACGGCGCCCAGCGCCCCGGCACCCGGAGGCCTCGTGTCCCAGCCCGTCCTGTACCTCGTCGACCTCGTCGCGGTCACCGTCCTCGCGTTCGGCCTCTACTTCCCCCGGCACCGCCGGCGCGACCTCGTGGTCGCGTACCTCGGCGTGAACGTGGGGGTGCTCGCGGTCGCGGCGACGCTCGCGACGAGCAGCGTCGGCGCCGGGCTGGGGCTCGGGCTCTTCGGCGTCCTGTCGATCATCCGGCTCCGCTCGACCGAGCTGTCGCAGACGGAGGTCGCCTACTACTTCGCCGCCCTCGCGCTCGGCCTCCTCGGCGGCCTCGGCGCGACGACCGGCTGGCTGTCCCTCGCGGGCATGGCGCTCGTCGTCGGCGTGATGGCCGTCGTCGACCACCCGCGGGTCCTGCGCCGTGCGCAGAGCCAGACCGTCGTCGTCGACCGCGCCCTCACCGACCGCGCCGAGCTCACCCGCTACCTCGAGGAGCTCCTCGGCGCCGAGGTCCGCGGCGTGAGCGTCCAGCGCCTCGACCTCGTCAACGACACCACCTGGGTGGACGTCCGCTACACCGAGCCGCGTGCCCGCCGTCGGGCGACGGCGGTGCCCACCCCGGCGGCTGCCGCACCCCTCCCCGTGCCCGACGCCGCGCTCCCGGCCTCGCGCGAGGCCGCACCCTCCGCGCCCCTCACCCGGGCGACCGCACAGGCTGCACTTCCCGAGCGGACCGGGGTGCGCGCGTGAGCCCCCGGACCGTGACGGCCGACGACCGCGTCCGCGCCGTCCTCTACCCGCTCGACGGCATCGGCCTGGACGAGCTCGTAGACGCTGCCGCGCTCCTCACCCGGGTCGACCGCAAGTATGTCCTCCCGGTCGACGACGCCGTGGAGGTCCTCGACGCGCTCGCCCGCGCGACCGCCGCCCGCGTCCTCGAGATCGACGGCGCGCGCAGCTCGGCGTACGAGTCGGTGTACTTCGACACCCCCGACCTCGCGTCGTTCCGCCTCACGGCGACGCGACGCCGTCGGCGGTTCAAGGTCCGCACGCGCACCTACCTGGACTCGGGCACGAGCTTCCTCGAGGTCAAGACCCGCGCCGCGCGCGGCACGACGCTCAAGCAGCGCGTCGCGCACGACGAGTGCCCGACGGCGCTCGGCGCGGGCCGCACGTTCGTCGGCCGGACTCTCGCGGCCGAGGGCATCGACGGCGTCCCGGAGCACGCGCTCGCCCCCGGCCTCGTGTCGCGGTACCGCCGCACGACGCTCCTGCTCCCCCGGGCCGACGGCGCGGCGCGCGCCACCGTCGACACCGGCCTCGCGTGGCAGCTCGAGCAGCCGGGCGCGCACGCGCCGCTCTCCTGGTCCGTCCCGCACCTGGTGGTGGTCGAGACGAAGGGCGGCTCGACGCCGTCGGACCTCGACCGCCTGCTGTGGCGGCACGGCCACCGGCCCGAGCGGCTCTCCAAGTACGGCACCGGCCTGGCGCTCCTGCGCCCCGACCTGCCCGACGGACCGTGGCGGCGCGTGATCCGCCGCCACCTCTCCCCCTCCCCCGGCGCGACAGCGCCCGCGGGGACCACGACCCCTCCCGCCTGCACCCCCGGGCACGACGACAGGAGCCTCTGATGCGCATCCGCCGACCCCTGACCACTCTCACCGCCGCCGCGGCGGCCGCCGTCCTCGCCAGCTGCTCCGTGCTGGGCAGCAGCGCGACCACCGACACCGCCTCGACCGACACGAACGCGACGACCACCGCGAGCGTCGTCTCCGACGCCGTCGCCGGGCTGACCCCCGACGAGGCCCGCGCGGACAACGCCGAGGTGACGGTGGACGACGGCGACCTCGCGTACGACGAGTCCTCCGCGGAGACCGTCGCGCTCGACGGCGACACCGCGACGTCGGACGGCGACGGCGTGACCGTCGACGGCTCGACCGTCACGATCACCGCCCCCGGCACGTACGTGCTGAGCGGCACGCTGGAGGGGCAGGTCGTCGTGGACACCGCGGAGGACGGGCTGGTCCAGCTCGTGCTCGACGGCGCGGACATCACCTCGACGACCAACGCCGCCGTGAACGTGCAGGACGCGGAGAAGGTCGCCGTGGTCCTCGCGGACGGGTCGAGCAACAGCCTCACCGACGCCGAGACGTACTCCGCCCAGGACGCCGACGGCGAGCCCGACGGCGCGCTCTTCTCGACGGCCGACCTCCTGATCGGCGGCGACGGGGCGCTCACCGTGACGTCGCACGCGAACGACGGCATCGTCTCCAAGGACGGCCTCGTCGTCGCGGGCGGCGAGCTGACGGTCGACGCGGGCGACGACGGGATCCGCGGCAAGGACTACCTCGTCGTCACGGGCGGGACCCTCGACGTCACCGCCGCGAAGGACGGGCTGAAGTCGACCGAGGACGGCGACGAGACCCTCGGGTTCGTCGACGTGCGCGGCGGGACGATCACCGTCGCGTCGGGCGACGACGGTGTGCAGGCCGTCACCGACGTGATCGTCTCCGGCGGGGCGCTGTCCGTGACCGCCGCGGGCGGTGCCGGCGCGACCGTCGCCGAGGACGCCTCCGCGAAGGGCCTCCAGGGCGACGTCGGCGTCGTGGTCGGCGACGACGCGGCGGTCACGGTCGACGCCGCCGACGACGCGCTGCACTCGAACGGCGCCGTCTCCGTCTCGGGCGGGACCGTCGAGCTGTCGTCCGGCGACGACGGCGTCCACGCCGACGGGGACGTCACCGTCTCGGGCGGCGACCTCACCGTCACGACGTCCGTCGAGGGCATCGAGGGCGCAGCCATCACGATCTCCGGCGGCGACGCCGACGTGACGGCGAGCGACGACGGCCTCAACGCGACCGTGGGGTCGACGACCGACGAGACGGCGACCGCGGCCGATGGCGCGACGAGCGCCGACGGCTCGACGGCTGGTGACGGCTCCACGAACGGTGACGGCTCGACCGACGGTGACGCCGCGGCCGGGTCGGCGCCCGACGGGACCGCGTCCGCGGACGGCACGACGCCCGAGCCCCGGGACGGCGCCGCGGCCGGCGGCACCCCGCCGGAGATGCCGTCCGACGGCCAGATGCCGGAGCCTCCGCAGGGCGGCGAGCTCCCCGACGGCACGGAGATGCCCCAGGGCGGCCCCGGCGGCGGCATGGGTGGCGGCATGGACACCGACGACGGTTCGACGCTGACGATCTCCGGCGGCACCCTCACCGTCGACGCCGGCGGCGACGGCATCGACTCGAACGGCTCGCTCACCGTCACGGGCGGCGAGATCGTCGTCCAGGGTCCGACGAACGACGGCAACGGCGCGCTGGACGTCAACGGCACGTTCACGATCAGCGGCGGGTCTCTCCTCGCGGCGGGCAGCGCGGGCATGGTCGTCGTGCCGTCGACCGACTCGGAGCAGGGCTGGCTCGCGGCGGACGTGTCCGCGAGCGCGGGCGACACCGTCACGGTCGCGACCGCCGACGGCACCGTCCTCACGGAGTACGCGGTCACCAAGGACACCGCGAACGTCGTCGTCTCCACGCCCGACGTGACAGCCGGCGAGACCTACACGGTGACCACCCCCGCGGGCGCGGTGACCGCCGTCGCGGGCGAGTGGACCGGCGGCGGCATGGGCGGCCGGACCGGCGGGGGCCGCCCGGGCACCCAGGACGGCACCACCGAGTCCTGACCCGACGCCGGACGGACCCGACCACCCTGCCCGGTGGCCACCACGGCCACCGGGCAGAGCACCGCCCGCCGAGGTAGAACCCTGGTCCCGCGAGGTAGAGCCCCGGTTGCGCCAGGTAGACCCCCCGTTGCGCCAGGGAGAACCGTGGTCGCGCGAGGTAGAGCCCTGGTCGCGCGAGGTAGAACCCTGGTCGCGCGAGGTAGAGCTCTGGTCGCGCGAGGTAGAGCCCTTCTCGAACAGTCGTGCCGTGCTCGCGTCCAGCGCAACCCGGCGCGTGCTCGACGACGGTCGATCGCCCACCGCGGTGAGCTCGTCTCTCGCACGACGGCGGGCTGACGGGCTCGGCCAGGACTGCGCTGGCCTTCGGCATGGCATGGCATGGCATGCGAGGCGAGGCGAGGCGAGGCGAGGCGAAGACGGCACCACGGGCGGTCGCCCGGGTGAGCACCGACCGGGCCGAGACGACGCCGGGCGGGGTGGGTGGTGGTGCCGCGTCGTGGCGGGCCTGGCGGGAGCCGCGAGGAACGAGCGGCGGATGGTAGACGCGGCACCACCACCCACCCCGACCACCCAACGCAACCACACGCCGTCGAGCCCAAGAACCACGGCACTACCTCGCCCAACCACGGCACTACCTCGGCCAACCACGGCTCTACCTCGCGCAACCACGGCTCTACCTCGCGCACCGTCGTACCGTGGGAGACGTGCCCACCGACCCGACCGCGCCGTACCCGAGCGACTCCACCGAACCCTCGACCGCGTCCCCCGCGCACGTGGCCACGTCCTCCGCGGACCTGCCGCCGTCGGCCGTCCCGACCCTGACCTCGCGGCTCGCGTGGCGTCCGAGCCAGCCGCCGCCGTCGGGCACGGAGCCGGCGCCGCCGCTGGGGACGGCGGAGGACGCCGTGCGGCTCCTGCGCGGGCTGCGGGTCACGGCGCTCACGGGCGCGGGTCTGTCCACGGACTCGGGCATCCCGGACTACCGCGGCCCGGACTCGCCGCCGCGCAACCCGATGACGTACCAGCAGTTCGTGCAGGACGAGGCGTTCCGGCGCCACTACTGGGCGCGCAACCACGTGGGCTGGCAGCACGTGCACCGCACGCAGCCGAACGCGGGCCACCGCGCGCTGGCGCGACTGGAGGACGCGGGCGTGCTCGTGGGGCTGATCACGCAGAACGTGGACCTGCTCCACGAGGACGCGGGCAGCCGGAACGTCATCGACCTGCACGGCCGCTACGACCGCGTGATCTGTCTCCAGTGCGGGCGCGTCATCTCGCGCGAGCACCTCGCCGACCGGCTGACGGCGCTCAACCCGGGGTTCATCGAGAGCATCGGCGACGTCGCGGACGTGGAGATCGCGCCGGACGCGGACGCCGTGATCGAGCAGACGTCGCACTTCCGCCCGGCGCCGTGCGAGTTCTGCGGCGGGGTGCTCAAGCCGGAGATCGTGTACTTCGGGGAGAACGTGCCGCGGGAGCGGGTCGACCGGGCGTACGCGATGGTCGACGAGGGCGACGCGCTGCTCGTGGCGGGCTCGTCACTGACGGTGATGAGCGGGCTGCGGTTCGTGCGGCACGCGGCGAAGGCGGGCAAGCCGGTCGTCATCGTCAACCGCGGCTGGACGCGCGGCGACCCGCTCGCGACGCTCAAGGTCGACGCCGGCACCACCGAGACCCTCACGACGCTCGCGGAGTCGCTCCCGCACTGACGCCGAGCACGAGCACGACACGAGCCCGCGTCGAGCACGACGTGAGGGTCGTCATCCGCTCGATGACGACCCTCATGTCGTGCTCGGCGGGGTGCGGGGGTGACCGTCAGCGCTGGGCGGCGAAGAAAGCGCGCAGGAGGTGGGCGCACTCGTCCTCGCGGATTCCGCCGACCACCTCGACGGCGTGGTTGGCGCGCTGGTCGCGCACGAGGTCCCACACCGAGCCGGTCGCGCCGGCCTTGGGGTCCCACGCGCCGAGCACGAGCCGCTCGACGCGCGCGAGCACGAGCGCCCCGGCGCACATGACGCACGGCTCGAGCGTGACGACGAGCGTGCACCCCTCGAGCCGCCACTCGCCCAGCGTCGCGGCGGCCTGGCGCAGGGCGAGCACCTCGGCGTGCGCGGTCGGGTCGCCGGTCTCCTCGCGCCGGTTGCGCCCCACGCCCAGCAGGCGCCCGTCCCGCCCGACGACGAGCGCACCCACCGGCACGTCGTCGCTCGCGAGCGCGTGGGTCGCCTCGTGCAGCGCGAGGCCCATGAGCGCGTCCCAGACCTGGCGGCGGGCCGCGACCGTGGCCGGCGGGAACGTCCCGTCCGCCCACGGCAGGTGAGCGACGTCGTCGGGCACGGGACCTCCGAGGTGTCAGCGGCTCGTCGCGCCAGGCCGCGACGAGGTGCTGACCGCTCTGCGGTACGTACGGAGAGCCGTCAGCGCCTCACCAGGCTATAGACCGGTGCAGCCCTGACAACTGGCGGACCCGGCCGGTTACCGGGCGGTACGGGAGGTCCCGCGGTCGGATACCGTTGTCGCCATGCGCCTGCACGTCGCCGACCACCCGCTCGTGGCCCACAAGCTGACCGTCCTGCGGAACAAGGAGACGGCGTCCCCGACGTTCCGGCTCCTCGTCGACGAGCTGGTCACGCTGCTCGCCTACGAGGCCACGCGCGACGTGCGGGTCGAGCCGCACGAGATCGAGACGCCGGTGACGACGACGGTCGGCGTGCGCCTCGCGGAGCCCCGCCCCCTCGTCGTCCCCATCCTGCGCGCGGGCCTGGGGATGCTCGAGGGCATGACGCGCCTCCTGCCGACGGCGGAGGTCGGGTTCCTCGGCATGCAGCGCGACGAGGAGACGCTCGAGGCGGTCACCTACGCGAACCGCCTCCCCGACGACCTCACGGGTCGGCACGTGTTCCTCCTGGACCCGATGCTCGCGACGGGCGGCACGCTCGTGGCAGCGATCGACTACGTGTTCGCGCGCGGGGCGCGCGACGTCACGGCGGTCTGCCTGCTCGCCGCTCCCGAGGGGATCCAGGTGCTGGAGAACGCGGTCGGCGACCGCGTGGACGTCCAGCTCGTGGTCGCCGCGGTCGACGAGCGCCTCAACGAGAAGGCGTACATCGTCCCCGGCCTCGGCGACGCCGGGGACCGCCTCTACGGCGTCGTCTGACAGCCTCCCACCTGTGCGGACACGCGTGGCCGACCCCGGCCGCGCCGGTCGCCGTCGGCCCCCGAGCCCGGAACGCGAGACTCGGCCGTTCCGCATGCTGAGAAGTTCCCGCGCTCCCCTTGGCGTACCGCGCGGTGCGCTGCCATGCTCGCTCCCGTGAGCACCTCGACCCGTCCCGCCAGCGCGCCGTCCGGCGCGCTCCCGGGCGCGGTCATGTGCGTCTGTTGTCAGGCCTGAACCCTCTCCCGCACCTCGGTTCAGCCCTCGACCCCTGCCGACCCGCCGGTTCCCCGGCGACGCCGTCGGCCCGACGCACCCGGAGCCACCCATGACGCTCACCGCTACCCGCCCCGCCCGCCGCACCTCGACGCGCGCCGCCGCACCCCGGACCCTCGCACCGCAGCGCCCTGCCGCGCCGCACGCCACGGTCGCGCCGGACGCCGCGCCCCGCCGCAACCCCGGCTTCGTCCTCTACGTCGGCGTGGACGCCGCGCCGGGCGAGCAGCCCCAGGCACAGCTCGTCGAGCTCGCCGAGGCTCTGGGTGAGCTCGCCCGCGACTGGCTGCCGAGCGCCGAGACCTACACGGCCCTCGCGCTCGCCGAGCCCACGACCGCGACGTCGTCGCCCGTGCAGGACATCGCGGCGTTCCGCGAGCGGCTCGCGACGCTCTCCCCCGTGCCGCGCGTCGTCATCGACCCCGCGGGCCGCACCGTCACGGTCGAGGGCCGGTCCGCGCGCCTGACGTTCCGGGAGCTCGAGCTCCTGTCCTACCTCGCCCGCACGGCGCACCGCGTCGTGACCCGGGCCGAGCTGCTCGAGACCGTGTGGGCCGACCACGAGGTCGCCGCGGGCAGCCGCACCATCGACGTCCACGTGCGCCGCCTGCGCGAGAAGCTCGGGCTGGAGCACGTCATCACCACGGTCCGCGGGCTCGGCTACCGGTTCGACCCGCAGACCCCCGTCGTCCTCGGCGGCACGGGGGACGCCGCCTGAGGACCAGCGCTGCCGGGCCGCGGTCGACGTGGGGGTACGTGGGGGACCACGCGCCCGGCAGCGCAACCCCCGCCCGGCCCGGCCCGCCGGCACGCCGTCGAGGCACCCGGCCGACGCCGCTTCGCCGGGCGCGGACGCCCCCACGGCGATACGTTCGGCCCATGCGCACAGTCATCGCGGGAGGTCACGGCCAGGTCGGCCGTCGCCTGGCCCGAACCTTGGTGGAGCGCGGAGACGACGTCGTCGCCTTCGTGCGGTCCGCCGCGCAGATCACGGACCTCACCGAGCTGGGCGCGCACGTCGCCCTCATCGACCTCGAGAAGGACGACGCCGTCGCGGTGTCGTTCGAGCTGGAGGGCGTGGACGCCGTCGTGTTCGCGGCCGGCGCCGGTCCCGGCAGCGGAGCGCCGCGCAAGGACGCGGTCGACCGGGCCGGCGCCGCGCTGCTCGCCGACGCCGCCGAGCGCGCGGGCGTCGGACGCTACGTGCTCCTCTCCTCCCGCGGCGTCGAGGCGGCGCGTGCCGACGAGCGGCCCGACGACGTCGACGACGTGTTCTGGGCGTACCTGCGCGCCAAGGCAGCAGCCGAGGACGACCTGCGTGCGCGGACCGACCTCGCCTGGACCATCGTGCGGCCCGGGCACCTCACCGACGACCCCGGCGTCGGCCTCGTCGCGCTCGCGCCCGTCGGGGACGGCGACAAGCCGCGCGGCAAGCGACGCAAGCCCGGGGCTGCCGTGGGCGAGAGGTCGGACGTGACGCGCGACGACGTCGCGCTCGTGCTCGCCGCCGTCCTCCACGAACCGCGGTCGGCCGGCCTCGTGCTCGATCTCGTCGGCGGCGACCAGCCCGTCGACGACGCGCTCGCGGACGTCCTGCCGTAGCCGGACCGCCCCACCCCGCCGGCGTGGCCGTCCGGGGCGACGACGTCCGTCAGCCCTCGCCGCAGCGCGAACCGCGCTGCCAGAACAGCCCGAGGGGGTCGCGGTCCGGTCGCACGAGGACGCTGGCGTTGCGCGCCGTGTAGTTCCAGCCACGGTAGGAGACCTCGGCGTCGTGGTCGTACCAGACGCCCGCCTCCCACTCCGGGTAGCAGGCGGGGGCCGCGCTGAAGTCGTCGACCTTGAGCTGCCCGGTCCACCTGCCCGCGTGGACGACGTAGGACGCCCCGGACCACGGCGCCTCACCGAGCCCCTCCGTGCGCCGCTCCCCGGCCGCGACGGTCCACTCGCCCTTGGCCTGCCCCGTGACGCGGAACGTCACCGGGACGTTCGAGCCGGAGTTGTCGAGCAGGATCGACACGGGGCGGTACGAGTGGCCGCGCTGGGCGTCGTAGTACGGGTCGCCGAGGACGAGGCTCGCCGTCGGCGCCTCGACCGTGCAGTCGACCGCGTCGAAGTGCTCCGAGAGGGTCTCGGTGAACGACACCCCGAGCACCGTGCGCGAGAGCTCGAGCTCGACCTTCCCGGCCTTGACGGCGAGCGCGTCCGCCGCGACGTCCTCGCGCACGCTCGCGCCGGGGGCGACGTCGCCCAGGTCGCGGTCGCCGAACGGCGTGCGGGCGACGACGTGCATCGCCTCGGGCGAGTCGTTGCGCAGGGTCACGGAGAGGACGACGCCGTCGCTCCCGGCGGCGCACTGCGCGACCACCGTCGGGGTGGCGGTCCAGTCGGGCTGGTACCGGTCGCCCTGGTACCTCGCCGTGAGGCGTGCGTCCGCGAAGGTCGTGCCGAGCACGGTTCGCGACTGGCGGAACGTGACGGAGCCGGGCTTCACGTCGAGCGCGCGCGTGTCCACGGTGAACGTCGCGGTCGCGCCGGGCGCGACCTGCCGCGCGGGTGCCGAGTCCCCGTGGCCGACGGCCGACATGACCACGTCGATCGTCTCCGGAGAGTCGTTGGTCAGCGTGCCGACGAGCTTGACCGAGCCGTCCTGCCAGCGCGCGTCGACCGTCGCGGACCGGGCCCACTCCGGGCTGTACTCGAGGGCGCCGTAGCGGGCCTCGACCGCCTCCCCGCCCGGGCCCGACGGCGCCGCGCGCTCGACCGTGAACGTCGCCGTCCCGGCGGGGACGGACAGCGCCTTCGCGTCCACGGTGAACGTCGCCTCGGCACCCGGCGCGACGTCGACCGGCGCGGCGTCGCCGTGCGGGGTCGACATCCCGACGCGGAGCGTCGTCGCGGCGTACGGGTTGTGGAACGTGCCGGTCACGACGGAAGTGCCGACGCCGGTCCCGGGAGCCACCGCCCAGGACGTCTCAGCGTCGGCCGCGTGCGCGACCTTCTTCCAGTCGAAGCAGTCGACGGCAGGGACGTCGTGGCTGGCGAGCGGCGCGCCGTCGGCGAGCACCGCGAGCCGCAGCAGCGACTGGGCCACGCCTCCGGGCACGTCGACCGTCACGGCCGCGCCGCCGTCGACGGTCCGGTTCAGGTCCTCGCGCCCCTCGACCGAGAAGACGACCGGGACGGTCGAGCGCGTGTTGTCGTACCGCAGCGAGACCGTCGCGGAGGACAGCTCGGTCTTCGGGTCGAGCACGCACTTCCCGACGACCGGCGAGCCCACGGCGGGTGCGTGCCGGACCGCGTCGTACGAGGCGGTCACGGAGTGCGACCGCCCGGACCCGTCGAGCCGTGTCGCGTGGAGGACGACCTTGCCGGCCGCCACCTCGCGCGATCCGGTGTCGAGCGTGAGCGTCACCCTCTCGCCCGGTGCGACGTCCACCGCCTTCGTGACGCCCAGCGCACCGCCGTCCATGGTGACGCGCAGCGTCGTCGCCGCGTGACCGTTGCGGAGCTCGCCCTGCACCACGACCGACCGGGTCTCCGCGGACCAGCGCGCCGTCGCGCTGCCCGTCACCGACCACTCGAAGCAGTCGACGGCGCCCACCGTGCGCGTGCCGAGCTCGCGGCCGTCGGCACGCACCGTGTAGGCGGCGGCCTGTGCCCCGGCGCGCGGCAGGTCCACGACCTGCGTCTCCCCGCCCGCGACCGTCGCCGTCAGGCCCGGCCGGCCGTCGACGGAGAACACGACCGGCAGGGTCGACGCCGAGTTGTCGTAGGTCAGGCGCACGGGCGCGGACGACGTGTCCGTCGCGGGGTCGAACACGCACTGCCCGACCGACGGTGCCGGAGCCGTGGGCGCGATCGCCTGCGGTGGGAGCGTGAGAGCGAGGTCGCTCGCGGGCCGGGCGGGAACCGGGTCGCCGGCGAGGAGCCGTTCCTGGGTGAGGAGGATCATGCTCTCGGGGACCGCGGCCGCGTTCACGTCGACCGTCAGTCCGGCCTTCTCGTCCACGCTCGTGCGCCCCGGTACCTCGGCGTCCGACCACGCGGGGGTGTCGGGTACGACGACGTCGACCGTGACCGGGGCCCCGGTCGTGTTCACGACCTCCGCGACGTACCGCACCTCGCCGCCGACGTTCTCCGCACGGACGTGGACGTCCTCGGCGCCGAGCCACGCGAGCGGCACCGCCGCGCTCATCGTCCGCTCCGCGGTGACGCCCGCGCTCGCGCTGCCCGCGCGCACCTGCACCGGGAACGAGGCCGGCTCCACGCGGATCGACCCGTCCGCCTCCTGCCGGGCGGACGGCACGTAGCTCCCGTCGGCCCTGAGCTCGAGGTCGAGGCTCACCTCGGGCCCCGCTCCCGCACCGCGCGTGGGCTCCGGCAGGGGGACGTCGCGCTCGCACGTCAGCGAGCGGGACCAGTCCTGGGTGGTGCACGTCCACGCGTCGCTCGCCGGCCGGACGGACAAGCCCTCCGGCAACCGCGGCACCGTGAAGCTCACGCCGCGGGCGGCCCGGTCGCCTGTGTTGGTCGCCGTCAGCGTGAGCGGCGTGACCCCCGGGTTCGCCGGTACCGAGACGCGCTCCTCGTCCAGCCGGACCTCGGTGCCGACGTACTCGAGCGGGGGCGGCTTCAGGCTGGTCCTGACCGTCGGGAGCCCGTCCGCCGTCACGCGCGCGGGGAACTCGTAGGCGCCACCGCCCCGGGCCGTGACCGTGACGACCAGGTCTCGGACCTCTCCGGGCGCGAGCGCGCCGATGGCGCACGTGAGCGTGCCGCCACCGGCCGTCGGCCCGCAGGGCAGCGCCGCCGTCCGGAGCGCAGGCACGAACGAGGTGCCCCGGGGGACGAGCGCCGAGCTGACGGTCTCGACGCCCGGTGGCAGGTCGACCTCGACGGCGACGTTCTGCGCCGCGCGCCCTCCGGAGTTCGAGACCGTCATGCGGACGTCGGCGGGCTGTCGCGCGACGAGGACGACGTCCGCACCGAGCGCGAGGTCCAGGGTCGCCGGGGCGGGCTCGGGCGTTCCCGGGTCCGTCGGCCCGGGCGTCCCGGTCCCTGGGTCGGGGGGCGTCGGCGTGCCGGTGCCCGGGTCGGTGGACCCGCCCGGCGTCGTGGTGCCCGGCGTCGACCCGACGGGCGTGGTGCCGTCCGTCGGCGAGCCACCGCCGGTCCCGGTCGTGTCGCTCGCCCCGGCGGCGGTCCCGTCGGTCGGGGCGGGCGGGATGTTCGTGGGCGACGTCGGGTCGGTGGTCGGGTCCGGCGTCGTGGTCCCCGTGGACGGCGTCGGCGACTCGGACGGGGACGGGGAGGTCTGTGCGGTCGGGGTGGGTGCGGGCTCCGGCGAGAACACGCCGAGGGCGCCCGCGACGCCGAGCCCGGCGACCGCGAGAACGCCGACCGTGACGGCCGCGGCAGCGAGCGGCGCCGACGTGACGAGGGCGACGAGGCCGCCGGCACCGGCCGCGGCGAGCGCGCCGCCGCCGGCCGCCGCACCGCCGGCCGCGGCCGCTGCGCCACCGACGGACGCCGCTCCCGCCCCGACCGCACCGCCGGAACCACCGGCCGCGCCTGCAGCGGCACCCGCGCCACCGACGGCACCGGTCCCGGCCGCGCCTCCGCCGGCGCTCGCGCCCGCACCGCCGGAGCCGCCTGCGGCAGCGGACCCGCCCGCCGATCCCGCGCCCCCGCTCGACGAACCCTGGAGGGCGGCACCGACGCCTCCGGCGACGGCCGCGCCGCCGAACGTCGGGAGGGCGGTCCCGACGAGACCGAGCGCGCCGACGCCGAGGACCAGCGGGGCGATGACGGCGCGCATGCCGTGCGACACGTCGCCCAGCTCGAGCACGAGCGCGCGGCACTCGCCGCAGCCCTCGAGGTGAGACTCCACGCGCGCCGTCTCGCGCTTGGCGAGCCCGCCGCGCACGTACGAGCCGAGGAGCGCGTTGACCGTGCGGCACTCCTCGGCGGGGACGGACGTCAGGTGCTGCTGGAGGTACGCCTGCCGCAGCCCCTCGCGCGCCCGGTAGGCGAGCGCGGAGACGCCGTTCGCGGTGAGGCCGAGGATCGGCGCGATGTCCGCCGGCGAGAGGTTCTCGACCTCCGTGTACCAGAGCACGGCGCGCCACCGCTCGGGGAGGTCCTGGTAGGCGCGCGTCACCGTCGAGCGCTCGAACCCCTCGAGGGTCGGGTCCTCCGTGGACGCCATGGGTCCGAACGCGGTCTCGAAGGTGCGCTCGTCGTCGGTCGGCTGGGTGCGTCGAGCGCCGTTGACGAGGTCGTAGGAGAGGCGCCGGACGACCGTGAAGAGATAGGCGCGGAAGGTGACGTCGGGGCCGCCCCCGCCCTGGAGCACGGAGAGCGTGCGGGCGAACGCGTCGGAGACGACGTCGTCGGCGTCGGCGGTCGAGCGGACGTACTGGCGCGCGACCGTGCGGGCGGCGGCGGCGTGGCGCTCGTACAGCGCGCCGTAGGCGCTCGTGTCGCCCTCGCGCACGGCTGTGATGAGCTCGGCGTCGCTGAACGCCTCGCTCCACACCCGTTCCTGCGCCTGCGTCATGTCACCCGCCCCGGAGACCGCCCCGCTCCGAGGCGTACGGTGGCCATAGTAGACGCCCGTCCAACTTCAGGGCAGAGGGCTTCCGACGACGGAACGGTAACGGCCGGAGTCGTCCCTGTTCGCCCGATTTCACCCCGAACCCGGCGTCCCGGAAACTCCTTCGCCGACCCGCGTCATGGATCGGCCGCTCGCCCGTCTCATCTACATGGACCACCTCCACGGGTACACCGTGCCCGCTCCTGACGCCGTGCGCGAGCGCTGGCGTCGCGCGAGCGCCGAGAGCGTCTGGCTGCGACCGGGCGACTGGTACCACCCTGCCGTCGACGCCCTCGCCGAGGCGCTGTGCGAGGGGCGGGACGGGGCACCGGCCGCCGAGCGGCTCGGCCGCGTGCGGGCCGAGGCGGGCGTCGGGATCGGCGAGGCCATCGACGACGTGGTGTGCCTGTACCGGTCGCACGACCGCGAGCCCGGGACCGACCTGCTCCGCGCGGTCGCGGTCGGGTGGTCCGACGGCTACGAGGCGACGCCCGTGACGCCCGAGGTGATGGACCCCGAGTCCGGTCTCGCGACGTCCCAGTACCTGGTCCAACGGCTCCGGGAGACGTACGGCGTCGCGCAGCGCGCGGGGGTCGACGCCGCGGCGTCGCACGGCCTGCTCGTCGTGGACGTCGCGCTCGACCACCTGACCGGGTGGCAGCGCTTCGCGCGGTCGGCAGCGATGGGCCGCGCGCTCACGCACACGTTCGGCGACGGCCACCCGATGGCCTCCCTCGGCAACGGGCTCTTCGTCGTGCTCGGGGAGCGCGGCGCCGACGACGACACCCTGCGCACCGTGCTCCGCCACAACATCGAGCGCACGGGCCTCGCGCTGGGAGTCACGGCGATCCTGCGCCGACCGCCCCGCGTCTGGCTCGAACCGCTCCCCCGCACCCACTCCGCCGCCGTGCAGCTCCTCGACGCGCTCCAGCGCTGACCGCACGACGACGCCCCGGCCACGCGGGTGAGCGCGTGGTCCGGGGCGTGTCGTGTCGGGGGGCGTCCGCGGTCGGCGTCAGCGCGGGGTGAAGGTGAGGCAGTCGGCCTTGTCCTCGCCGGACGCGCCCGCGCCCACGCGGATCGACGGGGCCGAGCACTCGAGCGAGGAGTTGTGGACGCACTCGGTGCGCTGGCAGGCGCCGACGTGCGCGAGCACCTTCTCGAGACCGCCCTTGGTCCCCAGCGGGATGAAGGTCGCGCACTCGGCGTCGCCCGCGTGACCGGCGATCGTCACGGCGCCGGCGTGGCACCCGTGGTCGTGGTTGTAGCCGCAGCCGTCGATGGAACACTCGACGACCTGGGGCATCTCCGTGAGGCTGCTCATCGCGATCTCCTGTTCTCCGAGGACCCCTCGGGGGCCGGGCTTCCGTGTCCACGGTATTCCCGGAATTCCGCGATGTATAGCAAGGAAGGCCTTGCTAAGAAATGCAGGAATAGCGCCGTATTAGCGCACGACATTCTTGCGGAAATGCGTGACCAGGGCCGATGCCCCGACCCTCGTCAGGAGGGCGGGAGAGGCGTAGCGTCGGCTCATGGCCCCTTCGCTCGGCGCGCCGCTGTTCTCGGGTGCCGACGCCGACCTGTACGCGGTCGGCGCCGACCGCGTCCTGCGGCGCTCGCGCTCGGGGGCCGACACGGTCGGCACCGCCGAGGTCATGCGGCACGTGCGTGCCGCGGGCTTCCCCGCCCCGCGCGTCGACGCCGCGACGGACGGCGACCTCACCATGGAGCTCCTGCGCGGCCCGACGCTCCTCCAGTCGATCCTCGGCGGGCGGACGTCGCTCGCCGGATCGGCCCGGACCCTCGTCGCGCTGCACGACGCGCTGCACGCCGTCCCGCCCCCGGCGCCGCACGAGCCCGCGTACGCGGCGCTCACCGCGCCGTCCTTCGCGGCCCTCGACGCGCCCTCCGGGTCGCCGTGCGTCGTGCACCTCGACCTGCACCCGGCGAACGTCGTGCTCACCGCGGACGGCCCGGCCGTCCTCGACTGGACGAACGCCCGGCTCGGACCGGCCGGACTCGACCTCGCCGTGACCGCCGTCGTCCTCGCGGAGGTCGCCGCCGACGAGGACGACGAGCTCGCGCCGGGCGCACGGGTCCTGCTGGACGCGTTCCTCCACCTCGCCGACCCGGTGCTCCTGCGGCACCTCGACGCCGCCGCGCGGACCCGCGCCGCGGACCCGGGCCTGGATCCCCCGGAGGTCGCGCTCGTCCCCGCCGCCGCGGCGCTCGTCGCGCGCGAGGCCCGCCGGAGCTGAGACCCGGGCGGGACGGCCGAGGTCAGGACCCCGCGTCGTCGGGCCGGGGCCGCCAGATGACGAGCGCACGCGCCTCGCCGTGCTCGACGAGCGTCTCGCGCAGCGCCTCCTCGACCCCGCGGCGCACGCTGCGCCCGCGCGGCACGACGACGACGTCGCCGCTCGCCGCGGCCGCGAACACCCGGCCGCCGGGCTCGACGCGCGCGGAGAGCGCCTCGATGCGGCGCTCCAGCCGCTCGACCTGCGACTCGAGCGCGAGGATGCGCTGGATGCCCGCGAGGTTGATGCCCTCGTCGTGGCTGAGCCGCTGCACCTCGAGCAGCTTCGCGACGTCGCGCAGCGAGTAGCGCCGTCCCCGGCCCGCGGTGCGGCGCGGCACCACGAGGCCGAGGCGGTCGTACTGACGCAGCGTCTGCGGGTGCATGCCCGCGAGCGCCGCGGCCTGGGAGATGACGAGGACGGGGGCGTCCTGGTCGACGTCACCTCCGGGAGCCCGTCCGGCGGCGCTCCGTGCGTCCTCGCCGACCGACGGGTGACGAGTCTTCTGGTAGGCCATCACGGCCTCCCTCACTCCGCGGCCTGGCGGACCAGGTCGGCGCGCACGTCCTGACCGTCCGTCTCGGCGGCGAACGCCTCGACCGCCTCGCGGGCGGCCTTCGAGAGCTTCTGCGGCACCGCGACCTGGACGGTGACGAGCAGGTCGCCGGTCGCCTTCGCGGTCTTCACGCCCCGGCCCTTGACGCGCAGCGTGCGCCCCGAGGGCGTCCCGGCCGGCACCTTGACCTTGACGGTCGAGCCGTCGAGCGTGGGCACGCTGATGGTCGCCCCGAGCGCGGCCTCGGCGAACGTCACCGGGACGGTCGCGCGGAGGTTGGTGCCGTCGAGGGAGAAGACGGGGTGCGGGGTGACGTGCACCGTGACGACGAGGTCGCCGTCGGGACCGCCGGCCATGCCCGGGCGGCCCTTGCCGCGCAGCCGGATCTTCTGGCCGTCGCGCACGCCCGGCGGGATGCGGGTGGTGACGCTGCGGCCGTCGACGGTGAACGTCACGGTCGAGCCCTCGACCGCCTGGCGGAACGGGAGGGTCGTGGCCGCGGCGACGTCCGCGCCGGCCCGCGGGCGGGGTCCGCCGCCGAACTGCTGCGCGCCCGCACCGCCGAACATCGAGCCGAGGATGTCCTCGAACCCGCCACCCTGGCCACCGGTCGAGTACCGGACCCGGGTGCCACCCGGGCCCCCGCCGCCGAACATGCCGCCGAACACGTCCTCGAAGCCCGCTCCCCCGGCACCGCCGGGGCCCGCGGAGAAGCGCGCGCCCCCGCCCGCCATCGCCCGGATCGCGTCGTACTGCTCGCGCTCCTTGGGGTCCGACAGCACGGCGTACGCCTCGCCGATCTCCTTGAACTTCGCCTCGGCGCTCGCGTCACCCTGGTTCTGGTCGGGGTGGTACTTGCGCGCGAGCTTGCGGTAGGCCTTCTTGATCGCGGCGTCGTCGGCGTCCTTGGGGACGCCGAGCGCGGCGTAGAAGTCCTTCTCCATCCAGTCCTGTCCGGTCACGGCGCCTCCCTCCTGTCGGTGGTCGTGGTCCTGGTCCTTCGTGTCGTCGCTGCTGTCGTCGTGCTGCTGCTGCTGGTGATCCTCGCGTGCCCGACGGCGGAGCGCACCTCCGCGCGGGAGGTGCGCCGCGCCGTCGGGGCACGTGGGGGTCTCCGGTGGTCCGGCCTACTCGGGGCCGACGACCGAGACGCGCGCGGCGCGCACGATCCGCTCCCCGATCCGGTAGCCCGGCTCGATGACGAGGTTCACCGTGGTGACGGTGGCCTCGGGGTCGGGCTGGTGCATGAGCGCCTCGTGGACGGTGGGGTCGAACTCGTCCCCGACCGCGCCGTAGCGCTCGATCCCGAACTTCTCGAGCGACTGGTCGAGCTTGTCGGAGATCGCCGCGAACGGCCCCGTCAGCTCGCCGTGCTGCCGCGCGCGGTCGATGTCGTCGAGGACCGGGAGGAGCGCGGTGAGCACGTCCTCGATCCCCTTCGTGCGCGCGGCCTCCTGGTCGCGCAGCGACCGGTTGCGGTAGTTCGTGAAGCTGGCCCGCTCGCGCTGGAGCGCGTCGAGGTGCTCGGCCGCCTCGGCCTTCGCGGCCAGGACGGCCGCGTCGACCTCGGCCTCGTCCGACGGCTCGAAGTCGAGGCCCGCGAGCGGGTCCGTCTCCGCGTCGTCACCGGCCGACCCGGCCGCGGCCTCGCCCGAGGGGCGGGGCTGGGCGGTCTCCGGGTCGACCTTGCGCTTGTCGGTGAACTGGAACGGCTTGTCCTCGGGGCCCTGGCCGGGCTCGCGCCCGGCCTGCTCCTCGGGGCCCCGGTCCTCGGGGGACGTCACTTCTTGTCGTCCTCGTCGTCCACGATCTCGGCGTCGACGACGTCCTCGTCCGGAGCGGACGTCGCGCCCGCAGCGGCGGTGGCGTCGTCCTGCGCGGCGCCGGGGTTGCCGGCGGCCTGCTCCTGCTCGGCCGAGGCGTAGAGCGCCTGGCCGATCTTCTGCGAGGACGCGACGAGCTTCTCGTGCGCGGTCTTCACGGCGTCGGCGTCCTCGCCCTCGAGCGCGGACTTGACCGACGCGATGTCGGCCTCGACCTCGGTGACGACGTCGGCCGGGAGCTTCTCCTTGTTCTCGGAGACGAGCTTCTCGGTCGAGTACACGAACGCCTCGGCCTGGTTGCGGGTCTCCGCCTCCTCGCGACGCTTCTTGTCCTCGGCCGCGTGCTCCTCGGCCTCCTTGACCATGCGGTCGATGTCCTCCTTGGGCAGCGCCGAGCCACCCGTGATGGTCATCTTCTGCTCCTTGCCGGTGCCGCGGTCCTTCGCGCCGACGTGGACGATGCCGTTCGCGTCGATGTCGAAGGTGACCTCGATCTGCGGCACGCCGCGCGGGGCCGGCGCGATGCCGGTCAGCTCGAACGTGCCGAGCGGCTTGTTGTCGCGCGCGAACTCGCGCTCGCCCTGGAACACCTGGATGAGCACCGACGGCTGGTTGTCCTCGGCCGTCGAGAAGATCTCGCTGCGCTTGGTCGGGATGGCCGTGTTGCGCTCGATGAGCTTGGTCATCACGCCGCCCTTGGTCTCGATGCCGAGGGACAGCGGGGTCACGTCGATGAGCAGGACGTCCTTGCGGTCGCCCGAGATGACGCCGGCCTGGAGAGCCGCGCCGACGGCGACGACCTCGTCCGGGTTGACGCCCTTGTTGGGCTCCTTGCCGCCCGTGAGCTCCTTGACGACGTCGGTCACGGCCGGCATGCGGGTGGAGCCACCCACGAGCACGACGTGGTCGATGTCGGAGACGGAGACGCCGGCGTCGGAGATGACCTTGTGGAACGGGGCCTTCGTCCGGTCGAGCAGGTCCTGCGTCATCTGCTGGAACTGGGCGCGCGTGAGCTTCTCGTCCAGGTGGATGGGGCCGTTCTCGCTCATCGAGAGGTACTGCATTGAGATGGTGGTGCTCGTCGCGGACGAGAGCTCCTTCTTCGCCTGCTCGGCGGCCTCGCGCAGACGCTGGAGCGCGATCTTGTCCTTCGACAGGTCGACGCCCGAGCTGTTCTTCACCTGCTTGATGAGGTGCTCGACGATCCGCTGGTCCCAGTCGTCGCCACCCAGGCGGTTGTCGCCCGAGGTCGCGCGGACCTGGATCGTGGAGAAGTCGTCCTCGTCCTTGCCGACCTCGAGGAGCGAGACGTCGAACGTGCCGCCGCCCAGGTCGAAGACGAGGATGAGCTCGTCCTCCTTACCCTTCTCCAGGCCGTACGCGAGCGCGGCCGCGGTGGGCTCGTTGACGATGCGCGTCACGTTGAGGCCCGCGATCTGCCCGGCGTCCTTGGTCGCCTGGCGCTCGGCGTCGTTGAAGTACGCCGGGACGGTGACGACCGCGTCGGTGACGGGCTCGCCCAGGTACTCCTCGGCGTCGCGCTTGAGCTTGCCCAGGATGCGCGCGGAGATCTCCTGCGCGGTGTACTTCTTGTCGTCGATCTCCACCGACCAGTCGGTGCCCATGTGGCGCTTCACCGAGCTGATGGTGCGGTCGACGTTCGTGACCGCCTGACGCTTGGCGACCTCGCCGACGAGGACCTCGCCGGTCTTGGAGAAGGCGACCACCGACGGCGTCGTGCGCGACCCCTCGGCGTTCGCGATGACGGTGGGCTCTCCGCCCTCGAGGACGGCGACCACCGAGTTGGTGGTGCCGAGGTCGATCCCGACTGCTCGTGCCATGTGTGCTGCCTCCGTTGTGGATGGGGTGCCCGACGGCGCACGCGCGCCCGGACACACCGGGTTGAGTCTGCTTCACTCAAGGTAGGCACGCGGTGCGCTCGCGCGCAACCCCGCCCGCCAGAACTTGAGTCCACCAGGCTCAACCTTCACTCGAGGCGAACTATTCCCGCGTCGTGGCGGCCGCGCGCGACCGTGCCCGCTGGCGCTCGCGGTGGAGCGCGTAGCCCTCCCGCCAGTCCGGGGCGAGAGCCATGTCGCGGCGGCGGACCTCGTCGACCGCCAGCTCGACGGGGAAGCCCCAGGTGTCCGCGAGGACGAACAGGTCCTCACCCGTGGCCGTCGTGCCCCGGAGCTTCTCGAGCTCCCGGAGCCCGCGGTGCACCGTGCGACGGAAGCGCGACTCCTCGTCACGCAGGACCGTGCTCAGCTCCTCGCGCTGCTCGACCAGGCCCGGGTACGTGTCGCCGTACACCTCGGCCACGACGGCGACGAGGTCGTCGGCGAACCGCTCCTCCAGCCCGAGCCGGACGGCGTGCACCACGGCCCGGCGGACGAGCCGTCTCAGGACGTACCCGTGCGCCTTGTTGCTCGGGCGCACCCCGTCGGCGGCGAGGAACGTCGCGGCCCGGACGTGGTCCGCGATGACGCGGAACGGGCGCGGGTCGTCCTCGTACGTGCGACCGCTGAGCGCCTCGAGGCGGTCGACCAGCGGGCGCAGGAGGCTCACGTCGAACACGTCGGAGGTCGCCAGGGCGGCCGCGGCGATGCGCTCGAGCCCGCCCCCGAAGTCGATGCTCGGCTCGTCGAGGAGGACGAACCCCTCGCCCGTGCGGCGGTAGCGCATGAACACCTGGTTGCCGATCTCGACGAACCGCCCGCCCTCGCTCGCGGGGTGCGGCTCACCGGTCGACGGGTCGTGGTGCTCGGGGCCGAGGTCGTAGAAGACCTCCGAGTCAGGCCCGCAGGGGTCGCCGACGGGGGTGCCGTCCAGGCCCCCTCCCCGGCTCCACCAGTTCTCCTCGGCGTCGTAGAGGAAGACCCGACCGCCGCGCATCCCGTCACGGTCGCCGTCGGCACGGGATCCCACGTCCACGAGCGGAGCCGCGATCCCGTGCTCCGCGAGCACCGTGACCCAGGCCCGCGCCGCGTCGTCGTCACGAGGGATCCCGTGCTCGGGCGACCCGCGGAAGCACGTGATGTACAGGCGCTCGAGGTCGACGCCGACGTGCGCGAGGAACTCGACGAACCAGCGGACCTGCTGCTCCACGTCGGCCGACCCCAGGCTCCAGTTGCCCAGCATCTCGAAGAAGGTCGTGTGCCGCCGGTCCCCGACCTCGTCGATGTCCTGCGCCCGCACGCACGGCTGCGAGTCGACCAGGAGGGGTCCGGCGTCGTGCTCGCGGACGCCCAGCAGGTAGGGCATCAGCGGCTGCATCCCGGCACCCGTGAACAGCGTCGTCGGATCCTCGCGCAGCACCAGGGGCGCTCGCTCGATCACGGCGTGCCCTCGTGCGGCGAAGAACTCGAGATAGGCCGAGCGGATCTCCTGGGCGTTCATCTCCACGACCCTAGGGACCGCTCCCGCCACCTTCCAGGGCAATACACCGCCCCGGAGGGCCCCGGCCCTACAGCAGCTCGACGTCGTCGGCCTGCGGCCCGCGGTCGCTCTGGCGGATCCTGAACCGGACCCGGTCGCCCTCCTCCAGGAACGTCTCGTCCCGCAGGACGGAGACGTGCACGAACAGGTCCTCGCCCCCGGCGTCGGGTGTGATGAAGCCGAAGCCGCGGTCCTCGTCGTAGCGCGCGACGGTCCCCTCCCCTGCGCGCGCGGGCCTGCCCGACGCGGGACGGCCCGAGCTCGCCGAGCGGCCCGGACGACCGCGGTCCGCTCCCGGCCGGGCACCCCGCGACCCGCGCACGAGCTGCACGTTGCGGGCGTTCGGCCCCTTGTCGCCCGCGACGACGTCGTACGTCACGCGCGCGCCCTCGGCGAGCTCGGTCAGCCCACGGCCCAGGGCGCTGACGTGCACGAAGACGTCGTCGCCGCCCCCGTCGGGGACGACGAAGCCGAAGCCCTTGACGTCGTCGTACCAGGAGACGGTGCCGTCCGCGCCGTCGGTCGCGGGCTGCGCGGCCTGTGCTCCGAGCGGGAGCAGGTGGTCCGCCTGCGGGCCCTTCTCCCCCTCGACGACGAGGAACGCGACCCGCTGGCCCTCGGAGACCACGCCGCCCCCGACGATGGCCGAGCTGTGCAGGAAGATCTGGGCGCTGTCGCCGTCGGGCGTGACGAAGCCGTACCCCTTGGTCGGCTCGTACCAGGCGACGGTGCCGAGCACGCCCAGCGGCGCGTCGGCGGCCCGGTCGCCCGTGACGCGGACGCGGCGCGCCTGCGGGCCGCGGTCACCCTCGCCCACCTCGAACTCGACGGCCTGCCCCTCGCGAAGCTGCTTCGGCCCGTCCTCGCCGACGATCTCCGACGCGTGGACGAACAGGTCCTCCGCCTCGTTCCCGAGGTCGATGAAGCCGAACCCTCGGTCGGCGTCGAACCATCGGACAGTTCCCTGGGGCACGGAGTACTCCTCGTCTTGGCAGGCAGTGCTGGCACCCATTGTCCCCCAGGTCCCGGCGTCCGCCGCGAGCAGCACCTGACGAACACCGCGCCGGGGACGCCCGTCCCGCACCCGGCCGTCGTGACCGCGACCTCGGTGGACGCCCACCTGGCCGGCATGCCGTCACCGCGCGCCGCCCTCGGACGAGAGGTGAGAAGTGGCCCCTCGGTGCGTGTTCCGGGAGGCCACTTCTCGCGTCTCACCGCCCTGAGGGCTACGCCTTCACCGGTTCCGGCTCCTCGTCCGCGGGCGCTCCGTCCTCAGCGGGCGCGCTCCGTCGTCGGCGGGCGTCGCGTCGTCCGGCCGGTCTCCGTCGACGGCGGGCTCGCCCTCGGGCTGCGCGCGACGTCGTGCGCGGCGCCGGACGAGCAGCACGACGACGCCGGCGGGAACTGTACCCGCTCCCGGACGGCGCGCCGACCACTGGCCGGGACGGGCGTCGACACCTCCCGGACACCTTGCCCTGGCACGCTGTCCGGGTGACCACCACCCCGGGCCAACCCTCGCTCGTGCGACGCCTCGGCACGACGGACGCGGTCATCGTCGGGCTCGCGTCGATGATCGGTGCGGGCGTGTTCTCCGCGTTCGCCCCGGCAGCCGCCGCCGCGGGGACGGGGCTGCTCGTCGGCCTGGGTCTGGCGGCGGTCGTCGCGTACGCGAACGCGACGTCGTCGGCCCAGCTCGCGGCGCAGCACTCCACGTCGGGCGGCACGTACGTGTACGGGCGCGAGCACCTCGGCCCCTGGTGGGGCTACCTCGCGGGGTGGGGGTTCGTCGTCGGCAAGACGGCGAGCTGCGCGGCCATGGCGCTCGTGCTCGCGGCCTACGCCGCCCCTCCCGGGTGGGAGCGCCCCGTCGCCGCCGCGGCGGTCGTGCTGCTCACGGCCGTGGGCTACCGGGGCGTGACGCGGACGGCGCGCCTCGCCCGGGTGATCGTCGCGGTGGCGCTCCTCGCGATCGCGACGGCCGTCGTCGCGAGCCTCGCGGGCACGGCGCCCGCGTGGTCCGGGGTGCTCGACCCCGGCGGCGCGCACGGCGGCTGGTACGGCGTCCTCCAGTCCGCCGGGCTGCTGTTCTTCGCGTTCGCGGGGTATGCACGCGTCGCGACCCTCGGCGAGGAGGTGCGCGACCCGCGCCGCACGATCCCGCGCGCGGTCCTCGTGTCGCTCGGGGCCGTCGTCGTGCTGTACGCGGTCGTGGCCGTGGTCCTGCTCGCGGTGTTGGGGCCGGACGGGCTCGCGGCGTCCACGGCGCCGCTCGCCGACGCGGTCGCCGCGGGGTCGTGGGCGTGGGCCGGCCCGGTCGTGAGCGTCGGTGCCGTCGCCGCGAGCGCCGGCGCCCTCCTCGCCCTGCTCGCGGGCGTGAGCCGGACGGGCCTCGCGATGGCGCGCACGGGCGACCTGTCCGGGTGGTTCGCGGCCGTGCACCCCGTGCACCGGGTGCCGCACCGGGCCGAGCTCGCGGTCGGGGCGGTCGTCGTGGCGCTCGTCCTCACGACGGACCTGCGGGGGGCGATCGGGTTCTCGTCGTTCGGCGTGCTCGTGTACTACCTCGTGGCGAACCTGTCCGCGCTGCGCCAGACCGCCCCGCACAGGCTGTACCCGCGCGCGCTGCAGGTGCTGGGCGCTCTGGGGTGCGTCACGCTCGTCGCCACGCTCCCGCTCACGAGCGTCGCGGCGGGAGCGGCGGTGCTGGCGGTAGGCGTCGCCCTCCGGGCGGTACGCGTGCGGTCGTGACGCGAGGTCGGCCCGCCCGTCGCCAGGTCGACCTCCCGGGGGCCGACCTCGGGCGTACGGGTCGATCTGGTGGCGCGGAGGATCGGTCCGTCACGCGGCCCGGTCGAACCAGTCGAGCGCGAGCTCCGCGACCGGCCCCGGGGCGTCGTCGGTGATGAAGTGCGCCGCGTCGTCGACCCAGGCGAACTCGATGCGGTCCGCGTAGCGCTCCGGACGGCGGCAGATGCGGCCCATGAGCTCCTCCGTGGTGGGGTAGTCGCGCCGGCCGTAGACGACCAGCGTCGGCACCGTGAGCCGACGACGACGGTAGGCACCCCGCATGATGCGCAGCGCCTCGGGCAGGATCATCCGGCGGGTGAGCGGACGCACCGCGGCGTCGATCTCGGGCCGGCGCAACGGGGCCAGGTGCGCGTCGACCGTCGCCGCGGACATCGGCCGGGCGGCATACCGCGCGGAGAACGTCCCGCGCAGCGAGGCGCCCGGCCGGTGCCAGATGAACGGCGGCAGGTGCTGGAAGGCCGGCAGCAGCCGCGGGCTGAAGGTGAAGAAGCCCGGCGGGACGGAGAGCTGCACGGCGGTGCGGACGCGCTCAGGGTGGTCGTAGCAGAGCTGCATCGCCGTGATGGCGCCCATGTCGTGGGAGACGAGGTGGGCACGCTCGACGCCGAGTGCGTCGAAGAGCGCCAGCAGGTCGTGGAGCCGGGTCTCGCGCTCGATCCGCGGGTCGTCCGCGGCGGTCCACCCGGCGCCACGGAGGTCCGGGCACAGGACGCGGTGGCCGGCGGCGGCGAGGACGGGAGCGACCTCGTGCCACTGCCACCAGTGCTCGGGGAAGCCGTGCAGCAGCACGACCGGGTCGCCGGCGCCGATGGTCGCGACGTGGGTGCGCAGGCCGGGCGTCTCGACCACGAGGTGGTCGAAGCCCGGTGCGTCCGGGAGCGGGGGCGACCATGCGGCGGCGCCGGCGGGAAGGGGGGTGCGGGGCTGGGGCGTAGTCATGGCGACTCCTTCGTGCAAGCGACTACTATGTTCATAGTAGATCGGTCGCGAGAGGGAGTCCATGGCCGCAGCCACCCGAGAACGAGCGCTGGACGCGGCCGTGGAGGTGCTCGGAGCGGACGGCGTGCGCGCGCTGAGCCACGCGCGGGTCGACCGCCGGGCCGGCCTCCCGCCCGGGTCGACGTCGAACTGGTTCCGCACCCGCCGTGCCCTCCTCGCCGGCGTGGTCGACCGGATCGCCGAGCAGGAGCGTGCCGACTTCGACGTGACCGCGATGCCGGCGATCACGAGCGTCGACGCACTGGTCGACGGGCTGTGCGCCATGACCGAGGCGCAGTCCGGGCCGTTCGCGGCGCGGACCCGGGCGCGCTACGCCCTCTTCCTCGAGCTCTCCGACGACCCCGAGCTCGGCGAGCCGCTGCGTCGCCAGCGCCGCGCGTTCGAGCGGTGGACCGAGCAGATCGTGGCCGCCGTCGGCATCGCCGACCCCGTCCCGGCCACCCGGGCCCTCATGGCGCTCGGCGACGGGCTGCTCCTGCACCGGCTCACCGTCGACCCCGGCCTCGACCTGCGCCCCGCCATCGAGCGCGCGGTGCGCGCCCTCGCGGGGTCGTGACCCGGTGCCGGCCCGCGACCCGGCCGGCGACGGGCAGGTCGATCTCGGCGTCAGGCCTCGGGTTCTGGGGGTGCGCCCGTGGCGTCGTCGGACTCCACGACGCGTGACGCCTCGCCCTCGTCCCCACCCACGGGGAGGCCGCGCTCGTCGGGGGCGTAGTAGCGGCCGGTGTAGCGCGGGCGCAGGAAGTTCTCGGTCGTGAGCACCGCGTCCACCTCCTCCGGCGTGAGCAGGCCGCGCGCCACGACGACGTCGCGCACGGAGGCGCCCGTCCGCGCCGCCTCGGCGCCCACGAGGTCGCCGTTGCGGTGGCCGATGATCTCGTTGAGGTACGTGACGATGCCGATCGAGTCGAGCACGTGGCGGCGGCACACCTCGACGTTCGCGGTGATGCCCGTGACGCACTTGGTGCGCAGCGCGACGCACGCGTTGGTGAGCAGGCGCAGCGACTCGAACATGGCCTGCGCGAGCCCCGGCTCCATGACGTTGAGCTGGAGCTGCCCGGCCTCGGCCGCGTGGGTGATGGTCACGTCGTTGCCCATGACCTTGAAGCACACCTGGTTGACGACCTCGGGGATCACCGGGTTCACCTTGGCGGGCATGATCGACGACCCGGCCTGGAGCTCGGGCAGGTTGATCTCCCCGAGCCCCGCGCGCGGCCCCGAGGACAGCAGGCGCAGGTCGTTGCAGATCTTCGACAGCTTGGCCGCGAGCCGCTTGAGGGCGGAGTGCACCGCGAGGTAGGCGCCGTTGTCGTACGTCGCCTCCACGAGGTTCTCGGCCGGGACCGTCGGGAGCCCGCTCACCTCGGCGAGGCGTCGCGTCGCGACCTTCGGGTAGCCGGGCGGCGTGTTGAGCCCGGTGCCGATCGCCGTCGCGCCGAGGTTGACCTCGAGCAGCAGCTCGCCCGCGACCTCGAGGCGTCGGATCTCCTCGCCGACGTTCACCGCGAACCCCGCGAACTCCTGGCCGAGGCTCATCGGGACGGCGTCCTGGAGCTGCGTCCGGCCCATCTTCAGGACGTCGGCGAACTCCGACGCCTTCTCGTCGAACGCGCGCTCGAGCCGTCGGACCTCACCCTGGAGCGCGCCGACGAGCTCGTGCACCGCGAGCCGGAAGCCCGTGGGGTAGGCGTCGTTGGTCGACTGCGACCGGTTGACGTGGTCGTTGGGGTTGATGACGTCGTAGCGGCCCTTCTCGAACCCGGCGAGCTCGAGCGCGAGGTTGGCCACGACCTCGTTGGTGTTCATGTTGACGCTCGTGCCCGCACCGCCCTGGAACACGTCCACGGGGAACTGGTCCAGGCACCGCCCGTGGTCGAGGATCTGGTCGCACGCGGCGACGATCGCGTCGGCGACGTCGCGCTGGATCGTGCGCAGCTCGCTGTTCGCGAGCGCAGACGCCTTCTTGACCATGACCATGCCCCGGACCATCTCGGGGACGTCGCTCACCGTCGTCCCCGAGATCCGGAAGTTCTCCATCGCCCGCACCGTGTGGACGCCGTAGTACGCGTCCGCCGGGACCTCCTTCGGTCCCAGCAGGTCCACCTCGGTACGCGTCCGTTCGCTCGACATGCCCCGACCGTAGCCCCGCCGGACGGTCCCGCACGCGGGACGGCCGCGTCAGCCCACGGGCTCGTACGCGAACCGCTCCACGCGCACGACGGACGTCGCACGCCGGCCCTCGCTCGTCGCGTGCACCCCGAGCCAGAGCCCGAGGAACCCGCCCGCCGAGGCGCTGTCGAGCGTGCGGCCGTCCACCGTCGCGACGCGCTCGAGCGAGCCACCGGACTCGTCCCCCGCCGGACCGGCGACGAGCCCGTAGTCCTGCCCGCGCACGCGCAGCCCGACGGCGACCGGCTCGCCGGGTGCGGCAACCACCGTGGTCTCGCCGACCACCTCGTCCGTGCCGCCACGTCGGTGCACGGCCACGACGCGCCGCGAGCCCCCCGGCCCGCCCTCGACGAGCAGCCGCACGTGGTCGCGCTCCGACTGGCGCACGACGACGCCCGCCCGCTCCCCCGCGGCGTCCGGCACGCGCAGCGTGACCGTCACGTCGACGTCGCGGTGCTGCTGGCGCACCCCGAGGAACGCCGGCGCGGTCCGTTCGGCGAGCGTCGCCGGGCGCACCGGGAGGTCCCAGCCCTCGCCCGCCGGGGTCGCGACGTCGCGGGGCAGGGCGCGCACCGCCGTCCAGCGCGGGTCGTCGGGGCCGACGACGCCGCTCGCCCCGCCCTGGATCGCCGGCCGGGCCGCCGCGCTCGCGAACGGGACCTTCACGGCGTCGGGCACGCGCCCCTCGCCGGGCGCGAGGACGGGCCAGCCGTCCTCCCACACGACGGGGACGAGGAACGTCTCGCGCCCGAGCGGGTAGTGGTAGCCGCCGTAGACGCGCATCGCGAGCAGCACGGCCCACCACGAGCCGTCGAGCGCCTGGACGAGGTCGGCGTGGCCCACGCCGACGACGTCGACGCCGCGGCCCAGGTGCCGGTGCGTGAGCACGGGGTTGGCCTTGTTGCCCTCGTACGGCCCCGTGACCGACGACGCGCGCGCGACGGACACCGCGTGGTGGAAGTCCGTGCCGCCCTCGGCCGCGAGCAGGTAGTACGTTCCGTCGACCTTGTACAGGTGCGGCCCCTCGGCCCACACCGCGCCCCGCACGGCGCCCGTCCACACGACGTGCTCCTGGCCGACGAGCGTGAGCGTCGCGAGGTCGAGCTCGCGCACCCACACCTCGGTCTGGTGGAACCACTCCGGCTCCGCCGCGAGCCGCGTCCCGTGCAGCCAGGCGCGGCCGTCGTCGTCGAAGAAGATCGACGGGTCGATCCCGGCGACCCGCTCGCCGTCCTCGTCGCGCAGCCACACCGGGTCGGACCACGGCCCGGCCGGGTCGGTCGCGGTCATGACGAAGTTGCCGCCGCGGGAGTCGTCCTCCGGGTCCACGAGCGTGCACACGAGCCAGAACGTGCCGTCGTGATGACGCAGCGTCGGCGCGTACAGGCCGCCCGACGACCGGATGCCGTCGTAGTCCAGCTGACCGGACCGGTCGACGACGTCCCCGACGTGCTCCCACGTCGCGAGGTCCCGGCTGCGCAGCACGGGCAGGCCGGGCAGGTACTCGAACGTCGAGGTGACGAGGTAGAAGTCGTCGCCGACGCGGCAGACCGACGGGTCGGGGAAGCAGCCGGGCAGGATCGGGTTCGGGACGAGGGTCATGCGCGCTCCCCCGCCTCGACCCGCTCGGAGACCTCGACCGCGACGAGCCGCTCGTCCGCGGCCGTGACCTCGTGCACCGTCCCGGAGACGGCGAGCGTCGCGCGCGCCGTCGCCGCACCGGGCACGACCCGGCGCTCGGCCGGTGCCGACTCGTTGACGATCGCGCCGCCGGTCGTCGACCCGAGGTCGTCGGTGCCGGGCGCGGCGTCGAACGCGCCGGCGTGCGCCCCGACCCACACCTCGACGTCGCCCGGCTCGACCACGCGCACGAGGCGACGGTCGGAGAACGCGAGGCGCGTCGTCGGGACGCGGAAGGTCACGCGACGCGACTCGCCCGCGGCCAGGTCGACGCGCGCGTACCCGAGGAGCTGCGCGACGGGACGCGGCACGGAGCCCACGACGTCGCGCGCGTAGAGCTGCACGACGTCCGTCCCGGCCACCGCGCCCGTGTTGGTCACGGTGACCACGGCGCGGAACGTCCCGCCCGTCGCGACGGTCGCGTCGACCTCGAGGTCCGCGTACGCGAACTGCGTGTACGACAGCCCGAACCCGAACGGCCGCACCGGCGTCGGGTCGGTCGACGTCACGTCGGACGGCCCCCCGAGCACCGGGTGAAGGTACGAGTAGGGCTGCGCGCCGCCCGCACGGGGCAGCGACACGGGCAGGCGGCCCGAGGGGTTCACCGCGCCGACGAGCACGTCCGCGACGGCACGCCCGCCCTCCTCACCGGGGAAGAAGCCCTGCACGACGGCGGCTGGACGACCGGCCGTCGCACCGTTCGTCCCCGCGTCGTCACCCAGCGCCCAGCCGATCGCGTACGGGCGACCGGTGAGCAGCACGAGCACGACGGGCGTCCCCGTGGCGACGACCTCCTCGACGAGCCGCCGCTGCACGCCCGGGAGCTCGAGCGACTCGACGTCGTTGCCCTCGCCGACCGTGCCGCGCCCGAACAGGCCCGCCTCGTCGCCGACGACGACCACGGCGACGTCCGCGGCGCGTACCGCGTCCACCGCGCCGGGGATCTCGGAGACGTCGTCGTCGTCGATCGCGCAGCCGACGGCGTACGTCACCTCGGCGCCGGTCGGGGCGAGCGCGTCGCGCAGCGACTCCAGGACGGTCGGCAACGCGATGCCCGCAGGGGTGCCGGGGTGGTGCGCGAGCACGTGGTTGACGAACGAGTAGCAGCCCATGAGCGCCTCGGACGAGTCCGCGTTGGGCCCGACGACGGCGACGCGCCGCGGGGCGGACGCCGCGCCGTCAGCGCTGTCGCGACGCCCGCGCACGAGCGGCAGCACGCCGTCGTTCGCGAGGAGCACGAGCGACTCCTGCGCGAGGCGACGAGCGGTCGCGCGCTGCCGCGGCGTGTCGAGGTCGACCGCCGTCGGCGGCTCCTCCGCGTAGGCGGCCGGGTCGAGCAGGCCGAGCTCCTCCTTCTGGTTGAGGAGCCGCAGGACGGCGCGGTCGACCCACGCCTCGTCGAGCGCGCCGGAGCGCACGCGCTCCGCGAGCGGCGCGAGGTAGGCGTCGCCCGTCGGCAGCTCGACGTCGAGGCCGGCCTCGAGCGCCTGTGCCGCGGCCTCGCCGCGGTCGGCCGCGACGCGGTGCATGACCTCGAGGAACGCGACGCCGAAGTAGTCGGCGACCACGACGCCGTCGAACCCCCAGCGCTCGCGCAGGACCTCGGTGAGGTACTCCGTGCTGCCGTGCAGCGGCACGCCGTCGACGTCGACGTAGGACGCCATGACCGACCTGGCGCCGCCGTCGCGCACCGCCATCTCGAAGGGCGGGAGGTAGACGTCCGCGAGCTCCCGCGGGCCCGCGCTCACGGGCGCGTGGTTGCGCCCGGCACGCGAGCCCGAGTACCCGACGAAGTGCTTGAGGGTCGCGTGCACGCCCGCGTCCTGGAGGCCGCGCACGTATGCCGTCCCGACCGTCCCCACGAGGTACGGGTCCTCGCCCACGCACTCGTCGACGCGGCCCCAGCGAGGGTCGCGCACCACGTCGAGCACGGGCGCGAGGCCCTGGTGCACGCCGAGCGCGCGCATCGACTCCCCGACCTCGCGCGCCATCTCCTCGACCAGCGCGGGGTCGAACGACGCGCCCCACGCGAGCGGCGTCGGGTACGTCGCGGCCTTCCACGCGGCGAGACCCGTGAGGCACTCCTCGTGCACGATCGCAGGGATCCCCAGCCGGGTCTCCGCCTTCAGGCGGCGCTGCTCGGCCCACAGCCACGCGGCGCGCTCCGCCGGCTCGACGGGCCGCGTGCCGTAGACACGCGTGTAGTGGCCCATGCCGTGCCGCGTGATCTCGGCGAGCCGGCCGCCGTCCTGCTGGCCCGCCGTCATCTCCGACTGCATCGGGGCGACGGTGCCGTTCTGGTCGAGCCAGTAGCCCACGAGCTGCGCGAGCTTCTCGTCGAGCGTCATGCGGGCGTGCAGCGCGCGCACGCGCTCCGAGACCGTGGGCGGGTGCGGCGGTGCCGGGCGCGCGCTGCGGGGCGCCTGGACGGCCGGCTCCGTGGAGCCGGTGGGTGCCGTCGGGACGGCAGGGACGACGTCGGTCACGGGACCGTTCTCCTTCGATGGGTGGCCCTGCCCCGCGCGTGGCGCGGGGCAGGGACGGGGTGCGCGGACGGGGCGGGCGGTCAGCCCTTCACGGCTCCGGAGAGGCCGCCGACGATGCGCCGCTCGAACAACGAGAAGAAGACGAGCGCGGGGATCATCGACAGGGAGGTGAAGGCGAGCACGCGGGCGGTGTCCACGGAGTACTGCGACGCGAACGCCTGCACGCCCAGCGGGAGCGTGTACGACGTCTCGTCGTTGAGGATGAAGAGCGGGAGCATGTAGCTGTTCCAGCTCGCGACGAACGCGAGGATCCCCACGGTGATGACCCCTGGCAGGGACAGCGGCACGACCATGCGGAAGAAGAACCCGAGTCGGCTCGCCCCGTCGATCGACGCCGCCTCCTCGATCTCGCGCGGGATGGCGCGCAGGAACGGGACGAGGATGATGACGGTCGTCGGGAGGGCGAACGCGATCTGCGGCAGCACCAGTCCGCCTACCGAGTTCATCAGCCCGAGCGAGCGGATCATGATGTAGAGCGGGGTGATCGCGACGGTCATGGGGAACATGAGGCCCGCGGCGAACAGCGCGTACAGCGCCCCGCGCCCGGCGAACGAGTAGCGCGCGATGACGTAGCTCGCCATGAGACCGAGGACGACGACCCCGAGGGTCGTGAGGAGCCCGGCCACGAGCGAGTTCCCGAGCTGCTGCCAGAACAGCGAGCTCGTCAGGACACCGACGTAGTTCTCGATCTGCCACGGGTCGGGCAGGCCCGACGGGTCGGCCGTGATCTGCGCGTTCGTGCGGAACCCGCCGATCACGATGTATGCGATCGGGGCGAGGCACACGCCCACGAGCAGCCACGCGACCACGTAGGTCAGGGGACCGCCCCGGCCGATGCCGGAGCCGCGCGGCTCCTTCGGGATCTGGGCGTCGGGGGCGCGCTCGGGCGCGGGCGCCGCGGTGACGGTGGCCATCACTTCTTCCCTTCCGTGATCGCGCCCTCGGTGTCACGGCGCAGGACGTACCGCTGGTAGACGAGCGCCACCGCGAGCGAGATGAGGAACAGCACCACGGCGACCGCGCTGCCGTACCCGTAGTTCCCCGCGTTGCGGCCGTTCGCCACCATGTAGGTCGCCATGGTCGACGTCCCCGCCGTCGAGGCCACGTACTGGCCCCAGATGATGTAGACGAGGTCGAAGAGCTGGAGCGAGCCGATGATCGACAGGAACGCCCAGATGCGGACGGTCGGGCCGAGCAGCGGGAGCGTCACGTAGCGCTGCGTCTTCCAGTACGACGCGCCGTCGATCGCGGCCGCCTCGCCCAGCTCGTCGGGGATGCCCTGGAGGCCTGCGAGGAAGAGGATCACGGCGAAGCCGATGTACTTCCACGTGATGATGAGCATCAGGGTCCAGATCGCGACGTCCGGGTCGGCGAGCCAGTCGACCGTGAGGAACCCGAGACCGATGCGTTCCAGCAGGTCGTTCACGGCGCCCGTCGTCGCGAGCATGAGGCTGAAGCCCGTCCCGACGATCACCTCGGACACCACGTACGGCACGAACACGAGCACGCGGATCACCGAGCGGCCGCGGATGCGCCGGTTGAGCATGAGCGCCACGACCACGGCGACCGGGCCCTGGAGCACGAGCGACATGATGACGATGAACGCGTTGTGCCCCAGCGCCGCGAGGAACTCGGGGTCGCGGAAGATGATGAGGTAGTTGTCGAACCCGACGAACTCCGTCGGCGGCCCGAAGCCCTTCCACTTGAAGAACCCGTAGTACGCCGCCATCACCACGGGGACGATGACGAACGTCAGGAAGACGACGAGCGCGGGCCCGGCGAGCACGGCGATCTCGGCTCGCTGCGCCCACCGGCCGCCGCGCGGGGGGCGCCGCGCGGCGACCGGGGCGGCCGGGGGCGGCGTGACGCCGCCCCCGGCCCTGTCCTCGGGCGTCGTCGTGCTCGGCGAGATCTCGCCCTGGGACACGTTCATGGAAGTGGTTACTCCTTGGCGGCCGCGTCGTTGACCGCGGTGACGATGTCCTCGGGCGTGCCCTGGCCGGCGAGCAGGTTGACGACGGCCGTGTTCAGGGCGTTGCCGATGTTCTGGCCGTAGAGCGTGTCGAGCCAGACGGAGACGTACGGCGCCTCGTTGTACGCCTCGAGGATCGAGACGAGGGCCGGGTCGACGACCGCGCCCTGGGCCTCCTTGCTCGCGGGCAGCGTCTGGAACGCGGTGGCGTAGGCCTCCTGCGACTCCTTCGACATGGCGAAGTTGAGGAAGTCGGCGCACGCGTCCGGGGCGTCCACGTAGCAGGAGTAGCCGTCGACGCCGCCCATCATCGCGCCGGGCTCGCCGTCACCGTCCTCGACCTCGGGGAACGGGAACCACTGGAGGTCGGGCAGGGGCTGCTCGTCCGGCGTGAGGGACGCGATGACGCCCGGGTCCCACGCGCCCATGAGCTCCATCGACGCCTGGTGGTTCGCCAGCAGACCGGCCGACGAGCCGGCGCCCTGCTGCGCGGACGTGGTGAGGAAGCCCTCGTTGAACGGCTCCGTCGCCGCGAAGTCCGCGAGCGCGTTGCCGGCGTCGAGCCAGCACGGGTCGTCGAACGTCCGCGTGTCGGCGGCCTCGTTCATCGCGTCCTGGGAGCAGTACCGGAGGGCGAAGAAGTAGTACCAGTGCGCGGCGGGCCACGCGTCCTTGGCACCGAGCGCGATGGGCGCGATGCCCGCGGCCTTGAGCTGCTCGGTCGCCGCCTCGAGGTCCGAGATCGTCCCCGGGGTCTCGGTGATGCCGGCCTGGTCGAACAGGTCGGTGCTGTAGAACATGCCACCGGGCAGGATCGAGACCGGCATGCCGTAGACCTTGCCGTCGACCGAGAGCGCGCTCAGCGACCCGCCGACCGCCTCCTCGACCGCCGGGTCGATGAGGTCGGTCAGGTCCTTGACCTGACCCGCCTCGACGACGTCCGCGAGCTTGCCGCCACCGCGCGCCATGAAGATGTCGGGCGCGTCACCCGAGTTCAGGGCGGTCTGGAGCTTGCCGTCCATGTCCTCGTTCTGGATCGACTGGATCGTGATCTTCACGCCGGGGTTCTCGTCCTCGAACGCCGCGGCCGTCTCCTTCCAGTAGTCCATGCCGGGGCCGGTCGTGGAGTTGTGCCAGAAGGTCATCGAGACCGAGCCGTCGTCCGAGCCGGAGTCGCCCCCGCCTCCGCAGGCCGAGAGCACGAGCGTGCCCGCCATCGCGACGGCAGTCGCCGCCAGGAGCTTCCGAGACTTCATCGTTCCGTCCTCTTCGTCGAGTCGCACAGGGCGCACGCTGCCTCGAGCGCGCCAGGCCGGCTCCGCGTCGGTGCCGCCAGGGCGACTCTGGCAAACGAGAGGGTGGCGTGTCAATCGTTATCGATAACGTTTTACATACGATGCGGGGCGAGCGGCCACGGGCGCCGGCGCGAGAGTGCGCACGCGAGCCCGCCACGCGCCCACCGACCAGGACGAGCACTCGGCGGTGCGCCGCCGAGGCACCGCGGCACGGGCTACTGTCTCCCCATGCGCTCCACGGGAAGAGTCACGATCGGCGACGTCGCGCGGACCGCCGGCGTCTCCGTCGCGACGGTCTCCAAGGTGATCAACGGCCGCTACGGCGTCGCCCTCGAGACCTCCCGCCACGTCCAGGAGGTCATCGACCAGCTCGGGTACGAGTCGTCGATCGTCGCGCGCAGCCTGCGCAGCAGCCGCACGAACGTCATCGGCATCCTCGTCGCCGAGTTCGAGCCGTTCTCGACCGAGCTGCTCAAGGGCATCTCCGAGGCCGTCGACGGGACGGGCTACGAACTGCTCGCCTACTCCGGCGGGCTGCGCCGCGACGACCGCGTCGGGTGGGAGCAGCGCTACCTCTCGCGCCTCGGCGGCACCCTCATCGACGGCGCCATCCTCGTCACCCCGACCGTCGTCGCGCCGGGCAACTCCATCCCCGTCGTCGCCGTCGACCCGCACCGCGGCCCCTCGGGCCCGCCCACCGTCGACTCCGACAACCTCGCCGGCGCCCGCGCCGCGACCGAGCACCTGCTCTCCCTCGGGCACCGCCGCATCGGCTTCCTCGCCGGACGTCCGGACCTCGAGTCTGCGCGCCTGCGCGAGCAGGGCTACCGCGAGGCCCTCGCCGACGCCGGCGTGCCGTTCGACCCGGACCTCGTGCGCGTCGGCGGCTACCGCCCCGACCTCGCCGACTCCCCCGCGCACGAGCTGCTGTCGCTCCCCGCGCGCCCCACCGCGATCTTCGCCGCCAACGACCTCTCGGCGATCCGCACCATGGAGGTCGCCGCGGAGCTCGGCCTGCGCGTGCCCGACGACGTCTCGGTCGTCGGGTTCGACAACGTCCCCGAGTCAGCGCTCACCACCCCGCCCCTGACGACCGTCGACCAGCCGATCCACCGCATGGGCGCCGAAGCCCTGAGACTCATCGTCGACCTCGTCGAGGGCAACGCCCGCGAACCCCACGTCCGCCTCCCCACGACCCTCGTCGTCCGCGGCACCACCCGTCCCCTCTGACGTCGGACCTTCGGGCCGCCGACCGCAAGCTGGAACCCTCGTCGACCGAGGTAGAGCCGTGGTCGGCCGAGATAGAGCCCTGGTCACCCGAGGTAGAACCCTGGTCGGCCGAGAAAGAACCCTGGTCACGCGGGAGCCCTGCGGCCGCCCGAGTGCGTGGCGACCAGGGTGAGACGACGCCGGGCAGGGTGACCATGGCTCTACCTCGCGCAACCACGGCTCTACCTCGCGCAACCACGGCTCTACCTCACGCGACCACGGCTCTACCTCGCGCGGACGGGGTCCGCACTCGAGGTCAGCGGCGATGGAATCCTGGGCACCTCCTCGACGTTATGTCAGCAGTACCACTGCCGACAGACCTTGAGGAGGTCGCATGGCCCGCCTCGCACGCCGCGTCCAGGTCGAGAACGACTACGGCGAGATCCTGCACTACGAGCGCCACACCGGCGGCGGCCTCGTGTCGCCGCACGCCCGTGTCCCCGAGTCCGTGCCCGTCGGATCGGGCACGTACGTCGAGAAGGGGGCCGTCGTCGGGCACGGCTGCCAGCTCGGCGCCGGGAGCTGGATCGACCGCGACGTCGTCCTCGGCCGTGACGTCCGCATCGGCGACAACGTGCGCCTCTCCCCCGAGACCCGGGTCGGCGACCGCGCCCGGGTGAGCAGCGGAGCGCGCGTCGGGCGGCGCGTGCTCGTGGAGCCGGGCGCCGTCGTCCCGCCGGACGAGATCGTGCCCGACGACGCCACCGTGCGCCGCCGGGGTGGCGTGCGCTCCGGGTACGACGTCGCCGCCTAGCGACCCGCACGCGCCCACCCCTCTCGGGCGGGCCCGGCCCGCCCGACGCTTCTTCCCGCACGGCGTGTCCTGGGTCGTCGGCGGGTCCCGCGCCGAGCCCGGCGACATTCCCGGGTTCGGGCGACGGCGCCGCCCGTGACCCCGGGTTCGGCGCCATCGCCGGTGGACACCTTTCCCCGCGGCGACCGGGTGCGTAGCCTTACCGCCCGTGACGTACCCGCCGCACGGCCCCGCCGCCCCTCCGCCGCACCCGCAGCCGACGCCGGTGCCCCCGCACCCGCAGGGTCCTGCGGGCGCCGCGGTGCCGCTCGACCCGCGCGCGGTCCTGGAGGGTCGACCGCCGGGCCGGGCGCGCGTCGGCGTCATCGTGACGATCGCGGTCGCGAGCCTGTGCCTGCTCGTCGGCCTCGTGCTCGCGGCGCTGTCCGGGGTCGGGACGTTCACGGTCGGCCTCCTGCTGGCGCTCGTGCCGCTCGGCATCTGGGTGCCGGTCGTGCTCGCGCTCGACCGTCTCGAGCCGGAGCCGCCGAGCGCGCTCGTCGTGGCGTTCCTGTGGGGCGCGGGCATCGCGACCCTCGTCGCGGGGATCCTCAACACGCTCGGGCTCGAGCTGCTCACCGCGCCGCTGTTCGGCGAGGAGGTGGGCTGGTACGTCGTCGCCTCGTTCGGGGCCCCGTTCGTCGAGGAGATCCTCAAGGGCGCGGTGCTGTTCGGGATGCTGTGGTTCCGCCGGCACGAGATCGACGGCTGGACCGACGGCGTCATCTACGCGGCGATGGTCGCGCTCGGGTTCGCGGCGGTCGAGAACGTCACCTACTTCATCATGGCCGCGCAGGACGGCACGCTCGGCCCGACGTTCGTGCTCCGCGCGCTCGTCACTCCCCTGCTGCACCCGCTGTGCACGGCGCTCACCGGCCTCGGCGTGGCGAGCGCGGCCACGAGCCCGCCCGGCCCGCGCCGGGTCCTCGCGCCGATCGGCGGCCTCGCGGCGGCCATCGCGCTCCACATGCTGTGGAACGCCTCGACCGGCTTCGGGACCCTCGCGCTGGGGGTCGCCTACCTCGCCGGGCTCGGTGTCCTGATCACGCTGATCGTGCTGCTCGTGCGGGACCGGCGTCGCACGGTCGCGACGATCCAGCGACAGCTCGTCCCGTACGTCCCGACGGGCCTGGTCACGCCCGCGGACCTCACGATGCTCTCGACGCTCGCGTCGCGACGTCAGGCCCGCGACTGGGCGCGCCGCACGGGCGGCGCCGGCGCGGCGCACGCGATGCGCGACTACCAGCAGGCGGCGACGGAGCTCGCGCTGCTCCACGACCGCGTCGCGCGCGGCGCGGTCGAGGCGTGGCGCGTCGAGGGTCAGCGCCGCGCGCTGCTCCAGCTCATGCTCACGGCACGCCGGGCGTTCCTCGTCCGGACGCCGCAGCCGCCGCCCACGCCGTGGTCGCCGGGCACGCCGTCCGGCTTCACGACCGACGCGTGGGTGCCCGGCCAGGGCGCGTACTAGCCCGGCGGCCTCCGCCGACGGCTACCCCGCACCGCCCCGGGGCGGCGTCCGGATGACGAGCACCGCGTCGACCGGGGCGCCGTCGAGCGCCCGGTAGGAGTGGTCGGCGTCTGACACCCAGCGCAGCTCGTCGCCCTCCTCGACGACGGCCTCCGCGCCGTGGCGCCCGGCCCGCAGGCGGCCGCGCGTGATGAGCAGGTGCTCGACGACGCCCGGCCCGTGGGGTGGCGAGGTCCGGTCCGCGTGGGGCTCCAGGTGCAGGTGGTAGACCTCGACGGCCGTGCCGCCGGGCAGGTGGTGCGCGTCGAGCAGGCGCGCGGTGACGCCCTCGGACGAGACCTCCGTGCCGGCCCGCTCGGCGAGCAGCGTCGCGAGCGGGACGCCGAGCGCCCCGGCCAGCGCGTAGAGGGTCGCGAGCGTGGGGTTGCGCGCGCCGTGCTCGATCTCGGAGAGCGAGCCCTTGCCGATGCCCGCCGCGGCGGCGAGGGCAGACAGCGAGAGCCCGCGCTCGGCACGCAGCGCGCGGAGCTGTGCGGCGACCGCCGCGAGCGTCCCGTCCCCGGCCCGTTCCGGCGGGCGCCCGGGCACTCCCCGTGCATCCCCGTCCGGCCGATCTTCCGCGCGCCCTGCCCCGTCGCTCACGGGCCGCAGCCTACCGGCGCGAGTATCGCGGGGCCTCTGGTAGCGTTCTGTGAACAGAACGCTCTCCCTCCGCCGCCCGCCAGGAGCAGCATGGACCCCGCCTCGGACCGCCTGCGCCCCGTCCTCGCCGGGCTCGTGACCGCCCTCGTCGGCTTCACGAGCTCGTTCGCCGTCGTGCTCGCGGGGCTGCGCGCCGTCGGCGCGACGCCCGACCAGGCCGCGTCCGGGCTCCTGGCCCTGTGCGTCGCGCAGGCCGTCGGCATCCTCTGGCTCACGACCCGGCACCGCACCCCGCTCACGCTCGCGTGGTCCACGCCCGGCGCCGCGCTGCTCGTGAGCACGGGCGCCGTCGCGGGCGGGTGGCCCGCCGCGGTCGGGGCGTTCTGCGTCGTCGGCGGGCTCGTGCTGCTCACCGCGCTCTGGCCGCGCCTCGGCGACCTCGTCGCCGCCATCCCCGCCCCGATCGCCCAGGCGATGCTCGCCGGCGTGCTCCTCACACTGTGTCTCGCGCCCGTGCGCGCGGTCGTCGCGACGCCGCTGCTCGTCGCGCCGGTGATCCTCACCTGGCTCGTGCTGCTGCGCGTCGCGCCGCGCTGGGCGGCGCCCGCCGCGCTCGCGGTCACTCTCGCGGTCGTCGGGTACGAGGCCGTGCACGGCGGCACGCTCGCCTGGTCCGACGCCGTCCCGCGCCTCGATCTCACGGCGCCCACGCTCTCGTGGCAGGCCGTCGTCGGGCTCGCCGTCCCGCTCTACGTCGTGACGATGGCGTCGCAGAACGTGCCGGGTGTCGCCGTCATGGCGTCGTTCGGCTATCGGGTGCCGTGGCGCGAGGCGATGACCGTCACCGGGCTCGCGACCCTCGCCGGAGCGACCGCGGGCGGCCACACGATCAACCTCGCGGCGATCTCCGCCGCGCTGGCCGCGGGGCCGGAGGCGCACCCCGACCCCCGACGCCGCTGGCTCGCCGCCCACACCGCCGGGTGGGCGTACCTCGTGCTCGCCGTCGGGTCGGCGGGCCTCGCCGCGCTCGTCGCCGCGGCGCCCGCGGGGCTCGTCGAGGCGGCGGCCGGTCTCGCGCTCGTCGGCACGCTCGGCGCCGCCGTCGCGGGCGCGGTCGCCGAACCGCGCGGGCGCGAGGCTGCGGTCGTGACGTTCCTCGTCGCCGCGAGCGGCGTCGTCGTGGCGGGCATCGCCGCCGCGTTCTGGGCGATCCTCGCCGGGCTGGCCGTCCACGCGGTCCTCACCGTGCGCCGTCGGGCACCGGGGCCCCCGAGCGAGACCGAGACACCGGTCGACACCCCACCGCGCGAGGTAGAGGCCCGGTAGCGCGAGGTAGAGGCGTGGTCATGACCAGGGCTCTACCTCGCGCTACCAGGGCTCTACCTCGCGCTACCAGGGCTCTACCTCGCGCTACCAGGGCTCTACCTCGCGGGAGCCGGTGCCGCCTCGCGGGGCTCCCGGTCGAGCGGGTCCGGCCCGAGGACCGGCAGGTTGTCGCGGAAGACGTTCGTCGGGTCGACGCGGCGCTTGACCTCCCGCAGCCGTGACAACGTCGCGGGCGGGAACGCGTCGGCGACGCGCTCGGGGCGCAGATCGGTGTCGAAGCTCAGGTACATGCCCTCGAACACGTCGGCGAGCGCGTCCCACCGGGCGTCGAGCCGCGAGCGGCTCGCTCCCATCGCCACGACGGAGAAGCTCGCCGAGCGGTGCGCGTACGCCGTCGCGTCCGCGGGGACGTCGGACGCCGCGCCACCCGTCGAGCGGATCTGGAAGAAGTACGTGTCGCCGCTCGCGACGAGGCCCGCGAGCCGGGCCGACGCCTCGGGCGTGAGGTGCTCCAGCAGTCCGGACCGCGACACGGGCTCCCCCTGGCCGCCGTGCGGCCCGGGCGCGGGCGCGGAGACGACGGCGTCGTACGGCACGATCTGCGCCGTCGCCTGAGCGAGCAGCGGCGAGATCGCCGCGAACGGCTGGAGCCGGGCGAGGACGGTGTCGGGGTCGTCGGAGTCGACCATGGTCATGGACTGCGCGACGACCGGCTGCCCGGGGCGCGGGCGCCCGACGATCAGGAAGCTCGTCGTGTCCCGCGGCGCGGCCTCGACCGTCGCGCCCCAGCGCTCGAGGAACCCGGCGAGGTCGGACGCGTCGTGCACCATCTGCGCGAACCCCACCGCAGACACCTCGTCCGCGACGAGCTCGAACGCCGTCACGATGCCGACCTGCGACCCCGCGCCGCGGACAGCCCAGAACAGGTCCGGGTTCTCCTCCGCGCTCGCGCGCACGACCGAGCCGTCCGCCAGCACGACCTCGACGGCGCGCACGTGGTCGATCGTCAGACCGTGGGCGCGGCCGAGGAAGCCGATGCCGCCCGCGGTCGCGAGCCCGCCCACGCCCACGCCGCCGTAGTCGCCCGACGTGATCGCCCACCCGCGCGGCGCGAGCGCCGCCGCGACCTCGCCCCAGCGCGCACCGGGCCCGACGCGCACGAGGCGCGCGGCGTCGTCGAGCACCTCGATCGCGTCGAGCGCGCCGAGGTCGAGGACGATCCCGCCGTCGTTCGTCGAGCGTCCGCTGATCCCGTGGCCACCGGAGCGGACGGACAGCGGCACCCGGCGCGTCACCGGCTGGGCGCGCGCGAACGCGAGCGCCTCGACGACATCCGCGGTGTCGCGCGGCCGCAGCACGAGCCCCGGCGAGCCGCCGCGCAGGTAGTTCGAGCGCACGCCCGCGTACGCGGCGTCCCCGGGCTCGACCGCGCGGTCGGCGAGCGAGGCGGGGACCTCGTCGTACGCGATGCCCTCGCGACGCGCGGAGCGGACCGCGAGCGGCACGACGCGCGACGTGTCGGTGCCGTGCGACGCTCGCCCGGCGGCGACGGCGTCGCGCAGCGCGGGCACGACCTCCTCGGCGAACCGGCGCGTCGCGCGCTCGTCGTCGGTCGCGAGGATCAGCGTCGAGACACCCTCCTCGAGGACGAGCGGCACGAGCCGCTCGACCCAGGCCGCGGGCGGCCCGGCGAGGTCGGGCACGCCACCGAGACCCGACGCCGTGGGGGCGTCTCCGAACGTGCCCGACACGTTGAGCAGGCGCGTCACCTCGCGCGGGTCGCGCCCGACGGCGGTCGCGGCCTCGTCGATGCGCTCGTTGCCCGCGCGCAGCCCGTCCAGGCCGACGCGGCCCAGAGACGGGAGCCAGCCGTCGGCCTTCTCGCCGACGAGGCGCAGCATGCGAGGGCCGAGCGCGCCCAGCCAGAGCGGGATGCGCCGCGTGGTCCCCGGACCGGGCGTCGCGCCGTCGAGCCGGTGGTGGCGCCCGGGGACGAACAGCTCGCCGTCGCCGTCCTCGCCCCAGATCGCCCGGATCACCTCGATCGCCTCGGCGAGCGCGTCGACCGACTCGCCCGGCGTCAGCCGCTCGACGCCCATCGACACCATGGCGTCCCAGAACGCGCCGGCGCCCAGGGCGAGGTCGATGCGCCCGTCGGACAGCAGGTCGAGGCTCGCCGCGGCGCGCGCGAGCACGGCGGGCCGGCGCATGGGGACGTTGACGACGTCGGGCGCGACGTGGATGCGCTCCGTCGCGGACGCGACGTACGACAGCAGCGTCCACGTGTCGAGGAAGCGCGGCTGGTACGGGTGGTCCTGGAAGGTCACGAGGTCGTAGCCCAGGTCCTCGGCGAGGCGCGCAAGATCGACCGTCGCCTCCGGGTCCTGCGCCGAGGGCGTGACGAACGTGCCGAACCGGAGCGGGTGGCCGTAGTCGGTCATGCGCGGGCCTCGCCGTCCGTCGTGGTGCTCGACGCCGGGCCGCCCGGCGCGGTGCCGCGCGCGGTCGCGACGAGCTCGCGCGCCGCGGGGGCGACCTCCTGACCGACGACGGCGAGCGTCGTCGGGTCGTCGCCCGCGACGATCCACGTGGACACGCCGTGCTCGAGGGTCACCTCCGCGACCTGCTCGGCCCACTGGCGCGGCGAGCCCTGGAGGAACCCTGCGCCGCCGTCGGCGGTGAACCGGCCGCCGACGTTGAGCAGCCGACGCACGGCGCGCGGGTCACGACCCGCGTCCTCGGCGGCGTCGTCGATCGTCGCGTTGCCCTTCGCCAGCGCCTCGAAGCTCTGGAGGTACGCGAGCGACGGGAGCCAGCCGTCTGCCTTCGCGCCGACGAGGCGCAGCATGCGGGGCTTGAGCGCGCCGACCCAGATCTCGACGTCGTGCGCGGGCGCCGGACCACGCTTGGCCCCGTCGACGCGGTGGTGCGCCCCGCCCGCGACGAGGCGGTCGCGCGTGGACGTGTCCCACAGCCCGCGGACGACGTCGATGCCCTCGGAGAGCGCGTCGACCGACTCCCCCGGCGTCAGGCGCTCGCCGCCCATCGCGACGATCGGGTCCCAGAACCCGCCCGCGCCGAGCCCCAGCTCGACGCGCCCGCCCGAGAGCCGGTCGAGGCTCGCCACGGCGCGCGCGAGCACGGCCGGCGGGCGCAGCGGCAGGTTGAGCACGTTCCCCGCGATCCGGATGCGCTCGGTGCGCGCGGCGACCCAGGACATCAGCGTCCACGTGTCGAGGAACGCCGCCTGGTACGGGTGGTCCTGGAACGTGACGAGGTCCAGCCCCACCTCCTCGGAGAGCTGCGCGAGCGCGACCGCCTGCTGGGGCGCCGCGGCGGTGGGCGTGACGAAGGACCCGAAGCGCAGGTCGTGGCCGTAGTCGGGCATGGCTCCTCGCGATCTCAAGATACGTTGCTGTGCAGAACATATCCGTAACAGATAGGTGGTGCAACCGCATTCCCGGCGGTAGGCTGTGCCGATGGGCACGACCACCACGACCGCACCCGCGACAGGCCCGGCCGAGCTCCCCGGCCGCCTCGAGGACCTCGGCTGGCACCTCGGCGTGCTGCTGCGCGCCTACCGCGCGACGATCGAGCAGGCGCTCGACGACGTTCCCCACGGCACGCGCGGCTACCAGGTCCTCGTGACCGTCGCACAGGGCGACCACCCCACCCAGCTCGCGCTCGCCGAGCATCACGGCATCGACCGGACCGTCATGACCTACCTCGTCGACGACCTCGTCGCCGCGGGGCTCGTCGAGCGGCAGCAGAACCCCGCCGACCGTCGCGCGCGCCGCGTCGTCGCGACGCCCGAGGGCCGCCGTCGTCTCGCCGGGTGGGCCACCGCCGTGCACGACGCCGAGGAGGAGCTCCTCGACATGCTCTCGCCCGACGAGCGCGGCACCTTCCGCACCCTCATGCGCCGCGTCGCGTGCGGCCTCCGCGACATCGACGCCGGCACCGACCCGTGCGTCGTCGCCGAGCACACCCTCCGCGGCACCACCACCCCGCCCAGGTAGAGGCAGGGTCTGCCGAGGTAGAGCCGTGGTGCACCTCGCGCGCGACCACGGCTCTACCTCGCGCGACCACGGCTCTACCTCGCGCGACCAGGGCTCTACCTCGCGGGGGCGGGCGCTACCTCGGGAGCGGGTCCGCGGCGGTCGGTGACGCGTCGGCCTCGGTGAGGGCGGTGTCGGTGTCCTCAGGGTCGCGGCCGCGGAGGGGGTAGAACCAGAAGCACACGAACGCGAGCGCGGCGAGGACCACGGGGACGCCACCGAGGAGGAAGCGCACGCCCGTCGCGACGCTGTCCGGCTGCGCGACGTCGCCCGCGCCCTCGACGTAGCCGCTCGCCGAGAGCACGCCGGCGACGAGCACGGCCTGGACGATGACGGACCCGCGCACGACGAACCCGTTGGCGCCGAAGTACATGCCCTCGCGACGCAGGCCGGTGCGGCGCTCGTCGTCGTCGATGACCTGCGCGAGCGCGACCTCGAGCACCTGCATGAGGCCCGCGACGCCCACACCCACGGCGAGCCCCGCGAGCGCGGCGCCCAGGACGGTGGACGGGACGAGGTAGAGGCACGTCGCGAGGCCGTACACCGCGACGACCCACAGCATCGCCGAGCGCGGGCCGATCTTCCGCACGACCCACGACCATCCGACGATCGACGGGATCGCGGCGACGAAGATCGGCGCGAGCAGGAGCGTCGCGTCGGCCTCGGCGCCGCCGAGCGTGTAGCGCACGTAGAACGGGATCGCGGCGAGCACGATGGCGGTCGTGCTCTGGAGCAGGAGCGACCCGAGCACGTAGGTGACGAACGCGCGGTTGGCGAACGTGTACCGGAGCTGGTCCCCCAGCCCGACGGCGGCCTCGCGCTCGCGAACCGTCGCGACGTCGACGGGACGCTCGACCATGCCGGCGAGCGACCAGGCGAAGAACGCGAGGCTCACGACGGCGAGCAGCAGCGCCATCCAGGTCCACCCGAGCGTGCCGTACAGCAGCGGCGCGCCCGCGGTGCCGAGGATCATCCCGACCAGGCCGAAGATCTGGCGCGGCGTGTTGCCGCGGGCGCGCTCCGCCGTCGTGCGGAAGATCTCGGGGAAGAGCGCGGAGATGTTGAGCGCGACGACGACGTACGCGACGTCGAACAGGGCCACGACGACGAGGAACCACACGACGAGACCGGTCGGCCCCACGGCGGGCGGCGTCCACACGAGAGCGAACGCGACGACGAGCGGGACGATCCCCAGCACGATCCACGGGACGCGCCGGCCCCAGCGCGTGCGGCGACGGTCGGAGACCGCGCCGACGAGCGGGTTGAGCAGGGCGTTGAGGATGCCGTGCGCGACCATGGCGCCCGCGACCCAGCCGGCGCGCACGCCGAGGTGGTCGACGTAGAAGTAGACGACGAACGCGGAGAACGTCTGCAGGAGCAGGTTCGACGGGAACGCGGACGCGCCGTAGGCGACCGTCTGCGCGCGCGAGGGCGTACCGATGAGCCGGCGGTCCCGGACACGTGCGAGCGGCCCCCCGCGCGTGGCCGTCGCACCCGGCGTCCCGTACGGGGCGCTCACCGCTCGCCCCGCTGCACCGCGCGCAGGTCGCGCCAGCCGACGCGGACGATCCCCTCCTCGGCGATCACGGCCGCCACGGCCGGGTCGGCGAGCAGGCGGCGCTCGAAGCCGCGCTTCGCGACGCCGTAGTCGGCGACGTCGCCGAGCTCGTCGTCGTCGAGCATCGGGTGGAGGAAGATCTCGGTCACCCCGGACGGGACGCGGCGCAGCAGGTCGAGGAAGTCGGCCCGGACGTCCTCGTAGTCCTCCTCCTCGACCGTCCCGGCGCCGTCGAGCTCGAACGGGTGGGTCCACAACCGGTCGATCAGGACGACGCCCAGCGCGTCCGCGGCGGCCGTCGCCTCGTCGAGCAGGGGCTGGAAGTCGCCAGGAGGCAGCACCATCCCGTCGGTCGTCCGGGGCAGCCGGAACGGCAGGCGGTACCGGGCGGCGAGCTCGAAGACCTGCGGCAGGAACGACCGGCCCGTCTCGAGCCCGTAGACGGAGCCCATGTGGTTGTCGAGGTGCGAGACGTCGACCCCGGCCGCGAGCGCCGTGTCGAGCTGGGCCGTGAGCTCGGCGACGACGTCCTCGACGCGCGCCTGACGCTCGACGGACAGGACGTCGCGCGGGAAGTAGCCCGCGTCGTCGACGAGGGACGTGCCCGTCCCGGTGAGCGGCCGCCAGCGGTACCGCGTCCACTCGCTCGTCAGCACGAGGTGCACCCCGACGTCGACGGGGTGCGCGGCCGCGAAGGCGAGCGCGTCGGGGGCCCACCCGCACGGGACCATGACCGTCGCGGAGTCGATGTGCCCGGCGAGGAGGAGCTCGGAGACCGCGCGGTTGGCGGCGCGGCACATGCCGTAGTCGTCCGCGTTGAGGATGATGGCGCGCGCGTCGGCAGGGAGGCCCAGCCGGGAGACGAGGTCCGACGGCGGCACCCCCCCACCCGGTGCGGCGGCGGTCACGACGCCGCCTCCTCGCGCTCGTCGGCGGCGTCGCCCTCGCCCGACGCCGGGTGGGCCGCGGCGGAGCGGAACACCTCGTCGCGCAGCGCGTCGCTGGCCGAGCGCGCGGCGCCGACGACGACGGCGTCGCACGTGAGCTCCGACGCCACGACCTGGATGGGGAGCACGGCGATCTTCTCCGCGAGGAAGCGCTTCACCCGGTCCGCGATCGGCGCGCGCGCCGCCTGGTTGGTGAGCACGAACAGCTCGGGCTCGACCACGAGCGCGACCGACGCCGCGACCACCCCGATGCGCTCGGCGACCTCGTCGAGCGCATCGTTCGAGGCGCCGTCGCCGTGCTCGGCGCGGTCCACGAGCTGCTTGACCGTCACGTCGTCGGGCAGCCCGTGCTCCTTCGCGAGCACGGCGAGCGACGACGCACCCAGCGCCTCCGAGCCCAGCGCCCGGGCGGGGTGCGGCAGGAACGAGACCTCGCCGGCACCGCCCGCGAACCCGCGGTGGAGCTTCCCGTCGAGCACCAGCCCCGCGCCGAACCCGTCGCCGAGACCGAGCACGGCGAACGAGCGCACGCCCACGGCGACCCCGTCGCGCTGCTCGGCGAGCGCCGCGAGGTTGAGGTCGTTCTCGAGCGACACCGTGCAGCCCAGCGAGTCCTCGAGCGCCTCGACCAGGTCGGTCCCGCCCTTCTCGTAGCCGGGGACGCGGCGGATGGTCCGCTGGTCCGACCCGACGATCAGCGGGACCGCCGCGACGGCGCGCGTCACCTCGACCGCGGTGCCCTCGGGGAGCCGCGCGGCGACGTCGCTCACGCACGCGCGGGCGAGCTCCGCGGCCGCCCGCGCGCGGGCCGTCGTCGTCGGCTTGACGTCCCGACGCTCCGCACGGGCGCGGATCGCGCCCGTGACGTCGACGAGCGCGACCCGCACCCGGTCGCGCGCGACGTCGATCCCCAGCCCGAACGCGTAGTCGGGGTCCACGCGGTACAGCGTCGCGGCCGGCCCGCGGCGATCGCGGTCGAGCCCGGCCTCCGTGACGACGCCCGTCGCCTCGAGCGCGCGCAGCGTCTGCGCGACGGTCGTCTTGGACAGCCCGGTCGCCGAGACGACGTCGGGCCGCGCGACCTGCGCGCCCGTGCCGAGCACGTCGAGCACGGCGCGCGCGTTGAGGGTGCGCAGGAGGGCGGGTGTACCGGCGGGAGTGGTGTCCATCTGGTCTCCGTCGAGCAGTGGGTGGGTCGAGCCGACTTGTCCGGGGCCGTGGAGGTAGGGCGGGAAGTTCCCTACCCGCCCGGAGACTAGCCGGGCTGCCTGTGGTTGTCGACGGCAACCGGTCTCCCGGTGGACGGCCCTGTACCGTGGCGTCGTGATCCGCCGAGCCCTCGCCCGCGCCTACTGGGCGACCAGCCGGTGGTCCCTGCGTTCCGAGCCGTACGACACCGGCCGCCCGACGCTCCTCGTCGGCGCCCCCCACACGTCGAACTGGGACTTCGTCCTCATGCTCGCCATCGCCTGGAGCACGGGGATCCACGTGCGCTGGCTGGGCAAGCACACGCTGTTCGCCGGCCCCGCAGGCCCGCTCATGCGCGCGCTCGGCGGCATCCCCGTCGACCGGCGCGACCCGAGCCGGGTCGTGGCCGACGTCGTCGCGCGCCTCCAGGCCGGCGAGGTGTTCTCGCTCGTCGTGACGCCCGAGGGCACGCGCGGCGCGGGGTCGTACTGGAAGTCGGGCTTCTACCGGATCGCGCGCGAGGCGCACCTGCCGGTGACCCTCGGGTACGTCGACCGCACCACCATGACGACCGGCCTCGGCCCGACGCTCGAGCTCACGGGCGACGTGCGCACCGACATGGACGTCGTGCGCGCGTTCTACGCCGACAAGTCCGGCCTCCGCCCGGCCCTGCGCACCGAGCCGCGCCTGCGCGAGGAGGACGCGGCCGCCGCCTGACCCACCGAACGCTGCGTCCGCGGTCGACGGATGCGTCCCGAACGCATCCGTCGACCGCAGACGCATCTCTCGACCCGGGCCCGGCGTCGGAGCGTTCCCGGGGGATACGTGGTCCCCACATGGTTTCGGCCGCCGAGGCGTCCGAACGGGCACGTCGGCGGGAGCACGCTCGACCGCGCAGGCGCACGATCCCGGCGAATCGACCCGTCGGGTACGGGACTTCCCGTACCCGACGCCGGTCGTGCGTAGTCGTTGAGCGGACGTCGGCCGGCTGCCTACGGTCCACCCGTCACGGCCGACGGTGCGGGCTCCGCACGGTGTCGGCCCTCCCCGACACAGGAAGCGAGTCCCCCATGAAGCGACTCCGCGCGGCGCTCCTCGCCGCCGTCGTGGGCGCGACCGCGATCATCGCCCCGATCGCGATCGCCCCCAGCGCCTCGGCGCACGGCTGGATCACCTCTCCGGCCTCCCGGCAGGACCACTGCGCGAAGGGCACCACGTCCTTCGACTGCGGGTCCATCAAGTACGAGCCGCAGTCCGTCGAGGCCCCCAAGGGCTCGATGAAGTGCTCCGGCGGCAGCGGCTACGCGATCCTCGACGACGCGAGCAAGCCCTGGCCGCGCACGACCACCGGCCGCGACGTGACGTTCCAGTGGAACCTCACCGCGAACCACGCGACGAGCGTGTGGGAGTACTTCGTGGACGGCCAGCTCTTCGCGACGTTCGACGGCGGCGGCGTCCAGCCGCCCAAGGACATCTCGCACACCCTGAAGGGCCTGCCGCTGGGCAACCACACGATCCTCGCTCGCTGGAACGTGTCGAACACGGTGAACGCGTTCTACAACTGCGTCGACCTGACCGTCACGGCCGACGGCACCAACCCCGGCGGCGGGGAGAACCCCGGCGGCGGCGAGGGCGAGAACCCCGGTGGCGGCGAGCCGGGCACCTGCACCGACGCGGCCTGGTCCTCGGCCTCCGTCTACACGGGCGGCGCGAAGGTCTCGCACGACGGCAACGTCTACGAGGCGAAGTGGTGGACGCAGAACAACGTCCCCGGCTCCGAGGCATGGGGTCCGTGGAAGCTGATCGGCGCCTGCTGACCCGCTGAGTCCCGCGACGGCGGGTGTCCTCGCCCGCACGGGCGAGGGCACCCGCCGTCGTGCGTCCCGGGCGTGGACGGCGCGCCGGGTACGCGAAAGCACGTACGGGCTTTGCCCAATTGTCCGCACTCCTCACGTTTCGTAGCGTCGAAAGTGCCCGATCCGAGAGCGGCCCGCGACGAAGCGCGCCGCAGGACCCATGCACCACCGGATGGAGAGCGAGACATCTCATGCGAAGACTGAGAGCGGTACTCCTGGCGGCCGTCGTCGGCGCGGTCGCGATCATCGCCCCCGTGGCGATCGCCCCGAGCGCGAGCGCGCACGGCTGGATCACGTCCCCGCCGAGCCGGCAGGACCACTGCGCGAAGGGGACGACGTCCTTCGACTGCGGGTCCATCAAGTACGAGCCGCAGTCCGTCGAGGCCCCCAAGGGCTCGATGAAGTGTTCCGGCGGCAGCGGGTTCAGCATCCTCGACGACGCGAGCAAGCCGTGGCCGCGCACGCAGACCGGCACGTCGGTGACGTTCCAGTGGAACCTCACCGCGGCGCACAACACGAGCACGTGGGAGTACTTCGTCGACGGCGTGCTGTTCAAGACGTTCAACCAGGGCGGCGCGCAGCCCCCGAGCAACATCTCCCACACGCTGACCGGCCTGCCCGAGGGCAACCACACGATCCTCGCGCGCTGGAACGTGTCGAACACGGTGAACGCGTTCTACAACTGCGTCGACCTGAAGATCGGCAGCGGCGGCACGGACCCGGGCGACCCGGACCCCGAGCCCACCGACCCGGAGCCCGGCAGCTGCACGGCGCCGGCGTGGACCGCGGGCGGGGTGTACCTCGGCGGCGCGAACGTCTCGCACGACGGCCGCAACTACCAGGCCAAGTGGTGGACGACGGGCGAGAACCCCGCCCAGAGCGGCCAGTGGGGCGTCTGGAAGGACCTCGGCGCCTGCTGACCTGACCCACCGAACGCTGCGTCAGCGGCCGACGGATGCGTCCCCGGACGCATCCGTCGGCCGCTGACGCATCTCTCGCTCCCGGCTCGGTTCGGCCCACCTCCGGCCGTCTGCGCCGACCACAGGACCGCTCTGTCCACAGGGCGTCCGCATCGCCACGGCGGCGCTGCCATCGTTCCGCTCGTGCGCAGCGAGCAGCAGGTCGCCGACCGCGTCCGGCGGATGGCCCCCGCCCTGAGGACGGTGCCCCATGCCGCGCGCCCCGGTCTGCACCGAGGGCGACAGTCGAGTGCTGCGTCCGTGAACGCATCGTTCGAGCGCAGACGCAGCGCTCGGTGTACCGGCGTCAGCCGCGGCCCCGGAGGCGGTCGAGGTCGCGGCGCTCGCGCTTCGTCGGGCGCCCGGCGCCGCGCTCGCGGACGGCGACGCGGACGGTGAGCTCCTGGGGCGGCGGGGGCGGGCTCTGGTCGATCACGGCCTGCGCGGCGAGGGTCGCCGAGACGCGCTTCACCAGCACCTTCTCGACGACGAGGATCCGTTCCGCCGGACCTCCCCGCACGACGACGCGGTCACCCACCTTGACGCCCGTCGCCGGCTTCGCGCGCTCGCCGTTGACCCGCACGTGCCCGGCCTTGACCGCCGCCGTCGCCTGCGACCGGCTCTTGAACACCCGGACCGCCCAGAGCCAGCTGTCGACGCGCGCGCTCGTCGCCTCGGTCGTCGCCATCACCCGAGCCTAACGACCGCAGCATGGCGCCCGGCGTGCGAACCGCCTGGCGCCGTGCCACCGTGAAGTCAGGCATACGGGCCAGTTGCCCTCTATGACTGTTTCGTCCCCCAGAGAACGGAGACAGGGATGAGCTTCATCGGATGGATCCTCATCGGCCTCATCATGGGCGCGATCGCACGCGCCATCCTGCCGGGCAAGGCAGCAGGAGGCTGGATCGTCACGCTGATCGTGGGTGTGCTGGGTGCCCTCCTCGGCGGGTGGATCGGCGGCGCACTGTTCGGCGCGGACGCCAACGACGAGTTCTTCTCGCTCACCACGTGGTTCTGGGCCTTCGTCGGCTCGCTGCTCGTGCTGCTCATCTGGGGCGCGATCTCGCGACGCTCGGCTCACAAGTAGGGCAGCGACGACCGCCACGACCGGTGGCGCACCCGGCCCGGGCTCCTGCGGGAGCCCGGGCCGTCGTCGTACCAAAAGACGTGGACATCGTCCGTCGCCGCGGGAACGCTGGACGGTATGAGCAGCGTCGCCCGCACCGCCCCCGAGGTGTCCCTCCCGGAGGGGTACACGCTCGTCGAGGCCCCGCACCCCACGTCGCTCGACGACCCCGACGCATGGGCGTACCACGCCGTCGCGGACCTCGAGCGCGAGCACGAGCTCGAGGTCCACGGCTACGACGACCTCGCGCTCCGGCCCCGGGACGTGCTCTCGGGCATGGACCACCAGGAGTACGCGGCCAAGCGCCGCTTCGTCGTCGTGCGCTCCGCGGCCGCCCGCGCCCTGACCGCCGAGGGCGTCCCTCCCGCGGTGCGCGACGTCGTCGCCCACCTGTTCGTGCTTCACCCCGTCACGAGCAACGAGCGCCTCGGCGAGTCCTTCGTGCTCGTCCGCCCGTCCGAGCGCCGGCGCGGCGTCGGGACTTCCCTGCTCGCGCTCGCCGAGCGTCTCGGCGCGGAGGCCGGACGCACGGTGCTCCTCTCGAGCACGTCGCACGGCGAGGAACCTCCGCCCGGCCCGGGCGCGCTCGCCGCCACGACCGGCGCCGGCCGCGTCCCCGCCGACGCCCCGGGCCCGCGCTTCCTCAGCAACCGCGGGTACGCGCTGGAGCAGGTCGAGCGCCACTCCGTGCTCGACCTCCCGGTGGCCCCCGAGACCCTCGACGCGCACCGCGCCGACGCCCGGGAGCACGCCGGCTCCGACTACCGGGTGCACACCTGGACCGACGAGGTCCCCGACGTCTGGCTCGACCAGGTGGCCGTGCTCTTCACCCGCATGAGCACCGACCCGCCGACGGGAGGCGTCGACTACGGCGAGGACCCGTGGGACGCGCGGCGCGTGCGCACCTGGGTGGGCGAGCAGGTCGAGAAGCGGAACGGCTTCCTCCTGAGCGCCGCGGAGCACGTGCCGACCGGCACGCTCGCCGCGTTCACCGTCTTCCTGTACCCGCGCGACCGCGACGACTTCGCGTTCCAGGAGGACACCCTCGTGCTCCGCGAGCACCGTGGGCGCCGGCTCGGGATGCTCGTCAAGGTGGCCAACCTCGACGCGCTCGCCCGCGAGCGTCCCGCTACCCGCCGCGTCCACACCTGGAACGCGCAGGAGAACGACCACATGCTCGCGATCAACGTCGCTCTCGGGTTCCGGCCCGCGGGCGTGTGGGCCGCGTGGCAGCGCAGGACGACCCCGAAGGACGGCGAGTGACCGCACCGCAGGCAGGACCGACCGCGACCACCGCGCGCGACGTGCGCGTGCGCATCGAGCCCGTCCCGGGAAGCCTCGACGCGCCGGGCGCCTGGGCCGTCCACGGCACGGTGCGGGTGGGCGACGCGATCGACCGCGCGATCCACGGCCACACGGATCTCGCCCTGGACGCGGCGACCGTCGCGGGCACGGTGGCGAGCGCCGGCTACCGCCGCGTGCTGCGCTGGGTCGCGGTGCTCGACGACGCCCCGCACGGCACCGCGCCCCGACCCGAGGACGTCGTCGGGCGGTCGATGGTGGCGCTCCCGCAGCAGGGCAACACGCACGTGGCGGTCGTCTACGTGGGCGTGGACCCCGCGCACCGGCGCCGGGGCGTCGGCTCCGCGCTGTGGGACGCGGCGCTGGCGGTCGCGCGCGCGGAGGGGCGGCGGGTGATCCAGTCCGACTCGTCGTTCGCGCCGGAGCCGCCGCCGGGGCCGGACGCGCTGGAGGCACCGACGGGCAGCGGCCGCGTCCCGGCGCACGACGACGGGACGACGTTCGCGCTGCGTCGCGGGTTCACGCTCGAGCAGGTCATGCGCCACTCGGTGCTCGACCTCCCGGTGGCGCCCGGCGTGCTCGACCCGCTGCGCGCGGCCGCGACGGAGCGGTCCGACGGCTACCGGGTGCACGTGTGGACGGACGAGGTCCCCGAAGAGTGGATCGACCAGTTCGCGGTGCTCGAGACGCGCATGAGCACCGACGCCCCCAACGGTGGCCTCGACCTCGAGGAGGACCCGTGGGACGCCGAGCGCGTCCGGACGACGTCCCAGGAGATCCTCGACCGCGGCCAGGGGTACGTCATCGCCGCGGCGGAGGACACGTCGTCGGGCACGCTCGCGGCGTTCTCGATGGTCTCGTACCCGCGCGACCGTCCGGAGGTCGTCTTCCAGTACGACACGCTCGTGCTCCGCGAGCACCGCGGCCGCAGTCTCGGCATGCTCGTCAAGGTCGCCGTGCTCGACGAGCTCGCGCGGGCGCGCCCGTCGTCGCGCCGGGTGCACACGTGGAACGCGCAGGAGAACGCGCACATGCTCGCGATCAACGTCGCGCTCGGCTTCACGCCCGCGAGCGTCGACGCCGAGTGGCAGCTCGTGCTGGACGCTGCACCCGGCACGGAGCCCGGCCAGCAGCCCGGCGCGACCCTCTGACCCAGGAGGCCGCCGCGACGTCGACCGCTCAGCGGATGCCGTCGAGGAAGCGGATCACCCGCTCGGTGACGAGCGCGGCGGCCTCCGGCTCGTACGACGGCAGGCTCGGGTCGGTGAACAGGTGCCGGTCGCCGGGGTAGACGAACAGCTCGGCGTCGGGCGTGGAGCCCACGAGCTCGCGCGCGGCGTCGAGGTCGCCTTCCCCCGCGAACGACGGGTCGGCCTCCATGCCGTGCACATGCACGGGGACGGCGTCGGGCCAGGCCCCGCCGAACTCCGAGACGGGCACGCAGGCCTCGAGGAGCACCGCGCCCTTCGCGCCCGCGCGCGTCTGGGCGAGCATCTGCGCGGGCAGCACGCCGAGCGAGATCCCGGCGTAGACGACGCCCGCGTCGTAGCCGTCGGCGACGGCCCGCCCACGCTCCAGGACGGTGCCGAAGCCCAGCTCCTGCACGTGCGCCATCCCCTCGTCGAGGGTCGCGAACGTGCGCCCCTCGAACAGGTCCGGCGTGTGCACGACGTTCCCCGCGCCCCGCAGCGACTCCGCGATCGTCCGCACGCCCTCGGTCAGTCCCTGCACGTGGTGGAACAGCACGACCTCGGCCATGGTCCCCTCCTCCGGTGTTCCGTCGGTGGCCCGGCGGCGCCGTCGCCGTCCGGTGCGCGCCCCGCGGGCGCACGCCGACCATCGTCGCGCGTGCCGCCCACGCTCGCCCCGGCGCCGAGGTCCAGGGACCGACGGCGCCCGTTCGTGAGGCCACCGGACCATCGACCGCGGGACGGTCGGGGTGGGCGGGCGACGACGTCGGTCAGTAGTTTGGTGGTCATGACCTCGCAGCCCGTGCCGCCGCCGATCGACCCCACCACCACGCCGTCCTGGACCGCGCTGACCGTGCACCGCGACACCGTGGAGCCGGACCTGCGCACCTGGTTCGCGGCCGACCCGGACCGCGCGCGCCGTCTCACGCACCAGGCCGCCGACCTCACGGTCGACCTGTCGAAGAACCTCGTCACCGACGAGACGCTCGAGCTGCTCGTGCGCCTCGCCGAGGAGGTCCGCCTCGACGACCGTCTCGAGGCGATGTTCACGGGCGAGCACATCAACGTCACCGAGGACCGCGCCGTCCTGCACACGGCCCTGCGCCGTCCGACGCCGCTGGGCGACGACGAGCACCTCGTGGTCGACGGCCAGGACGTGGACGCGGACGTGCACGCCGAGCTCGCGAAGGTCTACGCGTTCGCGGACAAGGTCCGCTCGGGCGAGTGGACGGGCGTCACGGGCGAGCGCGTGCGCACGGTCGTGAACATCGGCATCGGCGGCTCCGACCTGGGCCCCGTCATGGCGTACGAGGCGCTGCTGCCCTACAAGCACCAGGACATCGAGGTGCGGTTCGTCTCCAACATCGACCCGACGGACGTCGCGGAGAAGACGGCCGGCCTCGACCCGCGCACGACGCTGTTCATCGTCGCGTCCAAGACCTTCGGCACGCTCGAGACCCTGACGAACGCGCGCCTCGCGCGCGACTGGCTGTGGACGGAGCTCGCGGCGGTCGGCGCGATCGAGGACACGGACGAGTCCCGGCAGGCCGCCGTCGCGCAGCACTTCGTGGCCGTCTCGACCGCGCTCGACAAGGTCGCGGCCTTCGGCATCGACCCGGCCAACGCGTTCGGTTTCTGGGACTGGGTCGGCGGCCGCTACTCCGTCGACTCGGCCATCGGCACGTCGCTCGCCATCGCGATCGGCCCCGACCGCTTCGCCGAGCTGCTCGCGGGCTTCCACGCGATCGACGAGCACGTGCGCCGCACGCCGTTCGAGCGCAACGTGCCGGTCCTCATGGGACTGCTCAACGTCTGGTACGTCAACTTCCTCGACGCCCACACGCACGCGGTGCTCCCGTACGCGCAGTACCTGCACCGCTTCCCGGCCTACCTCCAGCAGCTCACCATGGAGTCCAACGGCAAGCGCGTGCGCTGGGACGGCTCCCCGGTGACCACGGAGACGGGCGAGATCTTCTGGGGCGAGCCGGGCACGAACGGCCAGCACGCGTTCTACCAGCTCATCCACCAGGGCACCCGGCTCATCCCGGCGGACTTCATCGCCGTCGCGAACCCCGCGCACCCGCTCACGGACGAGGTCGGCGACGGCGGCGCCGTCCAGCCCGGCGCGGACGTCCACGGGCTGTTCCTCGCGAACTTCTTCGCCCAGACCAAGGCGCTCGCCTTCGGCAAGACCGCGGACGAGGTCCGCGCGGAGGGGACGGCGGAGGAGCTCGTGTCCGCGCGGACGTTCCCGGGCAACCGCCCGACGACGTCGATCCTCGCCCCCGCGCTCACTCCGTCGGTGCTGGGCCAGCTCATCGCGCTCTACGAGCACATCACGTTCGTGCAGGGCGTCGTGTGGGGTATCGACAGCTTCGACCAGTGGGGCGTCGAGCTCGGCAAGAAGCTCGCGCTCGAGATCGCGCCCGCCGTCGCGGGCGACGAGGACGCCCTCGCCGCGCAGGACCCGTCCACCGCGGCCCTCATCGACCGCTACCTCGACCTGCGCAACTGACCCGCCCCTGCCGAGCACGACCGGAGGTCCGTCGTCCACGGGACGACGGACCTCCGGTCGTGCTGCGTGTGCGCGCGCCCTGCGTACACTGACGGCGCGACAGCCGCGAGCCCGTTCGGCGTCGTTCAACCCGGAAGGACACCGATGGCCGACGCCGCCACACCCCAAACCCTCGCCCGCACCCTGACGGAGCACGCCGACGACGTGCGCAGCGCCTGGCTCGAGGCCGCCGCGCACGAGCTGCACGGCCGGACGTCGCGCGGCGAGCTCGAGCGGGAGCAGGGCGAGATCCTCGACACGCTCCTCGACGGTCTCCGGTCGGGCGGCGGCTCCCTGTCCGACCCCGCGTTCGACCAGCTCCGCGGCATCCTCGCCGACGTCTCCTCCGCGCGAGCCCGCCTCGGGTTCACCCCGCGCGAGACGGCGATCGGCGTGTTCGCGCTCAAGGAGGGCCTGTACCGGCTCGCCGCGGTGACGGACGCGGACGCGGACGTCACCCCGCTCCTGCGCCTCGTCGACCAGCTCGGCCTCTTCACGTTCGAGACCTTCGCCGCTGCGCGCGAGGCGATCATCGCCGAGCAGGCCGAGCAGCTCCTCGAGCTCTCGACCCCCGTCGTGAAGCTCTGGGAGGGGATCGTCGCGGTGCCGCTCGTCGGCACGCTCGACTCGGCGCGCACCCAGGTCGTCATGGAGAAGCTGCTCAACACGCTCGTCGACACGGGCAGCGAGCACGCGATCATCGACATCACGGGCGTCCCCGCGGTGGACACCCAGGTCGCGCAGCACCTGCTCAAGACGGTCGTCGCGGCACGCCTCATGGGCGCCGAGTGCACGATCAGCGGTATCCGTCCGCAGATCGCCCAGACGATCGTCGCGCTCGGCATCGAGTTCGGCGACATCCGCACGCGCGCGAGCCTCGCGGACGCGCTCGTGGACGCGCTGCGCGCGGGCCGCGACACCCGGCGGGCCGGGCTCCCGGCATGACCGACGCCGTCCCCATCCTCAAGATCGGCTCCACGCTCCTCGTCTCGATCCAGGTCGACCTCCAGGACGACACCGCCCTGCGGCTCCAGGAGGACCTCGCCCAGCGGATCACGGAGACCGGAGCGCGCGGAGTGATCATCGACATCTCCGGGCTGGAGATCGTCGACTCCTTCATCGGGCGCATGCTCGCGTCCGTCGCGGGCATCTCCCACGTGCTCGACGCGACGACCGTCGTCGTCGGGATGCGCCCCGCCGTCGCGATCACGATGGTCGAGCTCGGGCTGTCGCTCGGCGACGTCCGCACGGCTCTCGACGTCGAGCGCGGCCTCGCGCTCCTCGCGCCCGAGGAGCGGTCCGCCGAGGACGTGCTCCTCGCGGCCGCCGAGCGCGAGGAGAGATGACGACGACGACCCCGCCGACGTCGACGGCCGAGCGCGTGCCCGTGCGCACGGACTCCGACGTCGTCCGGGTTCGCCAGCTCGTCCGGACGCTCGCGCAGCAGGCACGCCTGTCGCTCGTCGACCAGACCAAGCTCGTCACCGCGGCCAGCGAGCTCGCGCGCAACACGCTCGTCTACGGCGGCGGCGGCGAGGCCGAGGTCCAGCTCGTCACCGACGGCCCGCGGACCGGCGTGCGCGCCGTGTTCTCGGACGAGGGGCCGGGCATCCCGGACCTCGACCTCGCGCTCACCGACGGCTGGACCAGCGGGAGCGGGCTCGGCCTGGGTCTGTCGGGCTCGCGCCGACTCGTCCAGCACTTCGCGATCGACACCGCACCGGGTGCGGGCACCCGCGTCGAGATCGCTACCTGGTCCCGATGATCCCCGCCCCCGACCGTCCCGACGAGCGCCGCAGCATCGTCGAGGACGGCACCTGGTACACCGTCGACCACCCGTCGGCGGTCGGGAGCGTGCGCCGCGGCGCGAGCACCGTGGCCCGGAGCCTCGGCCTCGACGACGACCGCGCGGCCGAGATCGGCCTCGTGGTCTCGGAGCTCGCGACCAACCAGTGCCGCCATGCCGGGTCCGGCTCGATGCTGGTCCGCGTGCGACGCACCGGCGACGACACCGCGCTGGAGGTGCTCGCGGTCGACTCCGGCCCGGGCATGCGGGACATCGGCGCCGCCATGCGCGACGGCGTCTCGAGCCGCGGCACGCTCGGCATCGGTCTGGGCACGCTGCCGCGGCTCGCGTCGTCGTGGGACGCGTGGACGTCGCCGGGCCGCGGGACGGTCATCGCGGCGACGTTCGCCGCGCACGGGGCGGTGGTCGGGCTCGCCGAGCCCACGGGCATCACGCGGCCGATGACGGGCCAGTCGGTGTGCGGGGACGCGCTCGCGGTGCGCCACGACGACGGCGTCCCGAGCCTCCTCGTCGCCGACGGCCTGGGCCACGGGCCGCTCGCCGCCGCGGCGTCGGGGGCCGCCGTGCGGGCGTTCCTCGACGCGCCGGCCGGGTCGGCCGTCGCCCTCCTCGAGCGCGTGCACGCGGCGCTCGGCGGCACGCGCGGCGCCGCCGTCGCCGTCGCCCAGCTCGCAGGGGGCGGCGTGCTGCGGTACGCGGGCCTGGGCAACATCGCCGGGGCCGTCCACGGCACCCGGACGCGGGGGCTCGTCAGCTATCCCGGCATCGCCGGCACCCGGGGACGCCCGCTGCGCGAGACCACGTACCCCGTCGAGGCGGGGGACGTCGTCGTGCTGCACAGCGACGGGCTGACCGACCGGTGGTCCCTCGCCGACTACCCGGGGCTCGCGACCCGCTCGCCGCTCGTCGTCGCCGGCGTCGTCCTGCGCGACCACGCGGTGCGCCGGGACGACTCGTGCGTGGCCGTGCTCCCGATCGGGCGGGAGGCGGCATGAGCACGACGCTCCTCGTCACCCAGCTCCGCTCCGACTCCGACGTCATCGCGCTGCGGCGGGCGGGCCGGGAGATCTGCCACCGGCTCGGGCTCGACACCCAGGACCAGGTCCGCGTCGCGACCGCGCTGTCCGAGATCGGCCGGTCCGCCGTCGCCTCCGGCACCGCGGACGTGGTCGTCGGGGTCCTGCCCGGTCTTCCTCAGGCGACGCTGCGCGCCGAGATCGTGGCCGGCACGCCGTTCCTCGTCGAGGGCGACTCGAGCGACGGCGGCGTCCCCGCGGCGCGCCGGCTCGTCCGTGGCCTCGAGGTCGACCCGACCGGGACGCGCGTCCTGCTCACCAAGGCGCTCCCCGCGACCGCGCGCACCGACGAGGTGACGCTCGCGGCCGTGCGGCGGTCCACCGCGGCCGCGCACGTGGCCGACGCGGTCGACGAGCTGCGCGTCCAGAACGCGGAGCTCGTCCGCACCCTCGACGAGCTCACCCGCCAGCAGGAGGAGCAGCGGCGCCTGAACGTGGAGCTGGAGGAGACGAACCGGGGCGTCCTCGCGATGTACGACCAGCTCTCCTCGGAGCTCGAGGAGACCAACACCGGCGTCGTCGCGCTCTACGCCGAGCTCGACGAGCGGGGGCGCGAGCTCGCCGCGGCGAACGAGGCGAAGACGCGCTTCCTGCGCAACGTGAGCCACGAGCTCCGCTCGCCCGTGAACTCGATCCTCGGGCTGACCTCGCTGCTCGTCGACTCCCACCTCGACGGCGAGCAGACCCAGCAGGTGGGGTTCCTCCGGGAGAGCGCGGCGACGCTCCTCACCCTCGTCGACGAGCTGCTCGACCTCGCGCGCGCCGAGGCCGGGCACGAGGACGTCGCGCCCAGCCTGGTGGACGTGGCGGAGCTGCTCGACGAGCTGCGCGGCACGACGCTGCCCGTGGTGCGCCCCGGCGTCGCGCTGCGGACCGTCGCCGCACCCGGCCTCGTGCTCGTCACCGACCGCCGGCTCCTGTCCCGCGTGCTGCGCAACCTGCTCACGAACGCCGTGAAGTTCACGGACCACGGCGAGATCGTGCTCCGTGCCGAGGCCGACGGGGAGGTCGTGCGGTTCGACGTCCACGACACCGGACTCGGCATCCCCGCGGACCAGCTCGACGCCGTGTTCGAGGAGTTCGTCCAGGTCCCCAACCGTCTCCAGCCGACCGTGCGGGGCACGGGCCTCGGGCTGCCCTACGCGCGCCGGACCTCCGAGGCGCTCGGGGGGACGCTCGTCGCGGCGTCGCGCCCCGGGGAGGGGAGCGTGTTCACGCTCCGGCTCCCGTCGCTGGCCGTCGCCGAGGCTGTCCCGACGGACCCGCGGCCCGAGCCCGAGGAGGCGGACGGCGGCCTCGGGCACGTGCTCGTCGTCGACGACGACCGCGCCTACGCCTCCGTCGTCTCCTCGATGCTCCGCGACGACGCGGCGCGGGTCAGCGTCGCGCACGACGCGTCGCACGCCCTGGCTCTCCTGCACGACGGCGCGGCGGACGTCGCGCTCCTGGACGTGTGCCTCCCGGGGACGGACGGGCTGGCCCTCCGGTCGACGATCCAGAGCCTCTACCCCGCGACGGCGACGGTGCTCATGTCGAGCGCGCCTGCCCCCACGGGGATCGGCGACGCACCGTTCCTCGCGAAGTCGGGCATCGACCGTGACCGCCTCGTCGCGACCCTGCGCCGGGAGGTGAGCGCTCGATGACCGCCGAACGCACCGTGCTCGTGGTCGACGACACGTCAGCGCACCGCTACGTCATGGCGAGCTGGTTGCGCCGCGCCGGGTTCGACGTCGTCGAGGCCGGCACCGGGAGCGAGGCGCTGGCCCGGGCGTCGGCGCAGGTCGACGCAGTCGTCCTCGACGTCAACCTCCCGGACGTCCCGGGACGCGAGGTGTGCAGCCGGCTCAAGGCCGACCCGGCGACGGCCCACGTCCCCGTGCTGCACGTGTCCGCGACCGACGTCGACGCCGCGGCCCGCACCGCCGGGCTCGAGGGCGGGGCGGACGCCTACCTGCCGGAGCCGCTCGACCGCGACGAGTTCCTGGCGACCATCAGCGCCCTGTGCCGGCGCGTCGACGCCCAGCGCGGCGCGGGCCGGACGGCGCGGCGGCTCGAGGCGCTCACGGACGCGCTCGTCCCCCTCCACGAGGCCAGGTCGCCGGAGGCCGTCGCCGACCACGCGGCGCGCGGCGCGTGCGCGGTCCTCGGCCGTGCGGTCGTCTCCATGGTCGTCGCCGAGGCCGGCGTCGTGCTGCGCTCCGTGTGCACGACGGAGGGCGCCGCGCTCGTCCGTGGTCGGGGGCCGACGGCGGTCCTGCCGCCGACGGGCGCGACGTCCGCCCTGTTCGGGCCGGACGAGGTGCCCGCTCCGTGGCGGCCGCTCCTGGCCGAGGCGGGGGTCGGTCGCTCGTCGTGGTTCACCTTCTGGCTCGTCGACGGCACCGGGGCGCTCGTCGGCGGGCTCGGTGTCGAGGTCGGTGACGAGCCGCTGTCCGACGAGGAGCACGAGGCCGCCGGTCGCTTCGCCGAGGCGGTGACGGTCGCCCTCGCGAACCTGCGGACGTTCACCGAGGAGCACCGCATCGCCCTCGCGCTCCAGAGCGCGTTCCTGCCGGCCAGCCTCCGCGTGCGGGGCGGGGTGGAGGTGGCGGCACGGTACGAGGCGTCGGACGCGCGCCTCGACGTGGGCGGTGACTTCTACGACGCCTTCGACCTCCCGGACGGGCGCGTCGCCGTGGTCATCGGCGACGTGCAGGGCCACTCGTTGCGTGCCGCGACCGTGATGGCCGAGGTGCGCATGACGCTCCGCGCGTACCTGCGCGAGGGGCACGAGGCCGCCACGGCGCTCGACCTGCTCAACGCGGCGCTGCGCGACGACCACCCCGAGTTCGTCACGGTGTGCGTGTGCGTGCTCGACCCGGCCTCCGGTGCGCTGGAGCTCACCGACGCCGGGCACCTGCCGGCGTTCCTCGTCCGGGCCGACGGCACCGTCGACCGGGCGAAGTCCGGCTCGCGGCTCCTCGGGGTGGCCAGGCCCGACGACCGCCCGGCCCACCACGACGTCCTGCGGCCGGGCGACCTCCTGGTGCTCGTGACCGACGGGCTCGTCGAGCGGCGCGGCGGGTCGCTCGTCGACGCCCTCGACCGGTTGGCGCGGGTCGCCTCCGAGAACGCGGGCGTCGGCCCCGCCGTCCTGTGCGACCGGCTCGTCGCCGCGTTCGACGACCCCGGCCGCGAGGACGACGTCGCCGTGGTGGCGGTCGCGCGTCAGGCGTCCCCGGACGGCACCTTGTCCGCGACGTCGTCGTAGGTGACCTCCGCCGGAGGCTCGGCGGGCGCGTAGACCAGGCGCACGACGCCCGTCGGGAAGGTCTCGGACCGCAGGAGCGTGAGCGGGTAGTACGGCTCGCCCTCGTCGAAGAGCCGCTCGCCCGTGCGCGCCGCGACGGGGTGGACGAGCAGCCGCAGCTCGTCGAGCAGCCCGGCGGCGAGGAGCTGGCGGACGACCGAGATCGACCCCGCGACGAGCACCTTGCCCAGGCCCGGTTCCTCCTTGAGCGCGCGCACGGCCTCGACGAGGTCGCCGTCGACCCGCTCGACGTGCCGCCAGCCGAGCTCCTGGTCGCCGCGCGTCGCGACGATCTTGCGCATGTCGCCGAGGCGTGCCGCGAACGACGCGTCCTCGCCCCCTGCGGTCTCCCGCTCGGGCCATGCGCCGGCGAAGCTGTCGTACGTGACCCGCCCGAGGAGCAGCGCGTCGACGTCCTGGTAGTCCTCGTCCACGGCGGCGGCCATGTTGTCGTCGAAGTACGGGAAGTGCCACGCCGGGTCGATCTCGGCGACGCCGTCGAGCGAGAGGAACAGGGTGGACACGAGCGTCGCGGTCATGGGTGTGGCCTTCCGGTCGGGGTGCGAGACGACGGGGCAGACCCTCGCGCCCACCCGAACTCATCGTCCCGCCGACCACGACCTCGCGCGCGGTCGAGCACGACATGGCGGTCGTTATCCGTGCGATAGCGACCGCCATGTCGTGTTCGGCGGGTCGTCCGCGGCGCGGAGAGGGGTGGCGGGTCAGCGGCGCAGGGGCAGCGCGAGGGTGGCACCCACAGCGAGGTGCTCGACGGCGAGGAGCGCCACCGCTCCGGGCGTCGCCGCCCCGAGCGGGCCGAGGAGCGAGACGAGCAGCGCGACGGCGCACGTCACCAGCCACGCGGGCTCGCCCCGGCGGGGGCGACGGGCCGACACCCGGCCGAGCAGGGCGCGCACACCCCACGCGGCGTACCCGACGACGAGCGCGGTGACGACCGCCGCGACGACGCCGACGGTCTGGGTGCCTGTCGCGGTGCGCACCTCCGGGTCGACGCCGAACGCCGTCCCGACGAGCAGCACGACGGCGGCGACCGCCGCGGCGACGAGCGGGACGGACCAGCGGGGGACGCGGCGTCGGGCCGGCGCGGCGCCCGGTACCTGCCGTCCGTCGGCCGCGGACGGGCCGGGGTGGCGGGAGGCGTTCGAGGTGGTCGGCGTCGTGGGCATGGGACCTCTCCTTCGTCACGCGACGAGGGCCGCGTGCTCACACGGCCGGGGCCGCGGCCGGCAGGGTGCCGACGTCCCCCACGCTCGCGGCGGCGCCGCGTCCGGCGCACCGGCCGGACGTCGACGGCCGTCCCGACCCCGGTCGGTCCCCGACCCTCCCGCCGGACGGCGACCCCCGACCTTGGTCGGTGGTCGGCCGCCGCGCCGCGCCCTAGCGTCCGGAGCATGACCACACCGACCGACTGCCCTCCGCTCGCCGGACGCCCCGTCCTCGCGACGGCCGCCGCCCGCCGTGACGGGAGCCGCCCGCTCGTCCCCTGGTGGACGTTCGCCGTCGCGTGGCTCGCCGTCGCCGCGCTCACCGTGCTCGCGACGGCCGGGATCGTCGGCCAGGACGACCCCGGCGCGCAGCCCGCGATCGACGTCACCGTCGCGGTGCTGGCCCTCGCGGCCCTCCCGCTCCTGTGGTCGCGGTCCCCGCGCGACGCCCCCGTGCTCGGCGCCCTGGTGCTCGCGTCGCTCTCCGCGTACTCCGGCGCGGCGACGCCCGCCTCGACGGTCGCGACCCTCCAGGTCGCGCGCTGGTACCCGGCACGCACGGCGGTCCCGGTCGCGGTCGCCGGGTTCGTCGGCCACGCCGTGCAGGCGCTGTGGCGGCCGCAGGCGCTGCCGCTCGGCTGGTGGCTCCTGTGCGACCTCGCGGTGCACGCCGCCCTGCTCGGTTGGGGCATGTACTGGCAGGCGCGGGCCCAGCTGATGTGGTCGCTGCGCGACCGCGCCCGGCGCGCCGAGCGCGAGCAGGAGCGCCGCGTCGTCGAGGCGCGGGTCGCGGAGCGCACGCGGATCGCCCGCGAGATGCACGACACCCTCGCCCATCGGCTCTCGCTCCTCGCCGCGACGGCCGGTGCGCTCAAGTACCGCCCCGACGCCGACCCGGCGCAGCTCGCTCGCGCCGCGGGCCTGGTCCGGGCCGGGGTGAGCTCCGCGCTCGGCGACCTGCGCGACGTCGTCCGGGTGCTGCGCGCCGAACCCGGCGACGTCGAGGGCGCCCCCGCCCCCCAGCCGACGCTCGACGACGTCGACCGCCTCGTCGCCGAGGCGCGCGAAGCGGGCGGCGACGTCACCTACGAGCGGTCGGGCTCGGCGGACGTGCCACGGACCGTCGAGGTCGCGGCCTTCCGCGTCGCGCAGGAAGGGCTGACGAACGCCCGCCGGCACGCGCCCGGCAGCCCCGTCGTCCTGCGCGTCGCGGCACGGGCGGGCGAGGTGCGCGTCACGGTGTCCGACGGCGGTCCTCGCCTCGTCGCGGTCGGCGGCGCCGTCGGAGTGGCCTCCGACGAGGGGACGGGCACCGGGCTCGTCGGGCTGCGCGAGCGCGTCGCCCTGCTCGGCGGGACCCTCGACGCCGGGGCGCGGGACGACGGGTTCGTCCTCGACGTCCGGCTACCGTGGGACGCGTGAGCGACCAGGGTGGGCGCGGGGACGGGGCCCGCGTGCGCGATCGGCACGACGACGGAGCGGTCCCGCAGGACGCGCCGCGGACCCGGCTCGTGATCGTCGACGACGACGCGCTCGTCCGCGCCGGCCTGCGGCTCATGCTCGACGGCGCCCACGGCATCGAGGTCGTCGGCGAGGCCGCGGACGGGGCCGAGGTCCCGGCCGTGCTCGACGCGCACCCGACCGACGTCGTGCTCATGGACCTGCGCATGCCGCGGGTCGACGGGATCGAGGCCACGCGGCGGGTGCGGTCGCGGCCGGGCGCCCCGGCCGTCGTCGTGCTCACGACGTTCGACAGCGACGACGAGGTCGTCGGCGCGCTGCACGCCGGGGCGGCCGGCTACCTGCTCAAGGACATGCCGCCCGAGCGGATCGTGGCAGCCGTCCGCGCGGCCGCCGCGGGCGAGCCGGTGCTGTCACCGGAGATCGCGCGGCGTCTCATGACGTCGGTCGCAGACGCGGGCGGCGAGCGCGACCGCGCCCGGGCGGCGCTCGGCACGCTCACCGGCCGGGAGCGGGACGTCGCCGTCGAGCTGGGCCGCGGCGCGGCGAACGCGGAGATCGCGGCGGCCCTGTTCCTCAGCGTCCCGACGGTCAAGGCCCACGTGTCGAACGTGCTGCTCAAGCTCGGCCTGGAGAACCGGACGCAGGTCGCGCTGCTCGTCCACGCCGCCGGCCTGGACTGAGCACGGACCTCCCACCCGATCCGTGGCCCACCACGACTTGGCCCGCCGTCGAGCACGACTTGGCGGTCGTTCTGCCCCCGATAACGGCCCTCATGTCGTGTTCGGCCAGAGGGTGAGATCAGTCGCCGGGCCACTCCCCCGTCCAGCGCTCGAACGCCCGGGCGCCGCCGCGGTCGATGAGCGCCTTCACCGCGGCGAAGATCGCGCCCTGGATCAGCGCCGCGACGAGGATCTCGCGCAGCGAGTACTCGGACTCGAGCGGCTTGGGCGCGTCGGAGCGGTGCCCCGGGGTGACGCGCTTGTACACCTGCTTGAACACCTGGCCCGCGACCAGCCCGCCCACGATCGAGCTGGCGAGCCCCACGGGGCGGTAGAGGATCTTCGCGGCCTTGCCGCCGGTCTTCTCCGGGGGATGCGTCCCCGCCGTCACGTCGTCGCTCATCCCTCGACGCTAGGTCGGCTCCGGCTCTCTCGCGCGTCGCACGACCTGCGAGCATCGTCTGTGAGCTCCGTCTGCGGGCCGTCAGCCCGGGACGACGGCGCAGCCCGCCAGATCGGGCGCGACGTGCACCCGGGCGCCGGTCTCGGGCCCCTCCTCGAGTCCCCCCGCGCCGCCGCCCGCGAGCGCCACGAGGCGAACCGGTGCGCCGTGGTCGGCGCCGGGGAGGACGACGTCGACTGTGACCTCGACCGCACCCCGGCGGAACACGCTGCCGACGACGGTCGCTGCCCAGGTGTCGTCCGACGACGCGGGGACACCTTCGGTCACGAGCCGCAGCCCGCGCGGGCCGACCGCGAGCACGGTCCCGTCGCCGCGGGGGACGAACGCCTGGTAGCCGAGGAACTCCGCCACGCGGAGCGACGCAGGGGCGCGCCACAGGTCCTCCGGCGGCGCGACCTGGAGGAGCCGGCCCGCGTCCATGACGGCGACACGGTCGGCGACGGTGAACGCCTCGTCGTGGTCGTGGGTGACGAAGACGGCCGTCGTCCCGGTGGCACGCAGCGCCTCGCGCAGGTCGAGCGCGAGGCGCTCGCGCAGCCCGCGGTCGAGCGCGGAGAGCGGCTCGTCGAGCAGGAGCAGCCGAGGCCGCGGCGCGAGCGACCGCGCGAGCGCGACCCGCTGGCGCTCTCCCCCGCTGAGCGTCGCGACGGCGCGGCGCTCGTACCCGGCGAGCCCGACGACGTCGAGCAGCTCGGTCACGCGCGCGTCGCGCTCGGCGCGGGGCAGCCCCGCGATGCCGTACGCGACGTTCCCCGCGACGTCGCGGTGCGGGAAGAGCTGACCCTCCTGGAACATCAGACCGAACCCGCGCCGGTGGACGGGGACGCCCGTGAGGTCGCGCCCGTCCCAGCGGATCTCTCCCGCCGCGACGGGCTCGAGCCCCGCGACGGCGCGCAGCAGGCTCGACTTGCCGCAGCCGCTCGGCCCGAGCAGGGCGAGCACCTCGCCGGGCGCGACGTCGAGCGTGACGCCCGCGACCGCCGTCGTGCCGGGGTCCGTGCGCGCACCCCCGCCGTAGCGCACGACGACGTCGCGCACCGCGAGCCCGGCGCCCTCCCCGGGCACGGCGTCGGGTGCCGCGTCGGGCTCGGCGGCGGGGCGCGACGGCTCCGGCGCGCCCGCGCGCGCCGGGGCGGGGTCGGTCTGCACCATCAGAACTCTCCTCCGGGTCGGTCGCCGCGCAACCGCTCGGCGAGCAGCATGACGGTCGCGGTGAGCAGCGCGAGCACGACGCTCGCCGCGAGCGCCATGCCGTAGTTCTCGGCCCCCGGGCGCCCGATGAGCCGGAAGATCACGACCGGCAGCGTGGCGCTGTCCGGACGGGCGAGGAAGGACGTCGCACCGAACTCCCCGAGCGAGACCGCGAACGCGAACCCGACGGCGAGGCCGAGCGAGCGAGCGGCGATCGGGCCGTCGACGGTGCGGAACACCCGACCGGGCGCGGCGCCGAGGGTCGCGGCGGCCTCGCGCAGGCGCGGGTCGATCGCGCGCAGCGTCGGCAGGACCGTCCGCACGACGAGCGGGATCGCGACGACCGCCTGTGCGATCGGCACGAGCAGGCCCGACGTACGCAGGTCGACGTCGAGGCCGAGCGGCCGGTCGAGCGTGATCAGGAAGCCGAAGCCGACCGTCACGGCGGAGACCCCGAGCGGCAGCATGAAGACCGAGTCGAGCACGGAGATCGCCCGTCGCCCGCCCCGCGAGCGCGGGCGCCGCGACACGACGAGCGCGACGAGCCCGCCGATCACGACGGCGAGCACGGTCGCGAGCGCGGCGGTGCGCAGCGAGTTGGCCGCCGCCTCCCACACCGTCACGGACAGCGCGTTGCGCCCGCCCGTGGTGCCGAGGTTCGCGTAGTTGTCGAGCCCCCAGCCGCCGCCCGGGACGCGGAACGAGCGCACGACGAGCGTGCCGAGCGGCAGGCCGACGAGCACGACGACCACGGCCGCGGTGAGCGCCGCGGGCGCGAGGTCGCCCGTCGGGCGGCCGTCGCGCCACAGGCGCAGCGGGTGCGCGGACGACGCCGAGGACGACAGGTTCAGGGCGCGCTCGCGCCGGGCCCGCGTGCGGTTCGCCACCGTGAGCGCCGCCGCGACGACCACGAGCTGCACGACCGACAGCACGGCGGCCGTGCGCAGGTCGAGGAACTGCGTGGTCTGGATCCAGATCTCCGTCTCGATCGTCCCGTAGCGGATGCCGCCGAGCACGAGCACGACGCCGAACGCCGTCGCGCAGAACAGGAAGACGATCGACGCGGCGCTCGCGACGGCGGGCGTCAGCGCGGGGAGCGTCACCGTGCGGAACGCGCGCCACGGCGTCGCGCCGAGCGCCCGCGCCGCCTGCTCGGCGCGCGGGTCGAGGTGCTCCCACAGCCCGCCTACCGTGCGCACGACGACCGAGTAGTTGAAGAACACGAGCGCGACGACGATCGCTGCGAACGTCTCGTCGAGCCCCAGGAACCCGAGGGGGCCGCCCTGCACGAGCAGCGACCGGAACGCGACGCCGACGACGACGGTCGGGAGCACGAACGGCACGGTGACGAGCGCGCGCACGACCCGCCGCCCGGGGAACCGGCACCGGTACAGCACGTAGGCGCCGGGCACGCCGAGCAGCAGCGAGAACGCCGTGCCGAGCACGGCCTGCCACAGCGTCAGCCCGAGGATGCGCCACGTCCGCGGCTGGGAGAAGACCTCCGCGAACCCGGACAGGTCGAGGCCGCCGTCGTCCCCGACGAACCCGCGCGCCACGAGCGTGACCACCGGCCACGCGAAGAACACCCCGAGGAACACCAGCGGCACCGCCGCCGCCAGACCCCACAGCACCGCGCGCCCGACGCCGCCCCGCCAGAGGGCCCGGCCCCTCACCACGGCTCTACCTCGCGAGGTAGAGCCGTGGTCGCTCGTGGACCGGGCGTCAGTCGACGACCGTCGCCGTCCATGCCTTGATCCACTCGTCGCGGTGCGCCGAGATGTCGGCGGGGGCGACCTCGAAGGGCTCGTCGGCGAGCGGGGCGAACTCGGCCCAGCCGTCGGGGAGCGCGACGGAGTCGTCGGCGGGGTACATGTACATCTGCCCCGGTACGTCGGCCTGGAACGCCTCGCTCACGAGGAAGTCGACGAGCTGCTGCGCGCCCTCGGGGTTCTTCGCGTTCGCGAGCACGCCCGCGTACTCGACCTGGCGGAAGCACGTGTCGAGCAGCGCGCCGGTCGTGGACGCGGAGCCGTCCTCGGTGAGCGTGAAGGCGGGCGACGTCGAGTACGACAGCACGAGCGGGCGCGGCCCGGCGCCCTCCGAGCCGGAGAAGTCGACGTAGTAGGCGTCCGACCACCCGTCCACGACCTTCACGCCGTTGGCGCGCAGGTCGGCCCAGTAGTCCTCCCAGCCGTCCTCGCCGAACGCCCCGACGGTCGCGAGGAGGAACGCGAGGCCCGGCGACGACGTCGCGGGGTTGGTCACGACGAGGAGGTCCCGGTACTCCGGCTTCGCCAGGTCCTCGAGCGTCACGGGCTCCGGGATCCCGGCGTCGGCGAACCACGCGTGGTCCACGTTGACGCACACGTCACCGAGGTCGACGGCGGTGAGCTCGCCGCCGTCGCCGACCGCGTACGACGCGGCGGACTCCGAGACGTCCGCGGGCGTGTACGGCTCGAGGACGCCCTCGTCGATCGCGCGCGACGCGAAGGTGTTGTCGATCCCGAACACGACGTCGCCGAGGGGCGAGTCCTTCGTGAGGATCAGCTGGTTGACCAGCGCGCCGCCGTCGCCGGGCGCGACCTGCTCGACGGTGAGCCCGCTCTCCTCCTCGAACGCGGCGAGCACGTCGTCGCTCACCGCGAAGGAGTCGTGGGTCACCAGCGTGACCGTGCTCCCGCTGCCCGACGACGCGTCGTCGCCCCCGGCGCCGTCACCACCCGAGCAGGCCGCGAGGGCGAGGAGCGCGAGCGTCGCGCCCACGCCGGTCGCGAGGGCTCGGCCGCGGCGGGCGACGGTGGTCGTGTGCTGCATGTGTCCTCCCTGGACGTTCAGGAGGGGTCCACCGGCCCGACGAGCCGTACGCCGGGTGGGCGCGACGAACCGCGCGAGCAGGTGATCGAGATTCCCGACTTCCTCCACCGGTGCTAACCGGATCAGGTTCGAGGGTCTGCGGTGGTCCGCACTCTCAGCTCCTCCAGGAGCTCCCCTGTCGTTCACCGCGAGCCTACACCGGCCCCTCACCCGGAGAGTCCCCTGAGAGAACCCTGAGCACCAGCGACCGCGGACCAGGGACGGTTCGGGGCCCGCCCCCGATGCCGCGGGGACGCGCGCCGCGGGAGGGTCGGTACGACCGCCGGGAGCCCCGGCGGCCGCCACAGGACGACGCCGCCCGGCGAGCCACGACGCTCCCGCGCAGCGGCACGACGAGAGGACGGACGAGGACGTGACGACGACAGGTGCGGCACAGCGGAGCACCCCGCGCGAGGGCCCGCCCGCTGAGGGCGCCGAGGGCACTGAAGGCGCTGAGGGCGGTGCACGACCCGCGATCGCGACCGCGCGCGGGCTGGTGAAGACGTACGGGCGCGGCGAGGCCGCGGTGCGTGCGCTCGACGGCGTCGACGTCGACCTCGAGCGGGGACGTCTGACCGCGATCATGGGCCCGTCCGGGTCGGGCAAGTCGACCCTCATGCACTGCCTCGCGGGGCTCGACTCCCCCACGGCGGGGACCGTCGTCGTGGACGGCGAGACGGTGTCGGCGATGAGCGAGCGGCGCCTGACGCGGCTGCGGCGCACGCGCATCGGGTTCGTCTTCCAGTCGTTCAACCTCGTCCCGACGCTCACGGCGGAGGAGAACATCGTGCTCCCGCTCGCGATCGCGCGGCGGCCCGTGGACCAGGAGTGGTTCGACCGGGTGGTCGACGCCGTCGGGCTGCGCCCGCGGCTCGGGCACCGCCCGGCGGAGCTCTCGGGCGGGCAGCAGCAGCGCGTCGCGTGCGCGCGGGCGCTCGTGTCCCGGCCGGCGGTCGTGTTCGCGGACGAGCCGACGGGCAACCTCGACTCGCGCGCGGCCGCCGAGGTGCTCGGCTTCCTGCGCGCCTCGGTGGACGACCTCGGCCAGTCCGTCGCCATGGTCACCCACGACCCCACGGCGGCGTCCTACGCGCACCGCGTCCTGTTCCTCGCCGACGGCCGCCTCGTCACCGAGCTGCGCGACCCCACGCCGCAGGCCGTCCTCGACACGCTCGGTACTCTCACGCCCGCGCCCGCGGGCGCGCACGCCACCGACCCGGCGCACGCACCGGCGGCCGCCCGATGATGGGCCGGATCGCGCTGCGCGGCGTGCGCGCGCACGGCGCACAGCTCGTGCTGTCCGTGCTCGCGGTGACGATCGGCGTCGCGTTCGTCACGGGTACGTTCGCGCTGCGCGCGATGCTCGCGTCGACGTTCGACGGCATCGTCGCGTCGTCGATCCAGGCCGACGCGTACGTGCGCGGCGGGACCGCCGCCGGTTCCGCGCTCGAGGACCCGGCGCAGCTCGGCGGGACCCGCAGCCTCGTCCCGGCGGACCTGGCCCACACGCTCGACGCGCGCGACGACGTCGACCTCGCGCTCGCGGAGGTGAGCGGCCCCGCCGTCCTCGTCGGCGCCGACGGCACCGCGGTGCTGAGCACCCAGGCGCCGAGCATGGCGGTCGGGTACGACCCGCGCGACCCCGGGCCACGCGTGGTCGACGGCCGCGCACCGGCGAACGGCGGGGAGGTCGCGCTCGAGTCCGCGACGCTCGAGGCGTCCGGGCTCGCCGTGGGCGACACGACCGACGTCGTGCTCGGGGACGAGGTGCGGCCCGTGCGGGTCGTCGGCGAGCTCTCGCTGTCCGCACCGATGGCGGGCGCGACCATCGTCCTGCTCGACGCGACGACCGCGGCCGCGACGTACGCGCCGGACGGCATGGTGCCGTCGATCGCCCTGCACGCCGCCGACGACGTCTCCCCCGAGGCGCTGCGCGACGCCGTCGCGACGGCGCTCCCCGCCGGTGCCGAGGCCGTGACGGGTGCCGACCTGCGCGACGAGACGAGCAGCGCGATCGCCGACCAGCTCGGCTTCGTGTCGACGTTCCTGCTCGTGTTCGCCGCGCTCGCCCTGTTCGTCGGCACGTTCATCATCACCAACACGTTCGCGATGCACGTGCGCCGCCGCACGCGCGAGCTCGCGCTCCTGCGCGCCGTCGGGGCGTCGCCGGCCCAGGTGTTCGCGTCCGTGCTGGGGCAGGCCGCGGTCGTCGGGGTCGTCGGGGCGGTGCTGGGCGTCGCCGCCGGGTTCGGGCTCGCCGAGCTCGCGCGGGCCGGGCTCGGCGCGGTGGGCATGGAGCTCGCCGGGTCGCTGCCCGTGACGACGGCCGGGATCGTGGTCCCCCTCGTCGTCGGGGTCGTGGTGTCCGTCGTCGCGGCGGCCCTGCCCGCGCGGCACGCGGCGCTCGTCCGGCCCGTCGAGGCCATGCGGGCCGACGTCGTGCGCCCCGCCGGTCCAGGGGTCGCCCGGGTGGTCGCGGGGACGCTGACCCTGCTCGCCGGCATCGGGCTCGTGGTGGGCGCCGCGGCGGTCGGGAGCGGCGGCGCGCCGCTCCTCGGCCTCGGCGCGGTCGGGGTGATCGCGGGCGTGCTGCTGCTCTCCCCCCTCGCGGTCGGCCCCGTGCTGGGCGTCCTCGCCGCGCCGTTCGTCGCGCTGGTCCGGCCCCTCGGCAGCCTCGCGCGCGGCAACGTCACGCGCCAGCCGCGGCGCACGGCTGCGACCGCGGGTGCGCTCGTCGTCGGCATGGCGCTCGTGTCGACGACGTCGGTCCTCGCGCTCTCGGCCCGCGAGTCCGTGACCGGCATCGTCGACGAGGAGACGGCCGCCGACCTCGTCGTCCGGTCGGCGACCCCGTACCTCCCGGAGGGCGTCGCGGCCGACGTCCGCGCCGTGCCCGGCGTCGCGTCCGCCGACCTCACGACGTACGGGCAGGTCCTCGTCGACGACGAGCCGCAGCTCGTGGTCGGGTTCCCGGCCGACGGCTTCGGCCGCTCGGTCCGCACGACGGCGGTCGAGGGCGACCTCGGCGCGTACGCCCTCGGGGAGGCGGCCGTCATGGAGGACGCGCTCGACGAGCACGGCTGGGCGCTCGGCGACGTCGTGACGATCGCCGACCCCACCCGGCCCGATCTCCCGGCGCACGACGTCCGCATCGGCGCGGTGATCGACTCCCACGCGTTCTCCGTCGACATGCTCCTGCCGCCGGACGTCGCCTCCGCCGTCGGCGCGACGACACCCGAGATGCTGTTTCTCGACGCCGAGCCGGGCGCCGACCTCGCGGCCGTGCGGGGCGCGGTGACGGACGCCGTCGCGCCCTACGTCGTGGCGAGCGTGCTCGACGCCGAGGAGTTCGCCGGAGAGGTCGCGGCCCAGGTCGAGTCGATCCTCGCGATCGTCTACGCGCTGCTCGGCCTGTCCGTGCTCGTCGCGGTCCTCGGGATCGTCAACACGCTGGCCCTGTCCGTCGTCGAGCGGACGCGCGAGATCGGGCTCCTGCGCGCCGTCGGGCTGGGGCGTGCCCAGCTCGCCACGACGATCGCCATCGAGTCGGTGCTCGTCGCGGTGTTCGGGACGGCGGCCGGGCTGGTCGTGGGGACGGGCCTGGCCGCCGCGCTGCCGTCCGTCCTCGCGGACGAGGGCTTCACGACCCTCGCGGTGCCCTGGGCCCAGCTCGGCGCGATGCTCGCGCTCGCCACCGTCGTCGGGGTCGTCGCGGCGGCCTGGCCCGCGACGCGCGCGGCCCGGCTGCGCGTGCTCGACGCGGTGAGCCAGGAGTGACGGGTCCCCTCGCCCGCCCGACGCGCGCCGGGCGGGCGAGGGGCCGACGGTTCGCACTACGGTGGGAGCACGCCCGCGCCGACCGGCGCCCCGACTCACGGAGGACCCTCGTGGCCGACACGACCGAGACCGAGCAGACCCTGGCCCTCAAGGTCGGGACCGTCGCCCTCACCTTCGCCGCGGGCTGGGCCGCGCAGAAGCTCGTCACGTTCGTCTGGGCGAAGGTCACCGGTCACGACGCCCCCAAGGACCTCGACGACGACGAGGTCGGCATCGTCTCGGCCGTCACGTTCGCCGCCGTCGCCGCGGGCGTCGGCGTCCTCGCGCGCCGGTTCGCCGGCAAGGAGGCCAAGCGGTTCGTCTCCCGCCTCGCGGCGCGCGCGTCGTAGACCACCCTCGAACCCGGGGTCGTTCCTCACGATCGCCACGACGCGGGGAACGACCCCGGGTTCGGGAGCGCACCGATACCCTGGCGCGCGTGACGGCCCCACCGGCGACCCCTGAGAGCCCAGAGAGCGCGACGACGGTCCACTCGGACTCCGTGCTGCGAGCCGGCGTGCGCGTGCTCGCCGACGCGGGCCGCCTGCTGTCCCGGCACTGGCCCGCGCTCGTCGCCATCGCCGTCCTCGCCGAGGTCGTCCACGAGCTCGCGCTGCGGGCCGCGCTCGCCGTCGCGCCGTCGTCCGGGATGCTCGGCCTGCTCGTGCTGTGCTTCTCGCCGCTCGCGACCGTGGTCGGCATCGTGGTCATGCTGCACGTCCTGCGCCGCGAGCCGCGCACCGAGCGCGACCGGCTCGAGGTCCGGGCGCTGCTCGGCTCGATCGCGTCGGTCCTGGTCCCGTACCTCGTCATCTACGAGTTCTACGGTGGCCTGTCGTCCGACTGGCAGTCCTACATCGACTCCGCGGCGCTCGACCACGCGTTCGCGGCCGGTTCCGGGATCGAGACGGCGAGCCCGATCCCCGAGGGCTTCGGACTCACCGTCGTGCTCGTCGTCGCGGGCGCGCTGCTCGCCCGGACGCTGCTCGAGCGTCTCGCCAAGCGCGTCGACCGCGGCATCTCCGCGGCAGGCGGGGACGCCCGGCGCAGCGCGCGCTCCGCCGCCGTCCGCATCGCGGCGGGGTACTGCGAGGTCGTGTGGATCGTCGTCGGCGCGTTCACCGTCACCGCCGTCGTCGGGCGGGTGCGCGAGTGGTGGACGTCGCGCGTGGTCGTCGTCGAGACCACCACGTGGTGGGACGGCGTCGTCGCGCGCGTGGACGTGCTCAAGCCGCTCGTCGACGCCCTGGGCCCGACGACGTCCCTCCTCCTCGCCGGCGTCGTCACCGGCCTCGTCGTGCCGCTCGCCTGGCTCACCCTCGGCACGATCGTCTACGGCGTCGAGGCGATCGACGTCGTCGACCCGGCCCACGCGACGCCAGGCGGCGGCGAGCCCACGGGTCGCGCGACGCGCGTCGTCGACCGGTTCAACCGGGCGCTCGGCGAGAGCGGCGCGCGCAAGGCGTGGGAGCTCATGCTCGACCCCGGCCGGCGGTTCGGCGGCCTCGTCGGCGCGGTCGGCATGCTGTGGCGCAGCCGGTGGAGCGCCGTGCTGCTCTTCTGCGTCGCGTTCGCCCTCCTCACGCTCGGCGAGCAGGTCGTCTACACGGCTGCACAGGCCGTCGTCGGCCAGCCCGGGATCGTCGCCTGGCGCGCGCTCGTCGGCCCGCTCGAGATCGTCGCGACGGTCGTCGTGCAGGTGCTCACGACCGTGCTGCTCGCGGCCGCCGCAGACGCGCTCCTCGCGAGCCTCGGCCTGCCGTCGGCGCTGCGCACGCGGCGCGTGGCCAGGTCGCGGACAGCGGTCGGCACCGGGGTCGGGGCCGAGACCGGTGTGGAGGTCGGCGCAGAGGTCAGCACCGTGGCCGGCACGACGGCGGACGGCGCGTCAGCCGGCTGAGACCGTCGCGGACCGGTCGTCGCCGGACCGGTCGTCGTCTGGCCGACCCTCGACGAGCAGGGCCGCCGCGACGACGTCACGGATCTCGGTGTCCGTCAGCGCGTGGTCCCGGGCCAGGCGCACGAAGCGCGCCGCCGCGTCCGTCACCGCCGCGCGCGACAGCGTCGCAGCCGGTGCGGTCACGAGCGTCCCGACCCGTCGACGCGTCGTGACGAGCCCCGCAGACTCCAGGTCGCGGTAGGTCCGCGCGACCGTGCCCGGCGCGATGCCCAGGTCGTTCGCGAGAGCCCGCACCGTGGGCAGGCGCTGCCCGTCGGCGAGGTCGCCCGCCGCGACGAGGGCCGCGAGCTGGGCGCGGAGCTGCTCGTAGTGCGGCGTCGGGGAGTCCAGGTCGATGCGGACGGCGCGGCTCACGCGACCGCCGCCGCAGGCTCGCGCACCGACGCCGCCGTCGGCGCGGGGTCACGAGCAGGCCAGAGCAGGACCACGAGCGACACGACCACGACGGCCAGCGCCACGAGGAGCAGGGCGTTCCCGGCCTGGACGTGGCCCGGGCTGAGCCCGGGGCCCATCCTGACGCCGTCGCCGTTCCCCAGCCCCAGCCAACGCAGCGAGAGCCCGGCCAGCGCGACGAGCCCGCCGAGCGTCAGGCCCAGGACGAGCTGGGTGGCACGCTCGACGCGGCGGGCGACCCGGCGGCGGAGCCACATGTCCCACTGCTCGTCCACGTCCTCGACCGCCGGTCGCGACGCGACGAGGCGCAGCACCACCTCCGAGGCCACGACGACGACGACCGCCCCGACCAGGAGCGGCACCGTCCACAGCCACCCGGGGAAGGGTGCGACGGTGTAGGCCTCGTACCGGCCGACGACGCGGGAGATCGAGCGTGGGCCGTCGGACAGGAGGCCGAACGCCACGCTCGCGACGGCGACGCTCGCGGCCCAGGACCACGCCAGGCGACGGGTGAGCGTCGGGACGACGTCCGCCGTCGAGCGCGCGACGAGCCGCGCCTCGCGCTGGCGGTGCGTCGGGCGCGGCCACGTGAGCTCGCCCACCGCGTGGACGGCCAGGGCGCCGACGAGCGCGACGAGCGGCAGCCCCGCCGTCGTCCTCGCGCCGAGCGGGACGAGCCCGAGGAACAGGTACAGGGGCGGCAGCAGGATCCCCGCGGCGACGAGCATCCCCGCGCCGGCGCTCGTGCCGGCCGCGTGCCGCACCGCGCGCCGCCCCGCCGAGCTCGGGACGACGGCACGTCGGCCGTCCCACCACAGGAGCGCGGCGACGACGGCCGCGGCGAGCAGCGCGACGTCGACCGCGAGGGTGACCGGGAACGGCAACGGGTTCCCCAGCATCCACGACACCCAGCTCATGTCCACCTCCGAGAGAGAGCATTGATCATGCACTATGATCAATAATCTACGCGCCGTCAAGCGGCTCAGCCTCAGCGGCGGGCCTCCGGCTGCGCACCATGTTATCGATCGTGCACATCTGCGCGGCGTCACCGTTCTTGCACTTGGGTCAAATGTGCACGTACGATGACACGATGGCTGGCATCGCGCTCACGACACCCGCCCAGATCGGCGCAGCGATCCGCAGCGCCCGGAGGCGTGCGGGCCTGACCCAGCAACAGCTGGCCGAGCGCGCCGGGGTCAGCCGCCGATGGTTGATCGCACTCGAGAGCGGGCACTCGGAGCGTGCCGAGCTCGGGAAGGTCCTCGACACGCTCGACACGCTCGGGCTCGACCTCACCGTGTCCACGACACCGCGCGCGACGAGCAGTCTCGCGGACCTCCTGGAGGACCTGTGAGCAACCGACACCTGGCCGTGCTGCTCTACGGGCGGCACGTCGCCGACCTCGAGCAGACCCGGGGCGGACAACACCTGCTGAGCTACCGCTCAGACCCGGGGTCGACGCCGATCTCCCTGACGATGCCCCTCGCAGGCGGCCCCTTCGCCCAGCGAGTCGTCGACCCGTTCCTCGACGGGCTGCTGCCGGAGCGTCAGGCCGCCCGAGAGGCCATGTCTCGCGAGTTCGACGTGTCCGCCCGCAACCCCTTCGCCCTCCTGGCCCACATGGGACTGGACTGCGCCGGTGCCGTGCAGTTCTGCGGCGAGGACGAGGTAGCAGACGTCCTGGCCCGCCGAGGCACCCTCGTCGCGCTCAGCGACGACGACATCGAGGAGCGGCTGTCCACGCTGCGGACCAATCCCGGCGCCAGCTGGCTCGCCCCACGCGAGCGATGGTCCTTGGCCGGGGCACAAGCCAAGTTCGCGCTGCGACGGGAAGGAGACGCCTGGTACGAGGCCACGGGCGCCGAGGCGACCACCCACATCGTCAAACCCTGCGTGGACGGCTTCCGCTCCCAGGCGCTCAACGAGCACATCTGTCTCCAGACCGCGCGGCGCGCGGGCCTGCCGGCGGCCCTCTCGCGCTTCGAGCGGTTCCGCGGCGAGACGGCGCTGATCGTCGAGCGCTACGACCGCCGACGTGACGACGCCGGGACCCTCGGGCGCCTGCACCAGGAAGACCTCTGCCAGGCCACGGGCACCTACCCAGCGGACAAGTACGAGTCCGACGGGGGTCCCCGGGCGGTGCAGATCGTCGACCTGCTGCGGACCCAGAGCACGCGCCGCTTCCGCCAGGCCAACCTGGACGCGTTCGTCGATGCGCTCGCCTTCAACGTCTTGATCCAGGCACCGGACGCGCACGCCAAGAACTACTCGGTCCTCCTCGCTGAGAGCGCCGTCAGGCTGGCCCCGCTGTACGACGTCGCCTCCGGTGCTCCATACGACTCCACGCACCAGACCGGCCTACGCACCTCGGCGATGGCCGTCGGCGGTCGGCGGGAGTTCGTGCAGATCGGCCTCGACCGATGGAGCCGTTTCGCCCGGGAGGCGGACCTCGACCCCGACGCCGTGACCGGCAGGGTTCTCGACCTCGCCGAGCGGCTCCCCGACGCGATGACAGACACGTTCCGTGCCGAGGCCGAGCGTGGCGAGCCCGCGGCCGGCGCGCTGCGGGCTCGGATGCTCGACCCGATCGCCCGTTCCTGCAAGGTCCTGCTCGGTCAGCGGGCCCGGCAGGATCGAGCACCCGATCAGGGTGCGGGCAGCGACCAGTAGGCGGGGAGCAGCTCCGGCTCCACGAGGCGCACCTCGGCCGGCCGGGCGTCGTCGGGCGTGAGGAAGTACTGCGTGCTGCGGCTCGAGACGGCGCCCGTGCACACCGGGGCCTCGGGGAACGGCATGCCCGGCAGCGCCGACGCACCCGCCGTGAACTCGCGCCCGGCGGCGTCGAGCAGCATGACCTCGCACGACGAGTACGTCTCCTCCTCGCTCGCCGGGGCGGCGGGTGCGTCCGACCGCAGCGACACGTCGGCGGCCCAGAGCGTGTAACCCTCCGGGGCCTCGATGCGGCCCCCGTACCCGTCGTCGAGCCAGTCGACCTCCTCGATCCCGGCCAGACGCGCCCGGACGTCGCCGACCTGCGCCCAGCCCTCGGCGTCGGCCGTGTGCGCGCGGTGCGGCTCCGACGCCCACCACCCCTGTACCGCGTCGGAGCGCCAGGTGAGCGTGCCGAGCGCCGCGAGCGCTCCCGCCAGCACGACCAGCCACCAGCGGTTCGCGCGCCACCATCCCACGCTCGATCCCCCGCCCGACCTCACGCCCGGCCTCGCGCCCGGCCTCCCGCTCATCCGCCCCACCCCCCGGGAACGAGCGCGGGAGGCAGCACCTCGACGACGGCGTCCGCCGCGGGCAGCTCGAGCCGGCCGAGGTCGATCTCGGCGACCGCCTGCGGACGGTCGATGTCCGCGTCGTCGTGCTCCGTGAGCACCCTCAGCACGACGGCGCCCTCGAGCGCGCGTGCCGGCACCTCGACGACGACCGTCCCGGCCTCGGGGACGTCCGGGTCCACGAACGTGCTCATCATCGAGCTGCTCGCCCGGTGCGTCGCAGCGTGGTCGCGCCCCTCGGCGTCGCGCAGCTCGAGCGCCTCGATGCCGGCCTCCGTCGTGGTGCCGGACACCGCGAGGTCGACGGCGACCCAGACGCCGTCGGTCGTCAGGGTGTCGAACCCGTCCTCGAGCACCGCGCCGGTGCGCACGTCGTCGACCCGCACCCGCAGCGGGCCGGCGGTGACGACGTCGCCCACGTCGCCACGCGACGTCGTCGCCGTGAGCGTGGGCCACCACGCGTCGACGCGCGCCACGGCCGCACCGACGCCCACGGCGAGGACGAGCAGGACGACGGTCACCAGCGCGTCCGCCCGACGCGGGCGCGCGGCTGCGGCGGGCTCGCCCGCCGCAGCCGTGGTGGTCGTCGTCTCCACGGTGGGCTCGGTCACCACGCCTCCTCGTCCTCGGGCGGGTCCACGATCTCCGGCGGGACGTCCCCGGGCGGGACGTCCACGAGCACCACCGTGCCCGTCTCGGCCCACCGGCGTCCGCCGCCGACCGTCATGTCGCGGTAGCGGAACGTCGGGACGGTGACGGTGAGCGGCTCGTCCGGGGCGGCGGACGCGGCGCCGCCCTCCGGGACGGTCACCGGCCACAGCAGCGCGACGTCCTCGGGCAGGCCCGGCTGGAGGACGGGGTAGACCGAGGCGTCGCGCACGAGGAGCGTCGGGTCCGGACGGTCCGGCTCCGCGTCGCCCGCCAGCGCCAGGCCACCCGGCAGCTCGTCCGGGAGCGTCACGGCGGTGCGGTCCAGACGGCGCGGCTCCCGGTCGGTGTCGAGCGCGCCCACGACCACGACCAGCCACGCGTCGGCGCCGGAGTCCTCGAGAGCGGAGACCTGCACCGCGTCCGTCACGGACCACGACCGCACCGTCAGGTCGAGCGGTCCCGTCGGGACGGGCTCCCCCGCGGCGGCGTGGGCCGGGCCCGCCTCGGCGGCGACGTGCTGCGCGAACCCGCCCGCGGCCGCCGTCCCCGCCACGAGGCCGAGCACGACCGCCAGCGCGATGCGGCGCGGCCACGTCCCGACGACCGCGCGGAGCAGCGGGACGCTGCGGGCAGCCCTCGGCGCGGTCGACGTCACGGCGCGCATCCTACGGGGCGGGCGGCGTCCCGTCAGGCCCCGCGGACGAGGAGCGTCGTGACCGGCCCCATGACGATCGCGTACATCACGGCGAAGAACAGCGTGTGCAGGAGCACGAAGAGCAGCGCGTCCCGGACGGCGCCGCGGGCGCGGAAGTGGCGCACGAGCTTGCGCACGAACTGGACCGGGTGGGCCAGGTCCCAGCTGTTGAAGCGCACGTACCGGCCCAGGTAGATGCCCACCGACACCAGCGCCAGGACGACGAGCACCACGACCCACGACACGGGCCGGCGGAACGGGGCGTCGTCGTCCGGGTAGAGCACGATCGCGAGCAGCGCCTGCGCGAGGAACACGTTGACGAGGGTGTTCATCACCCCGGACAGCGCGAGCGTCAGCACAGCCACGATGTCGTACCAGAGCGGGACCTCCTCGCCCTCCTGGCGGTGGCTGTAGTTCAGCTCCGTGACGAGGTAGCCCGCGTTCGGCAGGAGCAGCAGCCAGACGCCGAACCCGAGGACGGCGCACGTCACGACCGCCCAGGACGGGGCACCGCCCGCGATGAGCACCGCGTCGACGAGCACGACGAGGCCCAGCACGATCACCGGCGCGATCGACAGCCCGATGTTGAGCAGCATCGGCCGGTAGAGCCGCGTGCGGTAGAGCGGGGCGCGCAGCACCACGAGGGCGAGCGCGTACACGTTGAGCAGGGCCACGCCCCCGAAGAGCCAGTCGAGCACGCCCCCACGGTACGGGGGGTTCGCCGCGCGGGGCGCGACGAGCGTCGTTAGCGTGGAGGTGCTCGACGCAACGATCTCCCCCGTGCCCGACGACGGGCACCTCCCCCCAGGAGTCGCCATGGCGCAGCAGGACGCGGGCAGGGCCGTCGGACCCGCCGCGACGACGACGTCGAGGTCCACCTCCCCGACCCTCATGCTCGTCCTCGCGACCATCGGGTTCGCGGTGAACTTCTGGGCCTGGGCGCTCATCAGCCCGCTCGGTGCGGCGTACGGGCAGCAGTACGACCTCACCGACGTGCAGGTGTCCGTGCTGGTAGCCGTCCCGGTCGTCGTCGGGTCGCTCGGCCGCATCCCGGTGGGGGCGCTCACCGACCGGTACGGCGCCCGCATCATGTTCCCCCTGGTCAGCGCACTGACGATCGTGCCCGTGCTGTTCGTCGGGCTCGTCGCGGACAGCTTCGTCGCGCTGCTCGTCGGTGGCTTCTTCCTCGGCCTCGGCGGGACCGCGTTCGCCGTCGGCGTCCCGTTCGTCAACGCCTGGTACCCGCCCGCCCGCCGCGGCACCGCCGTCGGGATCTTCGGCATGGGCATGGGCGGCACGGCGATCTCCGCGTTCACCACCGTCCGCATCCGCGACGCGTGGGGCGACGCCGCGCCGTTCCTCCTCGTCGCCGCCGTCCTCGCCGTGTTCGCCGTCGTCTCATGGCTGCTGCTGCGCGTCCCGCCCGGCCGCGCGACCGCCCCCGCCGGCGGGTTCTGGTCCCGCACGTGGGCGACGTTCCGCCTCCCCGCCACCCTCCAGCTCTCGTGGCTCTACGCCGTCGGGTTCGGCGGGTTCGTCGCGTTCTCCGTCTACCTGCCCACGTTCCTCGTCAACGCCTACGACCTCACCGCCTCCGACGCCGCCGCCCGCACCGCCGGGTTCGTCGTCCTCGCGGTCCTCATGCGCCCCGTGGGCGGGGCGCTGTCCGACCGGTTCGGCGGCGTGCCCGTCTCCGTCGCGTGCTTCGCCGTCGTGACGGCGCTCGCCGCGGTCGTCGCGTTCCAGCCCTCGCTCGTGCCGGTCGGCACGGTCGCGTTCCTCGGCCTCGCCGCGGCCCTGGGCGCGTCGTCGGGCGCCACGTTCGCGCTCGTCTCGAGGGTCGCGCCGGTCGAGAAGGTCGGGGCCGTCACCGGCCTCGTCGGCGCGGCCGGCGGCCTCGGCGGCTTCATCCCGCCGCTGCTCATGGGCGTCGTCTACCAGCTCGAGGGGACCTACGGCCTCGGCTTCGGCCTCCTCGCCCTCACCGCGCTCCTCACCCTGTTGTTCACCCTCGGCCCCGTCCGCCGCGGCGTCCAGGCCCGCGCCGCCGCCTCGACCTGAGCACCCGAGCACGACCGCTGGTGTGCCGAAGGATCCCCGGTCTGGCGAGGGTTCTCGCTCGCGAGGTCAGGCGGAGGCAGGAGACGCCGGGCCCCGGGCGACGAGACGCGGCAGGAGGAACCAGAGACCGACGAGCAGGACGAGCGCGCAGCCGCTCGACCACAGCGCCGCGGTGCGGTTCACGACGACGTCGACCACGAGCAGCACCGTGCCGGTGACGACGAACGCGAGGACGAGCACGCCGAGGCGGGCGATGCGGTCGCTCATCGTGACGAGCGCGGTCTTGCGGTGCTTGCGGAACAGCGCGCGGTGCAGGCTGACGGGCGTGACGAACAGGCCGGTGGAGAGCACGGCGAGCGCCACCAGGGTGAGGTAGACGCCGGTCTGGAACGTGTCGAGGTCGCCGAAGCGCTGCTGGAACGGCAGCGTGAGCAGGAACCCCGTGAGGATCTGCACGCCCATCTGCATGACGCGCAGCTCCTGGAGCAGCTCGGCCCAGTTGCGGTCCGACCGTTCGTCCGCCGACTCGTCACGTCCGTCGCTGACCTGCGTGGTCATGAGTCCTCCGTCTCGCCGCCGCTGGGATAATCTTCCTCCTGCTGGGGTCAGGAATCGGCTCCGTCCTGATCGATCTCCGGGGACCCCCATCGATGGACGCTGCCCTGCCCTCCGACGTCGCGGAACCCGACGACGTCGTCCCTCCGGCTCTCGCCGACCTCCTCGCCGCCCTCGGCCCGGGTGACCCCCAGCCGGTCGGCCGCTTCCGCGTCGACGTCGCCACGGACACGTGGTGGTGGTCGGACGAGGTGTACGAGATGCACGGCTTCGCGCCCGGCGAGGTCGTCCCGACGACGGCGCTCGTCCTGTCCCACAAGCACCCCGAGGACCGCGAGCGCGTCGCGAGCGAGCTCGCGCAGGCGGCGCGCACCGGAGAACCGTTCGGGTCCATGCACCGCATCGTGGACGCGACAGGACGTACTCGCACGCTCGCCGTGGCTGCGCAGGGCCGCCGCCTCGACGGCGGGGCGCCGTGGGCGGCGGTCGTGGGGTACTTCGTGGACCTGACGACCGCGCACGAGGAGGCGGCGCGCCGCGAGGCGACGGCGTCGATCCGCGCGGCAGACGCGTCCCGTTCGGTGATCGAGCAGGCGAAGGGCGTCCTCATGACGGTGTTCGCGATCGGGCCGGACGACGCGTTCGAGCTGCTGCGCCGTCGGTCGAACGACGCCAACGTGCCCGTGCGGGAGCTCGCGCGCCGGCTGGTCGCGGGTGTCGTCGACGGGTCGGTCACGGGCACCGGGGTGGTCGACGACGCCGCCCGACGTCGCATCGACCGGCTCCTCGAGGGCTCGGGCGACGCGGGAGACGAGGAGCCGCGGGGCGCGCTCGACCGACTGTGAGGATCGCTCTCGCAGCCTGATGGTGCTGTGCGACCGGGCCGTCCGACGCGTCGAGCGCCGGCGCGACCCGCGTGTCAGTCCGTCCCGACCCCGGGGATGCGCCGTGTCTCCACGACCTGGCGCGCGATGTCGACGAGCTTGATGTTCGCGTCCTGGGACACGCGGCTCAGCACGGCGAACGCGCGCCCGGGCGTGAGCGAGTAGCGCTCCATGACGATCCCCTGCGCCTGCCCGATGAGGGTGCGGGTCTGGACCGCGGACTGGAGCTGCTCCTCGGTCCGCGCGGCCGAGATCGCCGCGGCGGCGACGGCCGCGAACGTGGCCGCGAGGTGGTGGGCGTCGGCGTCGAACGCGTCGCGCGACGTCGAGTACATGTTGAGGGCGCCGTGCGCGTTCTCCGACGTGTAGAGCTGCACGCACAGCATCGACCGGACGCCGAGCTCGCGCGCGACGGTGGGCGCCCACAGCGGCCACCGCGCGTCGGTCTCGATGTCGCCCGACTCGACGAGCGCGTGGTCGTGCACCGCGTCCAGGCACGGCCCTTCACGGAACTCGTACTGGAGCTCGTCGCCGCGCGCGACGAGCGGGTCGGACACGGACGGGCTCTCGATGCGCCCACGCGTGACGAGCGAGACGCCCGCGGACTCGCACCCGTCCACCATCGACACGGCGAGCTCGACGACGCGGTCGAGGGTCTGCTGGAGGGTCGGCTCGTCGGCGAGCGCCCGGGCGGCGTCGGCGACGAGCGCGGCGACGCCCTGCTCCTGCGTGCCGCCCACGACCTCCGGCACCCCGGCGACAGTCTCGGCCTGCGGCGTCGGGACGGTCGCACCCGGGCCCGCCGGCATCCCGACGCTCCCCTGCTCGACGCTCTGCTCGATGCTCGTCATCTCGGCCTCCTCACGGTTCCCCGGCCCCAGCGTAGATCGCTCGCGCGGCGGCCGGTACCCGGCGACCGGGCCGCGCACCGCGGCGCGGCCCGCCTCACCGATCGTGCCGGAGGCCCCGCCCGGGCGTGGTGCCCGGGCGGGTCGGGGGCGGTGGCCGTCTCGCCCGCACAGGGCGTGGCGGCTGGGTCCCACGGGCACCGTCGCTCTCGCGGCGGACCCGCCCCCGGGCGGGCGCGCACGCCCGCCCTCCGACCCTCCCGGGCGGGTCGCGGCCCTCGGTCGATCCGTCCGCGGCCCGCTCGGGGAGGTCTCTCTCCCAGCCCTAGAACACGGGCTTTCCTCCCGTCACACCGAGGACGGTGCCGGAGACGTAGCTCGCGTCCGCCGGGGAGGCGAGGAAGACGAACGCCGGGGCGACCTCGCCCGGCTGTCCGGCCCGCCCCAGCGGCGTGTCCTGCCCGAACTTCTCGATCTTCTCCTCGGGCTGGGTCGCAGGCTGGAGCGGCGTCCAGATGGGACCCGGCGCGACGGCGTTGACCCGGATGCCCCGGGGCCCGAGCTCGGCCGCGAGGTTGACCGTGAGGTTGTTGATCGCGGCCTTGGTCGACGCGTAGTCGAGCAGCGACGTCGAGGGCTGGAAGGCTTGGATCGACGAGTTGTTGACGATCGCCGACCCCTCCCCCAGGTGCTCGAGCGCCGACTGCGTGACCCACAGCAGCGCGTAGAGGTTCGTCTTGAGGACGCGGTCGATCTCGTCCGTCGTGACGTCCTCGATCGACTCGCGGCGCGCCATCTGGAACCCGGCGTTGTTGACGAGCACGTCGAGCCCGCCGAGCTCCGCGACGGCACGCCCGGGCAGGGCACGCGCCGTCGCCTCGTCGGTCAGGTCGCCGGGCAGGAGGGCGCACGTGCGGCCCGCCTCGCGGACCCAGCGCGCCGTCTCCTCGGCGTCCTCCTGCTCCTCGGGCAGGTAGCCGATCGCGACGTCGGCGCCCTCCCGCGCGAACGCGATGGCGACGGCGCGCCCGATGCCCGAGTCGCCGCCCGTCACGAGGGCGCGGCGCCCCTCGAGCCGCCCGCTGCCGCGGTACGACTCCTCGCCGTGGTCGGGGGCGGGGTCCATGGGCCCGGTCAGGCCGGGCGGCTCCTGCTGCTGGGCCGGGAAGGCCTTCTCGTCCGTCATCTCGTCCCTCCGTCCTGTCGACGTGCGGTCACCGGGGGTGTCAGGAGCGCGCCGGCTCGCGACGGCGCGCGAGCTGCGCGTCGTGCGCTCGCGGCCGGGCGACCGGGCGCACGGCGGCGAACGCCCCCGCGAGCGTCGCCTCCGCCGTCGGGCCCACCCCGCCGGCCTTGCTCAGCGCGCGCATGACCTGCGCGGCGGTCTCCTGGACCGGGACGCCGGCCTCGCCGGCGGACTCGGCGAGGAGCTGGCTCGCCGCGACGTCGTCGACGCCGTGCACGGCCATGAGGACGCCCTTGACCTGCTCGACGGCGGCCTGGCTGACGAACGCACGGGTCACGGCGCGCTGCGACTCGCGCTCGAGCGCTTCCTTGTGGGTCGGGCTGACGTCGACGACGTAGCCCGCGATCTCGACGACGCGGCCCCGGGCGTCCCGGCGTCCCTGTCCCGTCACGACGACGGAGCGGGCCTTGCCGTGCCCGTCGACGATGCGGTGCGCGCAGGAGAACGGTCGGCCGGAGCGGATCGCCTCCGTCGCGGCGCGGACGACGCGGGCGCGGTCGTCGGGGTGCTTGCGCGAGCGCAGGGCGTCCAGGCTCGGCTGGACGTCCCCCGGCGTCCAGCCGTGCATCGTGTACACCTCGTCCGACCACCACCAGGTCCCCGTGCCGAGCTCGACGCGGTACTGCCCCACGAGGAGGTGCGTGCCCACGGCGAGCACCTCGGCGAGGGCCGCGGGCCGCACGGGCGTGGTCTGCTCAGGGCTGTGGTTGGTGGTCACGGAGATCGAGGCCATGGTGTCCTCCCAAAGTTCGGGGGGCGGTGGGCCGCTTCATGACTCCGGTCCCCAACCTAGCCCACCCACCGGCGGACGGCACCCGGGCTCGGCTACGGTGCGGGGCATGACCCGCGAGCCGCGCCGGACGATCGCCCAGCACGCCGACGACGCGCTCGCGCTCGTCCGGCCGACGCCGTCGACGGACGTCCCGCTCGAGGACGCGGTCGGGACGGTCCTCGCCGCGGACGTCGTCTCGACGCTCGACGCGCCCGCGTTCGACGCGTCCGCGATGGACGGGTACGCGGTGCGGTCGGCCGACGTGGCGGGCGCCGCGACCGGTTCGCCCGTCGCGCTGCGCGTGGTCGGCGACGTCGCGGCGGGGGCGCCGGGCCTCGAGTCCCTCCTCGGCGCCGGCGAGGCGGTCCGGATCATGACCGGGGCGCCGGTGCCGCGCGGCGCCGACCTCGTGGTCCCGGTCGAGCGCACGTCGACCGGGCGGTTCACGCCGGGGGCGCTCGGCAGCGGCGCCGCGACCGTCGAGATCCACGACGCGGCGCGCAGCAACGTGCGCGCGCGGGGCGAGGACGTGCGCCGCGGGGACGTCGTCGTCGCGGCAGGCGTCGTGCTCACCGCGCGGCACGTGTCCGTCGCGGCGTCCGCGGGGCACGCGACCGTGCGCGTGCACCGCGCGCCACGGGTGGCCGTGCTCTCCACCGGCAGCGAGCTCGTGGCGCCGGGGACCGCTCCGGGCCCGGGCCGGATCCCCGACTCCAACTCCGTCCTGCTCGCCGCGTCGGCCCGTGCGGCGGGAGCGCGCGTGGTGCGGCGGGGCGCTGTCGGCGACACCGCCGCCGCGCTCGTCACGGCCCTCGACGACCTGCTGGCCGCGTTCGACGGCGCCCCGCCCGACCTCCTCGTCAGCACGGGCGGGGTGAGCGCCGGCGCGTTCGACGTCGTGCGCGAGGTGCTCGACCCCGCGACGCGCGCCGGCACCGCGTGGGAGGGCGCGGTCGACGACGCGCGGCTCGTCGCGGTCGGCATGCAGCCCGGCAAGCCGCAGGGGATCGCGTGCTGGCGCGGCGTCCCCTGGCTCGCGCTGCCCGGCAACCCGGTGAGCGCGTTCGTCTCCTTCGAGCTGTTCGTGCGGCCCGTCCTCGACCGGCTCCGGGGCGTCCCCGGCACGGGCCGCGCGCTCGTGGGACGCGTCGCCGGGGAGGGCTGGTCGTCGCCGCCCGGGCGCGAGCAGCTGGTGCTCGTGCGGCACACCGCACCCGACGGCGGTCAGGTCGTCCCCGCGGGCCGGCACCGCGACCGGGGGGCGGACCCCGCGGAGGCGCGGGGCTCCGGCTCGCACCGCGTGAGCGCGCTCGCGCACGCCGACGCGCTCGCCGTCGTCGGGGCCGACGTCACGGCCGTCGAGCCCGGCGACGCCGTCCGGGTGCTGCTCCTGGACTGACCGCGGGGTCACTTCTGCGCGGGCGGCGGGTGTCCCTCCGAGGCCTGCACGACGACGATCCCCTGCCCGGAGAGCGCGAGCTGGTACGCCTCGCCCGACCCGCGCCCGATCGCCGCGGCGAGCTTCGCCGTCTTGCGGATCGAGGACTGCAACGACGTGGACCACAGCACGGCGGCCTGCATGTCGACGTACGTCGGGACGTCGACGTCGAGCACGACGGGCGTGCCGAACGCCGTCACGGCGAGCGCGCCGGTCCCGGTGAACGTCGTGTTGAACAGCCCGCCGCTGAGCATCGACGCGCCCTCGACCCGGTTGATGTCCCAGGTCAGCGAGCTCTCGAACGCGAGCACGTTCGCGCCGTTCACGGTCACGCCCTCGTCCTCCAGGTGCAGCACGAACACCTGGTCCGCCTCCTGCGCGAGGAAGACGTCGCCGCTCCCGGACACCTTCATGAGGGACATGCCCTCGCCCGTGAACGCCTTCTTGAACATCTTGCCGAGGCCGCCGCTGCCCTCGTACGCGAAGTCGACGTCGCCCTGGTAGGCGACCATCGACCCCTGCTTGGCGAAGAAGAACCCGCCCGTGCCGCGGAGGTCCACCTTGAGCATGCGGTCGTTCTGGAGCTGGAAGCTGCCGGGCTCGACGGAGCGCTCGGCGTGGTCGAGGAGTGAGCTGCGCATGGACCGATCCTCGCGGCTCCCGGACCCGGCCGCACGCGAGGGCCCTCCGGCCCGTCCGCGCGGCGGGTCGCGCGTGCGAGAGTGGCGCCATGAGCCCCACGCACGACTTCACGCACCTCGACGAGCGCGGCCACGCGCGCATGGTCGACGTCACCGCCAAGCAGCCCACCGTCCGCTCCGCGACGGCGACCGGGGTCGTGCGGTGCTCCCCGGAGATCGTCGCCGCGCTGCGCGACGGCACCGTCCCCAAGGGCGACGTCCTCGCCGTCGCACGGATCGCGGGCATCGCGGGCGCCAAGCGCACGGCGGAGCTGCTGCCGCTCGCGCACGTGATCGGGGTGCACGGCGCGGTCGTCGACCTCGTCGTGGGCGACCACGGCGTCGACGTCACCGCGACCGTGCGCACTGCCGACCGCACGGGCGTCGAGATGGAGGCGCTCACCGCCGTCGCCGTCGCGGGGCTCGCGGTCGTCGACATGGTCAAAGGTCTCGACAAGTCCGTCGAGCTCACGGACGTCCGCCTCGTCGCCAAGACCGGGGGCAAGTCCGGCGACTGGCACCGCGAGCCGTGACCGGCCGCGACCCCGACGACGGGTCGGCACCTGACGCGCCGGGTCGGCACCCCGGGGCGCCGTCCCTCCCGTTCGACGCCGTCGTGCTGGCCGGCGGTCGGGCGGAGCGGCTGGGGACGCCCAAGCCCGGCGTCGTCGTCGGGGGGCGGCCGCTGCTGGAGCACGCGCTCGCGGCGACCGCCGGCGCGGGGCGGACCGTCGTCGTCGGTCCGGAGGAGCTCGCCGACCCCGCCCGGTACGCCCTGACGCGCGAGGACCCGCCGTTCGGCGGGCCCGTCGCGGGCATCGCGGCCGGGCTGAGCGCACTCCCCGGGCCCGACGACGGCGGCGCGCCCTGGGTGCTCGTCCTCGCGTGCGACGTCCCCCGGGCCGCGGAGGCGGTGCCCGCGCTGCTCACCGCCGCGCGCCGGCGGACGGACGAGGTGGCGGTGCACGCGGTACGCGGCGGGCGCGACCAGTGGCTCGTGGGGCTGTACGAGCGGGCGGCGCTCGCCGTCGCGCTCGCGGCGCTCCCCACGGTGCACGGCGCGTCGGTGCGGCGCCTGCTCGCCGGGCTGCCCGCGCTCGCCGTCCCCGACGAGGACGGCGCCACCGACGACGTCGACACGTGGGAGGATGCGCGCGAGCAGGACCGCCGCCTGGGCGCGGGTGCGGTACCGGCGCCCGACGACACCCCGACGGACCGCAGGAGGCCACGATGACGAACCTCGAGCGCTGGGTCGACGCGCTGGCGAGCGACCTCGACCTCGACCCCCAGGTGGTGGACATCGGCGCGATCCTCGACCTCGCGCGCGACGCCGCGCACGGCATCGAGCGTCCCGCCGCACCGCTCACGACGTTCGTCGCGGGCTACGTCGCCGGGCTTGCCGCGCACGACGGCTCGGGCCGCACCGTGCAGGACGTCCTCGACCGCGCGGCCGAGCTCGCGCTCGCGTGGACGCCGGAGCCCGAGCTGCCCGGCACGGCGGCGCCGGCCGAGACGCAGGACTGAGATGGCGACCGTCCGCTACTTCGCCGGGGCGCGCGACGCCGCCGGCACCGAGACCGAGACCGTCGACGCGGCGACTGTCGGAGAGCTCCACGCGGCGCTCGTCGCGCGCCACGCGGCGCTCGCGGACGTGCTCCCGCGCTGCTCGCTCCTCGTCGGCGGCGTGCGTGCGTCCACCGACGCCACCCCGGTCGGCGCCGACGAGACCGTCGACGTGCTGCCGCCCTTCGCCGGCGGCTGAACCACCGTCAGTGGTCGCCGCCGTCGAGCTGGGCGAGCACGTGCGGCAGGAGCGGCTCCAGGACCGCCCAGCCGTCGCGCACCCCGCCCGTCGACCCGGGCAGGTTCACGACGAGCACCCGGCCCTCCGGGCCTGACGCGATCCCCGCGAGCCCGCGCGACAGCACGGCAGCCGGCACGTGCGCGGCCCCGCGCCGACGCAGCTCCTCCGCGATGCCCGGGACCTCCTGCACCAGGACCTCGCGCGTCCCCTCGGGCGTGAGGTCGCGCGGCCCGACGCCGGTCCCCCCGGTCGTGAGCACGACGCGCGCGCCCCCGGCCGCGGCCCGGGCGACGGCGTCGCGCACGGAGGCGACGCCGTCGGGCACGAGGTCCGTGACGACGGCCCAGCCCGCAGCCCCGAGGAGCCCCGCGAGCAACGGCCCCGAGCGGTCCTCCGCCTCGCCGCGCGAGCAGCGGTCGGACACGGTGACGACGGCGACGGTCGCGCCTGCGGGCCGTCCGGTGGGTGCGCTCATGGCGCCACGGTAGCGATCCGCGGGGCCGCGTCCGGTCAGTCCCCGGCCGGGCGCAGGGCGGACGCGCTCCGCGCGCGCGATCCGCCCGGTCTGGGCATAGTGGCTGTGGACCGACCCCGCCGTCCCTGCTCGCCCCAGGAGGCTCGTATGTCGTACGTGTCCGTGCCGTCAGCGTCGCCGGTGCACGTGCCCTCGCGGGCGCGCGTGGCGCCCACCGCGTCGGCAGGCGCCGGGGGCACGGCATGACGACGACGTCCGACGGTCCGGTCGAGGACGCGCTGCTGCGACTGGGGAGGCACCTCAAGCGCGGG
>NZ_JCAXEP010000005.1:0-353829 GCF_059758455.1 Cellulosimicrobium sp. GQ32 | reverse complement strand
TGATGACGTGGAGCGGGTCGTGATCACGCGTGAGGTCGTGCTGGACAACGTGAACCCCACGATCGTGCCGCGCACCTCGACCGCGCGCAGCCGTACCCCGCGGGAGAAGTCCGCCTGACGCCGAGGTAGAGGCGTGGTCCGCCGAGGTAGAGGCGTGGTCCGCCGAGGTAGAGCTCTGGTCAGCCGAGGTAGAGCCCTAGTCGTGCTTCGGCCCCACGGGGTCGGGTCCGCGGTGGGGGTGGTCGGCCCCCCTCGGCTGTACCGACACCGCGGGCGGTCGCCCGAGGTGGGCCAAGACCACGATGAGACGACGCCGGGCGGGGTGGGTGGTGGTGCCGCGTCGTGGCGGGCCTGGCGGGAGCCGCGAGGAACGAGCGGCGGATGGTAGACGCGGCACCGCCACCCACCCCGACCACCCAGGCCAACCGCGCGCCGTCGAGCCCAAGAACCACAGCTCTACCTCGCGCGACCACGGTTCTACCCCGCATGACCGCGGTTCTACCTCGTACGACCTGGGTTCTACGTCGGCAGCACCGGGGGGTGGTAAGCCGGGCCGGCGAAGTGGCGCAGGGCCGTGTCGAGGTCGCGTGCGACGGGGACGTCGAGGTCGGCGGTGAACGGGACGGTCGACAGCAGGCGCTCGTGCGTGAACGGGTCGGGGAGCACGAGCCGGGCGAGGGGCGACGCGTCGTCGGCGGCGTCCGAGCCGGCGGGCGGGTGCCACAGGAGCGAGACGGTGACGGAGCTCGCCGGGCCCTTCGGCATGAGGTGGGTGCTCGCGGGCCGGACGGCGGTGACGTGGACCGCGACGGCCTCCAGGTCGGCCCAGTCGAGCCGCAGGGTGCCGGCGCCGAGCGACAGGCCGTCGGGGCCGACGGTCACGGTCTGCCGCGGCGCCCGCACGAAGGCCCAGACGGTCGCGGCGCCCAGCCCGCCGAGGAACGCGACGACGAGCGTCAGGAGCACCACCGCGACCGGGAGGGGCACCCGCACCGACTCCGGGTAGAGCACGACCTGGCGCAGGACGAGCACGGCCGCGGCGATCAGCCCGAGCCCGAGGACGAGGAAGAACGGCCGCCGCCGGGCGAGCGGCAGGACCAGGGGGCGGTCGCCGTCGGGCACCCAGGCACCCTGCTCCCGCGCGCCGCCGGCGGCCGGGGGCGCCGCGCTCACGGGCGGGCGTCGCGGTCGTCGCCGGCGAGCCACTCGCGCGCCGCGGCGACGAGCAGGGCGACGCCCAGGTCGAGCGTCGGCTCGGGCGTGGGGGCGAAGAACGGAGAGTGGTTCGGCGCGACGCCGTCGGGCAGGTTGCCCATCCCGGTCGCGGTCGTGAGGTCGAACGCGGCGAACAGCGCCGGGTCGAACCCGCCGAGGTTCCAGTAGACGAGCGGGACGTCCGCCGCGGTGGCGAGGTCGCCGACGTCCTCGGAGCCCGGCAGCGGGGGCAGCGCGACGACGGCGGGCCGGCCGCCGGCGGCCTCGATACGCTCGCGCTGCTCGTCGAGCGTGCGCGCGAGGACGACCCGCGTACGCTCGGCGGCGACGGGGTCGTTCACCATGAGGTCGAACGTCGAGACCTCCTCGTAGTCCGGCGCGGCGGGCGCGCCGGAGGCCGCCGCCTCGGCGTCGACGATGCGGTGGATCGCGGCGAGCACGCGGCGGCGGACGTCGGGCGTGAACGACCGCACGTTGACCAGCAGCTCGGCCGAGCCGGGGATGATGTTCGCCTGGGTGCCGGCGCGCAGGGCACCGACGGTGACCACGGCCGACTCCCCCGCCCCGACCTCGCGCGACACGACGCCCTGGAGCCGCATGACGGTCGCAGCCGCCATGACGACGGGGTCGACCGTCGACTCCGGGCTCGACCCGTGCCCGCCCTTGCCGTGCAGGGTGACGCGGAACGAGTCGGTGGCGGCCATCGCCGGCCCGGCCGTGAGGTTGACGACGCCGACCGGGAGGGGCATGACGTGCTGGCCCAGGACGACGTCGGGTCTCCCGCCCGTACGGTCGAACAGGCCGTCGGCGACCATCGCGCGCGCTCCCCCGCCCACCTCCTCGGCGGGCTGGAACACGACGACGAGGGTGCCGCTCCAGGTGTCGCGGTGGGCGGCGAGCTCCGCGGCGGCGCCGAGCAGGCACGTGACGTGCACGTCGTGCCCGCACGCGTGCATCGTCCCGGACTCGTGCCCGTCGGGCGTGGTCGCGGTGTCCGTCGACGCGTACGGCAGGCCGGTGCGCTCGGTGACGGGAAGCCCGTCCATGTCGGCGCGGAGCAGGACGCGCGGGCCGGCGCCGTTCGCGAGGACGCCCGCGACGCCCGTCCCGCCGAGGCCGTCGTGGACCTCGTAGCCCCACCCGCGCAGCCGCTCCGCGACGATGCCCGCGGTGCGGTGCTCGGCGAACGCGAGCTCGGGGTGCCGGTGGAGGTCGGTGTAGACGTCGGTGAGCTCGGCGGTGGTGAGCGGGGTCGCGGTCATGCACGCATGATCGCGCGGCCGGTGGCCCGGGGCGAACTCAGGGCCCGTGGTCGCACGACGCCCCGGGAGTCCTGGGTCACCCGCCGAGCAGGCTCCGTCACCCCACGAAGACGCAGAAGGGGTGGCCGGCCGGGTCGGCGTAGACGCGCAGCGGCTCCTCGGGGTCGTCGGACCGGTCGTGGAGCAGGCGCGCCCCGCGCGCGAGGGCGCGCTCGTGCTGCCGGTCGAGCTCCGCGACGTCCGGCACGGTGCAGTCGAGGTGGAGCTGCTGCGGCACGCCGTCGTCCGGCCACGTCGACGGCGGCAGCGCGCCGACCTGCTGGAACGCGAGCTGGACCCCGCCCGGCGCGGAGCGCAGCACGAGCCAGTCCGCACCCGCCGGGTCCGGCTCGCCTGCCGGCGGCGGCTCGTCGCCCGCGCGGTACTCGAGCCCGAACAGCGCGCGGTAGAACTCCGCGAGCGCACGGGCGTCGGTCGTGTCGAGCACGACCTGGGCGATCCGGGGGAACACGTCGGTCACGGCGACCACCTCCGCTCGCCACCGTCGCCCGGCGCGCGGGCGCTCGCAAGCAGGTCGACGGCGCGCGCGGGAGGATGGGCCGGTACGAAGACTGACGACCATCCGGCAGGAGGCGACGTGACCGACCAGGACGCGCGGCTCGCGCGGCACGTCGCCGAGGCGGCGGACGCGTGGCTCCGCGACCCGCTCGACGCGGGCGTGTACCGACGCCTCGTCGACGCGACGCTCGCATGGCGTGCGGGTGGCGGCCGCGTGGTGCCGGGCACGACGGCGGCGCCCGCCCCGTTCCCCACCGCCGCCCCGCGAGCGGGGACCGGCGCCGACGCCGCGACAGGCGAGGCCGACGACCCGGATGACGACGCGCGCTACCTCCGCCCCGAGCGCGCGCCGCGCGCGGTGGGCAGCACGCTCGCGGACGTCGCGAGCATGCTCCGCGCGAGAGCCGGCACCGCCATCTCGGAGAGCAAGACATCGACAGGCAGCCCGCAAGAACACGACGACCACCCCTGACGGCGACGTAGGGTGAGGTCATGACGCGCGTCCTCGTCACCGGTGCCGACGGCGGCATCGGCCGCGCGACCGTGCGCCACCTCCTGGAGCGTGGGTACGAGGTCACGGCGCTGTCCACCGCGTTCGAGCACCCGTGCCCCGCCGACCGGCTCGTCGTCGGCGACGCCCGCTCCCCCGAGGACGTGGGCCGCGGGCTCGAGGGCGCGGACGCCGTCGTGCACCTCGCCGCGATCCCGCACCCGGACCTGGGCACCCCGCTCGAGGTGTACGCGACCAACACGACCGCGACCTGGGCCGTGCTCTCGCTCGCGGGCGAGCGGGGCGTACGGCGCACGGTGGTCGCGAGCAGCATCAACGCGTTCGGGGTGCCCATGAACCCGCACGACGTCCACCCGGCCTACTACCCGCTCGACGAGGACGTGCCCGCCGACGTCGCCGACGCCTACTCGCTCTCGAAGCAGGCGGACGAGGCCGCGGCCCGGGCGGCGTGGCGGCTGTGGGGCATCGACGTCGTCGCGCTGCGCTTCCCGCACGTGCGCGACGCCGCCGGCCTCCGGGAGACCGCGGCCGCCGTCGCCCGCGACCCGCGCGTCATGGCGCGCGAGGGCTGGGCCTACCTGGACCTGCGCGACGCGGCCGGGGCGATCGAGGCCGGGCTGACGGCCGACCTCACGGGCGCGCACGTCGTCGGGCTCGCCGCGGACGACACGCTCCTGGACGTCCCCACCCCCGAGCTCCTCGCCCGGTACGCGCCCGAGGTACCCCTCACCCGCGCCGCCGGACCTCACGACGGCCTCGTCGACACGCGCCGCGCGCGCGAGCTGCTCGGCTTCCACCCACGGCACTCGATCCACCACCCCGACTCCCCACCCACCCCGGAGACCCCATGACCGACGTCCCGCCCGCCCCGCTGCCCACCGTCGACCCCGTGGACCCGGCGTTCGCGAACCCGTGGCCCGCGCGCGACGGGACGCGCATCACCGGCGTGCGCGCGATCGTCACCGCACCGGACGCCATCCCGCTCGTCGTCGTGCGCGTCGACACGAACGTGCCCGGCCTCTACGGGCTCGGGTGCGCGACGTACACGCAGCGGTGGCACGCCGTGGCCGCGTACGTCGAGCAGCACCTGGAGCGGATCGTCGTCGGTCGCTACCCCGGTGACATCGGCGACCTCGTGCGCCTCGCGCGGCTCGCGCCCTACTGGCGCGAGGGGCCCGTGGGGAACAACGCGATCTCCGGCCTCGACATGGCACTGTGGGACATCGCCGGCAAGCGCGCGGGCATGCCCGTGCACGAGCTGCTGGGCGGCAAGGTGCGCGACGCCGCCGACACGTACCTCCACGCGAGCGGGCGGACCGTCCAGGAGACGATCGACGACGCCGCCCGGATCGTCGACGCCGGGTGGCGGCACGTGCGGATCCAGACCGGCCAGCCGGGCATCGGGCACTACGGCACCGCTGCGGACCCCGAGCCCGGCTACCCCGCCGCGCCCAACCCCCACGGGTGGAGCGTCGAGGAGTACCTGCGCCGCACGCCGCGGCTCTTCGCCGCCGCGCGCGAGGCGCTGGGCGAGCAGGTCGAGCTGCTGCACGACGTCCACTCGCGCCTCACGCCCAAGCAGGCCGTCATGCTCGCCCGGGCGCTCGAGCCGTACCACCCGTTCTTCCTCGAGGACGTCCTCGCACCCGAGCACTGGGACCGCCTGCCCGAGGTGCGTGCGGCGTCCCCCGTCCCGATCGCGGTGGGAGAGCTCGCGACGTCGTTCCCCGACGCCGCTCGGCTCGTCCTGGGCGGCGGCGTCGACCTGATCCGGTGCCACATCAGCGCGATCGGCGGGCTCAGCGCGGGCCGGGCGCTCGCGACGGCCGCCGAGCTGGTCGGGGTGCGCACGGCCTGGCACGCCCCGGGCGACACGTCTCCGATGGGTGCCGCGGCGAACGTCGCGCTCGACGTCACCTCGACCGCGTTCGGCATCCAGGAGGGCCACGTGTACTCCGACGCCGTGCACGAGGTCTTCCCCGGCACGTTGCGGATCGTCGACGGCTGGCTGCGCCCGCACGACGCGCCGGGCTTCGGCGTCGACCTCGACGAGCGCGCCGCGGCCCGCTACCCGGCGGAGCTCGCCGGGCACGACGCGTGGGCCGCGGGCGTCCGCGCGCCCGACGGCGGCCTGGTCGCCCCCTGAGGGCGGGTCACCCCGCGGCGCAGGTCGGGGTCGGCGGCTCGCCCGCGAGCCGCGCCTCGGTCCACCGCACGAGGTCCGTCGCCGCGGGCGAGTCCGCCTGGACGAGCCCGACGTGGTCCCGTTCCGGGTACACGCGGTAGTCGACCGGCTGCCCGGCGGCGCACCGTGCGCCGACGTACGCCTCCTGCGCCGTGGGGAGGATCAGCGTGTCGGACGCCCCCTGGGCGACGAGCAGCGGCGCGGCGACCGGACCCGTCGGCACGTTCTGGGCCAGGCGATCGCCCAGCGGGCCGGTCGTCGGATCGGTCGTCCACAGCGGCTGGTCCATCGACAGCGCCTCGGCGACCGAGACGAGCGCGCTCGGCTCCGACAGGCAGCGCGACGCCATCTCCCGCACGACGAACCGCGCACCGGGCCGGACGTAGCCCGCCGCGTCGCTGTCCGGGTAGATCGCGTCGTAGGCCTCGACGACGAAGGACGCGAAGACGCTGCCCCCCGCGACGTTCTCCAGGTGGGACACGAGGCCGGTGAGGTCGCTCGCGGGCGCGAGCGCTGCGACGCCCGCGAGCGGGACGTCGGGCGCGTACTCCGGGGCGACGGCCCCGGTCCACAGGGCGGCGTGGCCGCCCTGCGAGTGGCCCCAGACGACGGTCTGCTCGCCGAGCGTCGCGCCGTCCAGCTCGCGCGCGGCGCGCACGGCGTCGAGGACGGACCGCGCCTCGCCCTGGCCGACGAGGTAGGGGTGCGGGCCGTCGGTCCCCAGCCCCACGTAGTCCGTGGCGACGAGCGCCCAGCCGCGGGCGAGGACGTCGTCGAGCAGGAAGAACGCGCCGGACTCGAAGGGCTCGTCGAGGACCGACGGCGCGCAGCCGCGCGCGGAGCCCGTCGTCCCGTGGGCCCACGCGATCACGGGCGGCGCGGCGTCGTCCCGGAGGGCGTCCGGCACGACGACGATCCCGCTCGCCACCGCGGGCTCGCCCTCGTCGCGAGTGGTCGTGTAGAGGATGCGCCACGCCGTCGCGCCGTCGGGGATCTGCCGCGTGAACGGCTCGGCGCGCAGGAGCCGACCGGGCTCGTCCGGGACCGACGCGGGCGGGTCGTAGAACGCGTCGACCTGCGGCGCCGCGCGGTGCAGACCGACGCTCACGACCGCGAGCGCACCTGCCGCGACGACGGCGAGGACCGCACCGACGAGCGCGACCCGGCCGTGGCGGCGGGGTCCGGACGGGTCGGGCGCCGCGGGCGCGCCGCCCGCGTCGACGGGCACGGCGCCGTACGTGGCGCCGGACGGTCCCGCCTGCGCGCGAGCACGGCGGACCCCGGCGACGAGGAGACGGACGCCGAGGATCACGACGCGGACGCCGAAGACCACCGCGACGACGAGCACCGTGACGTCCGGCCACGCGAGGGCCAGGACGCCCAGCACGACCGCGGCCACCCCGAGCGCCAGGCGCGTCCAGCGGTCGACGCCGACCGACCGCACCCCCTCGTACCCGTCCAGGACGCCCGCGACGACGAGCCCGACGCCGACGAGGACCGCGACGACGACGATCGACGGCGCCGGCCACACGACGACCGCGACCGCGAGCGCCAGGAACACCAGGCCGCGCGCGACGTGCGGCCAGCGCGGAGCCCGCGGCGCGCCGGGTGCCCCGGGACCGGACTCGTCGGCACGGTCGGGCGACCGCCCGCCGACGAGCTCCGCCACGCCGAGGACGACGGCTCCGACGACGACCGCGACCACGAGCAGCGCGAGCGACGCGAACGGGCGCAGGACGAGGACCGCGCCGACGACGGTGCACACGACGCCGAGCGTGACGGAGACCCACGGCGGGACCCTCTCCCCCGTGGCGGCGGCGGACGCACGCATCCTGGTTCCGAGGCGGCTCACGCCGCGAACGTACCGGGCGCGGTGCCGGTCCGCGCGGCGGCCGTCGTCGGCGCCCGGCGCGTAGTGGCGGCTCAGGCCGGCGGTGCGGCCTCGTGCGCGGGGCGCAGGTCACGCAAGAAATAGATCAAAGATCGCAATATCACTACAGAGCCTTGTGCTCGCATCGACGGCGCTCTAGTGTTCGGCACGAACGACCCTGCGCGGAGGTGCGACCGTGCAGCGGGCCGGAGGGTCAGCACGCCCTCCGGTGAGCACGGAGGCGGACCGCCTCCCGAGAGAAGACGGGTCAACGATGATTCGCAGCACGAACCACCCCGCGGCGCGGCGACGCGCCCGGGTAGCCGCCGCCGCGGCCGTCGCCCTCACGCTCGTGGCGGGCACCGCGTCGTCGGCCCTCGCCCACGGCAAGCCCCAACCCCCGGCCCCCGCGGTCGTGACGCGCGCCGCCGTCGACCCGGCGCTCGTCGAGGGACGCGGCGCCACCGTCCCGTTCCTCGAGCAGGAGGCGGAGAACGCCGTGACGACCGGGACCGTGATCGGGCCCGGCCGTGACGCCTACACGATCGAGGCCGAGGCGTCGGGTCGGTCGGCCGTCCGGCTCACGGCGGGGCAGAACGTCGAGTTCACGCTCCCCGCCGACGCGAACGCGATCACGGTCCGGTACTCGATCCCCGACTCCCCCACGGGCGGCGGGATCACGTCGCCGCTCGACGTGTCGGTCCTGCGCCAGGGCAAGAAGGTCGGGGTCGACCGGCGTATGACGCTCACGTCGGCGTACTCCTACCTGTACAACCAGTACCCGTTCACCAACGACCCCACGGCGGACCTCCTCCAGCCCGGCTGGTGGGTCACCGAGTGCGCGTGCGTCCCCGCGGAGACGTCGCCGACCCCGACGTTCGAGAAGCCGTTCCGCCCCATGAAGTTCTACGACGAGCAGCGGCTGCTGCTCGGCCAGACGTACAAGAAGGGCGACGTCGTGCGCCTCACGGTCCCGGCGCGCGGAGCCGCCGAATGGACCGTGGTCGACCTCCTCGACTCCGAGAAGGTCGCGCCGCCGAAGGTGCGCCTGCTCGCCGCGAACGCACTGCTCTTCGGGGCGGACCCCACCGGCCGGCGCGACTCCGCCGACGCGCTCGACAAGGCGATCGCGTTCGCCAAGAAGCACCGGCTCGAGGTGTACGTCCCGCCGGGCGTCTACCAGGTGAACCGGCACATCGTCGTCGACGGCGTGACCATCCAGGGCGCCGGGAGCTGGTACACGATCTTCCGGGGCAAGGAGGTCGCGCTCGACGCGCCCGCCCCTGACGGGTCCGTGCACACCGGGGTCGGGTTCTACGGGAGGTACGCCGACGAGGGCGGCAGCCGGAACGTGCACCTGCGCGACTTCGCGATCGTCGGGGACGTGCGCGAGCGCGTCGACACCGACCAGGTCAACGGCGTCGGCGGCGCGCTGAGCGACTCGTCCATCTCCGGCCTGTACCTCCAGCACACCAAGGTCGGCCTGTGGTTCGACGGGCCGATGGACGACCTGCGCGTGGAGAACACCGTGATCGTCGACCAGATCGCCGACGCGCTGAACTTCCACGGGGGCGTGACGAACTCGGTCGTGCGGAACGTCTTCGTCCGCAACACCGGCGACGACGGGCTCGCCATGTGGTCGGAGAAGCTGGCGAACTCCGGCAACGTCTTCGAGAACAACACGATCCAGTCCAACACCCTCGCCAACGGCATCGCGGTCTACGGCGGCACGGACAACACCGTCCGCGCGAACCTCGTCGCCGACCCCGTGCGCGAGGGCAGCGGTCTGCACGTCGGGTCGCGGTTCGGGGCCGAGCCGTTCGCGGGCTACCTCCACCTCACCGACAACACGGCGGTCCGGGCAGGCACGTACGAGCTCAACTGGAACATCGGGCTCGGCGCCATCTGGTTCTACGCGCTCGACCGCGACATCGACGCCGACGTCCGCATCACCGGCGACCACTACCTCGACAGCACGTACAACGCGATCATGCTCGTGTCCGACTGGGGCGTGAAGGACCAGGTCGCGATCGAGGGCGTCGCCTTCAAGGACGTGCGGGTCGACGGCACCGGGACGTCCGTCGTGAGCGCGCGCGTGCGCGGCGGGGCGTCGTTCGAGAACGTCGACGCGCGCAACGTCGGCTGGGCCGGGGTGAACAACTGCGGGGCGTTCAACTTCCCGGACGGCGGCACCGAGTTCACGCTCACCGACCTCGGCGGCAACGACGGCACGTCGCTCAGCCCGTGGGAGCCGGGCACCGTGAACTGGCTCGGCCGGTTCGTGCCCCACGCGCCGAGCTGCAACGACCGCCCGCCGGTCGTCGCTCCCCCGGCGCCGTCCCCCTGGGTCCAGCCGGTCGGTTGACCCTACCCCGCTGAGCGCAGGAAGCAGTCGCGGTCGGAACGATCCGGCCGCGACTGTTTTCCTGCACTCACGGGCGCGGTGGCGGGTAGGGTCCTCCTGACGACACCTCACGACGCCTGCGCGGGATGCCGGTCAGACCGCCTCGGCCGCCACCTGGCGCGCGAGCGCCTCGACGATCCGCACGTCGGCGTCGAGCCACGGCACGGTCAGCCAGCTCCCGGCGTCGAGCCAGGTCAGCTCGTCGTGCTCGACGAGGGGCTGCGGCTCCCCCGCGGTGATGCGGGCGAACCACAGGCGCATGACGTGGCGGTCCGTGATGACCCACGTCCCGTGGTCGGGCCCGACGAGCTCGTCACCGAGCTCGACGGCGACGCCCAGCTCCTCACGCAGCTCGCGGTGCAGCGCCTCCGTCGGCGTCTCTCCGGGGTCGACCTTGCCCCCGGGGAACTCCCACCGACCTACGAGGTGCGACGGTCGTGACCGGCGCGCGCTGAGCAGGAGCCGCGGAGCGACGAGATCGTCGACGATCGCCGCGGCCACCACCAGTCTGCGCAGAGTCATACGCGGAGTGTCGCACGGCGTCGTGTCGTGCGGGTGACGCGGTCACGCCCACGGCCCGGCAGGACCGTCGGTCCGTCGGTCAGCGCAGGCCGGCGGCCCGCGCCCAGGCCACGGCCTCGGCGCGCGTCGAGACCCCGAGCTTGCGGTAGAGGCTGCGGACCTGCGACTTGACCGTGTTGCGCGTGACGAAGAGCTTGGTGGCGATCTGCTCGAGCGTGACGTCCTCAGACAGGTTCGACAGGACGACCCGCTCGCGGCGGGTCAGCGGGGCGATCGGCGTGGCGATCAGCTCCGACGGGGCCGCCATGGGGCGGACCAGCTCGATGGTGCTCATGTTCTCCTCCAGGTGCTCTCCGGGCACGTCATCCCCACGTGGCGTAGTTCCGGTGTGGTGCTACATGAAGAGATGGACCAGGAGCCGATTCATGACGCGACTTCTCGCGGCGAGTTTCAGGACGTCGGTCCCGAGCGGGGCAGATCGTCAGATACCTCGTGTTTGACCAGGTCAGGAGGCGTGCGCGTAGGAGAGGAGCAGCAGGGCGACCGCCGTGAAGTCCTCCGCGGACCCCACCGGACGCACCACGACGCTCACGCTCATCTGCTCGACGGTGGGAACCATGCCTTGGGCGAGGTCCTCCTGCAGCGTGCGCTCGACCGCGTCGCTCAGGGCGGCCATGGCCGCGTCGACGGAGTTCTGCGGCCCCGACGAGAGATAGGTCGGCGTCGGCACGCGCGGGCCGCGGTGCTCGCGAGAGAACGCGGGGTCGGGTGCCGTCACGGTGTCGATCATGGGATTACCCCCTGCCTGTGCGGGGGGACCGTCCCCTCCGTACGACCCACAGTGGAGTGCCGCCCTTGAGGGAATCTCACGGCCTCCGCAGGAGAACCTCAGGATTGGCTCAAGACCCGGGATCGCGGACGTCGCCCCGGCCGGCGGTCAGCGCGCGCAGGTGTTGCAGGGCCGGTCCGACGGCGCGGTTCCCGCCCGCACGCAGCGCCGTCTCGAGCGCGCGTGCGGCGGCGGTCGTCCGGTCGTCCCCGAAGGTCCCCGCGGAGCCGGCGACCGCATGGCAGAGTGACGCGGCCTCGAGCACGGCCTCGGGCGTCGGCGCGCCCGCGTCCCCGTTCCGCAGCAGTCGGGTCACCTCCTCCACCCGCGCGGCGTTCCGGGCGCGCGCACGCTCCCGTAGAAGGTGCATCACGGAGTCGAGACGGTCCTCCTCTTCCCCGGGCGCCGCCGTCACGACGACCACCCGAGGAGAGCGGCCAGCCGAGGGGCGAGGTCGAGGGCGTCGAACGGCTTGGTGATGACCCCGGCCGCGCCCAGCCCGTCGAGACGGGAGATCTCACTCGCCCCGACCTTGGCCGTGAGGAACACGACCGGCACGTCGCGCAGCGCCGGACGGGCCCGCAACCGTGCGAGGACCGTCGGCCCGTCGAGCACCGGCATCATGACGTCGAGCACGATGGCGTCCGGCAGCACCCGCTCCGCGACCTCCGTGCCGCTGTCCCCGTCCTCGGCGACGTGGACCTCGTACCCGCCGACCACGCGGAGCGCGAGATCGACCACCTCGCGGATCGACGGGTCGTCGTCGATCACGACCACCCGCCGCCTGCTCGCCCCTGCCGCCTCCATCGTCACGACGCTAGCGGACAAGCGCCCGCCAGGCAGCGCGCGCGCCCGGTCGGTCCCCTACGCTCGACGCATGGAGGCACAGCGGGGGGACGCCGAGCGCGTGCACGACCCGTTCGTCCGCTGGTGCTGGGTGGTCGGCGCGCTGCTCGTCCTGCTCGTCGTCCTGCTGGCGAGCCCTCTCGACGAGCCGACCCGACGCGGCATCTCGCAGGTCTCCATCGTCGTGGCCGGCGCGACCGCCGCCGCGAGCTGCGGCTGGCGGGCCGCACGCTCGACAGGACGTCGGCGGCGGGCGTGGAGCCTCCTGTCCATCGGTGGCGCGATCGGCCTCGTGGGGAACCTCTACGCGGGGCTGGTCGCCGACCCCACCACGGGCGACGTCGCGTACATCACGGCACTGCTCCTGGGCGTCGTCGGCCTGGCCTTCTTCCCGACCGTGCGCCCGCGCGGCAAGGAGATCGGCCGGATGCTGCTCGACAGCGTCGTCGTGGGCGGGTCCGTCCTGTACATCGCCCTGTACGCCGTGACGATCGGCCCGGACACCGGGTCCGGCTCCGGCTCCGCGGCCGTGACCGCCTACCTGCTGCCGGTGGTGGACGCCCTGCTCGCGACGTTCGCCGTCCTCGTCATGACCCGGTCGAGCGCGTCCGAGCGGGTGCCCCTCGTGCTCGTCGGGAGCGGCTTCGTGCTCTACGCCGTGGCCGACGTCGCGTTCGCCCTGCTCTCCGCCGACGGGACCTTCACGTTCGGCAGCCCGATCGACGTCGGCTGGGTCGGTGGGTACCTGATGATCGCTCTCGCCGCGCGGCACCGGACCGCCTCCGGGAGCCCCGTCGCGGACCAGCCCGCCGAGGGGTCGGCGGTGCTCGGTACGACCGTGACGTTCTGCCTGTTCCTCGCCGCGGCGCTCGTCCGCGTGGCCCAGTCGTCGACGGGCGTCTCGTGGGCGCCCAACGCCCTCTGGGTCGTCGTGCTGGTCGCGGTCGTCGCGCGCCAGGTGCTCGTGGTCGCGGACAACGAGTCGCTGCTGCACGGCCTGGAGCGCCGGGTCGAGGAGCGGACCTCCCAGCTGCGCGCCCTGGCGAGCGAGCGCGCCCGCACGCTCGAGTCCGTCGCCGACGGCATCTACGGCGTCGACCCCGACGGCCGGGTCACGTTCGTCAACCCCGCCGCCTCCCGGACGCTCGGCGCGAGCCAGGAGGCCCTCATCGGGCAGGACGCGCACGCGGTCTTCCACGCGCCGGACGCGGACGGCAACGCCTACCCCGCGGGGTCCTGCTACGTCACCGAGGCCGTGCGCGACGGCGTCACCACCGTCGCGGAGCAGGACCTCTACCTGCGGGGGGACGGGTCGGAGGTCGCCGTCGAGGTCACGGCGAGCCCGCTCAAGGACGACGGCCGCACGCTCGGAGCGGTCGTCGTCTTCCGCGACATCACGGACCGCCGGGAGGTCGAGCGGCTCAAGGACGAGTTCGTCTCCGTGGTCAGCCACGAGCTGCGGACGCCGCTGACCTCCATCCGCGGTGCTCTGGGCCTGCTCGACAGCGGGACGCTCGGCCCCCTGCCCGAGCGGTCCGCACGCATGGTCCACGTCGCGCGCCTGAGCAGCGAGCGGCTCAACCGGCTCGTGGACGACATCCTCGACATCGAGCGCATGGACTCCGGGACGACGCCCCTCGAACGCGCCGACCACCGCGTGGCGGACCTCGTCACGACGGCCACGGAGCAGGTCGGGCTGCTGGCGCGCGAGGCGGGGGTCGAGATCGTGCAGGAGCGCACCGACCAGGTCGTGCGCGTCGACGGCGACCGCATCGTGCAGATGCTCACGAACCTGCTGAGCAACGCCGTGAAGTTCTCGCCTCGCGGGACGACCGTCCGCGTGTCTGCCCGGGGCGCGGGCGACCTCGTCGAGCTCCAGGTCGAGGACGAGGGCCGCGGCATCCCGCCCGACAAGCTCGAGGCGATCTTCGGCCGGTTCGAGCAGGTCGACGCGTCCGACTCGCGCGAGCGGGGCGGGAGCGGCCTGGGCCTCGCGATCTCGCGGAGCATCGTCGAGCGCCACGGGGGACGGCTCTGGGCCGAGAGCAGCGGGGAGGGGACGGGCTCGACCCTCCGTGCGACGCTCCCGTCGGCCGTGCCGCAGGCCGACCACCCGCCGCGCGTCGTCGTGGTGGACGACGACCTGTACGTCGTCGACGTCCTCCGCTCGGTCCTCGAGTCGCGGGGGTACGACGTCGTCGGGGTGACCGACAGCGCGCGGGCGTTCGCCGCCATCGAGGCCGCCCGGCCCGCCGCCGTGGTGCTCGACCTCGCCATGCCGGGTCGCGACGGGCACAGCGTGCTCGACCGGGTCCGTCGTACTGCCGCGACGGCCGACGTGCCCGTCGTCATCGTCTCCGGGTCGCAGCCCTCGAAAGCGGTCACGACCGCCTCGCTCGCCGACCGGTGGCTCGTCAAGCCGGTCGATCCCGCCGAGCTCGAGCGCACCGTCCGGGAGGTCATCAGCCTGCGCCCGCACCACGAGCACGTCCTCGTGGTCGAGGACGACCCGGACCTGGGTGAGGTGCTGCGCGCCCTCCTGCAGGGCGCCGGGCTCGTCGTGACCCTCGCGCGGAGCGTCGGGGAGGCCCGGGACGTGCTCGCTACGCCGGAGGAGCCGGCGCTCGTCGTCCTCGACCTCGCGCTCCCCGACGGCGCCGGCCGCGAGGTCGTCGCGGCGCTCCGGCAGGACGGACGCCTGAGCCGCGTCCCGCTGGTGGTGTACACCGGGGCGCGGCTCGACGCGCGCGAGCGCGCGGGGCTCCGGCTGGGAGATACGGTCTTCCTGCGCAAGGGGAGCACCTCCCCCGAGAAGCTGCTGGAACCTGTGCTCGAGCTGTTGGACACGGCCGCGGGCCGGACGAGCATCGAGCCAGGACGACCAGGCGAGAGCCTGAGGACGGAGGACGCATGGCGCCCCGAGGCCCCACCATCTACGTGAGCCACGGCACGGGCACCGGGAGGACCGAGCTCTCGGCCTTCGACGCCGCGCTCGCGGACGCCGGTGTCGGCGACTTCAACCTCGTCCGGCTGAGCTCGGTCGTCCCGCCCGGGTCCCAGGTCGTCGAGGTGGACCGGCTCGAGCAGGGGTACGGCGACCACGGAGACCTCCTCTACTGCGTCTACGCCGAGGCGCACGCCGTCATGCCGGGCCACGAGGCGTGGGCCGGCGTGGCCTGGTCGCTCCGGGACGACGGGAGCGGCGCCGGGCTCTTCGTCGAGCACGAGGCGCCGTCGCACGAGCAGCTCGAGCTCGACCTCACGCTCAGCCTCGAGGACCTCTCCGCCACGCGCGGGCACCGCTTCAGCCCGGCGGGACGACGAGTCACCGGCGTGCGGTGCGAGACCTTGCCGGTGTGCTCCGTGGTCGTCGCGGCCTACCGCCGTCAGGGCTGGGACGGAGCGGAACGGTGACCGGCGGCGCGACGGGTGCCGGGCGCGCCGCGGTCACCTTCGAGGAGGCGGTGCACGGCGACCTCGCCGACCGGTTCTGGGAGCTCTATCTCGAGGCGTTCGAGCCGCTGCGGACGCGCGCGGCCGCCCGGCACGTGCTGCACCGCGAGGAGTTCGACGAGGAGATGAGCGACCCGCGGGTCCTCAAGCTTCTCGCCCACGACCACGACGGGACCGCGGTCGGGCTCACCACCCTGGCGACCGACCTCGCGGCCGTACCCTGGGTGAGCCCCGAGTTCTTCGCTGCGCGGTACCCCGAGCACGCCGCGCGGGGCGCCGTCTGGTACATCGGCTTCACGCTCGCCCACCCTGGTCGCCGCGCCAGCCGGACGTTCATGGACATGATCGACGCGCTCGTCGCGCACCTCGCCGCGCACCGCGTCGTGTGCGCGTACGACGTCTCGCGGTTCAACGACGACTCGCTCCGCTTCGCGGAGAACCTGCGCCGTCATCTCGAGCGGACGCAGGACGTCCAGGTCGAGACGGTCGACCAGCAGACCTACTACGCCACGACGTTCCGCTGAACCTCGTGGCGTGCGGCTCGTGCCGGGGCGGTCCGCACCGCCCCGGCACGGGCGTCAGTTCCCGACGTGCGCCGCGTACTGGTCCGGGGTGAGCAGGTCGCCCGTCTCCACGACGTCGACCTTGAACAGCCAGCCGTCCGTGTACGGGTCGGAGTTGACGACCGCCGGGTCGTCGATCGCGGCCTGGTTCACCTCGACGACGGTGCCCGTGACGGGCGAGAAGAGCTCCGACACGGACTTGGTGGACTCCACCTCGCCGATGACGCTGCCCGCGGTCACCTCGGAGCCCACCTCCGGCAGCTCCAGGTAGACGATGTCACCGAGCGCCTCGGCAGCGGTCGCCGTGATGCCGACGACGGCCGGGCTCGAGCCGTCGATCCACTCGTGCTCCGCCGTGTACTGCAGGTGGTCCGGGAACTTGGCCTCGGTCATGGGGTACTCCTTCGAGCTCTGGGACGGCTGGGCGGGTCAGGACTGCTGGGGACGACGGTAGAACGGGAGCGGCACGACCACCACGGGCTCCGCGCGGCCGCGCACGTCGACCGCGAGCTCGGTGCCCTCCGCCGAGAGCTCCGGCGTCACGTACGCGAGCGCGATCGGGTGGCCCAGCGTCGGCGAGGGCGCACCGGAGGTCACGGTGCCGACCCGGCGCGCGGACTCCCCCACCGCTCCCCCGGGCTCGGCGTCGGTGAGCACGACGGCGTAGCCCGCGCGGGCGGGACGGCGCCCCAGGCCCTTCAGGCCGACGAGCACGCGCGCGGGCGCGGACGCCCGGCGCGCCGCGAGCGCGGCCCGACCGACGAACTCGAGCGGCGTGCCGTCGTCGGCGACCTTGTCGAGCTTCACCACGCGGCCGAGTCCTGCCTCGTACGGCGTGGTCGTCGTGTCGAGCTCGTGCCCGTACAGCGGCATGCCCGCCTCCAGGCGCAGCGAGTCGCGCGCGGACAGGCCCGCCGGGACGAGGCCCAGCGGCGCACCGGCTGCGAGCACCGTGCGCCACAGGTCCGCGGCACGGTCCGCGGGCACGAACAGCTCGAAGCCGTCCTCCCCCGTGTACCCGGTCCGTGCGACGAGCGCGTCGACCGGACCGGCGGCCGTCGACAGCGCGAGCGGGACGGCCGCGTAGTACTTCAGGTCGCGCACGGCCCCGGCGGCGTCCGAGCCGGCCGCGTCCGTCAGGCCGACGACGATCTCCTCCGCGCGGGGGCCCTGGACCGCGACGAGCGCCGTGTCCGCGCCCTGGTCCGTGACCGTGGCGTCGAACCCCGCGGCGCGGGCCACGAGCTCGCGCGCGACGAGGTCCGCGTTCCCCGCGTTCGCGACGACGAGGAACCGCTCCGCACCCAGCCGGTACACGACGAGATCGTCCAGGACCGCCCCGTCCTCCTGGCAGATCATCGTGTAGCGCGCCCGCCCCGGCGCGACCGCCGTGAGGTTGCCGACGAGCGCATGGTCCAGCGCGGCCGCCGCCTGCGGGCCGGCGACCTCGATCTCCCCCATGTGCGAGAGGTCGAACAACCCCGCGGCCTCCCGGACCGCGCGGTGCTCCGCGAGGTCGGACGTGTAGCGCAGCGGCATCAGCCAGCCGCCGAAGCTCGTGAGGTTCGCACCCAGCGCGACGTGCTCGTCGTGCAGCGGGCTGCGCCTGTCGGTCGGCCCGCCGGTCGGCTGGTCGATCAGGTCGGTCGGCTGGTCGGTCATGCGAGGTCTCCCGTCACGTAGGACTCCACAGGCGGGCACGAGCACACCAGGTTGCGGTCGCCCCGCGCACCGTCGATGCGGCGCACCGGCGGCCAGTACTTCCCGGCGCGCAGGCTCGCGACCGGGTACGCCGCGAGCTCGCGCGAGTACGGCTTGTCCCACTCCTCGGCGACGAGAGCCGCCGCCGTGTGCGGGGCGCCACGCAGCGGCGACTCCTCCACGCTCCAGCGGCCCGAGGAGACGGCGTCGATCTCGCCGCGGATCGCGACGAGCGCGTCGACGAACCGGTCGAGCTCGGCGAGGTCCTCGCTCTCGGTCGGCTCGACCATGAGCGTGCCCGCGACCGGGAACGACAGCGTCGGCGCGTGGAACCCGTAGTCCATGAGCCGCTTCGCGACGTCCTCCGCCGTCACGCCGGTCTCCGCCGTGATCGGGCGCAGGTCGAGGATGCACTCGTGCGCGACCAGGCCGTTCGGCCCGGTGTAGAGCACCGGGTAGTGGTCGGCGAGGCGGCTCGCGACGTAGTTCGCCGTGAGCACCGCCGTCTTCGTGGCCTCGGTGAGCCCGTCCGGACCCATGAGCGCGACGTACGCGTACGAGATCGGCAGGATCCCGGCCGACCCGTACCGCGTCGCCGAGACGGGGGTCGCGGTGGACGCGCCCGGCGCGAGCGGGTCGCCGGGGAGGAACGGGACGAGGTGCTCGGCGACGGCCACCGGGCCGACACCCGGTCCTCCCCCGCCGTGCGGGATGCAGAACGTCTTGTGCAGGTTCAGGTGCGAGACGTCGCCGCCGAACTCGCCCGGGCGCGCGAGGCCGACGAGCGCGTTGAGGTTCGCCCCGTCGATGTACACCTGACCACCGGCCTCGTGTACGAGGTCGCAGACCTCGCGAACGTGCTCCTCGTAGACGCCGTGCGTCGAGGGGTACGTGATCATGATCGCCGCGACCCGGGGCCCGTGGTCGGCGAGCTTCGCCCGCAGGTCTGAGAGGTCGACCTCGCCGCTCTCCGCGGTCTTCACCACGTCGACCTTCAGACCCGCGAGCGCCGCCGACGCTGCGTTCGTCCCGTGCGCCGACGCCGGGATGAGGCACACGTCGCGCTCGGTGTCACCGCGCGACACGTGGTAGTCGCGGATCGCCAGCAGGCCCGCGAACTCGCCCTGCGACCCGGCGTTCGGCTGCACCGAGACCCCCGCGTAGCCCGTGATCTCCGCGAGCGCGGACTCCAGGCCGCCGATGAGCTCTGCGTAGCCGCGCGCCTGGTCGGCAGGCACGAACGGGTGGAGGTCCGCGAACTCCGGCCAGGAGATCGCCTCCATCTCGGCCGTCGCGTTGAGCTTCATGGTGCACGAGCCCAGCGGGATCATCGTGCGGTCCAGCGCGAGGTCCTTGTCCGAGAGCCGGCGCAGGTAGCGCAGCATCGACGTCTCGGAGCGGTGCAGGTGGAAGATCGGGTGCTGGAGGTACGGCGTCGCGCGGCGTGCCCACGTCGGGAGCTCGCGGTCGGTCCCGGCGGGGGAGACGGCCTCGCCGTCCGCCTCGCTTCCGCTCATGACCAGGCCGCTACCTCGCGAGGTAGAGGCCTGGTCCGACGAGGTAGAGGCCCGGTCCGCGAGGCCGAAGGCCTGAAGCACCGCAGCGAGGGTCGCGGAGGTGGTGGTCTCGTCGCAGGCGATCTGTACATGGTCGGCATCAGGGTTGTACAGATTGATTCCCGCTGCTGCCGCGGCTCGCACGATCTCCTCGCCACGGCCGGGGACGAGGGTGCGGACGGTGTCGAAGAAGGCGTCGTGCTCGACGGTGACGCCGCCCGCGCGCAGGGCATCCGCGAGGGTGGTGGCGTGCGCGTGCGTGCGCTCGGCGATCGCGCGGAGGCCGTCGGGGCCGTGGTAGACGGCGTACATCGACGCCACGACGGCGAGGAGCGCCTGCGCGGTGCAGATGTTGCTCGTCGCCTTCTCGCGGCGGATGTGCTGCTCGCGCGTCTGGAGCGCGAGGCGGTAGGCGGTGTCGCCGTCGGCGTCGATCGAGACGCCCACGAGCCGGCCGGGGAGCGAGCGCTCCAGACCCTTGCGCACGGCCATGAAGGCCGCGTGCGGTCCGCCGTAGAACAGCGGGACGCCGAACCGCTGGGCGGAGCCCACGGACACGTCGGCGCCGAGCTCACCGGGAGAGACCAGCAGCGTCAGGGCCAGCAGGTCGCTCGCGACCGTCACCAGCGCACCCGCGGCCTTGGCCTGCGCGACGACGGGGCGCCAGTCCACGACGCGTCCCGACGCCCCGGACTGCTGGACGACGACGCCCACGAGCTGTGCGTCGTCGTCCACCCCGGCGGGGAAGGCTCCTGCGGCGCGGGCCGCGGCGAGACCGGCGTCCAGGCCACCCGACAGGTCGGCGACCACCACGGGCAGGCCGACGGCGTGCGCGCGACCGAGCGTCACCGCGAGCGTCTGGGGGAAGAGGTCGGCGTCGAGGGCCACGTAGCCGCTCTTCGCACGCGACGCCCGCCACATGAGCGCGACGGCCTCGGCCACCGCGGTGGCCTCGTCGAGGAGCGACGCGTTCGCGACGTCCAGGCCCGTGAGGTCCTCGACGACCTGCTGGAAGTTGAGGAGCGCCTCCAGACGACCCTGCGAGATCTCCGGCTGGTACGGCGTGTACGCCGTGTACCAGGCGGGCGACTCGAGGACGTTGCGGCGGATCACCGGGGGAGTGACGGTGCCGTAGTAGCCGAGCCCGATCATCTGCGTCTTGACGACGTTCTTTCCGGCCAGCGCGCGCAGGTGCTCCAGCACCTCGGTCTCGGTGCGCGCCGCGGGCAGGTCGAGCGGACGCTCGGAGCGGATCGACGCGGGGACCGCCGCGTCGACGAGCGCGTCGAGCGTGGCGTAGCCGAGCTGGTCGAGCATCGCCCCGACCTCGCGCCCGCGCGGGCCGAGGTGGCGCGGCGCGAACGCGCCGGACGCGGCGTTGTGCCGTGAGCTGGGGTCGAAGGACGGCTGGGTCACGAGGGACTCCCGGTGGAGGGGACGACGGCGGGTCCCTCCCCGCTCTGTCATCGGACGCACGCGTCGACCTGAGAGTTTTGCCGGTCCGCCGTGCCGCGAGGGCCGGGGCGCGCCGACTTGCACCGTCGGTGGGCCGAGGCCGCCGGGGGTCCGACGGGCGCACGGCCGCTTTCCAGAGTTGCCTCACCTCGACGGTACGGGGGCCTGAGAGATTCCCGGGGAGGGTTTGCTCCTTCGGCGCCGGCGCCGGTCCGCTGGACCAGGTGCCGAGCTCTCCCGTCGTGGTTCGGGCGGCAGTACTGCAGTTGTGGGCTCGATCATACCGGGCAGCCGTGTGCCGCCGCCGCGACGTCCGGAGCGTCCCCGCGCTCTCTGCGAACCCGTCCGCACCGCACCGGTCGTGGCAGGGTGGGTGCCGTGAACGCCGATGCGTGGGCCGACGTCGTGCTCCTGCTCGTGCTCGCCGGTGCCGGGGTCCTGCTCGTCTGGTGCGCCCGGGCGACGGCGTCCGGGTGTGTGGGTCGCAACCAGGTCGCCGGGATCCGCACCGCGACGACGCTCGCGAGCGACGAGGCGTGGCGGACCGCCCACCGTGCGGCGCGAGGCCGACCGGAGCCGGTGACGCGCGCTCGGCGGGCGGGATCGCGTCAGGCGGGCTCGGAGACCAGCTCGCGCTCCGCCGTCGGGCCGGGCTGCGGCTCCTGCACCCCACGGCGCGCCGCCGGGCGGCCGTAGGTGAGGTAGAGCGGGAGGCCGGTGAGGAGCAGGCCGCCGACGAGGTTGCCGAGCACGGTGGGGATCTCGTTCCAGACGAGGTAGTCCATGATCGTGAACTCGCCCCCGAGCAGCAGCCCGGACGGGAACAGGAACATGTTGACGATCGAGTGCTCGAACGCCATGAAGAAGAACAGCATCACGGGCATCCACATCGCGATGGCCTTGCCGGGCACGTCCTTCGCGATCATCGCGCCGACGACGCCCATGGACACCATCCAGTTGCACAGCATGCCGCGCACGAACAGCGTGAGCATGCCCGACGCCCCGTGCTCCGCGTACCCGACCGTCCGGCCCTCGCCGATGTGCCCGATCGCCTGACCGACCTCGTTGGGCGGGGTGTCGAACCCGTACGTGACGACGATCGCCATCATCACGGCGACGGCGAACGCGCCGAGGAAGTTCCCCACGAACACGAGGCCCCAGTTGCGCAGGACGCCGCGCACCGTGATCCCGGGCCGCTTGTCGAGCCAGGCCAGGGGGCCGAGGACGAACATGCCGGTGAGCAGGTCGTACCCGAGCAGGTACAGCAGGATGAACCCGACGGGGAAGAGGACGGCGCCGGGGATCGCGTGGCCCGTCGTGACCGTGACCGTCACGGCGAACGCGGCGGCGATCGCGAGGATCGCGCCGCCCATCGTCGAGCGCACGAGCGTGTCGCGCGTGGACAGCAGGACCTTGTTGGCGCCGGCGTCGATGATCGTCGGGACGAGCTCGGCGGGCTTGACGTAGGACATGGGCGGGCTCCGGTCTCTGAGGCGACGTCGCGGCAGGGGAGCGCCCGACGGCGCGTCCCACGCTAGGAACCCGCGGTTTCGACCGCGTTCCCGCGGGGGAGCGACCTCGTTACCGGGGTCGCTCAGCGCGTGGGGAGGCCCTGTGAGAACTCCGTACCGGGCGCGGGCTCGACCGTGACGGACCGGACCGTCGCGAGTCGCCGGACCGCGCGCTCGAGGGCCCGCGTGCGGCGCGGAGTCGCGCGGAAGGTCACGACGATCCGCCCGGCCCGGCCGTCGTCGTCCACCGGCTCCGTCGCCAGCGAGTCGAAGCTGACCCCGCGCGTCGAGAACACTCCCGTGAGCGCCGTGAGCGTGCCGGGCTGGTCGAGGCCGTGCACGGTCGCGACCCACGCGGTCTCCGCACCGCCCCGGCCCGACGGCGCCCGGTCGCCGGTCGCGGTCGACGCACCCGGGGCGGGCGCACCGGTCCGGGCACGCTCCCGGCCGGCCGGTCGGTCGTCGTCCTGCGGCGCCGTGCTCGCGGCGACCATCCGCTCGATGCCGTCTGCCGCGTGCGCGAGGCGGCGCCCCTCGTCGTCGGGCAGGTCGTCGAGGAGCACGCGCGTCCACCCGCCCGGCCCGAGGACCACCGGGACGCCGAGTACGCCGCGGAACGGGCCGCCGTCGGGCGCCCCGCGGCCGCCGGTCGGGCCGGCGAGCCGTCCGCCGAGCTCGCCGTCGAGGGCCACCTGACCGGCGACGACGATCTCGCGGCCGTCGAGGATCACCTCGAGCAGGTCGACGGTCGCGCTGGCCGTCCCGGCGGGCGTCTTGGCGCCCGACTGGTGCGTCATCCAGGGCCGCGTGACGAGCCGCAGGTCCGCCGGCCACGTGTCGATGCGGTCGAACGCCGCGCCCATGTCGTCGGCGGCGACGCGCGCGAGCTCGTCCTTCGCGGCCGCGATCTCGGCGGGCAGCGCGTCGAGCGTGCGGCCCCGGCGCAGCGCCGCGACGGCGCGGGACAGCTCGTCGGCGTCGAGCCCGCTCACCCGGACCGTCGACCACAGCGGCACGGCGTCCTCGCCGTGCTGACCCCCGACGAACCCGCCGACGCGATGCCGACGCACGCCCAGCTCGACCGCGAGCTCACGCCGGAAGCGCAGCGTGTCGAGCCACGCGCCCATCCCGAGCACGCGGTGCCGACCGAGGCGCTCCGCCATGACGGCGACGCCGAGCTCCACGGGGTTCGTCACGACGATGACCACCTCGTGCCCCGACCCGTGGCGCGCGATCGCGTCGGCGTACTCGGCGAGCACGGCGCCGTTCGTGGCGGCGAGGACCCGGCGGTCGGGATCGGCTCCCGTCCGGGCCGGGGGCGTCAGGCCCGCGGCGACCACGATCACGTCCGCCGTGACGTCCTCGGGGGAGTGCGCGACGTCGAGGAGCGGCGCGTGCTCGTCGTACGCGTCGACCAGGTCGGCGCGCAGCCCGTGCACGGCCCGGCCCGACGCCCCGCCCGCACGTCCCACGAGCTGGAGCCGCGCCGTCGGCGGGAGCACCCGCCGCTCGACGATCTGCGTGCACACCTGCCGGCCGACGTCTCCCGTCGCCCCCACCACCGCTACGTCCACCCCGGCAGGCTACGTCCCGGCCGACGAGCCCGGGAGATCTTCCTGTGCTCCGGCGAGGGCACGCGCAAGAACCGCAACCTGGGCGCGCCGAGGTAGAGCCATGGTTCGCCGAGGTAGAAACCCGGTCGACGACCTCCGCAAACCACGGCTCTACCTCGCACGACCACGGCTCTACCTCGACGCGTCAGGCGAAGGCGATGTCTGCCGCGGCGGCGACCATCTCGTCGAGCACCGCGGAGACGACCGGGCGGGGTTCGTGGCGGGTCGCGCGGTGACGCGCGACGAGGCGGCGCGAGCCGAGGCCGGGCAGGCCGACGACCGTGACGCCGTCGGGCACCTCGTCCGACGCGCCGCCCTCGACCGCGAGCGCCGGGAGCATCGCGACGCCGAGCCCGGCCGCGACGAGCGACAGCGCGACGTCGAAGTCGTAGTAGTTGTGCTGCGTGCGCACGGTCCCGCCGAGACCGCGGGCGAGCCGGCGCAGGGCGCGTGCCGCGGCGGTGCCGGGCTCGGGTCCGAGCCAGACGACGTCGCGCACGTCGTCGAGGCGGGTCGGGGTGGGCATGCTCGCCGGGACCACGAGCCGCCACGGCTCGTCGAGCAGCACGATCTCGCGCGTCCCGCGCGGGGCGGGGGAGTCGGCCTCGTAGTCGCGCTCCAGGAGCACGACGTCGAGCTCGCCCGCGCGCAGGAGGCGCAGCGCCTCGGTGGGCTCGCGCTCCTGCACGTCGAGCTCGATGCCCGGCGCCGTCTCCGCCAGACGCCCGGCGACGGGCGCGACGACGGCTCGGATCGCCGTCTGGAACGAGCCGACCGCGACGCGGCCGCTGACCTCGTCGCCCAGCGCCGCGAGCGCCTTGCGCGCCTCGACGAGCTCGGTCTCGATGCGCTCGGCCGTCTCGGCGAGCACGCGCCCGGCCGGGGTGAGGGTCACGCCGCGCGGGCCGCGGTCGAGCACGACGACGCCCTCCTCCGCCTCGAGCCGCTGGATCTGCTGCGAGACCGCGGACGGGGTGACGCGCAGGAGATCTGCTGCCGCGAGAATGCCCCCGCCACGGTGCACGGCAAGGAGAAAACCAAGTCTGCGTGGGTCCGTCGCCATGTAGAGATGCTAAACGGCCGGTGCAGAATACTTCGATTGTGCTGAAGCCCCGGAGGCCTCACACTTGTCGTGGCGCCGGTCGGTTACCTCCTCCTCCTTACGGGTCGGCGCCCGAGCTTCCGCACCACCCGCGCCACCAGCCACCGGCCCGGAGCGCACAGCCACCGCAGCGTCGCGGTACCCCCCTCCACCCCTCTTCGTCACCGGAGTACCGCTGTGCCCGTCACCCTCGACGCGTTCGTCATGTTCCTCGGCTGGATCGGCGCCGCCGCCGGCGTCGTCGCCTACGCGATGGTCAGCCGCGGCCGCTGGGCCGCGTCGTCCGCCCCGTTCCAGCTCACCAACCTCACCGCCGCCGGCCTCATGGGCATGGTCGCCGCCGCGAACGGGGTGTGGCCGTCGGTGGCCGCCAACATCGTGTGGATCCTCATCGGCGTGCAGGCGATCGTCGTGATCGTCCGCGCGCGGGCGCGCCGCCGCGCGACCGTCGTCGACGAGGCGACCCCGGCTGCGGTCGTCCCGGGGGCGGCCACGACCGTCGCCGCCGACCCGGTCCTGCCCGACGGCGACCCCTCGCCGCGCGAGGTCGGGCTCGCCGCCTGACTACACCCCGGCGGGCGTGATGAGCCCGATGAGCAGGCCCATCACCAGCACCGTGACCAGCTCGTGCGCGGCGTTGAGGACCGTGAGCCCCGCCGGCCGGCCCTCGAACGCGTCGTGCGTGACGAACCGCGCCGCGGTGAAGCCCGCCCACAGCACGACGGCGGTCAGCAGCGCGTTGCCGAGGTAGCCACCGCCGTAGAAGGACCACGCGAGGTAGGTCGCCCCCGCGAGCACCCACGCGGTGACGAAGCTGACCACGAGGGTCACGACGATCGGCACGACCGCGTCGCGGCCCTCCCCGGACGGGTCGACCTTCGCGACGCGTATCCAGTACGTGCCGAACACCTTCGGCGTGTACCAGACCGAGCCCACGACCATGCTCGACACCGTCGCGGCCAGCACCGCCCAGTAGTTGATCTCCGGAACCATCGGACCGCTCCCTCGCGTCGACGCCGTCGCTCGGAGCGTAGCGCTCAGGCCGTCGCGTCCGCCTGCGGTTCGACCACCACGTCGACCACGACCGCGCGGTGGTCGGACAGGCCCGTGTCGACGGCGGTCGCGGGGCCGAGGGCCCGGACCGTCGCCTGCCCGGGGGTGGAGTCGGCGAGCACGTGGTCGATCTGCCGCGCGGGCCGGTCGACGGGGTGGGTCAGCACGTCGGCGAGCGACGTGAACCCGGTGATCTCCGCGGGCTCGGGCGCCCGCAGGTTGAGGTCGCCCAGCAGCACGAGCGGGCGGGGGAGCGGCGCGCAGGCCCCCGCGAAGGACCGGAGCTGGTCGGCCGTGAACTCGGGCCGGGACGTGGTGTGTGCCGTCACCACCGTCAGCGGCCCCCACGGCGTCACGACGGCGGCCGCGAGCGCCGCGCGGGGCTCGTCCGGGACGACGCGGAAGGGGACGAGGCGCGCGGCACCGGTGCTCGTGCCGGGCGTCCGGCGGCGGATCCGCGAGCGCCACGGCATCCGGTCGAGCTCGAGCCGCGACCACCGGGCCACCGGGAACCGGCTGACCAGCCCGATCCCGTAGGACGCGACGCCGGGCACGCGCCGCACCCCCGATCCGGGTCGTGCGGCGCGGACCCACGCGCCGGAGACGCCGCGCAGCGTGGGAGAGAAGTGCCGGTGTTCTGCGCGCAGCGCCTCCGCCGCGACGGCGACGAGGTCGGCGCGCTGCGAGCGGGGCGAGTCCCGCTCGACCTCCTGCAGCGCGAGCACGTCCGCGTCGAGGTACGCGACCGCCCGGGCGAACCGCTCGACGTCGACCGTCCCGTCGAGCGCGGCGCCGTGCAGCGCGTTGAACGTCGCGAGGCGCAGCACGCCGTCGGGTCGCGGGGGCAGTCCGGGAGCGGCGGGGTCGGTCGGCACCGCACGATCCTCGCGCGAGCCCGCGACGGTCGCGACCAGACGCGTCAGAGGGTGCGCCGCCAGGCGACGATCCGTTCCACGGCCTCGGCGACCGTGGCCGGGGCCGCCGCGAAGGAGAGCCGCACCCAGTCGCCGCCGCGGACGCCGTCGAAGTCGGTGCCCGGGGTGAGCGCGACGCCTGCCTCGGCGAGCAGCCGCTCGCACCACGTCACGGAGTCGAGCCTGTCCTCGGAGACGTCCGCATAGACGTAGAACGCGCCGTCGGCCGGGGCGACGCGAGACCACCCCAGGTCGTCGAGCCGCGACAGCACGAGCGCGCGCGACGCCGCGTAGCGCGCGACGTTCTCGGCCGCGGCCGCGTACCCCTCGGGCGAGAACGCCGCGACGCCCGCGTGCTGAGCGAGCGCGGGAGGGGACAGCGCGACGTTCCCCGCGAGCGCGTCGACCGGCCCGACGAGCTCGTCCGGCAGCACGAGCCACCCCAGTCGCCAGCCCGTCATCGCCCAGTACTTGGAGAACGAGTTGACGACGACGGCGCCCTCGCCGACGTACCGCGCCGCGGTCGGCAGCGCCGCGGGCGAGGCCCCCGCCGCGTCGTCGTACGTGATGCCGTGGTAGATCTCGTCGCTCACGAGGCGGACGTCGTGGTCGGCGCACCACGTCGCGACGGCGTCGAGCTCGGCGGGCAGGATCATCGTCCCCGTCGGGTTCGCCGGGCTCGCGACGACCAGTCCGTCGAGGCCGCCGCCGTAGTACGCCTCCATGAGCTGCGACACCGTGGGCTGGTAGCGCGTCTCGGGTCCGCAGTCGAGCTCGACGACCTCGCAGCCCAGCGCGCGCAGGATGTTCTTGTACGCGGGGTAGCCGGGGCGGGCCAGCGCGACGCGGTCGCCGACGTCGAACGCCGCGAGGAACGCGAGGAGGAACCCGCCGGAGGACCCGGTCGTCACCGCGACACGCCCGGGGTCGACCTCGATGCCGTACCAGCGGCCGTAGTGCTCCGCGATCGCCCGGCGCAGCGCCGGGACGCCGAGCGACTCCGTGTAGCCGAGGTCGCCGTGCTCCAGCAGCTCGATCGCCCGGCGGCGGACGACGTCCGATGCGCCCGTCGACGGCTCGCCCGCGCACAGGTTGAGGACGGACGCCCCCGCGTCGCGCAGCCGGTTCGCCTCCGCGAGCACCTCCATCACCGCGAACGGCGGCACGTGCGAGCGGCGCGAGACCTTCATCGACCCAGACATGGAGCCATCATGCCGGGTCAACGGGACCCGACCGCCGCCGACCCAGAGGTTGTCGCCGTCGCACGGCGCCGAACCTGGGGTGACGGGCGGTTCGGCGGTCGGACGGCGCACGAACCCCGGGTTCGACGCCGGGTCAGCGCCGGGTCGGTCATCCGTTCGAGGGATGTCGGCGACGGCGAGGTGTCGGTCGTCCGGGCGACGCGCCGTCGTCGGCCGACGGGGTCGGATGGACGGTATGACCGAGGACGTGTGGGACGACGGCTCCGACGACGGCCGCGGCGAGGCGTTCCGGCCGGTCCGGGGGTGGGGCGTCCTGTGGCGCAGCGCGTTCGTGCTGTGGCACGGCGGGCACGAGTACGTCGTGGACGTGGACTTCCTCGACTGGGACGAGCGGATCCGGCTCTACCGCGATCGCCGCCTCGTCGACGAGCAGCGGTCCCGGGCGCGCTTCGACCTCCCCGGTGCGCGGATCGAGGCCCGGATGAGCCTCTACGGGATGCGGTACGTGCGCGTCGTCGACGCCGTGGGAGACGTCCGGGACGTCCCGCCGATGCCCGGGACGGCCGAGGCGTGGCGGGACCGTATGGACCGCGAGCGCCCGACGGCGAGCCGCGCCGTCGGCGTCGCCGCGTGGGTCGTGCTCGTGGTCGCGCTCGTGACGCAGGTGCCACAGCTTCTCGACCTCGTCTCCGGGTTCACCGGCTGGACGCCACCGTTCGTGCCCGACCTGCCCGCCTCCGTGAACACGGTGCTGTCCGTCGCCGGCGTGGTCGCCGCCGTCGACCGCGGGCTGCGGCGTCGCTACCACCCGCTCCTGGACGGCTGACCGGCGGCTCGTGCGGCGTCGCACCACGTGCCTAGGGTGGAGGGACGCCGACAGAGGAGGTTCTCGTGTTCCGACGACGGTCCCGCAGCGCCCCCGACGACGACCCGGTCCGGCGAGCCGCGCACTACCGGGTCGACCGCGAGACCGCGCGCGAGAAGTCGGAGCTCGGAGACCCGGGACAGGCGGGTGCGCCCGGTCCCGCCGGGCACGGGGCGCCCGCCGCCGAGTCCCAAATGCCCGACGACGCGGCCGCACCCCGCGGCCCGCGTCGTGTACGACCCGAGGACCGCGCGTTGTACGTCGATGCGGTGATCGACCAGGCCATCCGACGAGGGGAGTTCGACGACCTCCCGCTCGCGGGCAAGCCGATCCCCGGGCTCACCGGGACGCACGACCCCGACTGGTGGCTCAAGTCGGTCATCGAGCGCGAACAGCTCACCGGGCTGGGCCCTCCGGCGATGCTGCTCAAGCAGGAGGACCGAGAGCTCGACGACCGGCTCGACCGCGAGCTCGACGAGACGACCGTCCGCGACATCCTCGCGGACTTCAACGCGCGCGTCGTCGATGCCCGCCGCCAGCTCCTGGGCGGGCCGCCCGTGGTCACGCCGACACGCGACGTGGACCACGAGGTCGCACGCTGGCGCGCACGGCGGGAGCAGAGCACCTAGCCCGACGATCTCGCCCGCCTGCGGTCCGGCCGACCGCCGTCGAGCACGACATGGGGGTCGCTATCGGGCTGAAAACGGCCCGCATGTCGTGCTCGGCGTTGCTTCTGGAATCCCTGGACGGTCCCGGCGCCGGCCGCACCGAGCGGCTTTCGGCCCGCGCGCCTAGGGTCGGCGGCATGGTCGACTGGCAGCCCGACGTCCTCGGGGACGACTACGAGCAGCTCACGCTGCCGCTCGCCCCCGACGACGAGGGCGACGTCGTCGCCACGCTCGTGCGCCGCCGTCGGGCGGGGGGAGACGACGCGGACGGGCGCGGCCAGCACCTCGACGTCCTGTACGTCCACGGGTGGTCCGACTACTTCTTCCAGACCGAGCTCGCCGACTTCTGGGAGGCGCACGGCGCGCGCTTCCACGCGCTCGACCTGCGCAAGTACGGGCGCAGCCTGCGCCCCGGCCAGACGCCGGGGTACGTCACGGACCTCGCGACGTACGACGAGGACCTCGAGGCCGCGCTGGCGGCGATCGGCCACCGCGGTGACGGGCGCTCGCCGCGCGAACTCGTCCTCATGGGCCACTCGACGGGCGGCCTGACGCTCAGCCTCTGGCTCGCCCGGAACCCCGGCCGTGCGGCGGCCCTCGTCCTCAACAGCCCGTGGCTGGAGTTCCAGACGCGCGAGGTGGGGCGCCTCCTGCTCGAGCCCGTGATCGGGGCCCGGGCGCGCCTCACGCCGACGCGGCCCCTGCCCAACGTCGATCTCGGCTTCTACACGCGCTCGGTGAGCAAGGACTTCGACGGCGAGTGGACGTACGACCTCGCGTGGCGTCCCCAGCACGGGTTCCGCACCACGCCCGCGTGGCTGTCCGCCGTGTTCCGCGGGCAGCAGACCGTCGCGCGCGGCCTGACCATCGGGGCGCCGGTGCTCGTGCTGCTCTCCGCGCGGAGCACGCTGCTGCCCCGCTGGACGCCCGAGATGATGCACACGGACACGGCGATCGACGTGGACGGCGTCGCGCAGCGGTCCGTCCAGCTCGGCGACCTCGTCACCGTCGCGCGCCTCGACGGCGCCCTGCACGACGTCGTGCTCTCCGCCCGGCCCGTGCGCGCGCTCGCGTACGGGCGCATCGCGCAGTGGGTCGGTGCGTACCTCCCGCGTCCCGCGCCCGTCGTCCCGGACGTGCCCGACGACGCCGCCCCCGTTCCCGACGCCGCACCACCCGCGTCGCGCCGGCTGGGCCTGCTGCTCTCCCGCCTCAGCGCGGGCGCCCACCGCGCCGGGCGCGCCGTCGCGCGCACGGTCGGCTCCGCCGTCGGGACGCTGCGCGGCACCCGGGCCGGCCGCCGGTGAACGGCGTCCGCACGAGGCCGGCCCACGACCCCGCACCCCCGTCCTGGGCGTCCCGCCGCACCGAGCGTGGTCACGGGCCTACGGTGGGCTCGTGAGCCAGGCACTGGACGAGGGGCCGTTCTTCCACGGCACGAAGGCCGATCTCCGGACGGGCGACCTGCTGACCGCGGGCTTCCGGTCGAACTACCGGCCCGAGGTCACCATGAACCACGTGTACTTCACCGCCCGCGTCGACGGCGCCGGCCTCGCCGCCGAGCTCGCGGCCGGCGACGCGGTACCTCGGGTCTACCAGGTCGAGCCGACGGGTCCGTTCGAGGACGACCCCAACGTCACCGATAAGAAGTTCCCGGGCAACCCGACGCGGTCGTACCGGAGCAGCGCACCGCTGCGGGTCGTCCGCGAGGTCACCGACTGGCCGCGCCTGAGCGAGGAGGCGCTGGCGTCCTGGCGCGCGCGACTCGCGGCTCTGCGGTCCGACGAGCGGGGCGAGATCATCAACTGAGGGCTGCGCGCCCAGGCATCGTGCAGGGGCCGTCTACCCCCGCAGGGGGAGGGCGCCGGGTCCGGGTTCGCCCTGTCGGTGGATACCCCGGCGGCGGGGCACCGCTACCGTCGACGGCGTCGTGCGCGGCGTCGCCAGCTGAAGGAGCGGTTCGAGTGTTTCGCGAGGTCCCCGTCCTCCCCGTCGTCGTCCCGCTGGGGGCGGTGGTCCTGGCGGTGCTGCTGTGGCGTCTGCGCCGGGCCGGGCGGCTCACCGTGCCGCGGGCCGCCGTCGCGCTCGCGCTCGCCGTCTACGCGGCCGGGGTCGTGGCCAACACGGTGTTCCCGATCTTCCTCGACAAGCCGGTGAGCAGCGCCCCGTGGAACGCCCACCTGGCCCTCGTGCCCCTGGCGGACTACGAGGTCGCCGACGCGGTGATGAACGTCCTCGTGTTCGTGCCGCTGGGGCTGCTCCTGCCGCTCCTCCTGGCGCGGACGTCGTGGTGGCGCGCCGTGGCGGCGGCGGCGGCCTTCAGCCTGGCGATCGAGGTCGTCCAGTACGTCACCTCGCACCTGCTCGGGGGCGGCCACATCGCCGACGTGGACGACCTGCTCTTCAACGTCGTGGGCGGCGTGCTCGGCTACGCGCTGTTCACCCTCCTGTGTCGCGTCCCCGCGCTCGACGCGTTCCTCGACCGTTTCCGCTGGTCCTCGGGTGCTCCTGCTCAGGCGTCGAGCTGCGCGCGGACGAAGTCGACGATCCCGTCCGCGGCGGCCTCCACCTCGGCGAGGCAGTCCTCGAAGTCCTGCTGACCGCCGTACCAGGGGTCGGCGATGTCGAGCACGTGCTCGGGCTCACCCGCCGCGACGCGGGGCGCGGCCGGGTCGAACGAGCGGTACATCCGCACCGGGCCGGTGGCGTCGAGGCGGCGCAGGGCGCGGGCGTGCTGGGACGTCATCGCGAGCACGAGGTCCCGCGCGACGAGGTCCCCCGCGCGCACCTGGCGGGCACGGTGCGTCCCGTCGACGACGTACCCGTGCTCGGCGAGGACGGCCCGCGCGCGACGGTCGATCGGGTTCCCCCGCTCCTCGTCGCTGATCCCCGTCGAGTCCACCACGACGCGGTCACCGAGCCCGGCCGCCTCGAAGCGGTCGCGCAGGACCACCTCGGCCATGGGGGACCGGCAGATGTTCCCGGTGCAGACGGTCATGACGCGGTAGGGCGCAGGGGCCTCGGCACTGGTCATGGGCCCATTCTGCGCGAGGCGCGCGCGGTCCTCACGTGCGGTCGGTCGCCGGGCGACCCGCGAGCGCCGCGTCTACCGTGAGGACATGATGATCGGGGCGGGGTCGGGGCGGATCGCCGTGACGGGCGCGAGCGGGCTCCTGGGGTCGAAGCTCGCGTTCCGCCTCGCCGCCGAGGGCGCGAGGCAGCGCCTCGTCGTGCGCGACGCCGCACGCGCGCCCAGCCTCGGCGACGACCCGCTCCCGGAGTCGGACGTCGCCGTCGTCGGCGGGTACACGGACACGCGCGGGATGGTCGCGGCGTTCACGGACGTCGACACCGTGTTCCTCGTGTCCGCCCGCGAGGACCTCGACCGCGTCGCGCAGCACCGCGCGGCGGTCGACGCCGCCATCGCCGCCGGGGTCGGGCACATCGTCTACGTGTCGTTCGTCGGCGCGGCGCCGGACGCCGTCTTCACGTTCGCGCGCGACCACTGGCGCACCGAGGAGTACATCCGTGCGACGGGTGTGCGCCACACGTTCCTGCGCGACAACCTCTACCACCGCGGGCTCGCGCTCATGGTCGGCGACGACGGCGTGATCCGGGGACCGGCGCGCGACGGGAGGGTCGCGGCCGTGTCGCACGACGACATCGCGGACGTCGCGACCGTCGTCCTGCTCGACGCCGACGCGCACCGCCACGACGGTGCCACCTACGACGTCACGGGGCCCGAGGCCCTCACGCTCGGCGAGGTCGCGGAGGCCCTGTCCGCCGCGACGGGCCGCGAGATCACGTACCACCCCGAGACGCTCGACGAGGCGTACGCGTCACGCGAGCGCTACGGGGTGCCGCGGTTCGAGGTCGACGGCTGGGTGTCGTCGTACACGGCGATCGCGGCGGGCGAGCTCGAGCGCGTGAGCGACACCGTCCCCCGGCTCGTCGAGCGCCCCGCGCAGTCGTTCGCCGCATGGCTCGACGACTACCCCGAGGAGTGGGCGCACCTGCGTCCCGCCTGACCCGGCGTCTCCACGCCGTGCGCGAAAACCCCTGGCGCGGTCCGTGGGCGCGGACGTACCGTCGTCGTACACGCGAAAGGAGGTGGTCCTGGAAGTGAAGATTCTTCGGACTCGTGAGGTGGTTGCGCGCTAGTCGTCGCGCAACCGATCCAGCAACGGACCGGATGCGGTGAGCCCGTGAACCGGGCGGGGTCTCCCGAGGGGAGGCGCCCGACGGCGAGCGAGTACCACGCAACCACCGGAGCCCGCGGGTGTCGTGCCCTCGTCCAGCACGACAGGAGGAACCCTCCAGCCCGCGGGCTTCCTGCTGCCCACCCCCAGGCACTCACCCCAGGGAGAGGTGGGGCTCCACGAGCTCGGTGTAGCGGCGGGCGAGGGTGGCCACGACGTCCGCGCCGGGGGCGGCCCAGATGTCGCCGTTGAAGATCTCGACCTCCACGTCGCCCGTGTAGCCCGCCGCGGCGACCGAGCGCGTGAACGCCGTGAAGTCGACGTGACCGTCGCCCATCATGCCGCGGCCCAGCAGCGTGTCCGCGGGGAGCGGGGTGATCCAGTCGCACACCTGGTAGCTGACGATGCGGCCCCCCGCGCCGGCTCGCGCGATCTGCTCGTGGACCCTCGGCTCCCACCACAGGTGGTACGTGTCGACGACGACGCCCACCTCCGCGGGTGCGAACGGTTCCGCGAGGTCGAGGGCCTGCTCGAGCGTCGAGACGACGCCGCGGTCCGCCGCGAAGATCGGGTTCATCGGCTCGATGCCGAGCGTCACGCCCGCGTCGCGCGCCGCCGGGACGAGGGCGGCGATCGCCTCCGCCGCGCGCGCCCGTGCACCGATCAGGTCGCGGTCGCCGTCGGGCAGGCCGCCCGGGACGAGGACGAGGGTCGGCGCTCCGAGCGCGGCCGTCTCCGCGATCGCGGCGAGGTTGCTCGCGTGGGCCGCCGCGCGCGCGTCCGGGTCGCTCGCGGTGAAGAAGCCGCCGCGGCACACGGAGGACACCCGTAGCCCGACGTCGCGCACCCACCGCACGGCGGTGTCGAGCCCGACCTCCGCGACCGGCTCGCGCCACAGCCCGATCGCCGGGAGCCCCGCGGCCACGCACCCGTCGATCGCCTCGCGCAGCGACCACCGCGCCGTCGTGCGCTGGTTCAAGGAGAGCCGCGCGAGCCGCGGGTCGCCGGGCTCCGGGGTCGGCACCCGTGCGGCCACCCCGCTCGGCACATCCACGAGACCCGCCCCGCCGAGCAGGTGGTCCTGGTGCGTCCCGCCACCAGCACGTGCCGAGACCACCCGGTCGGCGGGCAGGATCACCTGGTCGGCGGAAGACCGGGGGCCGGAGGACGGGAACTCCGAGATCTCGGTGCTCATGCGACCACCTCGTCGGCACGGGCGGGGACGGACACGACGGTGGTGGACGTCGCCGGGCTCGTCCCGGGACCGGCCTCGGTGCCGACCTCGATGCCCGCCGCGGCGAGGACGAGGCCGAGGCGGTGCGCGGCGAGGTCCGGGTCCGGCAGGAGGCGGGCCTCGTTCGCGAGCTCGAACGCGCGCGCGAGGTGCACGACGCTCCGGGCCGACTGCAGGCCGCCCACCATCGTGAAGCCGGGCTGGTGGCCTGACAGCCACGCGAGGAACGCGATGCCGGTCTTGTAGTAGTACGTCGGCGCCTCGAACACGTGCCGCGAGAGCGCGAGCGTCGGCGCCATCTCGGCGTCGTAGCGCGAGAGGTCACCGTCGTCGAGCGCCGTCAGCGCGGCCGAGGCGGCAGGCGCCACGGCCGCGAACGCGCCGAGCAGCGCGTCGGAGTGCCGCTCCCCGTCGCCCCGGACGAGCTCGGGGTAGTGGAAGTCGTCGCCCGTGTACAACCGGACGCCCTCGGGAAGTACGGCGCGTAGCCCGACCTCGTGCGCCGCCGAGAGCAGGGACACCTTGACCCCGTCGACCTTCGCGGCGTGGGCGCGCACGAGGTCGACGAACGTCGCGGTCGCGGTGTCGACGTCCTCGGACCCCCAGTACCCGCGCAGGTTCGGGTCGAACGCCTCGCCGAGCCAGTGCAGCACGACCGGCTCGCGCACCTGGGACAGGATCGCGTCGTACACGCGCACGTAGTCGTCGGCCGACGTCGCGACGCGCGCGAGGTGCCGCGACGCCATGAGGACGACCTGCGACCCCGTGCCCTCGACGAACTCGACCTGCTCGGCGTACGCGCCGATCACGTCGTCCACGGTCCGCAGGTCCTCGGGCGACCGGTGGTCGGTCCCCGCGCCCGACGCGATGCGCGCGCCGAGCTCGTGGGCCTGAGCCGCGCTGCGCGACACGAGCTCCTGGACCGCGGGCCAGTCGAGACCCATGTTCCGCTGCGCGGTGTCCATCGCCTCGGCGACGCCCAGCCCGTACCGGAACAGGTGCCGACGGAACGCGAGCGTCGAGTCCCAGTCCACGACGGCCGGCGCGCCCGGGACGTTCTCGCCCCGCGGGTCCGCGACGACGTGCGCCGCCGCGAACGCGACGCGCGAGGCGTACGGGCCGGGGTGGTCCGCCCACTCCCGGGGCGCACGCAGCTCGACGAGCCGCGTACCGCCGTCAGCCAGCGGGATCCGCACCCCGCGCGCGCCGCTCACGCCCCCGCCCCGGACGCCGCGCCCAGCTCGACCCGCCGCCCTTCGCGCGACGACGTGTACCCCGCGTCCACGAGGCGCAGGCCGCGCACGCCGGCGTCGAAGTCGTAGGGGTGCGGCCGCCCGCCGTGGACGTCGCGCAGGAACTCCTCCCACTGCGCGCGGAACCCGTTGACGAACTCCTGGTTGTCCGGGATCTGCTCCCACTGGGCGCGGAAGTCCTGGTCTGTGGGCAGGTCCGGGTTCCACACGGGCTTGGGCGTGCGGGCGCGCGACTGGATGCGGCACCCGAACAGCCCCGCGACCGCGGACCCGTGCGTCCCGTCGACCTGGAACTCGACGAGCTCGCCCCGGTCCACGCGCACCGCCCACGAGGAGTTCACCTGCGCGAGGATGGGGCCGTCCGCCCCGGCGAGCTCGAAGATCCCGTACGCCGCGTCGTCGGCCGTCGCGGCGTAGGGCTTGCCGTGCTCGTCCCAGCGCTCGGGGATGTGGGTCACGGCCTTCGCCATGACCGCCTCGACCGGCCCGAACAGGTTCTCCAGCACGTAGTTCCAGTGGCAGAACATGTCGAGGACCATCCCGCCGCCGTCCTCGGCGCGGTAGTTCCAGCTCGGGCGCTGCGCGGGCTGCCAGTCGCCCTCGAACACCCAGTACCCGAACTCGCCGCGGACGGACAGGATGCGGCCGAAGAACCCGCCGTCGATCAGTCGCTTGAGCTTGAGCAGGCCGGGCAGGTACAGCTTGTCGTGCACGACGCCGTGGATCACCCCGGCCGCGCGCGCCGCCTCGGCGAGCTCCTCGCCCTCGGCCACGGACTCCGCGATCGGCTTCTCCGTGTACACGTGCTTGCCCGCCGCGAGCGCCTTGAGGATCGCTTTGGTGCGCTCCGACGTGACCTGCGCGTCGAAGTAGATCGTGGCCGTCGGGTCTGCGAGCGCCGCGTCGAGGTCGGTCGTGTACTCGGCGACGCCGTGGCGCGCGGCGAGCTCCGCGAGCTTGGCGCGGTTGCGGCCCACGAGCACGGGCTCGACCTGGAGGTGCGTGCCGTCGTCGAGCTCGACGCCGCCGTCGTCCCGGATCGCGAGGATCGAGCGCACGAGGTGCTGGCGGTACCCCATGCGACCCGTCACGCCGTTCATGACGATGCGCACGGTGCGGGTGATCGGTCGGTCGCCCCCTGCGGCGTCCGTGGTCTGGCTGGTCATGCGGGCGGTCATCCGTTCTGCGAGAGCGAGCGCTCGGCGGGCCGGCCGCCGAGGTAGAGCTCGGAGAGCTGGGGGTCGGCGAGGAGCTCGGGCGCGGGTCCGGTGATGTGGACGCGGCCGAGGTCGAGCACGCACCCGATGTCCGCCGTCTCGAGCGCGCGGCGCGCGTTCTGCTCGACGAGCAGCACCGCGACGCCGGCGTCGCGCATGCGCACGACCTGCTCGAACACCGTCGACGTCGTCTTGGGGTCGAGGCCCATGGACGGCTCGTCGAGCAGCACGACCTCCGGGCTCACCATGAGCGAGCGCGCGAACTCGACCTGCTTCTGCTGCCCGCCCGAGAGCAGGCCCGCGAGCTGCTTCCACCGCTCGCCCACGATGGGGAAGAGGTTCTGCACGAACGCCACGCGCTCCGCGATCTTCTGCTTGTCGCGCAGGGTGTACGCGCCGAGGAGCACGTTCTCCGCGACCGTCATCTCGCGGAACACGCTGTGGCCCTGGAGCACGTGCGCCAGTCCGGACGTGAGCATCTCCTGCGGCCCCTGGCCCGTGACGTCGCGCCCGCCGACGAGGATGCGGCCCGAGCGCGGCTTGAGCAGCCCGCTCGCGACCTTGAGCACCGTCGACTTGCCCGCGCCGTTCGGCCCGACGAGGCACACGACCGTGGCCGCCGGGACCTTGATCGTCAGCCCGCGCAGCACCATCGCCGCGCGGCCGTACCCGGCCTGGATGTCGTCCAGCTCGAGGAGGTACTCCTGCTTCGCCCCCGTCCCGGGGGTCGGGTCAGACACCAAGGTAGGCCTCCAGCACTCGCGGGTCGGCTTGCACGACGGCGGGGGTGCCCTCGGCGATCGGCCGGCCCCGGTCGAACACGATGACGTGGTGGGACAGGCTCATGACCATGTCCATGTTGTGCTCGACGACGAGGAACGTCTTGCCCTCGGCGTTGAGCTCCTGCACGAGCGTCCCGATGCGGCCGATGAGCGCCGGGTTCACGCCGCCGGCCGGCTCGTCGAGCATGATCGTGTCGGGGTCGCCCATGAGGACGCCCGCGAGCTCGAGCAGCTTCTGCTGCCCGTAGGACAGGTTGCGCGCCTCGACGTTCTCCAGGTGGTCGATGCCGACGCGCACGAGCAGCGCGCGCGCCTTGTCGATCTCCTCGGGGTTGCGCGCCCCGGCGAGCAGCTCGCGCACCTTCGTGCGCCGGACCGCCACGAGCATGTTCTCGAGGACGGTCATGCGCGGGAACACACGGCAGAGCTGGAAGCTGCGCCCGATCCCGGCGCGCGCGATCTTGTGCGGCGCGCGCCGCGTGATGTCCTCGCCGCGGAAGGTGACCGTGCCGGAGTCCGGCTTGATCATGCCCGTCACGCAGTTGAAGAACGTCGTCTTGCCGGACCCGTTCGGGCCGATGAGCGCGTTGATCTTGCCGTGCTGGAACGTGACCGTCGCGTCGCGGACGGCGTGGACGCCGCCGAACGACTTGGTGAGGCCGACGGTCTCGAGGTTGCGGGTCGTCGGGGGTGCGGTCGTCGTGCTCATCGGTCCTTCTCCTCTCCCGTGCCCTCCGCGGTCGGCTCGCCTGCCGCGTGCTGTCCCTGCTGCGCGACGGCGGCGGGCGGCTCGGCAGGCGGTTCACCGGTCGGCTCGGCGGCCGCGGCGCGGTTGCGCTCGAGCAGCTCGGCCGCGGTCATCTCGCGGATCGAGGAGTCCTGCGGGCCGAAGCGCTTGAAGAGGGCCTGGGCCGCGGGGATGATCCCGTCCGGCATGAAGAGGACGACGACGCCGAGGAGCAGGGCCGTGGCGACGAGGTGGAACTGGGTGTCGCCGAACTCGAGCTTGAAGTACTCCAGGCCCGTGCCGACGACGACAGCGCCGAGGAGCGGGCCGAACAGGTGCCGGACACCCCCGAACAGGGCCATGAGCACCATGTAGGAGCCGAGCATGATGGAGAACTGGAAGATCGGGTCGAGGTCGCCGAACCACAGGGCGTACATGCCGCCCGCGAGTCCCGTGAACGTCGCGGAGACGACGTAGGCGACGAGCTTGTAGTTGCGCGTCGGGACGCCGAGCGCCTGGGCCTTGTCCTCGTCCTCGCGGATCGCCTTGAGCCCGGTGCCGAAGCGCGAGCGGTCGATCGCCCACCACGCGACGAGCATGACGACGAGCAGCGCGGCGAACAGGTAGAAGAACGTGCGGTGGTGCTCGGGCCGCAGCAGGTCAGGGAACGGGCGCGGGACGACGAGGCCGTCGGACCCGCCCGTGAAGGACCCCCACGCCTGGAAGACGAGCAGCAGGATGAGGACGAACGAGATCGACACGATGACGAACGACGCGCCGCGCACGCGCAGCGCCGCGATCCCGACGGGGATGGTGACGAGCAGGACGAGCGCGCCCGCGACGAGCCACGCGACGAAGCTCGGGAGACCGAGGTCGCGGATCAGCAGGCCGGTGCCGTAGGCGCCGAGCCCGAAGAACGCGGCGTGGCCGAGCGAGACGTACCCCGTGAAGCCGCCCATGAAGTTCCAGGCGGTCGCGGTGCACGCGTAGCTGAGGACGACGATGCCGGCCGACAGGATGTACGCGTTGGGTGCCATCGTCGGGAAGGCCAGGACGAGCACGGCGAGGACGACGAGCGCGGCGAGGCGGACGACGCGCCCCCAGGGGCGGCGTGCGGTGGGTGCGACGACGGCCGAGGCCGTGCCTGCGCCGTCGGGCACCGCGCGGGCGGCCGCGCGGCGGCTCGCGGGACGGGTGTCAGAAGCGTTGGGCAAGGCGACCTCCGAAGAATCCCTGGGGTCGCAGCATCAGCGTCGCGAAGAGGGCGACGTAGAAGATGGTCTGCGCCCACGTGGTGCCGAGCGGCACCTGGAGCAGGCTCTGGCCGATCCCGAGCACCATGGCGGCGATCGCGGCGCCCGGGATCGACCCCAGGCCGCCGACGACGATGATCGCCATGAGCGGGCCGATCCAGTGCCAGTGCAGCGACGGGTAGATCGTCGCGTCGAGCGACAGCGCGGTCCCGCCGATCGCGGCGGTCGCGAGGCCGAGGCCGAAGCCGTAGCCCGCGACGCGGTCGGTCTTGATGCCGACGAGCTGCGCGGCCTCGCGGTGCTGGATCGTCGCGCGCAGCGCCTGGCCGAACCGGCTGTGCTTCATGAGCAGGTACAGCAGCGCGAGCGAGAGCGCCGCGAGCCCGAAGGCGACGAGCTTCACGACGGCGATCCGCGCCCCGAAGAACTCGATGCTCGCGCCCGAGTACGGGAGCTGGATGCGCCGCTGCGTGCCGCTCCAGACGAAGCCGATCATGCCCTCGATGAAGAGCGCGACGGCGAACGTGAGGAGGACGGACATCATCGTGAGCGTCGCGGGCCGCAGGCGCGTGATGAGCAGGCGCTGCATGCCCACGCCGACGAGGAAGAACAGCGGCACCGTGATGACGAGCGACAGCAGCGGGTCCATGCCGGTCTGCTGGTTGAAGAACCAGGCGAGGTACGCGGCGAGGATGAGGAACGCCGAGTGGGCGATCATCACGACGCGCATCACGCCGAAGTACAGGGTGAGGCCCGCTGCCAGGAGGGCGTAGAGCCCTCCCAGCAGCACGCCGAGCACGAGGCTCTGGAAGAGGAGCGTTCCTGTCACGAGGCGATCACCAGGCCGGCTTGGGGAAGACGAAGTCGGCTTCCTTGGCGTCCTGCGGCAGGACGATCTGGATCTCGCCGTCCACGTACTGCTGGATGAGGTGGGCGCCCTGCGGCTTGCCCGTCTCGTCCCAGGTCAGCGGCCCGACGACGGTCTCGACCTCGTTGCTGCGCAGCCACGAGATGAGCTCCTGCTGGCACTCGCCCTGCTCGGCGCACCCGACGGCCTCGACCGCGGCGGCGACGACCTGGCCGGTCGTGTACGCGTTGGCCTCGTCCTCGCCGGGCGGGTTGCCGTGCAGCTCCGTGTACCGCTCGACGAAGTCGACGTTGGACGGCCAGCTCGCGGTCTCGGTGTAGCCCGTGGGCGAGAGGATGCCCTCGGTCTTCGAGCCGATCGCCGCGGAGAACTCGGGGTTGGTCGGCGCCGTGGAGAACGCCGCGAGCTGCGGCTGGTAGTTGAGCTGCTGGAGGGCGACGATGAGGTTCACCGCGTCCTGGTACTGCGTGCCGCCGATGACCATGTCCGCGCCCGAGTCGTTGATCTTCGCGGCGATCGAGGAGAAGTCGGTCGTGTTGGGCGGGTACACCTCGTCGACGACGATCTCGAGACCGGCGTCGGCGAGCTTGTCGCGCAGGCCGTAGGCAGTGCCCTGGGCGAAGGGGTCGTCCATCGAGGCCACCGCGACCGTCTGGGGACGCTCGCCCTCGGGCATGTCGAGGATGTGGTCGGCGAGGTAGTTGTAGTGGTCGTCGGCGACGGCGGGGGCCGCGTAGAAGAGGTTCTCGAAGCCCTGCTCGAACACCTCGTTCGCGGCGCCGGCCGGCTCGACGAAGAGCATCCCGTACTCCTCGGCGACGCGGGCGCTGGGCACGACGAGGCGCGTGGAGAACGGCCCGAACACGAGGTCGACCTCGTCCTGCGCGATGAGCGCCTCGTAGTCCTGGACCACGCGGTCCGCGTTGGACTGGTCGTCGAGGATCTTGAGCTCGACCTGTCGCCCGAGGAGGCCCCCGTCCTCGTTGACGAACTGCGCCCAGGCCTCGTAGCCGCGCTGGACGCCCTTGCCGGGCTCGGAGAAGTCGCCGGTGAGCGGGAGGGAGATGCCGATGACGATCGGGTCGTCGGACCCGCCGCCCCCGCCCTCGCCGTCGGACCCTCCGGAGCACGCCGTGAGGACGAGCGCGGTCGCGGACACGCCGGCCGCGAGGGCGAGCGCGCGGCGTGAACGGGGGCGGGTGGACATCCGTGGAGTCGACCGAGAATGCATGGACGTGACTCTCCCTACTTCGTCGTAGTGAAGACCTGAGGCCGTACTGCTCCGTACGAGACTGCTTGTTTGCGAAAGCGCTTTCGTAAGCGCTTCCGCTAGAGTACGGTGCGGACAGCGGATGTGGCAAGCGTCACGTCGGGGAGGGCCCTCGGGCCGCCGACCGGGCGACGCACGGACGAGCGGAGCAGGGGTGCGTCGAGAGAGTCGGACCACGAAGGGTCGCAGCGCGCTGCGGCTGGTCGACGTCGCCGAGCGGGCGGGCGTCTCGCTCGCGACGGCGTCGCGCGCGCTGTCGGGCAGCGACGGCGTCTCGGAGGTGCTCGCGGAGCACGTCCGCGAGGTCGCGACGGAGATGGGCTACATCGCCAACCCGCACGCGCGCACGCTCGCCGGGGGCACGACGTCGGTCGCGGGCCTGCTCGTCTACGAGATCGGCGACCCGTACTTCTCCGAGATCGCGAGCGGCGTCGTGCGGGTCGCCACCGAGCACGGCTGGAGCGTGCAGATCAGCCACACCGAGCGCGAGCCCAGCGCCGAGGTCACGCAGATCCGGCTCATGCGCGCGCACCGCGTGGGCGCGATCCTCGTCGCCGGGTCCGGGTACGTCGAGCCTGCGATGGAGGCCGACGCCGCGCGCGAGCTCGAGGCGTTCCAGGAGGCCGGGGGGCGGGTCGTCGTCATCGGGCGGCACCACCTGCACAGCGACGCGGTGCTCCCGGACAGCGAGGCGGCGGCCGCGAGCCTCACGGACCACGTCCTCGGTCTGGGCCACCGGCGCCTGGCCGTCGCCGCCGGGCCCGAGCGGCTCACGACCGTCGCGGACCGCATGGCCGGCATCCGGAGCGCGGTCGCGGCCCACGGCCTCGACCCGGACGAGCTGTTCGTCGTGCACGCGCCGTTCACGCGCGAGGGCGGGCGCGACGCCACGCAGCGCATCCTCGCCCAGCGCCCGGACACCACGGCGATCCTCGCGCTCAACGACGCCATGGCCACGGGCGTGCTGTCACTGCTGCGCGAGCGCGGCGTCGTCGTGCCGCGCGACATGTCCGTCACGGGGTTCGACGACATCCAGGTCGCCCAGGACCTCGCGCCCGCGCTGACCACGGTGCGCCTCCCGATGAGCGAGATGGGAGCGACGGCGTTCGAGCTGGCGCTCCGGCCGCCGTCGGGCCGCCCCCGCCGCAAGCGCACCGACCACGAGCTCGTGGTCCGCGACTCGACGGCCCCACCCCGCCCCGGCCCGCTGTGGGCATGAATTGGGCCCGGTTCTCGCCGCAGAACCGGGCCCAGTTCATGCCCACAGCGGTGGGGCGGGTGGGGGCATCTCAGAACGGCTTGCGGGCCACGACGAGGAACCGCGGGGCCTCGTCCACGAACTCGTGGCCCGCGGCGAGGTGCAGGTGCAGGGCACGGAGCGGCGCCTCGTACCGCGCGACCGCGTCGGGGGAGAGCGACGCGAGGTCGGGCACCTGCCACGCGATGAGCTTGAGGTACCAGAGCACGGACGACAGGTCGCGGAAGCGGCGCAGTCCCTCGTGCTCGCGCGCGACGTCGACGACGAAACCCGCCTCGCGCAGGACCTCGACCGCGGCCTCGAGCGTCACCGAGTCCGGGTCCCACGGGAGCTCCGTGCCGAGCGCGGTGTTGAGACGCAGGCCGTCGCGGGTGTCGACCTGCTGGGTGAGGAACACCCCGCCCGGCTCGAGCACACGCAGCACCTCGTCGGGATCGAACTCCTCGTGCCGGTCCAGCACGACCGCGAACTGGCCGTCGAAGAACGGCAGGAGCTGCTCGTCGTCGCCCTCCACGGACCGGACGTCGACGCCCAGGGGCTCGAGCCGGCGCCGTGCCACGGGCAGGTTCGGCGCCCAGCCCTCCGTCGCCGCCGACCCGGCGGGCAGCGGCCCGAGCGTGGACAGCAGCTCGCCGCCGCCGGTCCCCAGGTCGAGCACCGGCCCGCGGCCGCTGCCGACCAGCTCGCGCGCGAGCGCGGCGTAGTCCCACGGCAGCGGGTCCTCGACCACGCGCTCCGCCACGGGCGAGAGGTCGAACCCGACCACAGGCACCGCACGGGCCCAGGCGACGTGCTCCTCGAACGAGGCGTCCCGGGCGGGGACGGGCACGTCGGTCGCCCGGTCGGAGGTGGCGGGGGTGTCGGGGACCGCGGCAGGCATGCCTCGATTGTCACCCGCTCCGGCGCCGACGCCGAACATGCGCGCCGGGCCCGTCGCGCACCGACGGGGAGTCCTCCCCATCGCCGCCGGGCGGCCGTGCACGGTAGCCTCCCCGATGCCCGTTTCGTGCGTTCCGTGATGCGCGGGGCGCGGCGGGGACACGGATCGACCGACGAGGGGACGAGGACGACGTGAGCGGGATGTGGGGCGCCGACGTCACCGAGCTGAGGAGGCTCGCGCAGTCGCTGCGCTCCGCCTCCGACCAGCTCGTGAGCACGACGTCCGAGGTCAGCGGCCTCGTGGAGGCCGCCGGCCGGTGGCAGGGCGGCGACGCCGACCAGTTCCGGGGCGAGTGGACCGGATCCTCGGTGGCGCTCCTGCGCGGGGTGAGCCAGACGCTCGCCGAGGCGTCGCAGGCGGTGCTGCGCAACGCCGACGAGCAGTACCTGACGAGCACCGAGGGCGGCACGATCCCGTCCCCCGGGGTGCCCGGCCCGGGCGTGCCCACGGGCCCCGGCGGCGGGCCGCTCGGTGGCGGGACCCCGCTCGCCGGGTCGATCTGGGACGTCGGCGAGACCCTCGTGGAGGCGGGGACGTACGTCCTCGACGGGCTGAAGGCCTGGAAGGTCGGCCAGTCCCTCACCGCGTTCCTCCAGGCCAGCCGCCTCGCCGACCTGTCCGACGCCGCCGCGAGCGCGTCGGTCTTCGCGCGCGGCATGGTCCTCGACGACGCGATGGGGTTCCTGGGCGGGCTCGGGACGGCGGGCCGGCTCGTGGGCGGCGTCGGCGGCCTGTTCGGCGTCATCGGCGGCTTCAACCAGATGTTCAACACCGAGTACGACGGCGTCCGGGGCGGCGTGGACCGGGTCATGGGCGGCCTGTCGGTCGTGGGCGGCGCGGGGACGATGCTCATGATGGCGGGCATGCTCACCAACCCGGTCGGCATCGGGATCGTGGTCGGCGCGGGCGTCGTCGCGGGCGCCTGGGCGCTGGGGAACCTGGTCGTCGACAACTGGGACGCGATCTCCGGGTTCGCCACCAACCCCGGCCCGTACCTCGCCGACGGGTGGAACACCGTGACGGACTTCGCGGGCGACGCGGTCGATACGATCGGGGACGTCGCGTCCGACGTCGGGGACGCGATCGGCGACGGTCTCTCCGCCGCCGGTGACTTCGTCGGAGGGCTCTTCTCGTGACCCAGCAGACCATGCGGTGGTCCGCGTCGGACATCGCCGCGGCCGAGAGAGCGCTGGAACGGGCCGTCGCGGGCGAGGTCACGCACGTCGTCACGCTCACCGACGAGGAGATCGTCATCCTCGACGGGCTCCAGAACCCCCAGCTCGTGGCCGTCCCGTGGCTCGACGCGCAGGAGGGCGCGGACCGCGCGCTCGTGGGCCGCGTCGCGCTCCGCTCGCTCCTCGCCCGCGGCATGGTCGTGCCGAGCGAGGACGCGGGCGCGGCCGAGCCCGTGGACGGCCGGCCGGCCGTCGGCATCGAGGCCGTCCCGGAGATCACGGGCCCGCTCGTCCTGCGCCGCACCGCGCACGCGATCCTGTCCGTCGAGCGCACGACGTCGATCGGCCGGCACTGGGTGTACGTCTACCTCCACGAGGACGACCGCGTGCTCGAGGAGGAGGTCGCCCCGAGCGGCCACCACGCGTTCAGCGTCTACCCGCTGGCCGAGCTCCCGGGCCGGCTCGCGGTCTTCGTCGACCCGCGCTCCCAGGCCCTGCTCGACGGCCGCTCCCAGACGTTCACGCCCGACGAGTTCGCGGCCCAGGCGCCCACCCTCCCGGAGCTGGCCGGGGCGCTGGCCGTGACGACGATCGGCGCGGTGCGCGCCGGCTCCGACGTCCTGGAGCAGGTGAGCGTCTACGCGACCCCCGACGGCGTGTACACGGTCCGGGGCGGCGAGCACGGGGCCGACGGCGCGCCGACGTCGCTCACGCTCTCCGAGGTCGGGTCGGCCACGGTCCGCCGTCTCCCGCTCGAGCTGCTCGGCCGATGAGCGGGCCGACGCCGGCGACCGGTGCGCGCGCGACGCGCAAGGTGCGGTACCACGCCGAACGGTCGGGCCTCGGCACGGTCCGGCACGTGTCGGCGGCGACGCCGAACGCCCCGGCGTGGGCGGTGACGGTGGTCGTGGTGCTCGTGTTCTCCGTCGGGCCGGCGCTCGTGGGGAACGCGGGGCCCGCCGCGATCGGCTACCTCCTGCCGTCGTTCGCGGCGATCGCCGCCGTGATCCTCTGGTTCCTCGGGTCCGAGAAGCTGGTCGTGCTCGACCACGGGATCCTCGTCGGCTCGTTCGCCCCGTTCCTGCGCCCGGTCGCGGTGCCCTTCGCGGCATTCGACGTCCGGACCGTGCGCGCCGCCGTCGCGAGCCCGCGCACCCTCGGTCTGCTGCTCACCGACCGCGGCGTGTCGACGGCGTCGCGCACCGTGCTCTGGTCGCGCCGTACCGTGACCTTCGTGGGGGTCGCGCCGAGCCAGCTCCGGCAGGCGCGCGCGCGGGGGCTGCACGTCGACCTCGCGACCGCGACCGCCGTCGACCTCTGGGTCTTCTCGGCGCGCGACCCGCGTCGCCAGGAGCAGGTCGTCCGCGCGCTGGGCGACGCCGCGCGCGCAGCCGGGGTGCCCGGCGCGGAGCACGTCGAGGCGCTCGCCCTGCCCGCGCAGCCCGTGGAGGTCTCGCCGGAGGGCGCCGACCGTCTCGCGGTCCCGGAGCGGCTGCGCAGCGCCCGGGCGCGGCACCCGCAGACGACGCGCTGAGCGTCTCGCGGACCATCGGCCGCCGGCGTCAGGCGGAGGTGGGTCCGAACGCCGCGGCGAGGCGCGCCGCCGGGCCCTCGCCCTCGGTGCTCGCGGCGCCGAGAGCGGCGACCTGGAGCACCATCCACGGACTGAACGCCCACGGGGTCGCGGCGACCGCGCGCGCGACGTCGCGCGGGTCCGCCCAGGCGGTCTCCATGACCTCGTCGGGGTTCGGCACGACCGTGCCCGCCGCGCGCGCCGCGTAGACCGGGCAGATCTCGTTCTCCACGACGCCGGAAGCGTCGACGGCGCGGTAGCGGAAGCCCGGCACCGCGACCTCGAGGCCCGCGACCTCGAGGTCGAGCTCGTGCCGCGCGTGGCGGACGATCGACTCCTCGGTGGTCTCGGTCCAGCGCGGGTGCCCGCAGAAGGAGTTGGTCCACACGCCCGGCCACGTGCGCTTCGCGAGCGCGCGCCGCGTGAGCAGGAGGCGGCCCGCGTCGTCGAGCACGTAGCAGGAGAAGGCGAGATGGAGAGGTGTCTCGGTCGTGTGGACCGCGGCGCGCTCGAAGGTGCCGGTCCGGCGACCCTGGTCGTCGACGGTGACGACGTGGTCGGCGGCGACGGGGACGTGCGAGGTCATGCGGCCACTCTCGCACACGCCGGACCTGCACGGGGAAACGCTGTCAGGACTCCGCGGGACCCCGCGGCGGGGCCCGGGAGGAAAGCCTGGCGAGGCTCGGCCGTGAGGGGAGTCACCCCGACGGCGCGCCCCACCGCCTTGCCGGGCCCACCCTGGCGTGAATTAAGGTGAGGGTAACCTCACTGGGCCTCCACCGACCGGGCACGCGCCCCCGAGCAGATCCGAGCACCATGACCTCGCCCGCGACCGCCGACGCTCCGGTCGGCGTCCCCGACGGGACCCTCCGGCCCGCGACGGACCGCGTCGACCGCCCGGCCGGGGTCGCCCGCACGAACGCGGGGCGCAGCCTCGGGCTCCTCGTCGCCGTCGTGGTCCTCGTGCTCGCGATCGTGCTCAGCCTCGTCGTCGGCTCCAAGCCGGTCCCGCTCGGCACCGTCTGGGACGCGCTCACCGGGTACGACGGCTCGGGCGACCACGTGATCATCCGCGACCTGCGGCTGCCCCGCACGATCGTCGGCCTCCTGGTCGGCGCCGCGCTCGGGGTCTCGGGCGGGCTCATCCAGGCCATGACGCGCAACCCGCTGGCCGACCCGGGCATCCTCGGCGTCAACGCCGGGGCGGCCTTCGCCGTCGTGCTCGCGGTCGCGTTCCTCGGGTTCACGGACATCCAGTCCTTCATCTGGTTCGCGTTCGCCGGGGCGGTCGTCGCGACCGTGGCGGTCTACGCCATCGGGTCGCAGGGGCGTGGGGGAGCGACGCCGGTGCGCCTGACCCTCGCGGGCGTCGCGCTCGGGGCCGTCCTGGGCGGCATCTCGCAGGGCATCACGCTGCTCGACCCCGCGGCGTTCGACCGCATGCGCTTCTGGGGCGCCGGCTCGCTGGCCGGCCGCACGATGGAGATGGCCGGCACGATCGCGCCGTTCGTCGTGGTCGGGCTCGTCATCGCGCTCGTCGTCGCCCGCCCGCTCAACACCATCGCGCTCGGCGACGACCTCGCGAGCTCGCTCGGCGCGCACGTCGGGCGCACGCGCATCCTCGTCGGCGTCGCGGTGATGCTCCTGTGCGGCGCCGCGACGGCGGCCGCCGGGCCGATCGCGTTCGTCGGGCTCATGGTGCCGCACGTCGCGCGCTGGACGGTCGGCCCCGACCAGCGCTGGATCCTCCCGTACTCGGCCGTGCTCGCGCCGGTCCTGCTGCTCGTGTCCGACGTCGTGGGCCGCGTCGTCGTGATGCCCGGCGAGCTCCAGGTCGGGATCGTCACGGCCTTCGTCGGTGCGCCCGTCCTCATCGCGCTCGTGCGCCGCTCGAAGGCGAGCGGGCTGTGAGCGCCCCGGTCCGGGACGACGCGCCCGTGGGACCGCGCGTGGGCGAGCCCGCGCCCGACCGCACGCACCGCCTCGACTTCGGCCGCCCCACGCGCGTCGTGCGCGGGCTCGGCGGCCGCGCGAGCCTCCGGCTCGACCTGCGCACGCTCGGGGTGTGCGGGGCGCTGCTGCTCGTCGCGCTCGCGATCGGCGTCGTCGCGCTGACCACCGGCGACTACCCGCTCACCGTCCCGCAGGTCCTCCAGGCGCTCGTGGGCGCGGCCGACGGCCCGGTCCACATGGTCGTCGTCGAGTGGCGCCTGCCGCGCGCGCTCATGGCGCTCGTGCTCGGCGCCGCGCTCGGTGCGAGCGGCGCGATCTTCCAGTCCCTCACGCGCAACCCGCTCGGCAGCCCCGACGTCATCGGGTTCAACACCGGCGCGTACACGGGCGCGCTCGTCGTCATCATGCTGCTCGGCGGCGGGTACGTCGGCGTCGCGGCGGGCGCGCTCGTCGGCGGCATCGTCACCGCGGGCGTCGTGTACCTCCTGGCGTACCGGCGCGGGGTCCAGGGGTTCCGGCTCATCATCGTCGGCATCGCCGTGTCCGCGATGCTCGCGTCCGTCAACCAGTGGCTCATCATCAAGGCCGACCTCGAGACCGCGATGGCGGCCGCCGTGTGGGGGGCGGGGTCGCTCAACGGTATGACGTGGGCGCAGGCGGTGCCCGCGTGCGTGCTCGCGGCGCTCCTCGCGCTGCCGCTCGTGTGGCTGGCGCCGCGCATGGGGCTGCTGGAGCTCGGGGACGACGCCGCGGCCGCACTCGGCCTGCGCAGCGAGCGGGTGCGCCTCGCCCTCGTCATCGTCGGCGTCGCGCTCACGGCGCTCGTCACCGCGGCGGCCGGGCCCATCGCATTCGTCGCGCTCGCTGCCCCGCAGCTCGCGCGCCGCCTCACCGGCGCCGCGGGCGTGCGGATCCTCCCCGCCGCCGTCATGGGCGCCGTCCTGCTCGCGGCGAGCGACCTCGTCGCCCAGCGCGCGTTCGCGCCCACCCAGCTCCCCGTCGGCGTCGTCACCGTGAGCGTCGGCGGCGCCTACCTCGTCTGGCTCCTCGTGCGCGAGGCCCGCAAGTGACCACGAACCCGCAGACCGGAAGGACCTCGGTGGCTCTCACGAACCTCGCGGCCGCCCCGAGCGGCGCCGTCGCCGACGCGTCGACCGACGCGCGCGCGGACCGCGTCGCGCCCGCCGACCGCCTGCACGCCGAAGGGATCACGGTCGGCTACGACGACCGCGTCATCTCCTCCGGCCTCGACGTGAGCATCCCCGACGGGTCGTTCACCGTGATCGTCGGGCCGAACGCGTGCGGCAAGTCGACGCTGCTCCGCGCGCTGTCGCGCCTGCTCAAGCCGTCGCAGGGACAGGTCGTGCTCGACGGCCGCTCGATCTCCTCGATCCCCGCGAAGGAGGTCGCGCGCCGCCTCGGGCTCCTGCCGCAGACGTCGATCGCCCCCGAGGGCATCACGGTCGCGGACCTCGTCGCGCGCGGGCGCTACCCGCACCAGAAGCTCCTGCGGCAGTGGTCGCGCGAGGACGAGGCCGCCGTGGTCGGGGCGCTCGCCGCGACCGGGACGACCGAGCTCTCGGGCCGCCTCGTCGACGAGCTCTCCGGCGGGCAGCGCCAGCGCGTGTGGGTCGCGATGGTCCTCGCGCAGGAGACCCCGATCCTCCTGCTCGACGAGCCGACGACGTTCCTCGACATCGCGCACCAGATCGAGCTGCTGGAGCTGTGCGCCGACCTCAACCGCGACCGCGGGCACACGCTCGTCGCCGTGCTGCACGACCTCAACCACGCGTGCCGGTACGCGACCCACCTCATCGCCATGAAGGACGGCGCGATCGTCGCCGAGGGAGCCCCGGCCGACGTCGTGACGGCGGAGCTCGTCGAGGGCGTGTTCGGCCTGCCGTGCCGGATCATCGCCGACCCCGTGACGGGCACCCCGCTCGTCGTGCCCGAGGGTCGTCCCCGCCGCGTCTGACCGCGACCCCGTTCCCCGCCGGTCGACCCACCCGCCCGACCGGCCCCCCACCGTCCTGCGCTCGCCCGCACCGCCTCGTCGGAGGAGCATCGCATGACCCGCAGCACCCGTCCCTCGTCCACCCTGCCCACGCTGGCCCACGAGACCCGGCCCCGGCGCGCGGTGCGTCCCCTCGCCGCCGGCACGATCGCCGTCGGGCTCGCGGCCACGCTCGCCGCGTGCTCGACCGCCACCGACCCGGGCGCCGACGGCGCGGCCCCGTCCGCGGCCGCGGAAGACTGGACCTGGACGTCCTCGGGCTACGGCACGACGTACGAGCTCGACGAGGCGCCGGACACCCTGGTCGTCGACGGCTACACCGCCGCGGCGCTGTGGGACTACGGCGTGCGGCCCGCCGGGGTGTTCGGCTACGGCTTCTCCGACGCCGGCGCGCTGTCGATCGGCAACGCCCGGGTCGACGAGATGGAGGTCGTCGGAGCCGACGCCGAGCTCAACCTGGAGAAGCTGCTCGCGCTCGAGCCCGACCTCGTGATCGGGTTCGGCAACGAGGACGGCACGGCCTGGACCTGGTGGGACGACAAGGTCACCACGGAGGCGACGGCGGTCGCGCCGTTCGTCGGCATGAAGTTCTCGGGCCGCCCCGTGGTCGAGGTGATCGAGGACTACGCGTCGCTCGCGCAGTCGCTCGGCGGCGACGTCGACTCACCGGAGGTCACGGAGGCGAAGGCCGCGTTCGACGACCGGCTCGACACGCTGCGCGGCATCGCGGCCGAGAAGCCGCTGACGATCCTGCCGCTCAACGGCGCGGAGCAGCTGTGGGTCGGTCAGAAGAACCTGGGCCAGCTCGCGCTGCTCGAGGAGCTGGGCTTCACGATCGGCGGGCCGCAGGACCAGGAGGGCTGGGCCGAGCTGAGCTGGGAGCGCGTGCCCGACCACCCGGCCGACGTCGTGCTGAGCTACACGGGATCCGACGAGGCGATGGCCGCCACCCCGGTCTACGCCGAGCTGCCCGCCGTGCGGGCGGGCCAGGTCGTCGGGTGGGACGACAAGCGGCCGTTCACCTACGCGAGCTACGTCGAGTGGTTCGACGAGCTCATCGCGGTGCTCGACGGCGCGGAGGTCGTCTCGGGACCGCCCGCGTCCTGACCGTCCCACCAGTCGAGGACGACTGTCGCGTGGTAGGTGAGCCAGCGTGACGGCTCGCCCGCGGGGGCGTCGACCTCGAACCACACCCGGCCCGGGTGCCGCCGGCCCTGGAGCCAGGTGCCGTCCGGGCGCCGGGCGCGGCGGACGTGCTCGACGGCGTCCGCCGCGCGCGGGTCCGGCGGCGTCCCGTCGAGGAGCGAGGCCTCGCGGAGGTAGACCAGCGCGTTGAGCACGCTGTAGTACCAGCGGAACGGGTACGCGAGGCGGAACACCCAGTCGCCGACAGGCTCGCCCGTGCTCAGGCGGCGGAACAGGCCCCGGCGCAGCAGGTACTCCTCGCCGGACCGTCGCGCCGCGCGCAGCTCGTCGCCACCGCCCGCGAGCTCCTGGTACGCGAGGAGGCCCTTGAGCGCGTTGAGCGTCGAGTGGAACGACGACACCGTGGCGCCCTCCACCCACTCGCAGTTCCACCCGCCGTCGGGCAGCCGGCCTCGGAGCACCGCGGCGAGCAGCTCCGACACGTCGACCCCGAGCCATGCACCCGCCGCGAGCGTGTAGCCGTTGATGCACCAGTCGACCTCGCCGCCCCAGTAGGGCAGGTCGTCGTACTCCCAGCGGCTGTGCGCCGCGAGCAGCTCGGGCGTGCGGCGCGCGCGCAGCACGCCCGGGTCGAGCCCCCACTCGCGCAGCGCGACGAGCGACCAGGTCGTCGCGGTCCAGGGCTGGCCCTCCTCGGGCCTGCCACCGGCGTCGTACGCGGCGTCGGTCGCGGCGTCGACGGCGCCCACGTCCGCGGGGAAGTACGCGCCGCCGGCCCACTGGCCGTCGGGGTCCTGCAGCGCGAGCAGGCGCGCGCCGAAGCCCTCGGTCGCCACGCGTGCGCGCGTCGCCTCCCACACCTCGGGTGGCGCGTGCACGACGTCCCGCTCGACCCTCCAGCGCAGCGCCGGGTCGGCGTCGAGGAGCCAGTCGACCAGCCCGCCGTCGGGCGGCCCTCCGGGAGCGGTGTCGGCCATCCCGTCACGCTACGCCCGGACCGCAGCCGGCGTCAGCCCGTCAGACGAACCCGAAGACCGGCGGGAAGACGACCACGACGACCGCGGCCCACACCGCGTACACGGGCAGGAACCGGGTCTGCCAGGCCACGAGGTCGGCGAACGGGCGGCGCCCGCGCAGGAAGGCCGTCGCCAGCACCGCGGACCACACGAGGTGGACGAGCAGGAGCAGGTTGAGCCCGAGCGCCGCGGCCTTGTTGGGGCTCACGCCGAACTCCGCGATGCGCGTGAGCATCGCGGTGAGCGCGACGGCGTCGACAGCGAGCGCCGCGACGACGAGGACGACCTGGAGCCCGTCGAAGAGCGACCGGGGCGCGAGCGGGTCGCGCGCCGAGACGGAGTACAGGAGCAGGCACAGGACCAGCACGAGGATCGCGTCCATGAGGATGAGCAGCTCGCGGTCGACGGCGGCGAGGTTCCCCGCGGTCGCGAGGACGACGAACACGGCGAGGAGCATGACGAGCGTCAGGGGCGTGAAGACGCGCGTGAGCACGGGAGCGATGTTCTCGACGACGTTCTGCTTGGCCTCGACGAGCCACGCGGCGACGATCAGCGCGGCCGGGACGCACAGCGGCAGGATCCAGTCCTCGAGGTAGGGCTCGAGGTCGACGTCGGCGAGGGAGAAGACGCCCGCGGTGAGGCCGAGCAGGACCCCGCCGCCGAGCGCGAGGAGCGTGTAGTACACGGCGAGCTCGCCGGTGAAGCGCGCAAAGTCCATGCGACGCGCGTCCGAGCGCCAGCGGCCCCCGACGTACGCGAGCCCGACGACGGCCCACAGCGTCACGGGCGCGGCGAGCGCCGCGAGGACGAGGGTCGAGCCCGTGGGCTGGAACGGGTACACGTTGAGGACGACGCCCAGCACGACGAACGGCACCGCGAGCGCCCCGACGACCCGCGCGGTGACCTGGCGCTTCCACGCGAGGTAGGCGGTGAGGAACGGCAGCACGAGGAGCCCGACGTTGAGGCCGACGGTCTCCGGGTCGAGGACCGCGGTCGCGACCTTGACCGTGATGCCGGTGGCGACGGCAAGCCCGAGCACGACCGCGAGCTCGCGCCACGAGCGCGTGCGGCCCGTGGGCTGCTCGCCGACGAGGACGAGCTGCTTCCACAGCCGCTCGGAGTGCTCCTGCGCGAACTCGCGCGACAGGTCGTCGAGCGTACCCATGCGCTTCACCGCGACGAGGAACGCCTCGTCGTCGTCGAGCCCGGTCGCGCGCAGGTCCTCGACCCGCTCGCGCAGGTGGTCCTCCATCTCGTCGACGTCCGCGCCGGAGATGGCCTCGCGGCGGCGGACGTACCCGCGCCACTGGTCGATCTGGGCCTCGAGCGCGGCGTGCGGGCCGGGGCTGGCCCCGTCCGTCGGCGCGGTCGCGGCGCCCATCAGGCCCACCCTTCCGCGACGCGCGGCGGGCTCTGGAGCCCGTCCTGCGCCGTGCGCCAGACCTGGTGGAGCGCGTGCGCGACGACGTCCCACTGCGCCTGGCGCTCGACGAGCGCCTCGCGCCCGGCAGCGGTGATCGCGTAGTGCTTGCGGCGCCGGCCGACGTCGGACGTGCCCCACGACGCCTCGACGAGCCCGAGCCGCTCCAACCGGTGCAGCAGCGGGTACAGCATGCCGTCGGTCCACCGCATGCGGCCGCCCGAGAGCTCGTCGACGCGCTTGAGGATCGCGTAGCCGTACGACTCGCCGTCGGCGAGGATCCCGAGCACGAGCGGGGTGGCCGACGCGGCCACGAGGTCCTTGTCGATACGCATGGCACTCCTATGCCTAGTTCTTCTAGGGTTACTGACCCTAGCAGATCTAGGGTTGGCTCGGCGGCCTCGCGGTCTAGCGTGGTTCCTGCCGACGCGGCCGTGACGTCCCGACCGGAGTCGCACCTCGCGCCGACAGCGACCTGGGGGGCCCGCCATGCCTCGCACGTACCTCTTCGCCCTGACCGACGGCGGCGGGACGGTCCCGCCCGAGGTGGGGGCCGCGCGTCGGCTCGTGGAGCGCGGGCACCGCGTCCGGGTGCTCGCGGAGGACTCGATGGCGCCAGAGGTGCGCGCGACGGATGCGACGCTCGTCCCGTGGCGCACGGCGCCCAACCGCCCCGACCGCGACCCGGCGCACGACCCCCTCCAGGACTGGGCGGCGCCGAGCCTGCTCGCCCAGGCACGCGACATGGGCGACCACCTCATCGCCGGGCCGGCGGCGGACTACGCGCACGACGTCCTCGACGCCGTCGACGACGAGCGACCCGACCTGGTCGTCACCTCCGTCTTCGCGTTCGGCGCGATGGTCGCGGCGCAGTCACGCGGGATCCCGTTCGACGTCCTGATCCCCAACGTCTACGCGCTGCCCACGCCCGGCCGCACGCCGTTCGGCGCGGGACTCACGCCCGCGCGCGGGCCGCTCGGCCGGCTGCGCGACCGCACGATCACCGGCCTCTCGACGCGCGTGTTCGACCGCTACACGCGCGACCGGCTCAACGCCCTGCGCGCCGACCTGGGCCTCGACCCGCTCGCGCGCTCGTGGGAGCAGCTGAGCGCCGCGCGCCGCCAGCTCGTCATGACGAGCCCCGCGTTCGACCTCCCCGGCCCGCTCCCGGCGAACGCCCGGTACGTGGGGCCCGTGCTCGACGACCCGGCGTGGGCCGACGACGCCCCCTGGACCGCGCCGCCGGGCGACGACCCGCTCGTCCTCGTCGCGCTGTCGTCCACGTTCCAGGACCAGGCCGCGCTGCTGCGGCGGATCGTCGCGGCGCTCGCGACGCTGCCCGTGCGCGGCGTCGTCACGACCGGGCAAGGGCTCGCGCCGGACGCGGTGCCGGGCACGGCGAACGTCGCCGTGGTCGCGTCCGCTCCCCACCACGAGGTGCTGCGCGACGCCGCGCTCGTCGTCACGCACGGCGGCCACGGCACGCTCCTCAAGGCGTTCGCGGCGGGCTGCCCCGTCGTCGTCCTCCCGCACGGGCGCGACCAGGGCGACAACGCCGCGCGCGTCACGCTGCGCGGCGCGGGCGTCGCGCTCTCACGGAAGGCGTCCGCCGAGCGGGTCGCGCGCGCCGTCCGGCAGGTCCTCGACGACCCCGCGTACACGCGCCGGGCCACCGCGCTCGGCGACGCGGTCCGGCGCGACGCCGAGCACAGCACCCTCGTCGCCGAGCTCGAGGACCTCGACGCCGGGAGCACCGCGCCGCCGCTACGGTGACCCGATGGACGCCGAGACCCACGCCCGCCGGCTGCGCGACCACCTCGACGCCGCGGCGCCCGAGGCGGTCCGTCGCCTGCGCGCCGTCGTCGACGCGCTGCCCGACGCCGCCGAGGAGGTCGTCGTGACGGTGTTCCCGGACCAGGACGGCGAGGGCACGCTCGACGTCGTCGTCTCGCTCGACGGTCCCGACGTCTTCGTCCTGAACCGGCGCCGTCGAGCCGTTCCGCACCCTCTTCGAGGTCGTGCACGGCGAGGCGGCCCCGTCCACGCCGTGCCCCTCCTCACCCCCGGGCGGGTGGAGGGGCACGACGGGCACGGCACCTGCGTCCCGCTCGTGCTGGCACCCTGAACCCGTCCGACGCGCTCTGCCGTCCGAGGCGGCGTGGCGTCGCCACTCCGACGACGGGCGGGAGGCGACGGCCCCGCCGCGGACGGCGCGGCGGGGCCGTTGTCGAGCCCGGGCGGGACCGGGTGGTCCCGCCCGGGGTCGTGCACGGGTCTCCCGGAGGAGGGTCGGGCTACCCGGCGTAGGTCTCGAGCTCGGCGACGCGGGGAGTGCCCGACGCGCCGGTGATCTCGAGGTTGATCTTCTTGAGCGACGTCGCGGTGAACGTGATGGCCCCCGCACCGCTACCCGTCTTCAGGACGGCGCCCGTGTCGTTGTTCACGAGGCGCCACGTCCCGATTGTGCCGCCGCCGGCGGCCTCCTTGACGACGACCCGGCCCACGGTCGTCGCGGTGCCCCACTTGACGGAGAGGGTCCCCGTCGAGCCGCTGGGCGACCACCAGGTCGCGGTGCTGCCGTCGATCGCGTTGCCATAGCTCGTCCCGCTGCCCTTGCTCGAACCGTCGGCGCCGGCACCGATGCTGAGGTTGGTGCCCGACGGCGGGCCGGTCGGGTCCGTCGGGTCCGTCGGGTCGGTGGGGTCAGTCGGGTCCGTGGGGTCGGTCGGGTTCGTCGGCTCGCCGCCGAAGGTGACCCGGAGCGAGCCGTCCGCCGCGAACGACCAGCCGAGCTCACCGTCGTAGGCGGAGCACGCCGACCCGTTCGAGCCGGACCAGAACGAGTTGCCGCCCGCGTCCGTGCCGACCGTCTTGTCGTTCGCCCCGGAGTCGCACGACACGTTGCCGGTGAACCGGTGGGTCCCGGCGTCGAAGCTGAAGTTGCGCTCGGCGTTGCCGACCGCGACGTTGCCGCTGACGGTGATCGAGCCCGGGTTCGAGTTGTACGTGAACCCGTGCTTGCCGTTGTTCACGGCGAACGAGTTGCGCACGACGTGGTCGACCTTGATGTCCTCGCCGCCGAGCTTGTACCCGTTGCGGTCGCCCGCACCGGCCTGCCCACCGTCGGAGAGCGTGCCGTTCTCGTAGGCGAGCGAGCTCTCGATCGTCACGGGCCCGATCGGTCCGGTGTCGGACTTCGTGTACAGGTCCCAGCCGTCGTCGATGTTGTGGTGGGAGACGGTGTGCCGGAACACGTTGCCCGGACCGGACGTGAGCTTCGCCGCGAACCCGTCCGCGTCCTCGCCGTCCGAGTCCGCGTTGTCGTGCGACTCGCTGCTGAGGACGAGGTTGTCCGACGGCCACTCGCTCGCCGGGGCGCCCGCCACGAGACGGGAGAGCTGCAGGCCGGTGTCGTGGTTGTAGCGGGTCACGACGCGCTCGATGACGTTGTTGCTGCCGCCGAGCAGGATGCCGTTGTCGCCCGCGTGCTCGACCACGATGCCGTAGACGTGCCACCAGTCGCCGCCGATCGCGAGACCGCGGTTCGCCGGGTCCTCGGCCTGCGCCGAGAAGTTGAGCACGGGCCGCTCCCCGGGGTACGCGGACAGCAGGGTGCGGTCGCCCGACGTGCCGTCGTTGCCCGGCTCGATCGTGACGGTCGACGACAGGTCGTACGTGCCACCGCGCAGGAAGATCTCGCCGCCCGAGGCGACGCGCTCGATCGCGGCGGGGAGCGTCGTCGGCGCCGACAGCGTGCCGGCGGCGCTCGCGCTGCCGTCCGGTGCGACGTAGATCGTCTCCGCCGTCGGCTCCGGCGGGTCCGTCGGGTCGACGGGTCCCGGGTCCGTCGGGTCGGTCGGGTCCGTCGGGTCGGTGGGGTCGGGGTCCGGCGTCTGCGGCGTGCACGAGCCGTCCGAGACCTTGAGGCCCTTGTTCGCGCCCGCGGTCTGGTTCACGAGGTTCGGCACGCAGCTCGCGCCGTCGAGCGTGTAGGAGTACGGGATGCTGACCGACGTCGTGGAGGTCAGGTTCGGGCCGGCCGGCTGGATGTCACCGCTCGGGCTCGACCACGTGACGTTGTCGAGGACGTTCCCGGCGACCTGCCAGGTGCCCTTCTGGTCGGTGTAGAACGTGCCGAGGACGTCCTTCGAGTCCTCGAAGTAGTTGTTCTCGACCTTCGCCCTCGCCCCGGCCCGCGAGTTGATCCCGGACTCGTTGAGCTGCACGTAGTGGTTGTTGTAGATGTGGGCGATGCCGCCGCGCAGCAGCGGCGTGCGCGAGTCGAGGTTCTCGTACTTGTTGTGGTGGAACGTCACGAACCCGTTGGACGTGTCGCTCTCGCTCGAGCCGATGAGGCCGCCGCGGCCGGAGTTGCGCAGGATGCTGTAGGACAGCGTCACGTACTGGACGCCCGCCTTCATGTCGAAGAGGCCGTCGTAGCCCTCCGACTCCCCGCCCGACGCCTCGAGCGTCACGTGGTCCACCCACACGTTGCGGACGCCGCTCTCCATGCCGATGGCGTCGCCGCCGTTGGACGTGGGCGAGCCGGACTTCTTGACGTTCTTCACGGTGACGTTCTGGATGATGATGTTGCTGGCCTCACGGATGTGGATGCCCAGCTGATCGAACGTCGCGCCGTTGCCGACGCCGATGATCGTCACGTTGCTGATCTGCTTGAGCTCGATCACGCCGGCCGCCGTGTTGCAGCTGTCGCCCGAGACCTTGGCCGTGTTGCCGTGGTTGATGGTGCCCTCGACCTCGATGACGATCGGGGTGTCGTCGCTGGCCCTGCTGCACAGGGCCGCGTGGATCTGGGTCCCGGTCGTGGCGCGGACGGTCTGGCCGCCGGCGCCACCGGTCGTGCCGCCGTTCTGGGTCGCGTAGCCGGTCGGGCTGCCGGTCACGGCCGCGCTCGCGGTCGTGGTCAGGGCCATCACGCCCATCGTGGCCGCCAGGGCCGTCGCGGCGGTGGCCGCGAGCAGTCGTCGTGCGACGGGTCGTCTCATCGTGGTGCCTCACCTTTCGTCATCGAACTGGGGGGCAGTGCGTGGTGACTCACGGCTCCAGGTCCGCGCTCGCGTCGGTCGACGCGGCGACCTCGTCCTGGTGCGTCGGCGCCGGGTCGTGCGCCCTGCGCGGCGGCCGACGACGACGTCGGGCAGCCCGCCTCGGAAGAGCTCGTCGAGGCGCTCGGATGAGGTCGAGACCTGGGTAACCGGTTTCCCGATCGTAGGATACCGGTTTCCCATCGCGCAAGCCGCAACTACTTGACGAATTCTTGACCCCTGTCGACCCGATAGCGGGGGAGCGCTCCACGCTCCTGGCGCGGGGATCGGATCAGGAGGAGCCCGGGATGCAAGAAGTCCCGGTCAGGCTCACCTGACCGGGACTCTTCCGCGGGTCTTCCGACTGAGTAGTCGAAGCCCTCGCCACGTGCGCGAGGGGGGACTTGAACCCCCACGCCCTTTCGGACACTGGCACCTGAAGCCAGCGCGTCTGCCATTCCGCCACTCGCGCGTGCCGCAGAAGACTAGCACGATGCACGACGACGCCTGGAACCGCGCGGCAGGGCGTGACGGCCGCCACGTGCCGGTCGTCGCGCACCGCCACGAGGCGCCGAGGGCTGCGCGCCCGACGTTCACACGCTCCGCCCCGAACGCGCCACATCCGTCCGGAGATCGTGCGACGAATCGGGCCTCCGTCGCAGACGTGATCGATACGATCTAGGTAGTCTGCCCGGGACGCAGGTGTGCACCAGGGGCCGTCGGGAGCACGGTCCGGGAGGCGCAGACGAGCACCGCGGCACGAGCCGCAGCACGAGCGAGCACGAGGGAGGAGGTGGCATGGGAGTCCTGGACCGCTTCGAGAAGGGCGTCGAGCGCGTGGTGAACAACGCGTTCGCCAAGGTCGGACGCAGCGAGGTCAAGCCCGTCGAGCTCGCGAGCGCGTTGCGGCGCGAGGTCGACGACCGCGCCGCCGTCGTGGACCGCGAGCGCACGGTCGTGCCCAACGAGTTCACCATCGAGCTGTCGGTGGACGACTTCGGCCAGGTCGAGGGGTGGGGCGCGGAGACGCTCGCCGACGAGCTGGCGTCGAACGTCACGCAGTACGCGGCGTCGCAGCACTACGCGTTCGTCGGCCCGGTGAGCGTGAGCTTCGAGCAGAACGACACGCTCGACGTCGGCCGCTTCCAGCTCCGCTCGGCCAGCGTGCGCGGAAACGTGGCGCCCGCGACGTCCGCGTCCCCGAGCACGCGGCACCCGCTCGTCGACATCGACGGGCAGCGCTACCTGCTCACGGGCCCGGTCACGGTCATCGGCCGCGGCTCGGAGGCCGACATCGTCGTCGACGACCCGGGGGTCTCGCGCCGCCACCTGGAGATCCGCGTGACGCCGGAGGGCGTCATCGCGACGGACCTCGGCTCGACCAACGGCCTGTTCGTCGAGGGGCACCAGGTGCCGGCCGCGACCCTGCTCGACGGCAACTCCCTGACGATCGGCCGTACCCGCATCATGTTCTGGACCGGCGCGTCCGACAACGAGGAGTGGTGATCCGGCCCGCATGACCGACCTCACGTTCACCCTGCTGCGGCTGGGCTACCTGGTGCTGCTCTGGGTGTTCGTGCTCTCCGCGATCGGGGTGCTGCGTCGGGACCTGTACGGCACCAAGATCACGCCACGCCGCGGCAAGAAGGGCGGCCCCGCCCCGGCCGCCCGCCCGACGTCGGGCGCCACCCCGGCCGCGCCCGAGCCCTCGCGGCCCGCCGCGCCCGCGGGCCCGTCGCGGCTCGTCGTCACCGCCGGCCCGCTGACCGGCACGACGATCCCCCTCACGACGTCGTCGATCCTCATCGGCCGCGCACCGAGCTGCACGCTCGTCCTCGACGACGACTACTCCTCGTCGCGCCACGCGCGCATCTTCCCGCAGCACGGGTCCTGGTTCGTCGAGGACCTCGGCTCCACCAACGGCACCTACGTCGAGGACCAGCGCATCGGCCAGGTGACGCCGCTGGGTCCGGGCACGCGGGTGCGGATCGGTCAGTCCGTCGTCGAGCTGCAGAGGTAGCCCGCAGTGAACATCGCCCTGCGCTACGCCGCGCGCTCCGACGTCGGGCTCGTGCGGTCCAACAACCAGGACTCCGGGTACGCCGGGCCGCACCTGCTCGTCGTCGCCGACGGCATGGGCGGCCACGCCGGGGGCGACGTGGCGTCGTCGATCGCCATCGCGGCGCTCGCGCCGCTCGACGGGGAGTCGCACGGCCCCGACGACGCGCTCGCCGAGCTCGAGCGCTCGATCGACCACGCGCGCCAGGACCTCGTGGACCGCAGCGTGACCGACCCCGAGCTCGTGGGCATGGGCACGACCGTCACCGCGATCCTGCGGGCGGGCAACAAGCTCGCGATGGCGCACCTCGGCGACTCGCGCGCGTACCTGCTGCGCGACGGCGAGCTCACCCAGGTGACGACCGACCACACCTTCGTGCAGCACCTCGTGGACACGGGCCGCATCTCGCCCGACGAGGCGGAGACGCACCCGCAGCGCAACGTCGTCATGCGCGTGCTCGGCGACTTCGACATCGACCTCACGCCGGACATGTCGGTGCGCGAGGCGAAGCCGGGCGACCGCTGGCTCCTGTGCTCCGACGGCCTCTCGGGCTTCGTCAGCCCGGAGACGATCGCCCAGACGCTCGAGGACACCCCCGACGTCGACGAGTGCGCCGACCACCTGCTCCAGCTCGCGCTGCGCGCCGGCAGCACGGACAACGTGACGGTCGTGGTCGCGGACATCGTGGACCTCGACGTCCTGCCCGACGGCACGGCGCCCGGCACCGGGGCGCAGATCGTCGGCTCCGCGGCGATCGACCGCGACGCCCCGACGTCGGCCGCGGACGGCCCCGCCGCGCGGGCGGCAGCGCTCATGGCCAGCGCGAACGCCCCCGCCGCGACCGAGGAGCCCGCCGCGGACGGCGCGGCCGAGACCGCGGAGGGCGAGGCGGCCTCGGGCGGCGTCGCGGAGGAGGGCGAGGGCGACGTGCGGCCCGGCCGTGCGCCGCGCCGCTGGATCACCGTCGTCGCGATCCTCCTCGTCGTCGCCGGCCTGGGCGTGGCAGGGTGGGCGGGCTACCGCTGGACGCAGACGCAGTACTACGTCGGGGTCGCCGACGGCCAGGTGGCCGTGTTCCGCGGCATCCCGGAGAACGCGGGCCCGGTGACCCTGTCGACGCCGATCGAGCTCACCGGGACGCGCGTCGCGGACCTTCCGGGCTACGTCGTCGACCGCCTGGAGACCACCATCCCCGCGGAGTCGCTCGAGGACGCCCGTGCGCGCGCGGAGCGCCTCGTCGCCGAGGCCACGGAGGAGTCCACCGACGCCCCCGCGACCGACGGCACCACCCAGACGCCCACCGAGGGCGCGACCGAGACCCCGGAGGCCGGGGCGCCCGACGTGACCCCGGCACCCACCGACGGCGCCGGCTCGGAGGCCTGATGGCCACGGTGGAGACCACCGAGGTGCGCCCCGGCCGGGGCGCGGAGCTCGGTCTGCTCGTCCTCGCGCTCGCGCTGGGCATCGGGGCGTACGCGCTCGTGGGCCTCCAGCTCACGGGCGAGCTCCCGGGCCGCTTCTACGTGTACAGCATCGGCACCGTGGTGCTCGCGGGCGCCGCGCACCTGCTGCTGCGCTTCAAGGCGCCGTACGCGGACCCGGTGATCCTGCCGATCGCCGTCGCGCTCAACGGCATCGGCCTCGCGATGATCTTCCGCCTCGACCTCGGCTCGCAGGTCACGGGCGGCACCCAGGACCTCGCGCCGCGCCAGCTCCAGTGGACCGCGCTCGGCATCCTCTGCGCGTTCGCCGTGATCTGGTTCCTGCGCGACCACCGGACCCTGCGGCGCTACACCTACACCGCGATGATCGCGGGCATCGTGCTCGTCGCGCTGCCGCTCGTCCCGGGCCTGGGCACGCGCATCAACGGCGCGCAGATCTGGATCAACGTCTTCGGCTTCTCGCTCCAGCCCGCGGAGTTCGCGAAGATCGCGTTCGCGATCTTCTTCGCCGGCTACCTCGTGACGAACCGCGACACGCTCGCGCTCGCCGGACCCAAGGTGCTCGGGCTCCAGCTCCCGCGCCTGCGCGACCTCGGGCCGATCATCATCGTCTGGCTGGTCTCGCTCGCGATCCTCGTGTTCGAGCGCGACCTGGGCACCTCGCTCCTGTTCTTCGGCCTGTTCGTCGCGATGCTCTACATCGCGACCGAGCGCGTGAGCTGGGTCGTCATCGGTCTGGTGCTCATCGCGGTCGGCGCGGTGCTCGCCGCGTCGACGTTCGGCCACGTGCAGGCGCGCGTCGACGTGTGGCTCCATCCGTTCGACCCCGAGATCTTCGGCCGCAGCCCCGGCGGCTCGGGCCAGCTCGTGGGCGGCCTCTTCTCGCTCGGGAACGGTGGCCTGTTCGGCACGGGCTGGGGCGCGGGCTACCCGCGCACGGTCCCGTACGCGTTCTCCGACTTCATCTACGCCTCGCTCGGCGAGGAGCTCGGACTCACGGGCCTGATCGGCATCCTGCTCGCCTACCTCATCCTCGTGGAGCGCGGCCTGCGCACCGCGATCGGCGTCCGTGACGGGTTCGGCAAGCTGCTCGCGGGCGGGCTCGCGTTCGTCATGGCGTGGCAGCTCTTCGTCGTCGTCGGGGGGATCACGCGGATCATCCCGCTCACGGGCCTCACCATGCCGTTCGTCGCCCAGGGCGGGTCGTCGCTCCTCGCGAACTGGCTGGTCGTGGGCCTGCTGCTGCGGATCTCCGACGACGCGCGCCGGCCCTCGTCCCTGCCCGTACGAGGCCAGGTGGCGCCCGGCGGGGCGCGCACGCGCCCCGACTCCGAGCCGGTCGAGGTCGTGGGCAGCGGGGCCCCCGCCGTCGGCGCGCGGCCCGACGACGCGCCCACCACGGTCGGGACGCCCGCCGCCGTCGGGCCGCCCACCGGTCCGACGCGCGCGACGACGGGCGTGCAGCCCGCCGTCGGGCAGACGGGTGAGGTCTCCGCCCACCCCGACGAGCTGCGCACGGAGGTCGTGCGGCGCCCCGGTCCCGACGGCCCCCACCCCGAGACCGACCCCTGGGGAGGAGCCCGGTGAACGTCCCCCTGCGTCGCGTCGCGACGGTCGTCCTCGTCATGTTCCTCGCGCTCATGGTGTCGACGACGTACATCCAGTTCGTCCAGGCGGACTCGCTCAACAACGACTCGCGCAACGCCCGCACGATCTACCGCGAGTACAACAAGTTCCGTGGCCCGATCGTCGTCGCGGGCGACGCGATCGCGTCCTCGACCCCGGTGGACGACGCGTTCGGCTTCCAGCGCCAGTACGCGAACGGCCCTCTGTACGCGCCCGTCTCCGGGTTCCTCTCGCTCACCAACGGGCGCACGGAGATCGAGGACAAGGAGAACGACTACCTCAACGGCGAGGCGAGCTCGCTGTGGCTCGACCGCCTCAGCGCGCTGTTCACCGGCAAGCAGCCCCAGGGTGCGTCCGTCGAGCTGACGATCGACCCCGCGGCGCAGCAGGCCGCCTGGGACGCGCTGGGCGACCAGCGGGGTGCGGTCGTCGCGATCGAGCCCAAGACCGGGCGGGTCCTCGCCCTCGTGTCGAAGCCCAGCTACGACCCCAACGAGCTCGCGACGCACGACACCGCCCTCGCGCGCGAGCGCTACCAGGAGCTGCTCAACGCCGACGGCAACCCGATGTCCAACCGGGCGATCCGCGGCAACACGTACCCGCCGGGCTCGACGTTCAAGATCGTCACCTCGGCCGCGGCGCTCGAGAGCGGGCAGTACACGGCCGAGACCGTGATCCCGGCCCCGGACGAGCTCCCGTACCCGCAGTCGACGCAGACGATGAAGAACTTCGGCGGGTCGCGCTGCTCGCCGACGGGCGAGATGACCCTTGCCGACGCGCTCCGCATCTCCTGCAACACCGCCTTCGGCGACCTGGCCATGACGCTCGGCGAGGACGCGATGCGGGACCAGGCCGAGGACTTCGGCTTCGACGCCCCGCTCGAGATCCCGATGGACGTCACCCCCAGCCAGTTCCCCGCCGAGGGCACCCCCGGCGCGGACCCGGCGGGTATCGCGCGCGCGGGCATCGGGCAGGGCGAGGTCAAGGTCACCCCGCTCCAGATGGCGATGGTCGCCGCGGCGATCGCGAACGACGGCGTGCAGATGGCCCCGTACACGGTCGAGACGATCCGCAACCCCGACCTCGACGTCGTGCGCCAGTCGGAGCCGCGCCGCCTGCGCACCTCGGTGTCGCCGTCGACGGCCGACCAGCTCACGCAGATGATGCTCGGGGTCGTCGAGAACGGCTCCGGGAAGGCGGCGCAGATCCCGGGCGTGCAGGTCGCGGGCAAGACCGGCACCGCCGAGACCGGTGGCGAGGCCGCCCCGCACGCCTGGTTCACGAGCTTCGCGCCCGCCGACGACCCCCAGGTCGCGGTCGCGGTCATCGTCGAGAACGGCGGCTCGCTGGGCAACGAGGCGACCGGCGGCGCGATCGCCGCGCCGATCGCGCGCGCCGTCATGGAGGCGGTGTTGAACGGATGAAGCCCGTGAGGGGGCTGACGCTCGGCAACCGCTACCGCCTGGTGCGGCGCATCGCCGTCGGCGGCATGGGCGAGGTGTGGGTCGCGGCCGACGACGCGCTCGGCCGCGAGGTCGCGGTCAAGGTCCTGCGGAGCGAGTACGCGGGCAACGAGGACTTCCTCAACCGCCTGCGCACCGAGGCCCGCAACAGCGCGGCGCTCTCGCACCCCAACATCGCGCAGATGTACGACTACGGCGAGACCAACGGCTCCGGGTACCTCGTCATGGAGCTCGTCGTGGGCGAGCCCATGGCGGACCTGCTGGAGCGCGAGCCGGTGCTCCCGCCCGCCCGGCTCCTGCCGATCCTCGCGCAGACGGCACGCGCGCTCCACGCGGCGCACCTGTCCGGCGTCGTGCACCGCGACGTCAAGCCGGGCAACATCCTCATCGACCGCTCCGGCACGGTGAAGATCACCGACTTCGGCGTCTCGCTCGCGGCCAACCAGGTCCCGATGACCGCGACCGGCATGGTGATGGGCACCGCCCAGTACCTGTCGCCCGAGCAGGCCGTCGGGCAGGCGGCCACGGGGGCGTCGGACATCTACGCGCTGGGCATCGTCGCGTACGAGTCGATCGTCGGGAACCGGCCGTTCACCGGGTCCACCCCGGTCGACATCGCGGTCGCGCACGTCAACGAGCCCGTGCCACCGCTCCCGTCGTCGGTCGACCCGGAGCTCTCCGAGCTCGTCATGGTCATGCTCGCCAAGGACCCGCTGGCGCGTCCGCACCCGGCCGACGCCCTCGCCCGCGTCTTCGAGGAGATCCAGGCGCGCCTCGCGGCCGACCCGTGGTCCGCGCGTGCCGGCGCGGCCGCCACCACCCGGCGCGGCCGGCGCGCCCGCACGACGACGGACGACGCCCCTCCGGCGCCCGAGCCGGACCCTGCTCCCGTCATCACGCCGCTCGTCATCCCGGCCGCCGTGCGCGACCCGCACCCGGTCGACCCCGCGACGCCGTGGATCGCCCCGGAGGCCCGACCAGGCGCCCACGCCGCCGAGCCCGCCGGCGGCCACCTCGCCGAGAGCGACGCCGAGCCCGTCGGTCAGCCGACCGCTCCGCCGTCCGACACGCCGCCCGCCTCCGGGCCCGCCCTGCCGTGGGAGCGCCCCGTCCCCGCGCCGTCCGCCGAGGACCCGGCCGGTCCCCGCGCCTACCCGCCGCGCCGCGAGATGCACGGCGGCACCCGCTCGTCGCGACGACCGCAGCCCGCTCGCGGCGGCGCTCGACCAGGCGCCGGCTCCCCCGCGAGCACCCCGTCGGCGGCGCCGGCCACGCGGGCCGAGGCCCGTCGGCAGTCGCAGGCGGCCCCGTCGCGATCGTCCTCCGGCCGCCGCACGTCCACGACGACGGGGCGGCGCCTCGGCGGGCTGCCGAACGGCCTCACGTGGCCCCTGGTGGCCCTGCTGGGCCTGCTCCTCGTGCTGGTCGTCGCGACGATCGCCTCCCTGGGCGACCGGGACCGGGACGACGCGGACGCAGCTCCGGCGACCGTCGTCGAGACGGTCACCCACGCCTCCCTCCCGGGCTCCGCGGCTCCCTCCGGACGGGTGACATCGTGACGACATCGTTGCGTTCCCGGCTTTCCCGAAAGCCCTCCAGTGGGATGATTGCGCCAGATGTGCCGCGTGCGGACGCGCCCGCGGCTCCGACGACACCGAAGGACGAATGAGTGGTGGACAACGCTCCCCGAGTGCTTGCCGGGCGCTACCAGGTCGGTGAGCTCATCGGCCGTGGTGGCATGGCCGAGGTGCACATCGGGCACGACAACCGCCTCGGTCGCACCGTCGCGATCAAGATCCTGCGGTCCGACCTCGCCCGCGACCCCACCTTCCTCGCGCGCTTCCGCCGCGAGGCCCAGGCGGCCGCGTCCCTCAACCACCCGGCCATCGTCGCGGTGTACGACACCGGCGAGGACGTCCACGCGGACGCCACGGGGAACTCGGTGCACGTCCCGTTCATCGTCATGGAGTACGTCGAGGGCCACACCGTCCGCGACATCCTCCGCGACGGCCAGGCCGTCCCCATCGACGAGGCGGTCGAGATCACGGCGGGCGTGCTCGCGGCGCTCGAGTACTCGCACCACGCCGGCATCGTGCACCGCGACATCAAGCCCGCGAACGTCATGATCACGCCCACGGGCGCCGTCAAGGTCATGGACTTCGGCATCGCCCGCGCGATGGCGGACTCGGCCGCGACGATGACGCAGACCCAGGCCGTCATCGGCACCGCCCAGTACCTCTCGCCGGAGCAGGCGCGCGGCGAGACCGTCGACGCGCGCTCCGACCTGTACTCCACCGGCTGCCTGCTCTACGAGCTGCTCACCGGCCGTCCGCCGTTCATCGGCGACTCGCCCGTCGCGGTGGCGTACCAGCACGTGCGCGAGGCCCCGGCGACGCCGAGCGCCGTCGCACCCGACGTGCCCGAGGTCCTCGACCGCATCACGCTCAAGGCGCTCGCCAAGGACCGCACGGCCCGCTACTCGAACGCGGCGGAGTTCCGCGCCGACCTCGAGAACGCCGTGCGCGGCGGGGCGATCACGGCCCCCGCGCTCGGGGTCGCCGCGGCCGCGGCCGGCCTCGGTGCCGCCGCCGCGGCTGCCGACCTCCAGCCCACGATGGTGGAGTCCGCCACGCAGGTGATGGCCCCTGCGGCCGCCGCCCCGAACCCGTGGGCGACGAGCGTGGCGCCGGCCGTCCCGCCCGGCGACGAGGTCCCGGGCGAGGACGAGGAGGAGCCCAAGAGCCGCAAGGGCCTCATGTGGACCCTCATCGCGATCGGCGTGCTCGCCCTCGCCGCGATCATCACGATGCTCGTCATCAACAGCCAGGGCGAGGAGGAGCCGACGACGGGCACGGTCCCGACCCTGTCCGCGGGCGTGACGCCCGAGGAGGCCGAGCAGAAGATCACCGACGCCGGGTTCGCGTACGAGCAGGCCATCGACCAGGAGTCGACCGAGGCCGAGGGCACGTTCACGAAGACCGATCCCGCCGGGGGCACCGAGGCCGAGCTCGGCTCGACCGTCACCGCCTTCTTCTCCGCCGGACCCGACGCCGTCGTGATCCAGGACGTCAAGGGCAAGTCCCAGGACGAGGCGCGCCAGATCCTCGAGGGACAGGGGCTGACGGTCACCTCCGGAGGCTCCGAGGACTCGAAGGACGTCCCGAAGGACGCGGCGACGCGCACCGACCCCGCGGCCGGTCAGTCCGTCGCCGGGGGCTCGACCGTCACGCTCTATGTCTCGTCCGGACTCGTCGCCCTTCCTGAGCTCGTGGGCGACCAGCGCCAGAGCGCCGAGCAGAAGATCACGGACCTCGGCCTCAAGCCGGTCGTGAACGAGGTGGAGTCCGACGAGCCCGAGGGCCAGGTCGTCGCGCAGCGCCCCAACGCCGGCAGCGTGCCGCAGGGCTCGGAGGTCACCATCGACGTCGCGATCCCGCGCGCGGCCGAGACCACGAACGTCCCGAACAACCTCGTCGGCATGACCCTGGAGCAGGCGCAGGACGCTCTGGGCGGCGCACAGCTCAACCCCGGAAGGCAGCAGAACCAGGAGTCCGACCAGTGGCCGGCCGGCATCGTCATCGGCTCCGATCCCGGGGGCGGCACCGAGGTCGAGGTCGGCACCGAGGTGTCGCTCATCGTCTCGACGGGCCCCGGCCCGTCGACCGGGGGCGACAACGGCGGCGGAGGCAACGGCGGCCCCGGCAATGGCGGTGGCGGTGGCGACGAGGGCTGATCCCTCCGCCGATCCGGCGCCATGACGAAACGGGCCCCCACCTCGTGAGGTGGGGGCCCGTTTCGTCGTGCTGGCAGAGGCGGTGTCTCCACCGGTGGGGGCGGGGCTGCGGTCTCCGCCCGGACGGCGCCGCAGGGTCGACCCGGCTACTGCCGCACGAGCGGCGCCATGCCCGCCGAACGCTCGACGGCGCCGTCGAGCCCGCAGGTCTCGAGCCAGTTCGCGAGCAGACGGTGGCCGCCCTCGGTGAGCACGGACTCGGGGTGGAACTGGACGCCGTGGAGGGGCAGGTCCTTGTGCTGGAGTCCCATGATGACGCCGCCGGAGGTCGACGCGGTCACCTCGAGCTCGGCGGGCACGGTGTCGCTGACGACGGCGAGCGAGTGGTAGCGCGTCGCGGTGAACGGGGCGGGGAGCCCGGCCAGGACGCCCTCGCCCTCGTGCACGACGAGGCTCGTCTTGCCGTGCATGAGCTCGGGCGCGTGCGTGACCGTCGCGCCGTACACCTCGGCGAGCGCCTGGTGGCCGAGGCACACACCCAGCATCGGGGTGCGCGAGGTGGCGCACGCGCGGATGACCTGCTCGCTCTGCCCTGCCTCCTTGGGCGTTCCCGGTCCGGGGGAGACGAGCACGCCGTCGAACACGGTGCCGTCTGTGTCGTGGAACCGACCCTCGGCGTCGGGCTCGGGCACGGCGTCGTTGCGCACGACGACGGTCCGTGCGCCGAGCTGGTCGAGGTAGCCGACGATCGTGTAGACGAACGAGTCGTAGTTGTCCACGACGAGGATGCGGGTCTGGTGGGTCATCGCGGGGCCTCCACGGACACTGCGCCGGCGGCGTCGGTCTGGATGTTGGGGTCGTTGAACGGCATGTACTCGGACACGATCGGGAACAGCCACTCGAAGCACGCGAGCACGACGGCGGCCGCGAGGACGAGCAGGATCAGCACCCGGACCCACGCGGGCCCGGGCAGCACGCGCCACAGCGCCCCGTACATCACGCGCTCCCTTCGGCCGCAGGTGCGGCCTGGCCCACCAGGTCGGGCGGCGTGCCGTCCTCGACGGGCATCCAGTAGTCCAGCTTCGCGTTGACGATGAACCGCGCCACGAGCGAGTTCAGCCCGATCGGGTGGCACGTCGTCAGGGTCAGGTACCGCTCCGTCGGCTCGACGCCGGGCTGCCACGGGACGGGCGCCACGGCCTCCACCTGGTCGGGCTTCACGGCCTGCATGTGGTCCACGCGGTACACGTACCAGACCCCGCCCGCCTCCACGACGATCGGGTCACCGATCTCGAGCTCCTCCACGTCGTGGAAGATCTTGCCGTACGTCTGCCGGTGCCCCGCGAGCGAAAAGTTGCCGATGGCGCCCGGCATGACGGTCTCCGGGTAGTGCCCCGCCTGACCCTGGTCCAGGATCGAGCGCTTGTCCGTGCCCTCGGCGATCGGCATCATCTTGCCGTCCCAGCGCGGCACGTAGAGCGTGCCCCACACCTCACCGAGGGCGGGCGCCTCCATGACCGGAGGCTCGTCCCGGCGCACGGTCGTCCCGACGTCCGCGGCGTCCGGCGTGGGCGCGTCCATCTCCTCCAGGACCTGTGCCTGCACGCGGTCCGCCTGCACGTCCGTCCACCAGAGCTGCCAGACGACGTACAGCCCCAGCAGGATCCCGAGCGTGATGAGCAGCTCGCCGACGACGCCAACGACCGTGGACACGGCCCCGCGCCCCGAGGCGCGGCGGCCCGCGTGCCGCACCGGCGCGGGAGTCGTGGCCGTCACGACGCCACCGCGTCGGAGGGCCGGGCATAGCGGAGCTCGAGCGCGCCTTCGTAGCCGGGGAGCTCGAGGTCCGACTTGTCCTCGACCGACCAGCCCAGGTTCACGGCGTCGACGTACTCCTGGTACACCTGCACGCCGGGTGAGCGCTCCAGGGCGTCGCGCAGCGCATCGGGGTCGCCCACGGCCTCCACGACGTAGGGCGGCGAGTACACGCGGCCGTGCAGCAGGAGGATGTTGCCCGCGCAGCGGAACGCCGACGTCGCGGTGACGCGCTGACCCTGGAGCGTCATCGCCTCCGCGCCGCCGGCCCACAGGGCGTTGACGACGGACTGGATGTCCTGCTGGTGCACCACCAGGTCGTCCGGGCGGATCTGCGGCGGGTAGTTGCCCTCCGGGGGTGCGTCGTCGAGCGAGACGGACAGGCCCGTGCCGGTGACCGGCGTCGTGCCCGCCGCGACCGCGGTGCGCGCCGCGAGGTCGGGGTCGACGCCGGCCGGTGCGTCGCCGGCCTGCGACAGTCCCGCGATCTCCTCCGTGAGCGCGTCGACCTGAGCGGACAGGTCCGCCACGCGGTCCGACTCGCGGTCGACGAGCTGCGCGAGGTTCTCGGGGTGACGCGAGTCGTCGCCGCGGGCGAGGCGCGCGTTGGCCGTGAACATCACGCCGGCGAGCGCGAGGACGAGCGCGACGGTCACGGCGGACCGCACCCTGCGTGAACGCGGCGGTGCGGCAGGGGCTACGGGCGACGGCGCGGGACCGGCCGCGACCGCCTCGGTGGGCTCGTCCGGCGTCGCGGAGGCGGGGTCGGTGCTGCTCACGCGACCGTCTCCTTCCTGGGCGGACGAGGTCGTCGGCCGTCTCTCCGGCATGACTCTGCCGTGCGTCTGTCGTGTCGTCGTCGCCGCGACAGGGCCGTTGCCCGCGCGCGGTGTCCGTGCCTATTGTGTGCGCCCACTACGCTAGTCGACGAACGTCGTCCACGATCGTGACGGACCCGTGCTCCTACGGAGCCTCGCGGCGCGTCGACGACCTTCGCCCGAGCCATGCACGGTTCCTGCACGACGACGGCAGGCGTCCGCTCCCGCGGTGCGTCCCGACGCCGCCGCAGCGGACCCCACCAGGACAGGAGCCCACCCTCGTGCCCGAGTCGAAGTCGCGCAAGAAGCCCAAGCCGCAGCGCCCGCCGAGCGTGCCCAAGCCCGAGTCGGGCAACCCGCGCTGGCTCGTGCCCACGATGCTCGGGCTCATGCTCCTCGGGCTCGCGTGGATCGTGCTGTTCTACCTCAGCGGGTCCGCGCAGCTCCCGATCCCGGCGCTGGGCGCCTGGAACCTCGGCGTCGGCTTCGCGTTCATCATCGCGGGCTTCGCGCTCACCACGCGCTGGAAGTAGGCGGTCCGACGGCGGCCGCGCTCCTCGCGGGGCGCGGCGAGCCGATCGGCCCGTGAGACGGGGAACCACACCGGCGTAGTTCCACACCTGTGAGTAACCCTGGGGATAACTCGGCGGGGCCACCACCACCGGGGATCAGCCGACGAGGTGCCCGACCTGGTCGGCCGAGGCATAGGTCAGCCATGCCGCTGCGACGAGCACGACCGCGACGAGCGCCGTCGCGCCCACGGAGACCAGGGTGCGGCGGTCCTTCGGCGCGTACGCGTACGCGGCCCCGAGGACGAGACCGACGACGAGCCCACCGAGGTGCGCCTGCCACGCGATGCCGGTGAAGAACAGCCCGATGGCGAAGTTGATGCCGATGAGGACGACGATCTGCATCGCGTTGCGTCCCGTCCGGCGCAGCACGAGCAGGATGGCGCCGAAGAGCCCGAACACGGCGCCCGAGGCACCGACCACGGGCTGGTACCACCCCTCCGACGTCGGACCTCCGGCGAGGACGAGGTACCCGACCGAGCCGCCGATCGCCGACAGCAGGTAGAGCGCGACGAAGCGCCAGCGGCCGAGCATCTGCTCGAGGAACGGCCCCGTGACCCACAGCGCGTACATATTGAAGAGGATGTGGACGGGGCTCGTCGAGTGCAGGAACGCCGACGTGAGGAAGCGGTACGGCTCGTCCTCGCCGATGACCGGCGCGAACCACCACAGCCGCGTCCACTCGCCGCCGGTGACGAGCTGGAGGATCCAGCTCACGACGCACAGGCCGATGATGGTGAACGTCACGACCGGAGGGCCACCGCGCACCGCGCCGCCGAGCGCGGTGCGCTGCGTCGGCGCCTGCCGGGCCGCCTCGCGCACGCAGTCGACGCACTGCACGCCGACGGCCGCCGGACGTTGGCACTCGGGGCACGCGGGGCGGCCGCAGCGCTGGCAGCGCACGTACGACACCCGGTCCGGGTGCCGCGGGCACACGGGCGGGACGGCAGGACCGTCGTGCGGTCCGGCCGTCCCGTACGCGGGCGGGCCGGGAGGCCCGGGAGGTGTGGTCGAGATGATCAGTCCTCGACGGTGACCGACGTGATGACGATGTCCTCCTGCGGACGGTCGCCGGGGCGCGTCGGCGTGGCGTTGATCGCGTCGACGACCGCGCGAGACTCGTCGTCCGCCACCTCGCCGAAGATCGTGTGCTTGCCGTTGAGCCAGGTGGTGGGGACCGTCGAGATGAAGAACTGCGACCCGTTGGTGCCCTCGGCCTCGCCCGTGACCGGGTTGCGGCGCAGGCCCGCGTTCGCCATCGCCAGGAGGTAGGGGCGGTCGAACTGGAGCTCGGGGTGGATCTCGTCGTTGAACGTGTAGCCCGGACCGCCCGTCCCGGTGCCCAGCGGGCAGCCGCCCTGGATCATGAAGTCCTGGATCACGCGGTGGAAGATCAGGCCGTCGTAGAAGGGCTCGGTGCGCTCTGCGCCGGTGCGGGGGTCGGACCACGTCGTGGTGCCCTTCGCGAGCCCGACGAAGTTCGCCACCGTCTTCGGGGCGTGGTTCGGCAGGAGCTCGATCCGGATGTCACCTGCGGTCGTGTGGAGGGTTGCGAACATGGGCACCATCCTCCCACGAGACCCGCGCGCGACCCGTCCGACGCGATGTCTCGCGGGGTGGGCACGGTGGTGGCAGAGTGGTCGGAAACGCCCAACGCATCCGCCCTTTCGTCCCGTCGGACGACGACCCCGGGGAGCACGCATGACCCGTTCTCGCTCAGCGAGCGACTCCGTCAAGGACACGCTCGAGTCGATCGACACCGAGAAGCTCAAGGACCAGGCCGCGCAGGCCGCCGCGACGGCGCAGAGCGCCGCCAGCCAGCTCGCCGACCAGGCCAAGGACGCGGCCGTCCACGCCAAGGAATGGAGCACGCCCAAGGTCGAGGCGTTCCTCGAGTGGCTCCAGCCCCGCGTCGAGAAGGCGTGGCAGGACAGCATCCAGGCCGCCGCGCCGCGCGTCGAGAAGGCCGCGGGCAAGGCCGCGCCCGCCATCGACACCGCGCACGACAAGCTCGTCGACGACGTGCTGCCGAAGATCGTCGCGAGCTTCAACGCCGCCGCCGCCAGCGCCGCAGACTCCGCCCAGCGCGCGGCCGACAACGCTGCCGAGGCGACGGCTGCGGCATCCGCCGCCGCCGCAGCGGCGACCGGCCGGAAGGGGCGCAAGCTCGCCAAGCAGGCGCAGAAGGCCGCCGCCGAGGCCGCGAAGCAGGCGCAGAAGGCCGCGGGCAAGGCCGGTAAGAAGGCTTCGAAGCACGCGGACAAGGCGGCGGAGAAGGCGGCAGCCAAGCTCGCCGCCGCCGCCGACAAGGCGGCGGCCAAGGCCGCCGAGGCCGACGCCTCGAAGGGCAAGGGCCGCACCCTCTGGTGGATCGCCGGCGGCGTCACCGCCGCGGGCGTCGGTTACGTCCTCTACCGCCGCGCCCAGCCCACGACCGACCCCTGGGCCGAGCCGTGGGAGCAGGAGGAGCAGCAGGTCCACTTCGACGACGTCGTCGGCGACGCCCGGCACGCCGTCGGGGACGCCGCCGAGTCGCTGGGCGAGGCCGCGGGCGTCGCCGTCGCGAAGGGCCGCGAGGCGACCGACAAGCTCGCCGAGCGTGCCGCCGAGGTGCGAGACGACGTCAGCGACGCCGTCTCCGACGCCAAGGACGCCGCCAAGAAGGCCACCAGCCGCGCCCGCAGCACCACCCGCAGCGCGGCCTCGTCCGCCAAGGACGCTGCCGCGGACGCGAAGGACGACCTCGGCGACGCCGGCAAGAAGGCGCGCGAGGCGGCCGAGACCGCCGCGGAGGACGCCGCCGAGAAGGCCGACGACGTCTGAGTCGCCCGCCCCAGGCTGTTGACAGCTCGCAGGACGAAGGGTCCGCACCTCACGGTGCGGACCCTTCGTCGTGGTGGCCACTATGCTCCGACCGTGCATCGCGTGTGGCTGGCGCCACGTCCCGGCCGGCTCCTGGCATTCATGTGGCTTGTCAGCGCGCCAGGATCGATCCTGCGCCTGGACTGGGGGCCCGTGCTCTCGATGGCACTCGATCGGTACGTCGTCGTGATGCACCCTGCGACGCCGGGAGCCGAGGTCGTGCGGGCCAGAGACCGTCTGGAGTCCGTCGGACGCGTCGCGCGCGCTCGCTACCGATGGTCACGGGTCTCGAACGCGCTCGTGGCCGCCACCCCTGTCGTTTTCGTCTTCGTCGCTGCCGCGGCCTCCGAGAGCGCAGGGGGATCGACCGAAGCCGGCCTCGGACCGGCAGTACCGGTCTCACTCGTGTGGGCGGGGATCACGTTCTCCGTCGCCCAGTGGTGCGACACCCGGAGCCGTCGCTCCGTGCGGCAGATCGCCCGGATCTCTGCTCGCCACGTGCTCGTCTGCGCGCGTCTCGGCGAGAGCGCGGCGGTCCGTCGCGAGATCGCACGATCCGGGTCACGATCCATCGCGGAGCAGGACCACCTGGTGCAGCTCCTGTGGCGGGCCGCTGAGGCCGACCGAGCGCGTCGCCGATACCTCGAGGGTCCCCTGTTCGCCGACGACGAGTTCGCGACGATCCTCGACGCGGCGGAGTCGTCGCACACGGCGCTGGTCTCCTGGACGAGGAGTTCCGTCGCCACGGGGCTGGCAAGCCACTGTACCGGCTGGAGAACGCGAAGGGCCGCTGACAGGTCTTGACGACCTGTCAGCGGCCTTCCGCACGGTGGAGCCAGGGGGACTCGAACCCCCAACCCCCTGCTTGCAAAGCAGGTGCGCTACCAATTGCGCCATGGCCCCGGGTGACGCGGCCTGGGGCCGGTCAGGAGTGAGACGTGCTCACTCGAAGGTGTCGGTGACCTCTGCCCAGAGGTCACGCTCGGCGTTGTCCTCCGTGTACTTGCGCCACAGGAGATATCCGGCGCCGGCGGCGAGGAGCAGGACGAGAAGCTTCTTCATGACGTTCCCCCTCGAGTGGGTTCGGCAGTGGGCCTAAGAGGACTTGAACCTCTGACCTCTTCCTTATCAGGGAAGCGCTCTAACCGTCTGAGCTATAGGCCCGTGCGCGCCTCGACGGACAGCCCCGGGGGGCCGCTCCGCTCGCAGGCAGCGATTGAGGTTACCCCACCGGGAGCCGCAGACCCAAACCGAAGGGTCCGTGCCCCCGGTCGGGGCGCCGTCCTGGGTCAGTCGTCCGTGAGCGTGAGGTGCACGCCGCCCACGAGCGCTGCGACGATGTTGTACAGGAACGCCATGATCGTCGACAGCGCGGTGATGATCACCACGTTCACCACGCCCAGCAACGTGGCGATCGAGATCACGCGGCCGAACGCGACGTACTGCTGGATGTCGACGTCGGTCTCGGTGCCGACGATCTGCGTGAACAGGTCCTCGATCTTCGAGAAGACCATCATGCCGTCGAGGACGTACCAGACCACGGCCGTCGCGACGACGGTCATGATGCCGATCGCGACGGCGAGCAGGAAGCCGAGCTTCATCGCGGACCAGGGGTCGATGCGCGAGACCGCGAGCCGGACGCGGCGCGGGCCGCCGTCGTGCCGGACCGTGGGCGTCGCGCCCGTCGCCGGTCCCACGGCGGGCGTGGCACCGGTGAGCGGGGTCGCGGAGCCGGACACGCCGGCCGCGGAGTAGTGCAGCGAGGCCGCCGCCGGGGCGTTCGTCGCGGCCGAGGCCGCCGAGGTGGTCGTGGGCACGCGCCTCACCGTCTCGTCGTCGATCTCGTCGTGACCGGGCTGAGGTTCGGACTCCGCCGGCGCGGCCGGGACCGCCGCGGAGACCTTCTTGGCCGCGGTCTTCGCCGCGGCGATGGCAGCAGCGGCCGCCTTCACGGCACCCGCGCGCGCGACGGCGACGCGGCTCTCGCCCGACGCCCGCTCCATCCCGTCGTCGTCGACGCCGCGCTCCGGGGCGGCCTGGCTCCCGGACTGGCTCGGAGGCGGCGGCGGAGGAGGAGGCGGGACGGCGCCCGACGCCGAACCGTTCGACGCGCCCTTCGACTCCGCGTGCTTGCTCGCCGTGGACGCACCCGCGCGCGAGGTCGTGTCCGTGTCGGGACGCGGCACGGTCAGCCGGGGCGTGATCGTCGGCGGTGCGTTGTTCTCGCTGCTCATCTGGTTTCCTCGGTGGTTCCGGGGGCCGGCTCGGTCCCGCTCGCCCCGTCGGACGAGGCGGTCGGGTCGACGATCGGTGCGCTGCTCGTGTCGGTGCCGACCGGGGCCGTACCGGTCCCGTCCTCGCCCTCCACGGTATCCCGATCCTCTCCGAGACGACGCTCGACGTTCCGCGCGACCGCGATGATGCGGTCGCCCTTGTCGGGCTTCGCGAACGTCACCCCCTGCGTGTTGCGGCCCGTGAGGTTCACCTCGTCGACCGCGGACCGCACGATCTTCCCGCGTTCCATGATCACCAGCACCTCGTCGTCGGCCTCTGTCACCAGAGCCCCCACGAGATCTCCACGAGCCTCCACCAGGTTCGCGACCTTGATGCCCAGCCCGCCGCGTCCCTGGACCCGGTACTCGTCGATCCGCGTGCGCTTGGCGAACCCGCCCTCGGTCACGACGAAGAGGTCGGAACCCTCCTCGACCACGTCCGCCGAGAGGAGCTCGTCGCCCTCGCGGAACTTCATGCCCGTCACGCCCGACGTCGCGCGCCCCAGCGGCCGCATCGTGTCGTCCCCGGCGGGGAAGCGGATCGACTGGCCCTTGCGCGAGACGAGGATGAGGTCGTCGTCGGCGTCGACGAGGAGCGCCGCGACGAGCTCGTCGGGCGTGCCCGCCTCGTCCTCGCGCAGGTTGATCGCGATGAGCCCGCCCGAGCGCGGCGAGTCGTACTCGGACAACCGCGTCTTCTTGACGAGCCCGCGGCGCGTCGCCAGGACCAGGTACTCCGCGGCGTCGTAGTCGCGCAGGTCGAGCACCTGCGCGATCTTCTCGCCGGGCTGGAACGCGAGCAGGTTGGCCACGTGCTGGCCCTTGGCGTCGCGGCCGCCCTCGGGGAGCTCGTACGCCTTGGCGCGGTAGACCCGCCCGAGGTTCGTGAAGAACAGCAGCCAGTGGTGCGTCGTCGTCACGAAGAAGTGGTCGACGATGTCGTCCTCGCGCAGCTGCGCGCCGCGCACGCCCTTGCCGCCACGCTTCTGCGCGCGGTAGTTGTCGCTGCGCGTGCGCTTCACGTAGCCGCCGCGCGTGATGGTGACGACCATCTCCTCCTCGGCGATGAGGTCCTCGATCGAGACCTCGCCGTCGAAGGGGAGGATCGTCGTGCGGCGCTCGTCGCCGTACTTGGCGACGATCTCGCCCATCTCCTCGCCGACGATCGTCCGCTGGCGCTCCGGCTTGGCGAGGATGTCCTCGTAGTCGAGGATCTTGCGCTCGAGCTCGTCGTGCTCGTCGAGGATCTTCTGCCGTTCGAGCGCCGCCAGACGGCGGAGCTGGAGGTTGAGGATCGCCGTCGCCTGGACCTCGTCCACGCCCAGCAGCTCCATGAGGCCCGCGCGCGCCACCTCGACGTCGGGGGAGCGACGGATGAGCGCGATGACCTCGTCGAGCGCGTCCAGCGCCTTGAGGTAGCCGCGCAGGATGTGGATGCTGCGCTCGGCCTCGGCGAGCAGGTAGCGCGTACGCCGCACGACGACGTCGAGCTGGTGGGTCGTCCAGTGACGGACGAACGCGTCGAGGCTCAGGGTGCGCGGGACGCCGTCGACGAGCGCGAGCATGTTCGCGCCGAACGTGTCCTGGAGCTGCGTGTGCTTGTAGAGGTTGTTGAGCACGACCTTCGCCACGGCGTCGCGCTTGAGCACGATCACGAGGCGCTGCCCCGTGCGACCCGACGTCTCGTCACGGATGTCGGCGATGCCCTGGACGCGGCCGTCCTTGACGAGGTCGGCGATCTTCGCCGCGAGGTTGTCGGGGTTCACCTGGTAGGGGAGCTCGGTGACGACCAGGCACACACGGCCCTGGATCTCCTCGACGTTGACCACCGCGCGCATCGTGATCGAGCCGCGGCCGGTCCGGTACGCCTCCTCGATGCCCTTGTGGCCGAGGATCGTCGCGCCGGTCGGGAAGTCCGGGCCCTTGATGCGCAGCAGGAGCGCCGCGAGGAGCTCCTCGCGGGTCGCCTCGGGGTGGTCCAGGTGCCACTGGACGCCCTCGGCGACCTCACGCAGGTTGTGCGGCGGGATGTTCGTCGCCATGCCGACGGCGATGCCCGCCGAGCCGTTGACCAGCAGGTTCGGGAACCTCGACGGCAGGACCGCCGGCTCCTGCGTGCGGCCGTCGTAGTTGTCCTGGAAGTCGACGGTGTCCTTGTCGATGTCCCGGACCATCTCCATGGCGATCGGGGCCATGCGGCACTCGGTGTACCGCGGGGCGGCCGCCGGGTCGTTGCCGGGGGATCCGAAGTTCCCCTGGCCTGCCACCAGCGGGTAGCGCAGCGACCAGTCCTGCACGAGGCGGACGAGCGCGTCGTAGATCGCGCTGTCGCCGTGGGGGTGGAACTTGCCCATGACGTCGCCGACGACGCGCGAGCACTTCGAGTACGACCGGTCGGGTCGGTAGCCGCCGTCGTACATCGCGTACAGCACGCGGCGGTGCACGGGCTTGAGCCCGTCGCGCACGTCCGGCAGCGCACGCCCGACGATGACGCTCATCGCATAGTCGAGGTACGACCGCTGCATCTCGAGCTGGAGGTCGACCTGCTCGATGCGCCCGTGGTGCACGGCGACCGCCGTACCGTCGGCGTGCACGATCTCCTCGGCCCCGTCGCCGGGAGCCGTGGGCTCGGTCTCGGGATTCTGCTCGTCGGTCACGGTCTACCTCGTTCGTTCGTTCCTGCGTGCTCGCTGCGCTCGTCGTCTGCCGCGGTCCGCGCCACCGGGGCGCGTTCGCGGGCCGGCCGCCCGCGCGGGGCGGGCACCGGCTGGTCAGATGTCAAGGAACCGCACGTCCTTCGCGTTCCGCTGGATGAAGCTGCGGCGGGACTCGACGTCCTCGCCCATGAGGACGGAGAAGATCTCGTCCGCGGCGGCGGCGTCGTCCAGCGTGACCTGGTTGAGCGTGCGGTGCTCGGGGTCCATGGTCGTGTCCCACAGCTCCGAGTAGTCCATCTCGCCCAGACCCTTGTAGCGCTGGATCCCGTTCTCCTTCGGGATCCGCTTGCCGGCCGCCTGCCCGGCCGCGAGGAACGCGTCGCGCTCCTTGTCCGAGTAGACGTAGTCGTGCGGGGCGTTGGACCACTTGAGCCGGTACAGCGGCGGCTGCGCGAGGTAGACGTGCCCGTTCTCGATGAGGGGGCGCATGTACCGGAAGAGCAGAGTGAGCAGGAGCGTCGCGATGTGCTGGCCGTCGACGTCCGCGTCGGCCATGAGGACGATCTTGTGGTACCGCAGCTTCGCGAGGTCGAAGTCCTCGCCGATGCCCGTGCCGAACGCCGTGATGATCGACTGGACCTCCTGGTTGGACAGGGCCCGGTCGAGGCGCGCGCGCTCGACGTTGAGGATCTTGCCGCGGATCGGGAGGATCGCCTGCGTCTGCGGGTTGCGACCGCGGACGGCGGAACCGCCGGCCGAGTCACCCTCGACGATGAAGATCTCGCACTCCTCGGCGCGGTTCGACTGGCAGTCGCGCAGCTTGCCGGGCATGCCGCCCGACTCCAGCAGGCCCTTGCGGCGCGTGGCCTCGCGCGCCTTGCGGGCCGCGATGCGCGCCTGGGACGCCTGGATCGCCTTGCGGATGACGTCGCGCCCCTCGTTCGGGTGCGAGTCGAACCAGTCGGTGAGCTGCTCGTGGACGACGCGCTGGACGAACGTCTTCGCCTCGGTGTTGCCGAGCTTCGTCTTCGTCTGGCCCTCGAACTGGGGCTCGCCGAGCTTGACGGAGACGACGGCGGTCAAGCCCTCGCGGATGTCGTCGCCCGTGAGGTTGTCGTCCTTCTCCTTGAGGATGCCCTTGTCGCGCGCGTAACGGTTGACCAGCGAGGTCATCGCGGCGCGGAAGCCCTCCTCGTGCGTACCGCCCTCGGTCGTGGAGATGGTGTTCGCGTACGTGTGCACGGACTCGGAGTACGCGCTGGTCCACTGCATCGCGATCTCGACCGAGATCCGCTTCTCGGTGTCCTCCGACTCGAAGTCGATGACGTCGGGGTGGACGAGCTCGACCTTCTTCGCCGAGTTGAGGTGCTTGACGTAGTCGACGAGGCCGCCGTCGTACTTGTACGAGACGGTGCGAGCCGGGGTGGCCGCGCCCGACGTCGCGTCGTCCGCCCCGGACACACCGTCCGCGTCGGCCGTCCCGTCGCCCCCGGTGACCTCGTCGCCCGTGTCGAGGTGGGCGGGACGCTCGTCCGTCAGCGTGATGTGCAGGCCCTTGTTGAGGAACGCCATCTGCTGGAAGCGGGCGCGCAGGGTCTCGAAGTCGTACTCGGTCGTCTCGAAGATCCCCGGGTCGGCCCAGAACGTCTGCGTGGTGCCCGTCTCGTCCGACGGCTCGAGCCGCTCGACTGGCGTCACCGGGTTGCCGCCCTCGGTGAACTCCTGGCGCCACGAGTACCCGTCACGACGGACCTCGGACACCATGCGCGTCGACAGCGCGTTGACGACGGACATGCCGACGCCGTGCAGCCCGCCGGAGACCGCGTACCCGCCGCCGCCGAACTTGCCGCCCGCGTGGAGGATCGTCATGACGACCTCGAGCGTCGGCTTGCCCTCGGTCGGGTGGATCGCGACGGGGATGCCGCGGCCGTTGTCGACGACGCGGACGCCGCCGTCCGCGAGGAGGGTCACGTCGATCGTGTCCGCGTGCCCGGCGAGGGCCTCGTCCACAGAGTTATCCACAATCTCGTACACAAGGTGGTGGAGGCCGCGCTCGCCGGTCGAGCCGATGTACATGCCCGGACGCTTGCGGACCGCCTCGAGGCCCTCGAGGACGGTGATGTTGCTCGCGTCGTAGCCGCCGCCCGCCGAGGGTGCCGCCTCCGCGGACGCCGTCGGGTCGGAGATGGCGGTGTCGGTGTGGTCTGCCACGGGCAGGACTGCTCCTCGTCGTCGTGCAGACTGCGCCCGCGTTCGCGCGGAAGCAGGGCGCTGCTGCTCAAGGGTTCCGGGCCCGCACCACGGTCGGCGTCGGCTCCTCCGCGAGGGTGGGCGGTCGGCCGTGGACGGCTGGCCGCGCCTCCTCGGAGGGGCTGCGCGCACGGGTGGTGAACAGACCCGGAATGACCTCCCCAGTCTACCCGCCACGACCCGAATTCCGCGGATTGTGGCGCCCCTGGGGACATCTCCGAGGGCGTTTCCGACGTGATCCGTGCGGTGCCGTCGTGAGTTCTCCACATCGTTGTCCACAGGCCGTGCGTACAGGCGGCCCGACGGTCCGGCCACCCATCGCCGGAACGCGGGCAGACCACCGCGCCGGGGCAGTCGTGGGAACGCTCCCGGTCCTGACAAGTCGGGAATCGGCATTTCGCCGCGAAGGTGGTCTAATACCACACACCATCCTGATTCGCGCGTCGTCCGCGCACGGAGTGATCGGCGCGCGGGCGGCCCGACACCGAAGGGACCCTCACCCCGTGAAGAGACTCCTCGCGAGCGCTGCGGCGACAGCGCTCGCACTCGGCGGCCTGCTCGTGGCCACCGCGGCCCCCGCCTCCGCCCACAGCGGCGGACCCGTCGCCGACTGCCAGAGCCTGAAGGTCGACCTCTGGGCCTACGCACCCGGGAACGGCCTGACCGTCGTCGTCGACGGCAAGACGCTCGAGCCCCGCAGCTTCGACGGGCACTTCAAGAAGACCTACGATCTCGACCCGACCCAGGACCACACCTGGAGCGTCGCCGTCGACGCCTCGGACAACGACAGGTACGACAAGTCCTGGAAGGGCACGACGACGGCCTGCGAGGCTCCCGAGGAGGAGAGCCCGGTCCAGGTCGGCGTCTACGTCTACCCCAAGCTCGACCCGACGCGGGGTGCTGCCTGGGAGAACTCGGGACCGCAGAAGCTCGTCACGAGCGACGAGGTCGCGCTGCCCGAGGAGCCCTGGGACAAGACGTGGCTCGTCGCGCCTCTCGACCTCGAGGCTGTGCGCGAGGTCGCCAGGACTATCGAGCCCGACGTGACCACCGAGGAGCTGTGCACCGCGTGGGCGGTCCAGCAGGACCTCGTCGACCTGCCCGGTGGCCTGGCCGAGCTCCCGGCGGACATCCGCTACTCGCCCGACGGCAAGCACCTCGGCGAGTTCCCCGACGGCACCCTCATCTCCTGGGACCACCAGGACCTCGTGAAGCTGTTCCCCGAGGGCGCGTGCGACACGCCCGAGCCGGTGGACGAGGAGGTCGTCGCCCCCGCGACGCCGGTCGTCCCCTCCGCGGTCGAAGTGTGCGGTACCGAGCTGACGGAGGAGAACGTCCCGGCCGAGTCCGAGGAGTTCCGCTACACGGTCACGGCCGAGGGCGTCGTCGCGGAGCCGAAGGACGCCACCGTGGAGTTCTCGGCGGAGACGACCGAGCTCGGCTACGTCGTCGCCGAGGACGGCCGCAGCGCGCTCTTCCCGATCGCGGACCTGCTGCCGTCCGAGGAGGCCTGCGCGCTCGTCCCGGGCGCGATCGAGGCGGTCTGCGAGGGTGACGTGCCCTACCTCGGCTACGAGGTGGCGCTGCCCGAGGGGATCACGGTCGACGACGAGAACCCGCTGACGATCACGTTCCTGCACCCGAACGGTGGCGAGAACTACGTCGTGGAGGGCCAGCCGTTGAACGGGACGATCCTGTGGCCCGGCGCCTCGGCGGAGGAGCCGCAGCAGTGGCCCGGCTTCGTCCGCAACGAGGACGGGTCGTACACCGAGACCGAGGGCAACTACGCCTGGACGCGTGACGGTGTCGAGGTCCTCTTCGAGGTCAACCCGGCGTACTCGACGGTCGTGTCCTACCCGCCGGCGACGAGCGCGTGCGCCAACCCTCCCGTCGCGCCCGTCGCGGCCGAGGACGTCCCCGCACCCGTGGGGGCGAGCGGTCCCGAGCTCGCCACGACCGGTGCGACCGTCGCCGGTGCCGCGGCGTTCGCCGCGCTGCTCGTCGGGGGCGGCGCCCTGGTGTTCTGGCTGCGTCGCCGCGTGCAGTCCTGACCCCATGACGTGGTGACCAGCGCCCCGGTCACCGCGCGCGAGGCCCGCCGTGACCTGGTCACGGCGGGCCTCGTCGTCTGTCGGCACCGCTACTGGTGCGCCTCCGGCCGACGGTGGCGGCGCCGTCGGGCACTCAGCCCCAGGTGTCGCGCGGCCCGGGTCCGCGGACCGACTTCTTGCCGCGACGGAAGCTCGGCCCCGCCGGGCCGAGGACCGTGACCGTCTCCACGACGCCCTCGCCGACCTCGCGCGCGAGCCGCTCGAGGAGCTGTGGTGCGAGCAGACGCACCTGCGTCGCCCACGCGGTCGAGTCCGCCCGCACGACGAGGACCTTGTCCTCGAACGTCTCCGGCTCGCAGTGGTCCGCCACCTGGTCGCCGACCACCTCGCGCCACCGCCCGACCACACCGCCCACCGACACGTCGGCGACCCAGTCGCGCTCCCGCAGCAGGCGCGCGACGACGTCGCCCAGGAGCTGCGGGTCGCGTCCGCCCGGCCGGGCGCCCGACGTGGGCGGGTCGGCCAGGATCCGACGGCGAGGCTCCTGCCCCGGCCGCAGTCCCTTCGCCCGGGCCGCCGCCTTCGCGCGGTTGAGCGCCTGCCGTGCTACCTCCGCCGGCGGCGTCAGCTCCACGACGTCTCCGACAGGCACCCCCGTCGCCCGAGGCTCCACCTCGTCCCGGTCTTCGACAGGCGGGCCCGCCGACGCGGCGCGGACGGATGGCGAGGCCGCGTCCTTCTTCCGCTCCCAGGGCGGCCCAGCGCCACCGGACGACGCCGCGCCCCGCGATCCGTCACGGTTCGACACGAGTCACCGTCCCCTCGTGGACGGCGAACCGCGCCCCGTCCAGGAGGGCGGGGACGTCGTCGGGCACGGCCGCGGTGATGATGACCTGGCCGGCGCCCGCGACGAGCTCGGCCAGCCGCTCGCGGCGCCGCACGTCGAGCTCGGCGAACACGTCGTCGAGCACGAGCACGGGCTCGCCGTCAGGACCCCACTGGTCCGCCCACAGGAGCGAGTCGAGCCCTGCCGGCGCCCCGTCCTTGAGGAGGCGGTACGACGCGAGGCGCAGGGCGAGGGCGAACGACCACGACTCGCCGTGGCTCGCGTAGCCCTTCGCCGGCAGGCCGCCCAGGGTGAGCACGACGTCGTCGCGGTGCGGCCCGACGAGGTTCACCCCGCGTTCGATCTCCTTGGCCCGCACCACCCGCATGGCATCCAGCATGCGCTTCTCGAGCGTCGGCGCGTCGGGGAGGCCCGACGTCGGTCCGGCGCCGTCGGGGCCCGGCGCACCCGTCGCGGGGGCACCGTCGCGGGCACCGTCCGGGTCGAGCGCCTCGTCGACCGACGAGCGGTAGGCGATCCGCGCCTCGCCCTGCCCGGCGCTGACCTGCTCGTACGCCTCCGCGACGTAGGGCGTGAGGGCCGTCACGAGCTGGAGCCGCAGGGCCGTGATCTCGGCGCCGAGGCTCGCGAGCCGGGCGTCCCAGACCTCGAGCGTCGCGAGCGGGGACGACGCCCCCTCGGGCGCGGCGTCGTCCGCCGGCGGCTCCGCGATCGCGGGACGGCGGGTCCCGCGGCCGCGCCCCCGGAGCGCGGTCGCGGACTTGAGGAGTGCCCCCCGCTGGCGCAGCACCCGCTCGTAGTCAGCGAGGAGCGCCGAGACTCGTGGGACCAGGAGGACGGCGAGCTGGTCGAGGAACCGTCGGCGACCGTCCGGGTCACCCTTGACCAGGGCGAGGTCCTCCGGCGCGAAGAGGACGGTCCGCACGATGCCGAGGACGTCGCGGGGCCGCTGCGCGGGCGATCGGTTGATGCGAGCGCGGTTCGCGCGGCCGGAGGCGATCTCCAGCTCGACCGTGCTCGCCCGGTCTCCCCGGACGACCCGCGTCCGGACGACGGCACGCGTGGCGCCCGCGCGGACGAGCGCCGCGTCGCCCGCGACCCGGTGGCTCGCGAGCGTCGCCACGTACCCGATCGCCTCGACGAGGTTCGTCTTGCCCTGGCCGTTCTGCCCGACGAGGGCGTTCACGCCCGGGACGAGCTCGACGTCGACGGACTCGTAGGACCGGAAGTCGACGAGGGACAGGTGCGAGACGTACATCGGTTCAGCGAGAGGTCGAGGACGAGGCGGGCGGACGCCCCGGTCAGGCCGGAGGCTCGAGCGGTCCGGCCCCCGGGGAGGCCGGGCCGGCGGCCTTGACGGCGTGCCCGCCGAACTGCTGGCGCAGCGCCGCGACGGCCTTGAGCGCCGGGGACTGCTCCTGGCGGGAGGCGAAGCGCGCGAAGAGCGCGGCCGAGATGACGGGCAGCGGGACGGCGTTGTCGATGGCCTCGTCGACCGTCCAGCGACCCTCGCCGGAGTCGTCGACCCAGTCGTCGATCGCGGCGAGCTGGGGGTCCTCCTCGAGCGCCTTGACGAACAGGTCGAGGAGCCAGGACCGCACGACGGTGCCCCGCGTCCACGCCTTCATGGTGCCGTGCACGTCCTTGACGAGCTCGCTCTTCGCGGCGAGCAGCTCGTAGCCCTCCGCGTACGCCTGCATGAGGCCGTACTCGATGCCGTTGTGGACCATCTTCGCGAAGTGGCCCGCGCCGACCTCGCCCGCGTGGACGAAGCCCTCCTCACGCGGGCCCTCCGGACGCAGGGCGTCGAAGACCGGCATGGCGGCCTCGACGTGCGTGCGGTCGCCGCCGACCATGAGGCCGTAGCCGTTCTCGAGGCCCCAGACCCCGCCGGAGACGCCGACGTCGAGGTAGCCCACGCCCTTCTCGCTCAGCTCGGCGGCGCGCGCCTGGTCCTCGGCGTAGTACGAGTTGCCGCCCTCGATGACGAAGTCGCCCGCGCCGAGCAGACCGCCGAGCTCGGTCACCACGCCTCGGGTCGGCTCGCCCGCGGGCACCATGACCCACACGATGCGCGGGCCGTCGTCCGGCAGGGCCGCGACGAGGTCGGCGAGGGTCGCGACGTCCGAGACCTCGGGCCGCGGGTCGTAGCCCACGACCTCGATGCCGGCGGCACGGATGCGCGCCCGCATGTTGTTGCCCATCTTGCCGAGGCCGACGAGTCCGATGCGCGTGACCATGCGAGTCCTCCGGGTGCGGTGATGCGGTCGAGGCGGTGGTGCGAAAGACGGTCCTCGCGGGTCAGCCCGCGAAGCGGATCGGCACGAGCAGGTAGCGGTAGTGCGACGAGTCCTCGCCGTCCAGGGAGTCCTGACCGGTGAACTCCACGGGCTTGTTCGGGTGCGTGAAGCTCAGGCGCACGAAGTCCGTCCCGAGGGCCCCGAGTCCGTCGAGGAGGAACTGCGGGTTGAAGGCGACCGAGATGTCCTCGCCCACGAGCACGGCCTCCAGCGCCTCGGACGCCTGCGCGTCGTCGCCCTGACCCGCGTCGAGCACGACCTGTCCGTCCGTGAACGACAGCCGGATCGGGGTGTTGCGCTCCGCGACGAGCGACACGCGCTTGGCCGCGTCGATGAGCGGAGCCGTGGGGACGACCGCGTGGATCGGGGTCTCGTCAGGGAACAGCCGGCGCACGGCGGGGTAGTCCCCGTCGACGAGCTGCGACGTGGTGTGGCGGCCGCCCGCCTCGAAGCCGATGAGGTCCACCCCGGCTCCGGTGTTCAGGCCGACGTTCACGAGACCCGAGCTGCCGAGCGACTTGGCGACGTCGTTGAGAGTGCGGGCGCGGACGAGCGCGACCGCCGAGTAGCTGGGGGTGACGGGCGTCCACGTGAGCTCGCGAAGGGCGAGGCGGTAACGGTCCGTGGCCAGGAGCGTGATCTTCTCGCCCTCGATCTCGACGCGGACGCCGGTGAGCAGCGGGAGCGTGTCGTCACGGCTGGCCGCCACCGTGACCTGCGCGACGGCGTTCGTCAGCTCGTCGCCGGACACCGTCCCGGAGAGCTCGGGCATGGCCGGCAGGGCGGGGTACTCGTCCACAGGCATGGTGAGGAGCGTGAAGCGGCTCGCGCCACAGGTCACGGTGACCTTGGTGCCCTCGAGGACGACGTCGACCGGCTTCGCCGGGAGCGCGCGGGAGATCTCGGCGAGCAGGCGGCCGGACACGAGCACCGTGCCGGGCTCGCTCACCTCCGCGGGGATCTCCGAGCGGGCCGAGACCTCGTAGTCGAAGCTCGACAGGCCGATCGTCCCGGACGCGTCGGCCTCGAGCCGCACACCGGCGAGCACCGGAGCAGGCGGGCGGGTCGGCAGGGTCCGCGCCGTCCAGGTCACCGCGTCGGCCAGGACATCACGCTCAACCCGGAACTTCATCCCACACCCTCTCGTCCCAACGTCCTGATCGGACTCGATCTTCACATGTGCCGTCCGGCTGCGCCTCGGCGCACGGCTCGTCGTCGGGCTGAGTGACGTCCTGGCCGTCCGAGCGAGAGCCCGTGGCGGGGGACGCGAGAAGCTCGGGTCGCAGGTCCGCGCACACGTGTCGTGCATGAACCCTACGCGAGGAGCAGGTCGGGAGGAACTGGAACGAGGTGCCTGGGGATGGTCCTGTGCACCGACGTCGCCGTCGCGTCGGCCGGTGCGGCCTGCCCCTTCTGCCGGTACGCCGATGGCTGGTCGGTGGCCGGTGCGGGATCGTGGTCGGAGCAGCTGACTCGGGTCGGCCGTCGGAGCCTGATGAAGGCGTGTGGAATTCCCCCTTGATCAAACCTTCGTCGTCGTCATAGGGGTTGTGGAATCCGTGGAAAACGGGTGTCGGCGCAGGTCAGAGGGTAAAACTGCGTGTGGACGAACCCGTGGCTGCGATGTGGGAAAGTCGCGCGGCCTGTGGGCGACCGATCTGTCCCCACACGTCGTCCACCGGCGGGCACCTCTCTGTCCACACCGTAGGGCTGGTCGTCCACAGTTATCCACAGGCGCGTGCACAGCAGGCTTGGCCGAGTGCCGTCCACAGACTGTGCACGACGGACCGTTTCCACAGCCTTCCCGGGAAAAGCGCTCGAGACTTGGCGGTTTGTGGAGAGCCACCCGGTGCTGTGGTCGATCCCGGCTCCACTGATCACGCGGATGTCACAACCCACAGGTGCCCTGTGGATGACTGTGGACAACTCGACCCACACGCTGTGTACGAAGCGGCTTCTCATGGTCGCCGGGCTGCGGCGGAACGTTCGCGAGGTCTGTATCCACAGGATCATGCACGCCGGTGGGCATCTCTGTGGATCGGTGTGGACGAGGCCGTCGAGGGTCTCGACGGTCCACACGTCGGGCTCACCGGCCGCCGTCGACCTGACCGCGCGGCGCACGGTCGCGCGAGGACGCTGGTGCGACAACGCGCCACGGTCCAGCTCGCGGAGCGGCCCCCTGTGGACCATCGACGGGAATGAGCCGGGCCGCGCGTCGGCGCGACGGGACGCGTCGACTGCGTCGATGTCGGACGCTGCTCGCGCGCGACGGCGAGGGTGCGGTCGTACCGGAACCGAGCAGCCCCCGCTCGGGGCCCGCGGGGCTTCATGGGCGGGAGGCCCAGAGGGTCTGCGGGCATGCCGGGCAAGCGGATCTGCGGGGCGTACCGAGGAGCTGGCGGGGTCGACGGACCGGACCGAGCCTCCCCGGCACGGTCGGCGGTGTGCGTGGGTGGATGGGCCCACGGCGACGCGCCTCAGCCCCGGTGCTGCTGCTTGATCCTGCTCGTCAGCTCGGTGACCTGGTTGTAGGTGGACCGTCGCTCCGCCATCTGCTCCGTGATCTTGCGGTTCGCGTGCATGACCGTCGTGTGGTCGCGCCCGCCGAACTGCTGGCCGATCTTCGGCAGCGAGAGATCGGTCAGCTCGCGGCACAGGTACATCGCGATCTGACGCGCGGTGACGAGGACGCGCGAGCGGGAGCTCCCGCAGAGGTCGTCGATCGTCAGGCCGAAGTACGCGGCCGTCTGCGCGATGATCGCGGCGGGCGTGATCTCCGCGCTGTCCTCGTCCGTGATGAGGTCCTTGAGGACGATCTCGGCGAGCGGGAGGTCGACCTGCTGACGGTTGAGGTTCGCGAAGGCGGTCACCCGGATCAACGCGCCCTCGAGCTCGCGGATGTTCGTCGAGATGCGGGAGCCGATGTAGGAGAGCACGTCGTCCGGGGCTGCGAGCCGCTCGCTCGACGCCTTCTTGCGGAGGATCGCGATGCGCGTCTCGAGGTCCGGCGGCTGGACGTCGGTGATGAGACCCCACTCGAACCGGGAGCGGAGCCGGTCCTCGAACCCGTTGAGCTGCTTGGGCGGCAGGTCGGACGTGATGACGACCTGCTTGTTGGCGTTGTGAAGCGCGTTGAAGGTGTGGAAGAACTCCTCCATCGTCTGTTCCTTGCCCTGGAGGAACTGGATGTCGTCGATGAGGAGGACGTCCACGTCCCGGTAGCGGCGCTGGAACGCGCCTGCCTTGCCCTCACCGATCGAGTTGATGAAGTCGTTGGTGAACTCCTCGGAGTTCACGTAGCGCACCCGGACGTTCGGGTAGAGGTTGTGCGCGTAGTGGCCGATCGCGTGCAAGAGGTGCGTCTTGCCGAGGCCGGAGTCCCCGTAGATGAACAGCGGGTTGTAGGCCTTGGCTGGCGCCTCCGCGACGGCGACCGCCGCGGCGTGCGCGAACCTGTTCGACGACCCGATGACGAACGTCTCGAAGACGTACTTGGGGTTGAGCCGGCTCGGCTCGGCCTGGGGGCGCGGCGGGGGAGGGGGCGGCAGGTCGGGCAGGCCGTCGTCGGGCTCGATGTACGGGCGCTCCACGGCAGGGCGGGAGGCGGGCGCCACGACCGGGTCGGAGCTGAGCTCCGGGTCGACCGTGATGCCGAACCGGACGTCGCGGCCGAGGCACGAGGACATCGCCGTCACGAGCTCGTCGCGTACGCGGGTCTCGAGGTAGGTGCGGGTCTGCTCGTGCGGCACCGCGATGAACACCGTGTCGTCGAGGATCGCGAGCGGCTTGGCGAGCCGGATGAACGCGATCTGCCGCGGTGTGATGTCCGGGCTCGCCTCGAGGATGCTCAGGGTCTGCGCCCAGACGTCGGCGATGTTCTCGTCCGGGTTGGCCACGGGCAGATTCCTCACAGGTCGAGGGCGTGCGCCGACGCGCGGAGCCGACCGTCGAGCGCGCGCTGACGGGCCGGGCGGGGTGCGCCGACGAAGGAGGGTCATGGGTGGGGTGATGCTGAGGTCGATCGTGCCATGGGAACCCCTCGTCCACATAGTTGTCCACAGGCTGTGGGTTGTAAGGTGAGGATGCTCTCAGCCTCGGAGGGCTCCGGTGGGACCGCGATGCCGCGTCGCCCGAGCCGCGGCGCATCTCACGCCTCCTGGTTTGACCCGGAGGGGTCGCGCAGCGTAACGTCAGACAGCCGTTCCAGGTGTTCTTGGCGCGCCCGCGTGGAGGAGACTCGACACGAGGCCTCGCGTCGTGAGCTGCCTGCAAGGATCCGGTGCCCCCAGCAATGGCCCACTCGATCCGCGTGCCTGGACGGCGACCGGGCGGGTGACCGCACGGTGCACGACCTGAACCACCGACAGGCTCCAACCGGGACCTGTCACTGCATCGTCGAGGACATAGACGGTGTACCTCCCCGACGTTCTTGGAGTACCTCGTGAGCAAGCGGACCTTCCAGCCGAACAACCGGCGCCGGGCGAAGACCCACGGCTTCCGGCTGCGCATGCGGACCCGTGCCGGCCGCGCCATCCTGGCTGCCCGCCGTCGCAAGGGCCGCACCGAGCTCTCTGCCTGATCCCAGGTGCTCCCCGCGGCGCACCGACTGCGCCGTTCCGTCGATTTCGAGCGGGCGGTGCGCCGCGGCGTGCGTGCGGGTAGGTCGACCGTGGTCGTGCACCTCTCAGAGGATCTCGAGGGTGATGCGCGACCACAGGTCGGCTTCGTCGTCTCCAAGGCAGTGGGGAACGCGGTGCACCGCAACCTCGTGAAGCGTCGGCTGCGTGCCGCCACCGCGGCGCGCCTCGACATGCTGCCCGAGCACGGACGCGCTGTCGTCCGTGCGCTCCCCGCCTCCTCTGCGGCGACGTTCGACGCCTTGAGCGACGACCTCGTCCGCGGCCTCGATCGCGCGGTACGGCGCCTCCACGAGCGTGCGGACGTGGATCGATGACGACCACCCACCCGGTCGATGCTCACGCCGCGACGTCCCCCGAGGACGCCGCCGACCGCGGAGCTCCCGGAATCGTGCGTCGCGTCGTCGCGGTACTGCGTCGCGTCCCGGCGCTCACCCTCATCGGCATGATCCGGGCCTACCAGTCGGTGATCTCCCCGATGACCGGGCCCACGTGCAAGTACTACCCGTCCTGCTCCCAGTACGCCCTCACGGCGGTGCGTCGCCACGGCGCCCTGCGCGGAACGGGCCTCGCCCTCTGGCGGCTGCTGCGCTGCAACCCCTGGAGCCTCGGTGGGGTCGACGATGTTCCGCCGGCACGACACACGCACTAGTCCGTAGCCCGACATCGGGCGATTCACAAGCTTTGTCTGAAGTTGAGGGAGCAGTCACCGATGGACTTCTTCGCGTTCCTCGCCCCGATCGAGTGGGTCGTGGCGTGGATCATGTACCTGTGTCACCAGGGTCTGGTGTTCCTCGGGTTCTCCGACGGTCCCGGGCCGGCGTGGGTCCTGTCGATCGTCGGGCTCGTGATCATCATCCGCATCCTGCTGATCCCGCTGTTCTTCAAGCAGATCAAGGCATCGCGCGGCATGCAGATGCTCCAGCCCGAGATGCAGGCGATCCAGAAGAAGTACAAGGGCAAGACAGACCCGGCGTCCCGCGAGGCCATGAGCCGCGAGACGATGGACCTGTACCGCAAGCACGGGACGAATCCCTTCGCGTCGTGCATGCCGATCCTCTTGCAGTCGCCGATCTTCTTCGCGCTCTTCCGGGTGCTCAACGGCCTCGTGCCGATCTCCAACGGCACGGATGACCCGATCGGACCGATCAACTCGGCGGTCGCGAGCGACATCGAGAGTTCTTCGGTGTTCGGAGCACAGCTGTCCGACGTGTTTCTGCGCACCGACGATCTCCAGACCAAGATCGTCATCGCCGTGCTCATCGTCGCGATGTGCGCCACCACGTTCTTCACGCAGCGCCAGCTCACGATGAAGAACATGCCGAAGGCCGCCCTCGAGGGGCCGATGGCGTCGACGCAGAAGATGATGCTCTACGTCTTCCCGTTCATCTTTGCCGTCTCCGGTGTCAACTTCCCGGTCGGTGTGCTCGTGTACTGGACGACGACGAACCTCTGGTCCATGGGTCAGCAGTTCTACACGATCCGTCGCATGCCGGCGCCGGGCTCCGAGGCAGAGCGACTCCTCAAGGAGCGCCAGGCGCGCAAGCGCGCGGCGAAGGGCATCGTCGAGGACGCCACGCCGGTGATCGAGCAGCCGCGCGGGCAGCGTCAGCAGCCGAAGCGCAAGGACCGACAGAAGGCTGCGCCCCGTCCGGTCGGGACGAACCCGCCGAGCGTCGAGGACGCTCCCGTCGAGGATGCCCCCGAGGCGACGGACGGATCTGAGAAGAACGACGGCGCGAAGGGCTCTCCGGCCTCCGGGGCGTCCAAGCCTGCGCCCAAGAAGAAGAAGCAGAAGTAGAACCGCGCGCGTGCGCGCCCCCGCCGTGAGGAGCACCGTCATGACGCCTACCGAGACCCCAGCGCCTGAAGACGCTGTCACCGACGAGTCGACGCGCGAGACCACCAGCCTGGAGGAGGAAGGTGAGATTGCAGCGGACTACCTCGAGGAGCTGCTCGACATCGCCGACCTCGACGGTGACATCGACATCGACGTCGAGCATGACCGCGCAGCCGTCGAGATCGTCGCCGATGATCCCACCGCGCTGCGTTCGCTCGTCGGTGATGGCGGCGAGGTCCTCGACGCGCTTCAGGAGCTCACCCGTCTCGCCGTCCAGGCGCGGACCGGGGAGCGGAGCCGACTGATGCTGGACGTCGCCGGCTTCCGCGCCGCGCGACGTCGTGAGCTCACGGCGCAGGCCGAGGAGGCGATCGGTCGCGTTCAGTCCGGTGGGGCGAAGGTCTCGCTGGCACCGCTGAACGCCTTCGAGCGCAAGGTGATCCATGACGCGGTGGCCGCCGCCGGCCTTCGCAGCGACTCCGAGGGCGTCGAGCCTCAGCGCTACGTGGTGATCTATCCCGCTGACTGACGCTGTTCGATGTGAGACCCCGTCCGCCCTCCGTTTCACGTGAAACGGGGGGCGGACTTCGTTTGTCGTAGCGAGCGCACCTTTTCGATGTCACGGCGGGGCGACCGGGCGGGATCCAGCCTGACCCCGCGTCGCCGTGCTCCCGACGAGTGTCCTTCGGTCCGATCGAGTCTGTTCAGAGCGGCGGGGGATCGCTCGTGCGGTTGGGCGTGTGCCCGTGAGCCCAACGGAACGAACGGATCACCTCGTGATCGGGTGCGCCGGCGGATGATCGGGCACGCCGTCGGGCGTTTCACGTGAAACGATGTGGGGTGCCCATGGACAAGAAAGCAGAGGTGCCGATGCGCGACCTGGTGGACGGCAACGCGGAGCCGGAGTTCTCGCGGGAGGCGCTGACCGAGTTCTTCGGTGCGGCGTACCCGACCATCGAACGGTTTGCGGACCGCCTGCGCGGGGAGGGTGAGCTGCGCGGGCTGATCGGCCCCCGCGAGGTTCCTCGCATCTGGGACCGGCACATCCTCAACTCTGCTGCGGTCGTCCCCTTCCTGCCAGAGACCGGGCTCATCGCAGACATCGGGTCCGGGGCAGGGCTTCCGGGGGTCGTGATCGCTGCGATGCGTCCGGGTGCCTCCGTCTACCTGGTCGAGCCGATGGAGCGTCGCTGTGCCTGGTTGACGGAGATCGCCACGGACCTGAACCTCTCAAACATCGAGGTGAAGCGGGGGCGTGCGGAGGAGTACCACGGTGCCTTCGAGTGCGACGCGGTGACCTCTCGGGCAGTGGCCGCCCTGGACAAGTTGGTCAGGCTCTCGCTGCCGCTCGTCAGACCGGGCGGCGAGATGATAGTCCTGAAGGGACGCAACGTGGCGCGCGAGGTCGAGCCTGCCCGCAAGGTGTTGCGACGGCTCAAGGGGGGCGAACCCCAGATCGTGGACGCGCCGACGATCCCCGGTGTGGAGAGCACCACGGTCGTGCGCATCGTGCGGCAGACTGGGGCACGCTGAACCCGACCCTCGACATCGGCACCGCAGCGTGACGACGACACAGGGGAGACGAGTGCCTGACATCCACAGATGAGTGGGCTGGACGGCGCATGCTGGGACGCGACGACGGAGAGGATGAGACGCGTGACGGAAAGCCCTGTCGACCCTGGAGAACTTCAGGATCGGTCGACGTCTCTCCCGCAGGACGGGGGAGGGGCGCGGAGTTCCGGGAGCGAGGACGACCGGAGAGCAGCGCTGATGGCGAGCCTGCCGGTCACGGACGAGTCGACACCGCTCGCGGCCCAGCTTGCCGAAGACGCAAGGCGCCGCATCGACCTCCAAGGACGCCGCTTCCCGCGTCCTGCGTCGACGCGCATCATCACGGTGGCGAACCAGAAGGGCGGCGTGGGGAAGACCACGACGACGGTGAACCTCGCTGCTGGCCTCGCGCTGGCGGGGCTCAATGTGCTTGTCATCGACAACGACCCCCAGGGCAACGCGTCGACGGCGCTCGGGGTCGAGCACCGCGCGGGAACGCCGTCGGTCTACGAGGTCCTGGTCGACGGCGATCCGCTCGCCAGCGCCGTCCAGCAGTGCCCCGACATTCCGACGCTCTGGTGCGTGCCGGCGACGATCGACCTCTCGGGCGCCGAGATCGAGCTCGTCTCCCTCGTTTCACGTGAAACACGGCTCCGCCGCGCGCTGGACGACTACCTGGCAGGGCGCGAGCGCGAGGGTCTGGCCCCCATCGACTATGTGTTGGTCGACTGCCCGCCCAGCCTGGGCCTTCTCACCGTGAATGCGTTCGTCGTCGGTCGGGAGGTGCTCATCCCGATCCAGTGCGAGTACTACGCCCTCGAGGGACTGAGCCAGCTTCTGAAGACGATCGAGCTCATCAAGTCGCACCTCAACCCCGGCCTGCACGTCTCGACGATCTTGCTGACGATGTACGACGGGCGAACCAATCTTGCGCAGCAGGTGGCGGCAGAGGTACGCGAGCACTTCCCTGACCAGACGTTGCGGACGACCGTGCCGCGCTCCGTGCGCATCTCCGAGGCACCGAGCCACGGGCAGACCGTCATGACCTACGATCCAGGCTCGACGGGTGCGCTCGCGTACCTGGAGGCCGCACGTGAGCTGACGCAACGCGGTGAGAATCGGGCTGGCGATCACGACCTCGGTGCCCTCCCCGGGCAGGATCTGAAGCGCGAGAACGGTGACGTTTCGGAGGTTGCCCCCGTGCCTGAGGTGGTCCGAACTGAACATGAGTTTGCCGGCACCATCGGTGGTCCCGGCCTGCGGCAGGAGGAACTGCGATGAGCGAGAAGCGCCGAGGGCTCGGCCGGGGGCTCGGGGCTCTCATCCCGACGAGCTCGGAGGGAAAGCGACCAGTTGACGTCTTCTTCCCGAGCCCGACGCCTGAGCCAGCGCACGACGACGCTCCGTCCGAGGGCGTTCCCGCAGGCGACGGAGAGGTAGAGGGTTCGGTGGCGAGCGGGACCCAGGGCACTCCTGTCGTCACCCTCGTTGCGGAGTCCGGTTCCGGTCCGGCGGACGTGGACGCCCTGACGTCGCTCTCGCCCCATGACCTCGCCGAGCTGGATGCTGTCAGCGCGGGTGATCGCGGTGCGCTCGGAGGGAGTGACCACGAGCACGCGCAGAGTGCTGAGCAGGACCGCGCGGAGGTCAGCGAGCAGCGCGTCGAGGGCGCGAAGCCGATTCGCAGCGATGCCGCGACCGCTGTTTCACGTGAAACGGCCCCCGCCACGACGGATCGCGGGGACTCGGCGGGGAACGGGATCGCGGGGTCGGCCGGGGAGAACCCCGGCGAGCCCCCCTCGAGCACCGACACGTGGACGGGGAGCGCGGCTGACGACCTCGTGCCGGTTCCCGGTGCACGCTTCGCCGAGGTACCCACGGCGTCGATCCGCCCGAATCCACGCCAACCGCGTACCGTCTTCGACGAGGGCGACCTCGACGAGCTCGTGGGCTCGATCCGCGAGATCGGCGTTCTTCAGCCGATCGTGGTTCGTCCCGTCCCCGGGGACGACGGTTCGTTCGAGCTGATCATGGGGGAGCGCCGGTGGCGCGCGACGCAGGCTGCTGGCCTCGACGTCATTCCTGCGATCATCCGCGACACGGATGACGCCGACCTGCTGCGCGACGCACTGCTCGAGAACCTGCACCGCAGCGCCCTCAATCCCCTGGAGGAGGCGGCGGCGTACCGCCAGCTGCTCGACGACTTCGGATGCACTCACGAGGAGCTCGCGGAGCGTATCTCGCGCAGTCGACCGCAGATCTCGAACACGCTGAGGCTCTTGCGCCTCCCTCCACTGGTGCAGCGGAGGGTCGCGGCGGGAGTCCTCTCCGCCGGTCACGCTCGCGCACTCCTGGGCCTCACCGATGGCGCGGAGATCGAGCGCCTCGCCCAGAGGATCGTGGCTGAGGGTCTCTCGGTTCGTGCGACCGAAGAGATCGTCGCGATGGGCGGACTGGACGGTGATCGACGTGCGCCGCGCGCGCCACGAGCGGGTCAGCGATCCGCCGCGATCGACGAGCTCGCTCACCGTCTCTCCGACCGCTTCGAGACGCGCGTCAAGGTCGACCTCGGCAAGAACAAGGGGCGCTTGACCGTCGAGTTCGCTTCCGTCGAGGACCTGAACAGGATCCTCGACGTGATGGCACCCGACGACCCGGGCCTCCTGCGCAAGTAGCGATACCCGGCGGGCGCCACGCAACGCGTGACGGCAGTTTCCCTTCCGATGCCGGGGCCGGCGTGAGGTGCATGTGTGCACCCACGCCAGTCCCGGCTCGTTGTTTCCGCCGACGTCGTCCGAAGGAGATCGTCGGCACCCCCTTCCCTTCAGTGCGCATCGGTGTCGCCGGTGAAGTCGTCCAGAGCGCGCGGTGACCGCCGCGGGAGCCGCCAGCTCGGTACGACGGTTCTTCTCCCGCTATCTGGGCATTCCACCCCTGCACCAGGAATCGATTGTCATGCCGCCCGCTTGCCGCCTTGTCGATGCCTGCGTACCGGTCACATCCGGGTGCCTCCTCACCTTCCCGCGACTCAGTCCGCGGGAAGGTGGTGCGAGTCGGTCTCCGGTGACGCTCACGTGCACGTCGCCGGGGACGTTTCACGTGAAACGCCGGCCCCAGCTTCCGTCGGCGCGCTTGCGATGGCGACAGTGCCTCGGGTGGGAATGGCGTGGTGGAGCCATCGCGAGCAGCGGACGGAGGACTCGAGGCCGGAGTATTTGGAACGAGAGTGCGGAGCGAAGCGTTGCTCGCGGCAGGTCCCCGATCCGGCGGCACTCGGATGCGCAACCCGGTGGGTGGGTGATTCCACGCGAGGGCTTGACGTGGCTCCGTCCATCGCCCGGCGGTGTCGATGCACTGAGACATGGTGGCCCATGTCGACGTCCTGGACCTCGTGCCGACTGGCGCTGTATCAGCACGGGGGAGTGTCCAGGCAGGACGGCCCTACCTCTGGAGGCCGTTGCCCCTCCGCTGTTTCACGTGGAACAACGTGCCAGCGGTGCCGCACGCGAAGAAGTGCGCGGTTCCACGTGAAACAGGCCCATCACGACGACGGTGTGCCTACTGCCCCGCCCTGCCTACCGATCACTGCCCGCTTGCTCGTGGGCCGAGGACGGCGCTTTCCCGTGGCGTAGGGGGCTTTCGGGCGCTCCCAGCGACCCTGGCCGCCTTCGGGGGCCCACGCGCGCATGCCGGTGCCCGCCTCGTTCAACGCTCAGGACAGCTCCGACGAAGGGAGTCGTTCGGTCACACAACATCTCGTGAGATTCCGGTCCGTCAGGCTCGCAGGTGACGGCAACCGACACCCTCCGGCCCGAAGCATGGTCCGACCTAGCGCCCGTGGCCGCGTTCGTGGGAAAGGCTCACGTCCGGGATCCGTGACGAGGGGCAGGCGGAAGCCGGGTTCTCCGCCATACCATGCAAGAGGGTGTAGTCCGCGCTCAGACCAGAACCGAGAGACCGTCCGCTGGCACGACCGGCAAGGAGGCCATTGGCGCACGACCGGGCGCACGACCGGGTGCGAGATCAGGCACGCGTGAACCAGCACGCCTGATCCAGCACGCCTGATCCAGCACGCGAGACGATGACAGAGTCCCGCGCGCCGACGGCGACCGCCAGCTACCACGAGGGAGCGAGGAGGGTCGACGGTCGAGCCATCATCAGCGCGACGTTCCACGTGAAACAGCGACCGTCGATGCGTCGGTCGGACCGCCGTCCTCAGTGCCGCACGTGAGCGTTGACGAGCGACCGGTAGAGGTGACCGAGGTCGAGCCCGGCGGCACGGGCGGCCTGGGGGAGGAGCGACGTCTCGGTCATGCCCGGTGCGACGTTGACCTCGAGGAACTGCACGACACCGTCCTGGTCGAGGATCACGTCGGTCCGTGACAGGTCGCGCAGGCCGAGCGCGACGTGCGCCCGGATGGCTACCTCGCGGACGATCCCGAGCACGTCGTCGTCCAGGCGGGCGGGGGCGAAGTACTCGGTGCGTCCAGGGTTGTACCGCGCGTCGAAGTCGTACGGTCCCGCCGTGACGATCTCGACGGGCGGCAGGGCCTCAGGGCCGTGACCGAGGTCGACGACGGTGACCGCGAGCTCCACGCCGCGCACGGCGCGCTCGATCAGGGCGACGTCGCCATAGGCGAAGCAGTCGACCATGGCGCGGGGGAGCTGGTCGGCCCGCTCCACGAGGGTCACGCCGAGCGCCGAGCCACCGTGGGTCGGCTTGACGACGAGAGGAAGTCCGAGACGCGCGACGACGGCGTCCAGGACAGGCTGCGCACCGAGCTCCCGGAACAGGCTCTGTGGGAGCGTCACGTACTCGGGTGAGCACAGGCCTGCAGCGAGCACGACGCTCTTGGCGACAGGCTTGCTCCAGGCTGCACGACTCTCCCGCGGCCCGGTCCCGACGTAGGGAACCCCGACGAGCTCGAGCACGTCGCGGATCGAGCCGTCCTCGCCGCTCGCGCCGTGCAGGAGCGGCCACACGACGTCGGGGCGGGTCGCGGCGAGGAACGGGAGGAGGTCGGCGTCGACGTCGTGGACCGTCACCTCGAGACCGGCGGCGCGCAGGGCCTCGGCGACGCGACGCCCCGACCGCAGGGAGACGTCGCGCTCGTGGGAGAGCCCGCCGGCGAGGATGGCGACATGTCCGCCCGGGGGGACGTCGTCGTCAGGCCGGAGAAGGTGAAGGTACTGGTCAGGGCGCTGCGCGTCGGACTGGGCTGCGGTGGCAGCCTCGCCCGTGGCCGCCGAGGTACCCGTGGTCGTGTCCACTGTTGACGGACTCCTGTTCGGTGCCGGCGTCGGACCGTGGGGGCCGCCGCGGCGTCGTGGTGAGGTGCTTCAGGCCAGGTTGGGCGAGGGGTTCTCGACGTCCGTGACGTCAGGGTCGAGCTCGGCGTTGGTCCCGAAGATCTCGACGAGCTCCTGCTCGGCGTTGACGACCCCGGCGAGGCGTCGGACTCCCTCGCGGATCCGCTCGGGGGTCGGGAAGCAGTAGGAGAGGCGCACGTGGCTCGAGCCCGTGCCGTCCGCGTAGAAGGCGGTGCCCGGTACGTAGGCGACGCGCGCCGTGACGGCGCGCGGGAGCATGGACCGTGCGTCGAGGCCCTCCGGGAGCTGGACCCAGGTGTAGAAGCCGCCGTCGGGCACGGTCCAGCGAGCCGAGGGGAGGTGCTCGGAGAGCGCGCCGATCATGGCGTCCCGGCGCTCCCGGTAGAGCTCGCGGAACTGCTTGATCTGACCCTTCCAGTCGCACGTGTCGAGGTACGCGGCGATGGCGAGCTGCGAGGCGTTCGAGGGGCAGAGGATCGCAGACTCGCTCGCGAGGACGAGCTTCTCGCGGACGGCGTGGGGCGCGACGACCCAGCCCACGCGATATCCCGGCGCGAAGGTCTTGGAGAAGGACCCGAGGTACAGGACGCCGTCCTCGTCGAGCGAGCGGAGGGCGGGGAGCGTCTGCCCGTCGAAGCCGAGGAGGCCGTAGGGGTTGTCCTCGATGACCAGGACGCCGTAGCGCTGCGCGATCTCCAGGATGCGCGGGCGACGCTCCGCGGTGAGGGTCACCCCGGCCGGGTTGTGGAAGTTCGGCACGGTGTAGAGCAGCTTGACGCGGCGACCGTCCGCCGCGAGCCGGGCGAGCGTCTCCTCGAGGGCCTCGGGCACGAGACCGTGCTCGTCGAGGGGCACGTGCACGACGTCCGCCTGGTACGAGCGGAACACGCCGAGCGCCCCGACGTAGCTCGGCGCCTCGGCGACGACGACGTCGCCGGGGTCGACGAAGATCCTCGTCACGAGGTCGAGCGCCTGCTGCGACCCCGTCGTGACGACGACGTCGTCGGGGTGGCACTCGATCCCCTCGAGCCGCACGACCTCGAGGATCCGCTCGCGCAGGGACTCGTCGCCCTGGCCGGAGCCGTACTGGAGCGCCGTGGCACCACGCGTCGCGACGAGGCGCTGCATCGTGTCGGCGATCTGGTCGAGGGGGAGTCCTTCGAGGTACGGCATGCCGCCCGCGAGCGACACGACCTCGGGTCGGTTCGCCACCGCGAACAGCGCCCGGATCTCCGACGCTCGCATCCCGTGCGCTCGCTCTGCGTAGGCACCGAACCACGGGTCGAGGCGGGTGCCGCTGGGAGCGGGCTGCTGCGGGGGAGTCGTCGGTCCAGTCACGACGCCCAGTCTCGCACGGGGCATCGGGGGATCCCGTGAAGACGCCGGAGGGCGGACCGCGGTGCTCGCGGTCCGCCCTCCGGCGGCATGGTGGTCGTGAAGATCAGACGGCAGTGGCGAGCACGGCGTCGATCTCCTCGGTGAGCGCCCGCTTGGGACGCGCCCCGATGATCGACTTCTGGAGCTCGCCGCCCACGTAGACGTTCAGCGTGGGGATCGAGACGATCCCGTAGGCACCGGTCGTCTCGGGGTTCGCGTCGGTGTCGAGCTTGGCGATCTTGATCTTGCCGTCGTACTCCTCGGCCAGCTCCTCGAGGATCGGCGCGACCTGGCGGCACGGGCCGCACCACGTCGCCCAGAAGTCGACGAGGACGGGGACCTCGGACTCGAGGACCTCGGCCCGGAAGGTGTCGTCGGTGACCGGAACGGTCGGCATGGTTGACCTCCTGCGGTAGGACTCGGTGGGAGTGAGGGACGCTGGTTCAGGCCTGGAGCTCGGCGAGCGCCTCGGGCAGCTCGTCCGGGTTCGGCGTGGTCGGCGTACCGGCGAGGTCCGCCAGGCCGGCGGCGTCGGCGAGCTCGGTGAGGTAGCGCTGCGCATCGAGTGCGGCGGCGCACCCCGAGCCTGCCGCGGTGATGGCCTGGCGGTAGGTGTGGTCGACGGCGTCGCCGCACGCGAACACGCCCTCGAGGTTGGTCGCGGTGGTGCGCCCGACGACCTGGATGTAGCCCTCGTCGTCCAGGTCGATCTGCCCCTTGACGAGCTCGGTGCGGGGCTCGTGACCGATCGCGACGAACAGGCCGGTCGCGGGCAGCTCGCGCTCCTCGCCGGTCACGGTGTCGCGCAGCGTCACGCCCTCGACCTTGTTCTCGCCGTCGATGCCGGCGACCTCGCTGTTCCAGGCGAACTCGATCTTGGGGTCGTTGAGCGCGCGGTCGGCCATGATCTTCGACGCGCGCAGCTCGTCGCGGCGGTGGACGAGGGTGACCTTCTCGGCGAACCGGGTGAGGAACGTGGCCTCCTCCATCGCGGAGTCCCCGCCGCCGACGACGGCGATGTGCTGGTCGCGGAAGAAGAACCCGTCGCACGTCGCGCACCAGGACACCCCGCGCCCGGACAGGCGCTTCTCGTCGTCCAGTCCGAGCTCACGGTAGGCGGACCCGGTCGCGAGGATGACCGCGCGGGCGCGGTAGGTCTCACCGTTGCCCGTCACGACGGTCTTGACCGGCCCCTCGAGGTCGAGCAGCGTGGCGTCGTCCCACTCGATGCGGGCGCCGAACCGCTCGGCCTGCTTGCGCATGTTCTCCATGAGGTCCGGGCCCATGATCCCGTCGGGGAAGCCGGGGAAGTTCTCGACGTCCGTCGTGTTCATCAGCGCACCACCGGCGGTCACGGAGCCTGCGAGCACGAGCGGGGCCAGCCCCGCGCGCGCCGCGTAGATCGCCGCGGTGTACCCCGCGGGACCGGACCCGACGACGATCAGGTTCTGGACGGCAGACTGCTCGGTCACGTGCTCTCCTCGATGCTCGGTGCGTGGCGGCCGACCACGCGAGAGTGTGAACGCCGCCGAGGCGGCTTCTGTTCCACGGTACGGGTGTTCGCCACGCTACGGGGCACCGGCGCACGGCGCGTTTGCCGTCCATGCACCGTGCGCCGGCGACGGTCGGACCGGACGGGACCGACCGTCACCCATCCCCGGGGAGCGTCAGGAGACGAGGATCTCGTTGATCTCCGCGCGGTACTCCCCGGCCGGGTTCTGCGGCAGCTCGGTGAACCACAGCACGATCGACTCCGCCTCGACCGGCTGGTCGAACGTGAACTCGACACCGGGAGAGAGCGGCCCAGAGGCGAGGACGGTGCCCTCGGTGGGAGCGTCCGGGCTCGTGGCACGGATCTCGACCTTGCCTCCGGTGGTGGCCGTGTCGAGAACGACCGTCGAGACCGGTGCCTTCTGCTCGAGCGTGACCGCGAACCCGATACCGGAGCGCAGACCGGCGAAGTCCGCGGCGTTGTAGCGGCGCGAGATCCAGGTCGTGTCGGGCTGCTGGTCGTAGGCGAGCGGTGCGAGCTCGGGGTGCTCGCCGTCGTTGTTCCCGGACGCGTCGCCCTCGGGGTCCAGGGCCTGGCCCGAGGCGATCACGGGCCGGACCTCGGACGCGGGAGGGGCCTCCTCGCCGCCCGCGGTGCCCTCACCACCCTCGGACGGGGCCTCCGACCCCTCGCCCGTCGGCTCCTCGCTCGTCTGGAGCGCAGGACCGAACCCGTCGAACGCGGTGTTCACCGCCCACACGACACCCCACACCACGAGGCCGAGGACGAGCACGAGGACGATCGGGGTCGCGTTGAACCGGCGGGGGCCGCGCCGGCGCGGGGCCGGCTCGCTCCAGGCCTGCGGCGCCTCCGTGGTCGGCGGTACGGGCGGCGGCGCGGCCGCGTACTGGACGGGCGCGGTGCCGGCGTCGTAGCCGGCGGGGGGCGGGGGAACCGCGTACGCCGCGGTCGCCGGGTCCGGCGCGGGCGGCGGGACCGCTGCCGTGGCGCCCGTGGCGACCCCGGCGGCGTACGCGACGCCCGGTCCGGCGGAGCCCGGCACGTCCCCCACGCGGTGGATGCGCCCCGTCGTCGGGCGGCGTACCGGCGGGGCGGGCGGAGGCGTCCCCGGAGGCGCGCTCGTCGCACCGTCGAACGCCGTCCGGACGGACTGGCGGCTCACGCCCGCCGTCGCGGGCTGGACGAACGAGGGGAGGGCCGCGACGACCGAGACCTCGCCCCAGGGCTCGACCGCGCCGACGACGTCGGCGGGGGAGCGGGGCGCGTCGCCTGCGGGCGGCGCCGTCCACTCCTCGACCGTGCCGTGGGTGCCCGCGAACGCCTGGGTGCAGAGCGCGTCCAGCTCCGTGGGGACGTCCGGGCGGACGGCGGAGAGCGGGAGGATCCCGTCTCCCGCGCGCTGCGCGGGAAGGGGGTGGATAGCCTCGGGGGCGATCCAGGGGACGTCCAAGGACGGTCCGGCCCAGCGGGCCGTCATCGCGTAGTAGAGGAGCGCGACGAGCCCGACGGCGTCCGTGCGCGACGTGAGGTCGGCGTCGTGCTGGTCGTGGCCCGCGACGCCGGCGTCGAGGCCGAGGCCCGTGAGGACGACGCGGCTGCCGTCGACGCGGAGCGCGTCGGGTCGGAGCGCGAGGTGGTGGACCCCGCGCCGCCGGGCGACCTCGAGCGCGGCCGCGGCCTCGCCGACGATCGCGCGCGCCTGCTGCGGGTCGACGATGCCGCCCGCGACGACCTCGCTCAGCGTGATGCCCGTGTACCGCTCGGTCACGACGTACGCGACGCCGTCCTCCGTCCCGACGTCGAGCACGCGCGTCAGGCGCGGGTCGACGACGAGCGCGGCGCGCCGGGCGGAGTCGAGGGCGTCGGCGACGTGCGGGCCGGTGACCAGCGAGATCCGGACGGGCCGGTCGAGGATCTGGTCGTGCGCCGACCATGCGGTGACGTCCGACAGGTCGGACGTGAGCTGCTCGTCGAGCCGGTAGCGCGCGACGAGCAGTGTTCCTGGGGCCACGCCGTTCACCGGACCTCCTCCGTGGGACTCGTGGTCGACACACCATGGTACGCGGGCCCTGATTGCCCGCGTATCACCCGATTGAGGCCCGGTAGCCGCGCACCGCTCACCGCCGCACGAGCCGACGGACGCGTCCCACGATCGGACCGGCGAGCTGGTCGAGCTCGCGCACGCGCATGAGCTTGAGCCCGCCTGCGTAGACGGCGCTCATCACGGCCCCGGCGACGGACACCACGACGACGGCCTGCCACCACGAGAGCCCGTAGACGCCGTCCGGGCCGTCGCCGGTGAGCACGACGAACCCGCGCAGGACGCCCCAGCCCGCGACGCCGCTGACGAGCGCGGCGAGCCCGGCCTTGACGTGCAGGCGCAGGATCCGGGCGCCGTCGAGCCCGCGGAGCGTGCGTCGTAGCCCGACGGTGCGCAGCGCGACGGCCACGAGGTTGGACACGCTCATCGCGAGGCCGATGCCCACGACCCAGAGCTGGGGTGCCAGCACCTGCGTCGCGAGCCAGGACACGCCGACGAGGACGAGCGTGCCCGGCACCTGGATCCAGAAGACGGTCCGGCCGTCCTCGAACGCGTAGTAGACCCACTTCATGAGCACCATGCCGCCCAGGGGGACGAGCCCGAGCGCCATGGCGCGCAGCACCTCGGAGACGGCCTCGCCGGACGCGGCGTCGACGGAGGGGACGAGCAGCTTGGTGATCGGCAGGGCGAGGACGACCAGCACGACGGTCGCGAAGACGGTGAAGACCCCCACGGTGCGCACACCGCGCGAGAGGTCGTGCCGGACGCGCGCGAGGTCGCCCGCGTGCGCCGCGGCGCTCATGCCCGTGAAGAGCGCCGTCGCGATCGACACCGTCACGAGCGAGTGGGGCAGCAGGTAGATCATGAGCGCCTGCGTGTAGGCGGCGTTGCCGGCCACGGCGAGGGCTCCCGAGAACGCGTCGGGCGCGCCCGTGATGAGCCCGGTGACGGCACCGAGCGTCCCGGGGTCGTCGCGGTAGGGCCCGAACGTCTGCGCGAGCGCCGCGCGGGGCGCCTCGCTCGCGAAGCGTGTGGTGAACAGGACCCCGACCTGCTCGAGGAGGACGGCCGCGAACGTCCACAGCGCCACCTGGCCCGCGGACCGCAGGCCGATGCCGTGCAGGCCGAACCGGAGGTGCCAGCGGAAGCCGGCCCGCCACAGCGGGACGACGAGGATGAGCGCCTGCGCCGCGACCCCGAGCGTCGCGGTGCCGGCCAGCAGCGCGATCTTGGGCCCGTCCCACTGCGTGAGGTCGTCGACGTTCCCCGTGGCCGCGGGGCCGTAGATCGCGATGAACGCCGCGAACCCGACGATCGACACGACGTTGTTGAGCACCGGTGCCCACATGAAGGGTCCGAACTGGCCCCGCGCGTTGAGCACCTGCCCGAGCAGCGTGTACAGCCCGTAGAAGAAGAGCTGTGGCGTGCACCAGAAGGCGAAGGCGACGGCGAGCGACGTCTGCGGGGCCGTCCAGCCCGGCCCCGTGTAGACCGCGACGAGGATGCTCGACCCCGCCGTGAGCAGCGCCGAGAGCGCGACCAGCACGACGCCGGAGAGCGTGAGCAGCTTGTCGAGCCGCTCCTGGGTGTTGCGCGCACGGTAGGCGCGGACGATCTGCGGCACGAGGACGGCGTTGAGGACGCCGCCCGCGAGGATCGCGAAGAGGACGTTGGGGATCTTGTTCGCGACGTCGAACGCGTCCGCGACCAGGCCCGTGGTGCCGATCGCGGCCACGAGGAGGACGTTGCGCACGAGGCCCAGCCCGCGCGAGACGAACGTGCCCGACGCCATGAGCGCCGACGAGCGCCCGAGCCCGCCCGTGCGGGGGGCGGGCGCCTCCGTGGCCCCCGCCTCCGCGGTCTCGTCCGGGGTGCCCGGCGCTGCCGGGTCGCCCGGGAGCGCACCGGACGGGAGGTCGCGCGTCGTGCCGGGCCGCGTGCCGTGCCCGGCACCCGGGGGCCGGACGTGCCGGGGCTGGTCGGGGCTCACTCGACGCGCTCCTCGTCCCGACGGGCGGGCTGCACGGGCGGCGTCTGGTCCTGCGCGGGCGGCGCCGGCTGGTCCACCGTGGCGCCGGCCAGGCGGCGGGGCGAGCGGCCGCGGCGCACCGAGCGCCAGATCCCCGCCACCAGGGTGAGGGCCAGGAGGACCGCCACGACCACGGTGCCCACCGACTCCCAGTCGGCGCGCACACGCACGACGAACTCCTGCGGCTCCGCGACGCGGACCTGGGGCTGCGCCGCGCTGACGAGCTCGACCTCCACCGTGACGTTCCCGCTCCCGAACCCCTCGACGGGCACCCCGACGCTCGTCTCGGCCGCGACCAGGTCGCCGTCGGCGTCCCGGGTGGCGGCCGGGATCGTCACGGTCCGGCGCTCCGGTGCGCGCAGCCGCGGGTCGTCCGGCCGCAGCACGACCTCGACCGTGGCCTCCTGCTCCAGGGTGCTGCGCACCCGGACGGGGAGGTCCTCCTGCTCGGCCACGAAGAGGAACGGGGCGCGCGTCTCCACCGAGAGCGTGCCCCGGACGGCGGCGGACCGCTGCTCGGCGTGCTGGACGGCGAGCACGCGCGACGGCTGCGCGGCGCGGAACGCGACGGCGGTCGGGGTGACGAAGCCGGGCTCGAGCGGGCGCGTGATCGTCGCGGGGTCGGCGGCGACGGTCGCGAACGCGGCGAGGTCCGTGCGCGACCGGTCGAGGGCGCGGAGCTGGGCGACGGTGATCTCCCCGTCGCTCGCGGCGTCGTCCGGCAGCGGCGTGCGCTCGACGGCGGGCGGCGCGGACGCCAGGAGGTCGTCCACCGGCGCCAGGTCGACCCAGGCGGCCGCGCGGAGGGCGTCGAGCCGTGCGGTGAAGAGCGCCGGCTCGGCCTCCCAGCTCCGGGGCAGGGCCACGACGACGTGGCGCTGCTCGGCCGGGCGCTCGCGGGCGATCACGGCGGTCTCGGCGAGGATCCGCTGCGTCGCCGTGACGCCCGAGCCGTCGCCGGCGGACAGGAGAGCGGTCAGCACCGTGTCCGCGACGAGCGCCTTCACGGGCCCGGCGGCCGTCCTGACCTCGGCGACGCCGGACGGCGTGTAGGTCAGCGACCCGTCCGGGACGAGCCCGCCGGGACCGACGACGGTCGCGGTCGCGCCCGACGCCGCGGCGAGCGTCGTCGTGGGCAGGTCGGGGACGGCGTCGCCCGGCCAGGCGAGGTCCGTCCGCCACCCGGCCGTCGGGTCGGCCGCGGCGTCCGTGCCGGGCGTCTCGTCCGCGGCGGCCGCGTCGCCGTCGGTCGCGTCGCCGTCGGTCGCCTCGTCGGTCGTGTCGTCGGTCGGCAGGTCCTCGGTCGTCGGTGCGGGTGCGGCCGGGAGCGGGGTCCCGGCCGGCAGCGCGAGACCGGCGTGCGCGAACGCCGCGACGTCCGGGTCGTAGGCGCGCAGCGCGAACGTCGACCTGCCCCCGGTGGCGGCGCTCACGGCGTCGGCCCAGGCGTTCACGGTCGGGTCGTCGGCTCCCGTGGCCGCGGCGAGCAGGGCCGGGTCGGCGACCCACGCGACCTCCGGAGCGCTACCGGTCGCCGCCAGCAGGCGCCCGAGGCGACCGTCCGTCGCCACCGCCGCCGAGAGCGCGTCGTCGTACGCCTGGGGGTCGGGGTCCACCGGCGGGCCGGTCATGGCGGCGACCACGCTCAGGCGCAGCGGGGTCACCTCGCCCGACGGCTCCCACAGGACGAAGGTGCGTTGGACGGCCTGGCGTGCGCCGCCGTCGGACACCGTGAGCGAGATGCCGCGCGGGCCCCAGTCGCTGCCCGCGTGCAGGTCGAGCTCCGCGACCGGGACGGTGAGCGTCGTGTCCACCGACCCGCCCGGCGCGAGGGGGGCCTCGAGGTCCTCGCCGGTGACGCGGACCCCGACACGACCGTCGAGCCCGATCGTCGTCCAGCTCTCGAGCGCCGACCGGGTGCTCAGGACCCGCCGGTCGATGCCGAGCGCCACCACGGGCGACCCGATCGTCTCCGCGGTCCCGTTGGTGATGCGCACGGTCACGGTGAGCGTGCCGCCCGGGCCGAGGACGGTCGGCTGGAGCGACATGACCTCGAGCGTCACCGCGTCCTCGGTCTCGGCCGCCGTGCTCGTCGAGGTGCTCGTCGAGGTGCTCGTCGTCGTGCTCGCCGTCACGCCCGCCGCCGCGGCGGCACCGCCGAGGACGACGCCGAGGGTCAGCACCAGCAGCGCGACCAGGGCGACGAGGAGGTGAGCGGACCTGCCGAGGAGCGGAACCGACGCGGCGCCGCCGGGGCGCGCGCCGCTGCTGGTGGAGGGCGTCATGAGTGGTCGGTCGAGCTCCGTGGGGCGGGCGGTGCCGGGCCGCCGCGGCCGTCGTGCGGACGGCCGGGCGAGCGGACGATCGTCCGGGTCACCCTACTCTCGACCACCCCGTGGAACCGCGCCGGCCTGCCCTCGAGGACGCTCTGCGCGACGGCGGCGATCCGGCGCTCGTTGGGGTAGGCGAGCCGGTCGGGCAGGTCCGCCACCGGGATCCACGCGACGTCCTCGGCCTCGCCGTCCGGGTCGCCCTCGACCGTGAGGTAGCCGCCCGTCGCACGCAGGAGGAAGTGGTGGACGACCTTGTGCACGCGGCGGTCGTCGCCGGTGAACCAGTAGTCGATGACGCCCAGCGGCTCCTGCACCGCACCATGGATGCCCGTCTCCTCCGCGATCTCGCGGACCGCGGCCTGCTCCGGCGTCTCGTCGCCCTCGAGATGCCCCTTGGGCAGGCACCACTCGAGGCGCCCTCCCCGGTTGCGCCGCGCGATGATCGCCGCGCAGAGGTCCCCGTCCGCGACCGTGACGACGAGACCGCCGGCCGAGACCTCGTCGACCACGGGCAGCGGCGGCGGCGCGGGAGCCGGGCGCGAGCGCGGGTCGATGCGCAGGGCGTGACCGCCGGGCGGGGCGGGCACCGGGAGGGGCTGCCCGCGACCGCCGTCACGCCCGCCCGCCGGATCCCTCCGGGGCTCGTCGGCGTGCGCGGGGGTGGACATGTCCCAACTTTACCGAGTGGACGTCGGCTCCCCCGGACCGGCTCCCCGGTGCGGGCGTCGCATCTGGCAGGCTTGGGTGTCGTGCCCCAGCCTTCGTCGCCCCAGCCGTCGCCCTCGCCGGCATCGCAGCCGACGCCGCAGTCCCTCGAGCTCCAGCGCCGCGCCCTCGCCGTGCTCACCGAGATGGCGCCCGCGGCGATCGAGCTCGGTGAGGTGTTCCGAGCGGCCGGTCACGAGCTCGCGCTCGTGGGCGGGCCCGTGCGCGACGCGTTCCTCGGCCGGACGAGCAACGACCTCGACTTCGCCACGTCCGCGTCGCCCGACGAGACCGAGGCGCTCCTCGCGCGCTGGGGCGACGCGCACTGGGACATCGGCAAGGAGTTCGGCACGATCGGCGCGAAGCGCTTCGGCCGCGGGGGCCCGGGGGACGACCTCGTCGTCGAGGTGACGACCTACCGCACCGACGAGTACGACCCGACGTCGCGCAAGCCCGTCGTCGCGTTCGGCGACACGCTCGAGGGCGACCTGTCGCGCCGGGACTTCACCGTGAACGCGATGGCGGTGCGTGTCCCGGAGATGACGTTCGTCGACCCGTTCGACGGCCTCGACGACCTCGCGCGACGCGTGCTGCGCACGCCGATCGCCCCCGAGCGCTCGTTCGACGACGACCCGCTGCGCATGATGCGTGCCGCTCGGTTCGCGGCCCAGCTCGGGTTCGACGTCGACGGCGGGACCCTCGCCGCGCTCGTCCTGATGACCGAGCGCATCGAGATCGTGTCCGCCGAGCGTGTGCGGGACGAGCTGTCGAAGCTGCTGTGCGCGGCGTCCCCGCGTCGCGGGCTCGAGGTGCTCGTGGACACGGGCCTCGCCGACCACGTGCTGCCCGAGCTCCCCGCGCTCAAGCTCGAGATCGACGAGCACCACCGGCACAAGGACGTCTACGAGCACTCGCTCACGGTCCTCGACCAGGCGATCGCCCAGGAGACCGGGCCCGACGGCGCGGTCCCGGCCCCTGACCTCGTGCTCCGCCTGGCCGCGCTGCTGCACGACGTCGGCAAGCCGCCGACGCGGCGCTTCGAGTCCGGGGGCGGCGTGAGCTTCCACCACCACGAGGTCGTGGGCGCCAAGATGGTCGCCAAGCGCCTCAAGGCGCTGCGGTACGACAAGCAGGTCGTCAAGGACGTCGCGCGTCTCGTCGAGCTGCACCTGCGGTTCCACGGCTACGGCGACGGCGCCTGGACCGACTCCGCGGTGCGCCGGTACGTGACCGACGCCGGTCCGCTGCTCGAGCGGCTGCACCGCCTCACGCGCGCCGACTGCACGACGCGGAACCGGCGCAAGGCGCAGCGGCTGCGCGAGTCGTACGACGACCTCGAGCGCCGCATCGCCGACCTCCAGGAGAAGGAGGAGCTCGACGCCGTGCGCCCGGACCTCGACGGCCAGCAGATCATGGCGATCCTGGGGATCCGCCCGGGACCGGTGGTGGGGAAGGCGTACAAGCACCTGCTCGAGCTGCGCCTGGACCGCGGGCCGGTCGACGAGGAGACGGCGCGCGCGGACCTCCTGGCCTGGTGGGCCACCCAACCGGAGAAGTCCAGCTCCTGAGGTTGGTCTGCGCTGGGCCGAACACGACATGGGTGCCGTTATCGGGCTGATAACGGCACCCATGTCGTGTTCGAGGGGGAGCGACGTCGTGGTCGACGGGGTGGTGACGGGTCAGACGTCGTCGGTGGCCAGTGCGGCTTCGACCTTGACGTCCTCGACCGGCGCGCCCTGCGTCCGGTCCTGCGCGGGGCCGTGGCCCGGGCCGTGGTCCTGCGGCGCGGGGCGGCGCAGGAGGAACGACAGGCCCACGGCCACGAGCATGACGGCCGTGCCCCAGACGAACGCGTCGCCGACGCCCTCGGCCAGCGCGGCCTGCGGCGACGCGCCCGCCTCGCCGTAGGCGATGGAGCGGGTCGTCATGACGGCGACGAACATGGCCGTGCCGGCGGCGCCCGCGAGCTGCTGGACGGTGCCGATCGAGGCCGACCCGTGCGAGTACTGGTGCGGCTCGAGCGCCGAGAGCGCGGACGTGAACAGCGGCGTGAACATGAAGGCGAGGCCCAGGCTCAGCGTGACGTGCAGCGCAAGGACGAACCACGGCGACGAGTCCGCGTGGATCGTCGTGAACGCCGCGAGAGCGACGGCGACGACGCTCACGCCGGGGATGACGAGCGGGCGCGGACCCACCCGGTCGTAGAGCCGACCGACGGTCGGGCCGAGCAGACCCATGAGGAGCCCGCCGGGGAGCACGATGAGCCCGGTCGCGAGCGGCTCGAGCCCCATCGCGTCCTGGAGGAACAGCGGCAGGAGGATGAGCGAGCCGAACATCGCGACCATGCCGACCGCCATGATGCCGAGCGGCACGCTGAAGCCACGGTGCGTGAACACGCGCAGGTCGAGCAGCGCGCGGTCCTCACGCTGGAGGACGAGCTGGCGCCAGACGAACGCCCCGAGCGCGAGGGCACCGAACGCGATGGGCACGGCCGGCGGGACGACGGGCGTGTGGCGTGCCGCCTCGCCGATGCTCGAGAGCCCGTAGACGAGCCCGCCGAACGCGAACGCCGCGAGGACGAGCGAGAACGGGTCGAGCCGCGAGTGCGTACGGTCGGCGACGTCCCGGATGTACAGGAAGCCGAGGACGAGCGCGACGAGCGCGATCGGGAGCACGATCCCGAACACCCACCGCCAGCTCAGCGAGTTGAGGATGAGGCCGGAGAGGGACGGGCCGAGCGCGGGCGCCGCGGCCATGACGATCGAGATGTTCCCCATGACCTTGCCGCGGATCGTCGGCGGGACCAGCGTCATGATCGTCGTCATGAGCAGCGGCATCATGATCGCCGTGCCCGACGCCTGCACGACACGGCCGACCAGCAGCCACGCGAACCCGGGGGAGACGGCGGCGAGGAGCGTGCCCGCGCTGAACAGGGACATCGCGAGCAGGTACGCCCCCCGCGTGCCGAGGCGCTGGAGCAGGAACCCGGTCGCCGGGATGACGACCGCCATCGTCAGCATGAAGGCCGTCGTGAGCCACTGGCCCGTGCTCGCCGTGATGCCGAGGTCCTCCATGAGCGGCGCCAGCGCGACGCTCATGGTCGTCTCGTTGAGGATCACGACGAACGCGGAGCCGAGCAGCAGCGCGATGACGAGGAAGTCCGCCCTGGGGAGCCGGTCGACGGGTGCCGAGGTGTCGTGGGTGGAGGGGGCTGTCACGGGGTGTCTCCGCTCGCGTCGGGTGGCGGCCCGGGCTCCGTGTCGGACCCGGTTCGGGGAAGGCTGCGCAGGGCAGCACGTGGGTCGCGTGCGGAGCGCACGCGACGACGGTGTCGGTTCTCGGTCGGGGGGCCACGGGGAGGGTGGGTGACCCGGGACGATCGGCGCGGCCCAGCCACATCGATCCGTACCCTGTACGACCATCCACCATCCTGCGTTATTCCCGTCCGACGTGACGACCTCTTTTTGCACGCGAAGTCATCGGTGCTGCCGACAGCAGAACGGCGCGGTCGCGCGGCGGGGAGGGGCGACGAGAAGAGGACGGCGGCTGGCCGCTACCCCGCCTAGCGTCGAGGACGGACCCACCACCCAGACACCGGAGGCCCTGATGGAGTTCCGACCGTTCACGATCGACGTCCCGCAGGCCGAGCTCGACGACCTGCGCGAGCGCCTCTCCCGCACCCGGTGGCCCGCCGAGCTCCAGGAACGCGGCTGGGAGCGCGGCACCGAGGTGGCGACGATGCGCCGCCTCGTCGCGCACTGGCTCGACGGCTACGACTGGCGCGCGCAGGAGGCGCGACTCAACCGTCTCCACCACGTCGTGGCCACGGTCGACGGCCGCGACCTCCACGCGATCCACGAGCGTGCGGTGCGCCCGGGCGCCCCGGCGATCCTGCTGCTGCACGGCTGGGCGGACTCGTTCTACCGGTTCGCGCACGTCGTCGACCGCCTCACGGGCCGCGATCCCGCGGTGGGCCCCGACGAGCCCGTGTTCGACGTCGTCGTCCCGTCGCTGCCGGGCTTCGACTTCTCGGAGCAGCCCGATGCCGGGACGGTGAGCGGTGCCCAGAGCGCCAAGGTCGTCGCGAGCCTCATGGAGGGCCTCGGCTACGACCGCTACCTCGTGCACGGCGGCGACTGGGGCGGTGTCGTCGCGCAGGAGGTGGCGCGCGCCCACCCCGACCGCGTCGTCGGCCTCCACCTCACCGACGTCCCGTTCCCCAACCTGTTCCTCGTCGACCGCGGTACGGCGAGCGAGGGGGAGCGCGCCATGTTCGCCGCCGTGGACGCGTGGGGCGAGACGCACGGCGGGTACGTCGGGATCCAGTCGTCGCGCCCGCTCACGCTGTCCTACGGCCTGAGCGACTCGCCCGTGGGCCTCGCGGCGTGGCTCGTCGACCACTTCGGCTACCTCTCCGACACCCTGCCGTCCGACGACGACCTGCTCACCAACGTGATGCTCTACTGGCTCGGCAACTCGATCCACTCCTCGATGCGCCTCTACAACGAGGGGCTCGACGGTGACTGGGGCGTTGAGGCAGGGGGTGACTCCGGGGACGACGCCGCAGGGTCGGGCGGGGAGGGCGCGGACGGAGCATGGTCGGGCGGGGAGGGTGCCGACGCCGGCTGGTCAGTCCGCATCGACGTACCGACGGCGCTCGCCGTCTTCCCGCGCGACATCTCGCAGCCGCCGCGCGAGTACGCGGAGCGGTTCTTCGACGTCCGGCGGTTCACCACGATGCCGCGCGGCGGGCACTTCGCCGCGCTCGAGGAACCGCAGCTCGTCGTCGACGACCTCCGGGCCTTCGCCACGGAGCTCGGCTGAGCCCGTCGGGCGGCTGTGCCCGGTCAAGTGCCCCGTCAGTCGCCGGGCCGCGCGGCCGGGACGCCGTCGCCGGCGGCCGAGCCCTCGCCGGGTGCGGCGGCCTCGGAGGCCGGCCGTGCGCCGTCGTGCCCGACGGCGTCGCTCACCCCGGCCGGGGTCCGTGCCCCGCGCGTCCACATCACCAGGGCGGCGAGCGCGTACGCGACCGCGAGGGCGACGAACACGCCGCGGGACCAGCCCGTGTCGGGGAGCGTGAACGCGGCCAGGGCGGCCGCGCCGACGAACGCCGCGTTGTACAGGACGTCGTAGAAGGCGAAGGCTCGACCGCGGAACGCGTCGTCGGTGTCGCGCTGGACGATCGTGTCGACCGCGATCTTGGTGCCCTGCGCCGCCAGCCCGAGCAGGGCGGCGCCCGTGTACACGACCGCACGCTCCGGCGTCGTCACGAGCAGGAGCTGGCTCGCCGCGGCGAGCAGCAGCATGATCGCGATCCACACCTGCGGCCCCGTGTAGCGGGACAGCGTCGGGGTGAGCACCATCGCGCCCGCGCCACCGAGGCCCGTGAGCCCGACGACGATCGCGAACGTCGCCATGCCGGCCGTCTGGCTCCCCGGGTCGAGGAGGTTCCGCGAGATGAGGATCGACGCGATGAAGACGACCCCGTAGAGGAAGCGGTGCGTCGCCATCGCGAGCAGCGCCTGCCCCGGGGTGCGCCGTGCGACCAGGTACCGGGCGCCGTCGGCCAGGCCGCGCGCCACGCGCGCGATCTCCGACCGGATCGCGGCCTCGGCGGGGTGCTCCGGACCGAGCTGGGTGCGCCCGAGGCGCAGCGCCAGGAGCGACGCGATCCCGAACACGAGCGCGGCACAGATGAGTGCGGACGAGTCCTTGACGCGGCCCGGCTCGAACGCGAGCCCGAGCAGGACGCCGATCCCGCCCCCGAGGAACGCCGCGCCCGCGCCGAGCGTGGGCGTGAGCGAGTTCGCGGTGAGGAGCAGCGGGCCGTCGACGACGCGCGGCAGCCCCGCGGACAGGCCCGCGAGGAGGAAGCGGTTCACCGAGAGCGCCGCGAGGCCGAGCGCGTAGATCCACCCGCTCACGCCGCCCGAGAGCATGAGCACCGCCATGCCCAGCGTGATGACCACGCGCACCGCGTTGCCCCACGCGAGCACCTGCCGGCGCTGCCAGCGGTCGAGGAACACGCCCGCGAAGGGCCCTACGATCGTGAAGGGCGCGAGCATCACCGCGAACGCGCCCGCGATCGCCGCCGCCGTGCCCTGCGACTCGGGCGAGAAGAACAGCAGCGACGCCAGGCCGACCTGGAACATGCCGTCCCCGGCCTGCGAGACGAGGCGCACGGCGAACAGCCTGCGGAACCCACGCAGCCGCAGCAGCGCTCGCAGCTCGGCGACGACACTCACCCCCCAACACTAGGCGGTCGCCACGGTCCCCTGGACCGACGGCGGCCTCCCCGGCGCCCGACGTGCCCTTCTCGCATCCTGGGAACCCCCTGGGCAAGAATGCTTAGGAAGGTTACCTTTGCGTTTTCGTCACGACCCGCCGCAGCGGCCGGGCCCGGAGAAGCAGCGAGGCATTCTCGAATGACACGAACCCCTAGGACGGCAGCCGCAGGGCTCGCCTTCGCAGCGACGGCGGCGCTCGTCGCCGGCACGGTCGGGGCGGCGCACGCCGCACCTGCGACGGCCGGCGGAGACGGCGCCAACGGCTACAAGACCGTCGGCTACTACCCCGCGTGGGACGCCGGCAACGAGGACGGCTACCAGGTCGCCGACCTCCAGACCACCGGGGCGGCGTCCGACCTGACGCACCTCAACTACGCGTTCGGCAACGTCACGACCGACCTGGTCTGCGACATCACCGACCGGGAGGACCCCGTCGACGGCGGGCTCGAGGGCGACCCCCTCAACGACTACGTGCAGCTCAAGCCGGCCGGGCAGGCCGTCGACGGCGTCGCGGACACCGCGGACCAGGCGCTCGCGGGGAACTTCAACCAGCTCAAGAAGCTCAAGGAGGCGAACCCGGGCCTGAAGGTCCTCATCTCGCTCGGCGGCTGGACCTGGTCGGACAACTTCTCCGACGCCGTCTCCACGCCGGAGAACCGCGAGCGGCTCGTCGAGTCCTGCCTCGACGTGTACTTCCGCGGGAACCTGCCCGTCGTCCAGGACGCGGAGAACGGCACCAAGGGCGGCGACGGCGTCGCCGCCGGCATCTTCGACGGCGTCGACCTCGACTGGGAGTGGCCCGGCGCGACCGGGGAGCACCCCACGCCGCGACCCGAGGAGGACGCGGAGAACTTCGTCCAGTTCGCGCAGCTCCTGCGCGCCGAGCTCGACGCGCTCGGCACCGAGACGGGCGAGGACTACCAGATCACCGGCTTCGCACCGGCCGGCTGGGCCCCGCGCACCTACGGCGGCTGGCTCGACCCGCGCTTCGTCGAGGCGCTCGACTTCATCAACGTCCAGGGCTACGACTACCACGGCGACTGGAACATCACCCGGACCGGCCACCAGGGCAACCTGCACGTCTACGAGGACCCGACGACGGGCGAGCCTGCCAACTGGGGCCTCGCCGCCGACGGCGTCCTCGGCGCGTACCACGCCGCCGGGTGGCCCAAGGAGAAGCTCGTGCTCGGCATGGCCGCCTACGGCTACGGCTGGAAGAACGTCAGCGACCCGACGCCCGGTGCCGCGGCCGACGGCGCCCTCCCGTTCACCTACTACTCCGAGATCAAGGCCAAGGGCCTCCCGGAGTACTACGACGAGGTCGCCGGGCAGGGCTACTTCTACGGCGACGGCGAGTGGTGGAGCGCGGACACCCCGCGCTCCGTGACGGCCAAGGCCGAGTACCTCGCCACCCACGGTTACGGCGGCGGCTACTTCTGGGACCTCGCCGGTGACGACGACAACGAGCTCCTCGGGACCCTCCGCGGCACGTTCGAGACCGCCACCCCCGGCCCGCTCGTCCCCGCCGACGCGGCGGCACCCTGGTACGCGTCGGGCGTGTACACCACGGGCGACGTCGTCTACCACGACGGCGTCGAGTACCGCGCCGCCTGGTGGACCCGGAACCAGGAGCCCGGGCAGCCCAACGGCCCCTGGCGCGCCATCGGCGGTGCCGGCACCGCCCCGGCGGGAGAGGCGCCCGCCTGCGGCGACGCCTGGGACGCCGGCCGCACCTACACCACGGGCGACGTCGTCACCCGTGCGGGCGTCAACTACACCGCGCAGTGGTGGACCACCGGGTCCCAGCCCGGCACCGACGTGCACGGCGCCTGGGACGCGGGCAGCCCCTGCGCCTGACGCACCGCACCACGAGCACACGAGCGAGGCCCCTGCCGATCACCGGCAGGGGCCTCGCCCGTGTCTCAACCTGCTCCGCGCTCCAGGTCAGCGCTCGACCCTTTCGGTCGCGCTGGCCTTGCGCTCCGTTCCGGGCGAGTGCCTCGTTCCTCGGCCCTCACCCTGCACTGCGCTCCAGGTCAGCGCTCGACCTCACCGGCGATGAAGGCCTCCAGCTGCGCACGGCCCTTCGTGTCCTCCATCTGGACCGGCGGGGACTTCATGAAGTAGGTCGAGGCCGAGAGGATCGGGCCGCCGACGCCGCGGTCCTTGGCGATCTTCGCGGCGCGCACGGCGTCGATGATGATGCCGGCGGAGTTGGGGGAGTCCCAGACCTCGAGCTTGTACTCCAGGTTCAGCGGGACCTCGCCGAACGCACGGCCCTCGAGGCGCACGTACGCCCACTTGCGGTCGTCGAGCCACGCGACGTAGTCCGACGGGCCGATGTGGACGTTGCGGTCCTCCTTCTTGCCGCCGAGGGGACCCTCGAGGTTCGAGGTCACGGCCTGCGTCTTGGAGATCTTCTTGGACTCCAGGCGCTCGCGCTCGAGCATGTTCTTGAAGTCCATGTTGCCGCCGACGTTGAGCTGGTAGGTGCGGTCCAGCACGACGCCGCGGTCCTCGAAGAGCTTGGCGAGCACGCGGTGCGTGATCGTCGCGCCGACCTGAGACTTGATGTCGTCGCCGACGATCGGGACGCCGGCCTCCTCGAACTTCGCGGCCCACTCCGGGTCGGACGCGATGAAGACCGGCAGGGCGTTGACGAACGCCACGCCCGCGTCGATCGCGGCCTGCGCGTAGAACTTCGCGGCCTGCTCCGAGCCGACCGGGAGGTAGCAGACGAGCACGTCGACCTGGGCCTCGCGCAGCGCGGCGACGACGTCGACCGGCTCCGCGTCCGACTCCTCGATCGTCTGCGCGTAGTACTTGCCGATGCCGTCGAGGGTCGGGCCGCGCTGGACGGTCACGCCGAGCGGCGGGACGTCCGCGATCTTGATCGTGTTGTTCTCCGAGGCGTTGATGGCCTCCGAGAGGTCGAACCCGACCTTCTTCGCGTCGACGTCGAACGCCGCCACGAACTCCAGGCTCGACACGTGGTAGTCGCCGAACTGCACGTGCATGAGGCCCGGGACGGTGCTGCTCGGGTCGGCGTCACGGTAGAAGTGCACGCCCTGGACGAGGGACGATGCGCAGTTGCCTACGCCGACGATGGCGACGCGGATGGAGGTCATCCTCGCTCCTTGGTGTTCGTTGTTCCAGGGTCCTCGGGACGCCTCGCGCCGTCGGGCTCCTGCTCGGATGGTTCCGCAGGATGCGGGGTGCTGCTGGTCCGCGCACGGGTGCTCCGGGAGTGCCCGGAGCTCCGGTCGCGTTCGGTGGTGATGAGACCGTCGAGCCAGCGCACCTCGCGCTCGACCTGCTCGAGTCCGTGACGTTGCAGCTCGAGCGTGTACTCGTCGAGCCGCTCGCGGGTGCGAGCCGCGGACTCCCTGACCGCCTCCAGCCTCTCCGTGAGCCGGGTGCGCCGGCCCTCGAGGATGCGGATGCGGGTCTCGGCGTCGGTCTGCGCGAAGAACGCGAACCGGACGTCGAAGCTCTCGTCCTCCCACGCGGCCGGCCCCGACGAGGCCAGCACGCTCTGGAGGTGCTCCTTGCCCTCGGCCGTCAGCTCGTAGACGATGCGCGCGCGCTTGCCCGAGAGGGCGGGCGCGAGCGTCGACTGCGCCGCGGACTGCTCGGTGCCGGTGATGAGCCCGCGGGCCACCAGCGACTTGAGGGCGGGGTACAGCGAGCCGTAGGACAGCACGCGGAAGGACCCGAGCATGAGGTTGAGCCGCTTGCGCAGCTCGTACCCGTGCAGGGGCGACTCCTTGAGGAGGCCGAGGATCGCGGTCTCGAGCACAGGCGTCTTGCTGCGCACGATCCCACCTCCTGACGCTCGCTCGGCGTGCCCCGGCGGGACCGCTGTGAGACTCGATGTATCGAGTCGATACATCGACAGGTTAGGTCGTCTCGATGCGTCGTGCAATCTTCGGGGAGTGTCGCGCATCGCGCCACAGATGTGAAGGACCCGCGGAGGCGGCGGGACGCCGCGGCGAATCAATGGCGCACGATCGCGCTGTCCGTGCCGCGGACCCTTGTCCCGACAGGGCGACGCCCTATTGTTCAGGGTGGTCCGGCGTGTGCCGACCCCGTGCCCGACGACGTCCCGCGCCCGAGGCGGGGACGCGGCGTCGGGCAGGCGGTCCGCTCGCGGCGGGCCACGAGCAGGTCCGCGGACGACGTGGGACCGGCTTCCCGTTGCCCCCCAGAGGAAGGTAGACCGTGGCGCGATCCACGAGGACGAACGGACGGACGACCCCGCGCGGGCGCCGTCGGTTCTTCAACTACCCGCGCTCGCACGTCAAGAGCTTCCGCCGCTGGCTGCCGTCCTGGCGCGTCGTCGTCGGGACCATGCTGACCGGGGTCGCGCTCGTCGCGGGCGTGCTCGTCGCCGCGTGGGTCACGACCGACGTCCCGACGAAGCTGCCGAGCGTGGGTGCCCAGACCTCGACGGTCTACTGGGGCGACGGGACGACCGAGATGGGGAAGTACGCCTCGGAGGACCGCACCCTCGTCGACTACGAGACGCTGCCCGACTACGTGGGCAACGCCGTCGTGGCCTCGGAGGACAGCACCTTCTGGACGAACTCGGGCGTGGACTTCCGTGGCATCGCGCGTGCCTTCTACAACAACCTCAAGGGCGGCGGCCGCCAGGGCGCCTCGACGCTGACGCAGCAGTACGTCGAGCGGTACTACACGGACACGGTCACGGACTACGCGGGCAAGGCCCGCGAGGCGATCCTCGCGCTGAAGATCACGCAGCAGCAGAAGAAGGAAGTCATCCTCGGCAACTACCTCAACACGATCTACTTCGGTCGCGGCGCGTACGGGATCCAGGCGGCCGCGCAGAAGTACTACGGCGTGAACGCGGCCGACCTCACGGTGTCGCAGGCCGCCATGATCTCGGGCATCATCCCCAACCCGACCAACTGGGACCCGGCGAACAACCCGGAGCAGGCCGAGCACCGCTGGAAGCGGTCCCTCGACAACATGCTCAAGGACGGGCACATCGACAAGGCCCAGTACGACGAGGCGATCGGGGCCGGTTTCCCGGCGGCGATCGAGTACGTGAAGTCGGACAAGTACGCCGGGCCGACCGGGTACCTGCTCGCCATGGTCGAGAAGGAACTCGCGAGCGAGGGCATCGACATCTCCGAGGCCGACCTGACGAGCAAGGGCTACCAGATCACCACGACGATCGACCCGGCGATGCAGAAGGCCGCGGTCGACACCATCGACACGCTGCCTCAGGAGAGCCGCGGCGACGACAACCCCGTCTCCCCGAACCTCCGCGCGGCGCTCGTGTCCATCGACCCGAACGACGGCTCCATCCGCGCGCTGTACGGCGGTGCCGACTTCCTCCAGAACCAGTACAACAACGCCACGCTCGGCGCCGCCCAGGGCGGGTCGACGTTCAAGCCGTTCACGCTCGTCGCGGCGCTGGAGAACGAGCACACGCTGGACGAGCGCTACGACGGCAACAGCCCCAAGACGTTCCCGGGCGCCAACGACGGCAGCGACTGGAAGGTGCGGAACTTCGGCGACGCGTCGTACGGCAACATCGACCTGGTCAAGGCCACGGCGAACTCCGTGAACACCGTCTATGCCGAGCTCAACATCGAGACCGGGCCGGAGAAGACGGCCGAGGTGGCGCACCGCCTGGGCATCTCCGAGAAGACCGAGGTGCTGGGAAACGCGGCGAACGTGCTCGGGACCGCGACGGTCACGCCGCTCGAGCTCACCAACGCCTATGCGACGATCGCGGCCGGTGGGCAGAAGGCGACGCCGCACATCGTCGCGAAGGTCGTCGACGCGCGCGGGAACGTCAAGTACGAGGCGCCGGGCGCCGACAAGCGCACCGCCGAGTTCGACACCGAGACGATGGCGGCGACGCAGTACGCGCTGTCCCAGGTCGTCGAGCAGGGCTCCGGGGAGCCGGCCAAGGCGCTCGGTCGTCCCGCCGCCGGGAAGACCGGGACGTCGAACGAGAACAAGTCGGCGTGGTTCGCGGGGTTCACCCCCGGCCTCGCCACGGTCGTCGGGCTCTACCAGTCCGGCGAGAACAACGAGCAGGAGCAGATCACGCCGTTCGGGCGCTGGGCCGACATGCGCAACCCCGAGATCACGGGTGGTTCGTGGCCGGTCGAGGCGTGGACGACGTACATGCAGGCCGCGACGGCCGACCTGCCGGTCGGCGAGTTCCTGCCGTACACGCCGCCCAAGCCGAAGCCGACGGAGACGCCCACCGAGACGCCGACGGAAGAGCCCACCGAAGAGGCGCCGGCGACGGAGGAGCCCGAGGAGCCGCAGCAGCCGGAGAACGTCACGGTGCCCTCCGACCTCCAGGGAAGGACCGTCGACGACGCCAAGGCAGCCCTCCGGGCGCTCGGCCTCAAGTGGGCGGTCACCGAGGAGTTCTCGAACGAGCCCCGCGGCATCGTCATCAAGGCCGGCTCCGCCGGTGCCGAGGTCCCGCCGGGCTCGACGATCGCGCTCGTGGTCTCGAAGGGCGTCGACCCCGGGCAGCAGCCGACGGAGGAGCCGACCGAGGAACCGACCGAGACGCCTGACCCCGGCGACGGGGGCGGGGGCCCGGGTGGCGGGCCCGGGGGCGGCGGCGGGAACGGTAGCAACCCCTGACCTCGGCCGTTCCGCAGATTTCCAGGGGCCCGCGCCGAGCGGGTACCCTGGGGAGCTGCCGTCCGCTCGTCGGACGGCAGCAGCACGAATGCATGAACCCTCCTGTCACGGAGAGACCGTGACCGCGAAGACCAGAGGAGGTGGGTTATCCGCATGCGTCAGTACGAACTGATGATCATCCTCGACCCCGAGATCGAGGAGCGCACCGTCGCCCCGTCGCTCGACAAGTACCTGTCGGTCATCAAGACCGACGGCGGCTCCGTCGACAAGGTGGACATCTGGGGTCGTCGCCGCCTGGCGTACGACATCAAGAAGAAGTCCGAGGGCATCTACGCGGTCGTCGACTTCACGTCGACCTCCGATACCGCCAAGGAGCTGGACCGTCAGCTCGGCCTCAACGAGGTCGTCCTGCGGACCAAGATCCTGCGCACGGACGCTCGCTGATCCTCCCCGCGTCCCCCGTTCGACCGTCCCGCACCGGGATGCTGCACGCCGTAGCGCGTGTGGGCGCCGCGTGATGGGATGAGCGACGCGAGACCCGTTACGAGCACGAACGCGACGATGCTGACGACACACGAAGGAGCTGGCCATGGCAGGTGACACCGTCATCACGGTGATCGGGAACCTCACGGGAGACCCGGAGCTGCGTTTCACCCCCTCGGGTGCGGCGGTGGCCAACTTCACGGTGGCGTCGACGCCGCGGACCTTCGACCGCCAGTCGAACGAGTGGAAGGACGGGGACACCCTGTTCATGCGCTGCTCGATCTGGCGCGAGGCCGCGGAGAACGTCGCGGAGTCGCTGACGAAGGGCATGCGCGTCATCGTGCAGGGCCGCCTCGTCCAGCGCTCGTACGAGACTCGCGAGGGGGAGAAGCGCACCGTCGTCGAGCTGCAGGTGGACGAGATCGGTCCCTCCCTGCGCTACGCCTCCGCGAAGGTCACCCGCGCCCAGCGCTCGGGTGGCGGTGGCGGCGGCTTCGGCGGCGGTGGCGGCTACGGAGGTGGCGCCAACTCCGGCGGTGCCTCCGGCGGCGGATTCAGCTCCGGCGGCGGTCAGCAGCAGAGCGACGACCCGTGGGCCTCGGCCGGCCCCGCGTCGTCCGGCGGTTCGTTTTCCGACGAGCCCCCGTTCTGATCGCCCGCCACTCCCAGAACACACACCCGTCCCCGTGGGTGCCGCACCGCTCGTCGGCGCGGACCGCGCGCGGGGATCGCACCTTGTAGAGGAGCAACACCATGGCGAAGCCTGTGGTGCGCAAGCCCAAGAAGAAGTCCAACCCGCTGAAGTCGGCCAAGATCGAGTCGGTCGACTACAAGGACACCGCGCTGCTGCGCAAGTTCATCTCCGACCGCGGCAAGATCCGCGCGCGTCGCGTGACCGGCGTCTCCGTCCAGGAGCAGCGCCAGATCGCCCGTGCGGTGAAGAACGCGCGCGAGATGGCGCTGCTGCCGTACACGTCGACGGCTCGCTGAGCGGGAAGGGAGAGAACTCATGGCCAAGCTGATCCTGACCCACGAGGTCACCGGTCTCGGTGAGCCCGGCGACGTCGTCGAGGTGAAGGACGGGTACGCCCGTAACTTCCTCGTCCCGCGCAAGCTCGCCACGCCGTGGTCCAAGGGCGCCGAGTCGCAGGTGACTGCGATCCGCAAGGCGCGCAAGGCCCGCGAGATCGCGTCGCTCGACGACGCGAAGGCGATCCGCGACTCGCTGCAGTCGAAGCCGGTCGTCGTCGAGGCGAAGGCCGGCGCTGCCGGTCGCCTCTTCGGTGCCGTGACGACGGCGGACATCGCGTCCGCCGTGACCGCCGCGGGCGCGTCGGTCGACAAGCGCAAGATCGAGATCGGCCAGCCGATCAAGGCGACGGGGGACTACACGGTCTCCGTCCGCCTCCACCCGGAGGTCTCCGCGACCCTCGCGGTGAAGGTCGTCGCTGCCTGATCTGCTGCTGAGCAGTCCTCGAAGGCCCGGTCCCCTCCTCGGAGGGGCCGGGCCTTCGTCGCGCCCGGCCGGCGCCTCAGGCGGTGCCGGTGACCATCCAGGCGCTCCCGCGCGCGCGGAGCCCGGTGGTGAGGGCGCGTGCCGCCATGAAGACCCCCGCGAAGGCGAGCCAGAGCCACGCGAGGCCTGCTGCGCCGTCGGGCGCCCAGTGTCGGACGGCGAGCGCGAACGGCACGTAGACCACGAGCGTGAGCATCCCCGCCCAGGCGAGGAAGCGGCCGTCCCCGGCGCCGATGAGGACGCCGTCGAGGACGAACACCCACCCCGCCATGGGCATCAGGAGCCCGCACACCGCCATGCCGACCGCCACCGCGGTGCGGACGTCGGGGTCGGACGTGAAGAGCAGCGCGAACCACCAGCCGCCCGCGGCCATGACGAGCCCGATCACCGCGCCCGCCGCGACGCCCCATCGGAGCGTGCGCCGCAGGACGGCGCGGACGCGTGGGACGTCGTCGGCCCCGAGCCCGTAGCCGACGAGCGCCTGCGCGGCGATGGCGAGCGCGTCGAGCGCGAACGCGGCGAGCCCCCAGACGGAGTTCACGACCTGGTACCCCGCGAGCGTGACCTCGCCGAGCCCGGTCGCGACGAAGACCGTGAGGAGGATCGCGAGCCGCAACGAGAGGGTGCGGACGAAGAGCGGGGCGCCCGCGCGCGCGTTCGACCAGATGCCGCCCGCGGCGGGGCGCAGCGACGCGCCGTGGCGGCGCGCACCGCGCACGACCACGACGACGAGCACCCCGCCCATGGTGAGCTGCGCGACGGCAGTGCCGATGCCCGACCCGGCGATCCCGAGGCCCACCCCGTAGACGAGGACGACGTTGAGGACGGCGTTGAACGTCGCGCCGCCCGCCGCGACCCACAGGGGCGTCCTCGTGTCCTGCATGCCGCGCAGGACGCCTGTGGAGGCGAGGACGAGGAGCATCCCGGGGAGGCCGAGGGCGGACCAGCGCAGGTAGACGACCGCGTGCTCGGCGACCTCGCCGGTCCCGCCCATCGCGCCGACGGCCCAGGGAGCGGTCGCCCACAGCGCGGCGGCGAGCAGGACGCCGAGCCCGACGGCGAGCCACAGGCCGTCGACGCCCGACTGGAGCGCCTCGCGCGCGTGCCCGGCACCGATGCGGCGGGCGACGGCCGCCGTGGTCGCGTAGGCGAGGAAGACGCACAGCCCGACGAGCGTGACCAGGAGCGTCGAGGCGAGGGAGAGCCCGGCGAGCTGGGCGGTGCCGAGGTGACCGACGACCGCGCTGTCCACGAGGACGAAGAGCGGCTCCGCGACGAGCGCGCCGAGAGCGGGGACGGCGAGCGCGAGGATCTCGCGGTCGAGCCGGGAGCGGGTGCGGCGGCCTGTGGACGACGACGCGGGGTCGGGTGGCGTCCGGGTGTCGCCGGAGTGGCCGGGCGGTGTCCGGCGTGTCGTCGGCGTGTCGTCGGACTTTCTTTCTTCCACACCCCTGAGGGTAGTGACGAGGCAGGTCAGGGGCCGCTCGCGCCGATGTACACAGGGAGATCGTGAGGTTGTCCACACCGTTTTCCACCGGGTGTGCACAGCGACGGGGACTGTGTCCACAGGTTCGGGGGTCCCTGTCCACCGGGCGTGCACAGGGCCGTTTGCGGGGCGTGGAACAGCGATCTAGTGTCGCGGGGTCGTGCTTGTCGGAGGCGGGAGGCGCGGCCACCGGGACAGTCGTGTGGGTGGCCCGCTGTAGAACACGTGTACGACGAAGGTTTGTCCCGGACGCGCGGTCCCTCGGTGGGTCGTGACGGGCTCGGGGGAGCGAGGGGCGCATGTCGATCGAGGAGCTCGAGGAGAGCTACGGGGGACCGGGGCCGTCAGGTTTCGACCGGACGCCACCCCAGGACGTCGCGGCGGAGATGAGCGTGCTCGGCGGCATGCTGCTGTCCAAGGACGCCATCGCCGACGTCATCGAGCAGATCCGTGGCTCCGACTTCTACCGGCCCGCGCACGAGGTCGTCTACGAGTCGATCATCGACCTCTACGGCCGTGGCGAGCCCGCCGACGCCATCACCGTCGTCGCGGAGCTGACCAAGCGCGGCGAGCTCCAGCGCATCGGTGGCGCCCCGTACATCCACGACCTCATGGCCGGCGTCCCGACCGCCGCGAACGCCGGGTACTACGCGCGCATCGTGCGCGAGCGCGCCGTCCTGCGCCGCCTCGTCGAGGCCGGCACGCGCATCGTGCAGCTCGGCTACGCGACCGACGGCGGCGACGTCGACGAGATCGTCAACAACGCCCAGGCCGAGGTCTACGCCGTCACCGAGCGTCGGACCACCGAGGACTACCTCCCGCTCTCGGAGATCCTCGGCCCGACGTTCGACGAGATCGAGGCCGCCCAGGGCCGCGGCGAGGGCATGACCGGCGTCCCGACCGGCTACTCCGACTTCGACCGGCTCACCAACGGCCTGCACCCCGGCCAGATGATCGTCGTCGCGGCGCGACCGGCCATCGGCAAATCCGTTTTAGGAATCAATGTTGCGACGCACGCCGCGGTGCACCACCAGATGTCGTCCGTCATCTTCTCCCTGGAGATGAGCCGCAACGAGATCACGATGCGTCTGCTCGCCGCCGAGGCACGGGTGCCGCTGACGCGGATGCGGTCCGGGAAGATGGACGAGCAGGACTGGCAGAAGCTCGCGTCGACCATGGGCAAGGTCGCCGAGGCGCCGCTGTTCATCGACGACTCGCCCAACATGTCGCTCATGGAGATCCGGGCGAAGTGCCGCCGCCTCAAGCAGCGGCACGACCTCAAGCTCGTCGTGATCGACTACCTCCAGCTCATGAGCTCCGGAAAGCGCGTCGAGTCGCGCCAGCAGGAGGTCTCGGAGTTCTCGCGTGCGCTCAAGCTCCTCGCGAAGGAGCTCGAGGTCCCGGTCATCGCGATCTCGCAGCTGAACCGTGGTCCGGAGCAGCGCGGGGACAAGAAACCACAGATGAGCGATCTTCGTGAAAGTGGATCTATTGAACAAGATGCTGACGTTGTGATTCTTTTGCATCGCGAGGACGCGTACGAAAAAGAATCACCGCGGGCGGGCGAGGCCGACCTCATTGTTGCGAAGCACAGAAATGGTCCGACCGACACCATCACCGTAGCGTTCCAAGGTCATTATCAGCGGTTCGCCGACATGCAGATGTAGCGAGTATTTTGCAGAGTCCTCCGCACATGCTGCATGGGGAGTGTGGTGCCTGAGCAACCACAGGCGTACGCGCGACGTGTGCGGTGGCGGCGGCGTCTGGCGGTGCGGCTGCAGTCATCACGTGAAAGCGACGCGCACGCCGGTCAGTCACTCGTGCTGACGGCGATGTCGTGCAGGACGAAGGTGGCAAACCCTAGTTCGCGTCGTGCGCCGCTCAGCCAGGCGTCGCGATTCTCACGTGCAGCGGCAAGTGCCTGGTCGCGATCCTCGGTCGTCGGGGCCTCCCGCACGGCCCAGTCGACGAGCGACCCGGTCCAGCTGAAGTGGTAGTCGTCCCACTCGGCCAACGTGCTGACGTGACCGTACGACGGCTCGAACCCGTGCTCGTGGACGGCTCGCACGAAGCCGACGAGGTCGGGATAGGCGTCGGCGGAGACCTCGAGCGCTGCCAGGGCAGGAGCCGACGGGGTGCCCTCCCAGATGCTGTCACCGATCAGCGCTTGGCCACCGGGGCGCAGGCGCCGCCGGACAGCGGCCAGCATGTCCTCCAGCCTGCCGAAGGCGTGGCTTGCACCGATGCACAGCACCACGTCGAAGACCCCGTCGTCCCAGGTGGCGGCATCCGTCTCGATCCAGCGCACCCGGTCGCTCAGTTTCCGCTCCTCGGCACGCCGGGCGGCAGAGGCCGGGAGCATGTGGTCGATCCCCACGCCGGTGATTCCGGGGTGGGCGAGCAGCAGCTCCTGCAGCCACTCGCCCTCGCCGCACCCGAGGTCAACGGCGCGGGCGCCCTCGCTCGGGCTCAGCCAGCCGACCAGTTCGCGTAGCCGCTCGGGCGCCACCGGCGCCCCGATCGGATGGCGCAGGTGGGCGATGTCGAAGATCTTGGAGCGTTCCATCTCGGCGACGCTACAGGCCACCGCCTACCCGCCGACGCCGTCCGGCGAGCCATCACCCTTTGGCTCACGCGGCGACGGGACACGCCCTCTTCCGCCGCTGTGGGGCGGCTGAGGGCAATCAACCCTGCGCGACCCGACCGACACGCCCGAGGTCGTGCTCGGTACAGCGGCGGGTCCGCGCCATCTGCGCTGCACGTCGACAGGTGCCCGATTTCGAGATGCGGGTTACCTTGCCCGATCTTCCTTCCAGTCAACCCTGCAAGAGGTCGACTGCTCGGGGATGTGCTGCCTCTTCTGGTCGGCAGTGGACCATGAATGGCCTCGTACCCCGGCCACCGCTCGCTGTCGAGACGCAGGTCGTTCGGCCGGTCCTCTTCCTCGTCAACCCACGACCGAGACACCAGCTCACCTGGCTCTTCGTCGGTGGTCCAGCCGGGTGGCGGGCCGGTGCCCGACCGTTGAGCCACGAGACCCGGCCGAGACGCGTCAGCGCTGCACCGCCGAAGAGGCCTACCTCCGGCAGGTCACCACCGTGGCACGGCACATGACGACCATGACGCGCTGGCTCGCCGTCGCCTTGGCGGAATCTCGCCCGGACGTCATGAAGTGCCGTGAGCCGTGTCCTGACAGATGTGACACGTACGGAGACGGGCGACCTCGCAGTGGCCTTGCCGCTGCCAGGACGAACCTTGCGACAGGCCGTGGACCGGTACACCCGGGTGGCGCGCGCACGCCATGACGGCCGAGACGAGGAGCTCTCTCGCGGGGTGATGGGGGTGGTGCGGCTGATGGAGGCGGCGCTGGCGTCGTCGGGCTCGCCGGAGGAGCTCAGGGACGAGCTCCTCAAGGTCTTCATCCTCGCCCTCGCCGAGTCGGACGGCCACTCCGGTCGATGGTGGACGGGAGCCAGGCTGGTGATCGGTGACATCGAGCTCGCCCTGCTCGGCTGGGGAGGGCCCGTGCCGAGCCCCTTCGCTGCGATGGCCTTCGAGGCGGCGGCGCACACCCTGACCACCCCGACCCACCCGGCTCAGCTCGCCTGAGCCCGTCCCCGTAGCTGGAGATCCCACCATGAAGTCCCTGCGTCGCGTCGCTCCGTTCTCGCCACGCGTCGGTGTCCCGGTCGCGATCGTCATCGGTGCTGCCCTCGGAGTCCTGGCATCGGTCCTGCTCCGGTAGTCGAACCCTCGGGTCTTCCGCACCGCGTTCGACGGCGTGACTCGACCGGCCCCGCTGCAGAGCCTCGCCCGCGCGAGACGCCGGCGCGCGGGCGAGGCCGTCCTGAGGCTCGGCAGGCGTTGCGCACGCCGAGCGAGGTCACCGGGGACGAGCGGAGGAGGCTGCCGACGGTCGTGCGCCTCGCATCTCGAGGTGGAGGGCCGGCAGTCTCCCCGTGGGTCTCAGAGCGCCGGTACTGACGTGCCGGTGTCGTCCGTGCCGTCCCCCGGGTTGCCGACCGACTGAGGGCGTCCCTCAGCGACGACGAAGTCGACGGTGCGAGCCGCGCCGACACGGCCGGTCGCGGGGTCGACGTAGCGCAGGGAGAGTGTGTGAGTACCCGGGGTGAGGCCCGCGACCTGACGCAGCAGGGAGGAATCCCCGAGCTCGTGGAGGTTGCCGGTGGGCACGCCGTCGACGAGAGCCTCGACCACGGTCCCTGCGCGACCGGCGAAGACGACGGTGGGCACGGCGACATCGTCGTGCAGCTCCACGACGTCGGGCGCCTCGAGGAGGAAGGGACCGATCAGCTCGCTCGGGTCCGAGGTCAGGCCGTCGACGCTCTGTCGCGCGGACACGTAGAGGGAGGCGGCAGGGATCTCGGCGAGCTGAGCGGTGACGGTCCACGTGCCGTTCTCGCTCACGACGGTCTCTCCCAGGGCGATGCCGTCGGACGAGCTCACGGTCACCAGCGCACCCGGCACGCCCGTGCCATGCAGCTGCGGGAGGTAGATCGCGCCGTCCCGGAAGCCGAGCATGCCGGGAGCCGCCGGAGGCTGCGGAGCCCGAGGAGGATCCGTCGGCATCGGCTCGACCGGACCGCGAGGAGTCGCGTCCGTGGGCTCGACGGGTACCGGCGGGGTTGCGCCGGTCGGCGCAGCCGTGTCGCCGGGGTCGGGGGTGTCGGCGGGCTCGTCGTCACCCACCGCCGGGGGAGTGCCCGTCGAGGGGGGCACCGCCGACGGCGAGGACGCGTCGTCCTGCGCGACCGTCGACGGCTCGACAGGGGTGACCGCCGGCTGACGCACTCGCGGGACCTCGGCCTCCTCGGACCGTGCCGGCGCCGGCATGGCGGCCGTACCCGTGACGTACTCCGGAGCGGCGTGGGCGACGGGTTCTGGTGCCGTCGGGGTCTCCGGGGGCGGAGAGTTGAGCGCGGCGACCGTGACCCCGACGACGACCGAGACGGTCGCGAGCACTGCCGTGAGACTGGTAAGGCTCGCGAGACCGAGGGCCGGTGGCGTCGCGGCGAGCGTCGCACCCGACGCGGCGCCCACGGCTGGGGCGGAACCCGCGTGAGCGGCGGAAGCGGCGTGAACGGCGACCCCGGCGTCAGGCAGCGCATCGAGCGCGAGGATGCCGGCTCCCGCGACGAGCGGGAGGATCACGATCTTGAAGTTCCCGGCGATGTCGTCCAGTTCCTCGAGGAGGATCGCGCACCGCAGGCACGCGGTCAGGTGCTCCTCGAGGACGTCCCGATCACGCCGGGCGAGCGAGCCGCGCTTGTAGGGGCTGAGCCGCTCGACGGACCACTTGCACGTGTCGGAGACACCCCCGGAGTTCACGTGCGCCCGGAGCCACGCGATCCTGAGCCCCTCGCGGGCCCGGTAGGCGAGCGCTGCCGCAGCGTTCGGGCTCAGGCCCAGGAACGTGCCGGCCTCGCGGGCCGGGATGCCCTCGACCTCCGTATACCACAGGATGGAGCGCCACTCGCTGCGCAGGCTCGCGTACGCCCGGCCGGTGATCGTCCGCTCCAGAGCGGAGTCCTCGAAGATCGCCTCGGGGTCCATCTGGTCGGCGAGGTCCTCGAGCGGTGCCGCCTCGCTGTCGTCCCGCGTCCAGTTCATGGAGATGCGGCGGATCGCCGAGTACAGGTAAGGGCGGAACGCGTCCGTCGGGCCATGGCCGCGACGGATCGCGGCGAGCACGCGAGTGAACGCCTCCTGGACGAGGTCCTCGGGGTCGAACCTCCGGGTGATCTGGCGCGCGGCGCGGAGCCCGGCGTCGCCGTGACGAGTCCAGAGCGCCCCGAAGGCGTCGGTGCTCCCGGCGCGAACCTGGTTGATCAGCTCCAGGTCCGACACGGGCGCGGCGGTCGACGCCCATTCAGCGATGGTGGCGGCAGACACCGTTCGAGCTCCCTTCCTCGTCCAGTCGGGGCGCGACGCGCCGACGTACTCCCTGGACACGGGATGGCATGTGAGATGACGAGGGCCTTCGACGGGCCTCTGGAGCGTGGTCGTCGGACCACGCGACGGCTCCTCGTGATGCCGGGCGGGAGGCCGGGCGAGAGGGCGAACGCCTACGACGGTAGAAGGCAGACACGCCCCTGATGAGGGGACCCCCTACTTCTTGGGGCGGGCGAATCCGGTCGTCGGCACCCCCGTCAGGGCGGCGCCGACGGGAGCGGCACACGGGGTCGGTGGGGAGGGCGCGGACCTGCTCGACACCACGAGAACGGCGCCAGGTCGCGGTTCTTCCCCAGGCGTCACCGGGCGAGCCCGTCTCACGGGACGGCGTGCGCGGGGGTGTCGGCTCCGCGTGTGTCGTGCGCCACGTCGACGGCGATCTCCGAGGCGGCGTCACAGTCGCGACCGGCCGGTGTCCGGACCCTCGGAAGGTGCTCCACGTCGCCTTCTACCGACACACAGCAAGGAGACTCCACATGAAGAACGCCCGAGCACCCTGGCGACGGAACGGGTGGATCACCCGTTCCGTCGCGGGGCTTGCGGCCGCGATGGCGATCGGCACGTCCGTCGTCGCCGTGGCCGGCCCGGCGAACGCCGCTGCCGGTGCCTTCCCCGCCGACCCGCCGCTCGTCTTCGTGGCGCAGGACAACCCGACGGGGCTGTACACGGCCGTCCAGGGTGCCGGCGCCGTCGAGTTCCGGCATGAGGGGGGCGTCTCGCCGTACGGGTACAACGCCATCGGGTACCGCGAGAGCGACGGCTACGTCTACGGCATGCGGCGCTCGACGGCGACGGCGGAGAAGGACCAGCTCGTCCGCGTCGGACAGGGCGGCGAGGTGACGGTCCTCGGTGCCGTCTCCGGCCTGTACCCGCTGGCTGACGGGACGCTCGAGTACTGGAACCAGGGCACCGTCGGTGACGGCCAGTTCGCCGACACGCTCTTCGTCCGCGCCTGGGTGCGCGTCGAGGAGCAGCCGACCCACCCGGTGATGAAGCAGCTCTACGCGATCGACATCGACACCCGCACCGCCCGCGTGATCGAGCTCGACAAGCAGGTCCCCGACCTGTCCGACATCGTGTTCAAGGACGGTTTCATCTGGGGGCAGAGGGGCTACGAGACGAGCAGCGCGTTCTACCGCATCGACCCGGTCAGCGGTCACGTCGACGTGTTCGACGTGACCCAGGCTCTCGGCCTGCTCGACGCGACGGGTGGCCAGTGGGTCTACGGCAACGGGAACATCGGCCTCTCCCGCAACATGGACGGCAGGGTCTTCCAGGTCGCGATCGACGGCCCTGCGTCGGCGAACCCGACCTTCCGCCTGATCAGCGAGCAGGCCGGTCCGGCCAGCGGGAACAACGACGCCGCGGCGATGCCCGGGCAGCCCGTGGACCTCGGGATCGTCAAGAGCGCGCCGGCCACCTTCACCAGCGGCGACCCGGTGACGTTCACCCTCACCGTCACGAACCACGGGCCGGGGACGTCCAGCGGCTTCGTGGTCCGTGACGCGCTGCCGGCGCAGCTGTCGAACGTCACCTCGGTCACCCCGGGCTGCACCGTGAGCGGCAACGTCCTCACGTGCACGGGCGGTGTGCTCGCCTCGGGGCAGAACGCCGTCATCCAGGTGACCGGCACCACCACCGCGGACTTCGACGGCTGCATCGACAACACGGGCACCGTCCTCGGCAACGAGGAGGACCCGACCTCCGCGAACAACTCCTCGACCGTGAGGACCTGCGGTGAGCCGGTGCCGGTCAACCCGACGACGGACCTGGAGCTGGTCAAGTCCGCGCCCGCGACGATGGCCACCGGGGACACGCTCACGTACACGTTCACCGTGACGAACAAGGGCGACAGCGACTCGACCGGCTACACCGTCACCGACAACCTGCCCGCGGAGCTGACCGACGTCACGGCCGTGAGCCCGGAGTGCACCATCGACGGTGGCAGCGTCACCTGCGTGGGTGGGGCGCTCGCCGTCGGGCAGTCCCGCGAGTTCTCGATCACCGCGAAGGTGCCCGCCGACTTCGTCGGCTGCGTCGAGAACACCGCGTCGGTCGTCGGGAACGAGGCCGACCCGAACGCGATCAACGACACGTCGAGCGTCAACACCTGTGTCGAGGCGCCGGTGTGCCCGCCCGACGCGCTGAGCGCCGTCGACGACCAGGCGGTCGCGAAGCGTGGGGAGACGGTCGACATCGACGTCCTGGCGAACGACAAGAAGCCTGACAACGCGTCGCCGCACATCATCGCGGGCCCGGAGCACGGGTGGGTCCGCATCAACGCGGACGGGACGGTCACCTACCTGGCGGACGCCGACTACACCGGCACCGACACGTTCGAGTACACGATCCACGTCGACGGCTGCGAGTCGACGACGGCGATCGTGACGATCGGCATCACGGACGACGAGATCCCGCCGATCCCGGTCGCGGACCCGGCCGCGCTCGCCTCGGTCGGCCTCCTCGGGCTGGCCGGCCTCGGCCTCGGCGTCCACCGGCGCCGTCGCCAGGCGATCGCCGCCTGATCTGACCACGTGCCCTCGACGGCCCGTTCGCTCGGGCCGTCGAGGGCAGGTGGCGGCTCCCCGGACCCGTCACCACCCCTGTCTTCACCAGCGTCACGAGAGGTACCCATGTACAAGCCCGTCGGAGGGGGCGTCGTCGGAGCGGCGACGGTCTCCACGCTCGCGGTCACCGGTTTCAGCTCCTTCGTCTACGTCGCCGTCGCCGTCGGAGCGGTCGTCGCCGGCGTCCTGCTGCTCCGCACGGCACGACTCCGCGACGTGCGGCGCTGAGCCGCGGCCCGGGAGATCCGTCCACCATGTTGTCGACCCTGACCTATGTTCACGTTCTGGCGTTCGTGCTGCTCGTCGCCTTCCTGACCTACGTCGTCGCGATCCTCGTGCCGTTCGTCCGTAGGTCTCGGACCGTGCCCGGCGACGCGTCGGCCTACGAGTGGCACTTCTTCGTCCCGTGCCTGAACGAGGAGCTGGTCATCGGCCAGACGCTCGACCGGTTCGTGCGCGACTTCCCCGACGCTCACGTGTGGATCGTGGACGACGACAGCGATGACGCGACGGCTGCGATCGTCGCCGCACGCGCGGCCCGCGACGGCCGGGTTCACCTGGTCTCGCGGAAGCGGCCCGACGCGCGGATGGGCAAGGGAGCAGCGCTCAACGCGGCCTACCGCGTGCTCGGGGAGCACCTCGCGGGCCGTGAGGTCGCGTCGGACCGGGTGATCGTCGGGGTCCTCGACGCGGACGGCGAGCTGGTGCCCGGCGCGCTGGAGCTCATGGCCGCCACGGACGTCTTCGGCGATGCGGCGGTAGGCGCGGCCCAGGCGTCGGTCGCCATGAACAACACCGGCATCGACCTGCACACGAGCGGCCCGGGCTGGGAGCGCTGGGCGAAGAACCTGTGGTCGCGGTGGCTGCTGCGCTGCCAGGACATCGAGTTCCGGACCACGATCGCCGCGATGCAGACCCTGCGGCTGCGGACCTCGTCGTCGGGGATGGGCGGCAACGGCCAGTTCACGCGGCTGTCGGCCCTGGACGCGATCGCTGCGACGTACGGCGAGCCCTGGCACGGTGCGCTGCTCGAGGACTACGAGCTCGGGATCCACGCGATCCTCGTCGGGTACGAGACGCGTTACGTGCACGACGCCGTGGTCCGGCAGGAGGCCCTGCCCTCGATGCGGGCCTACCTGCGCCAGCGCACGCGCTGGAGCCAGGGCGGCATGCAGTGCGCTCGATACATCCCCGAGATCTTCAGCTCGCGCAACTTCACGAACGCCGCGGCCCTGGAGAGCACGTACTTCCTGCTCATCCCGTGGACCGGTCTCGTCGGAGTGTTCCTGTGGCCCATCGTGGGCCTGAGCGTCGTGGCCGACGGCGCCGCGAACTTCGACTCGATCCTCGAGTGGGCGCGGTTCGTGTGGTGGCTCTGGCCCCTGACGATCCTGACCGGGATCCTCCCGTTCGTCATCTGGGCGTTCGTCTACCGCGTCACGGACGACCCCCAGGCCGGCCTGCTGCGGACCACGGCGCGTGGTCTCGGCTACTGGCTCTACACCTACGCCACCTACCCCGTCCTGCTCCGCGCTCTCGGGCGCGTCGTACGCGGCCGCTCGGGGTGGGAGAAGACCAACCGGGTGGGTGCGCAGGGCGCACCCGTCACCGCGCCGCCCGCCGCAGCCGCCCCTGTCGAGCATCGACAGCCCTCCCTGGAGATCGCAGCATGACCGACCACACCCTTCCCCCCGTCGCTTCCTACCGGGGCGCTCGTGCCCGGGTGACCGCTCCGCGCCTCGCACTGACGATCGCGCTGATCGCCGCGACCGTCTTCCTCCTGGGCGCCAACGAGACCGTGCGCACCGTGGAGGCACGGGTCGTCGCGTTCACGATCGGACTCGTCGTCCCCGGAACGTCCGACTCGGTCGCGGACGTGGTCGTCTTCGCCGCGGGAGGTCCGGGCGGGCTCGGCCTCCGGATCTCGTTCATGTGCTCGACCGTCGTGCTCCTCGCGCCGCTGCTCCTCACGGCGGCGGTCGTCGCTCCGTTCCAGCGCTTCTCGGCGCGGAACGTCGTGCGTGGGCTCGCGGTGTCGAGCCTGATCGCGGTGACCGCGAACCTCGTGCGCTTCGTCATGATCGCCTACGCCTACTACTCGTGGGGCGGTGACGGGTTCAACGTGACGCACCACCTGGTCGGCTCGCTCTTCGTCATCGCGTGCTTCGTGGCCGCCTTCGCCGTGCTCGTGCGGACGGTGGGCAGGCCGACACCATGAGAACGACGACGACCACGCGCCAGCGGTCGTCACGACGAGGTGAGCCCGTCGTCCGGACGGTGGACGACCACCTCGCCTGGCCCCTCCTCACGCTGCTCGCGCTGGTCGTGGTGATCATGGACGACGCCAGCGGCGGTGTCGACCGCGCGCTGTTCCCCGGCCTGGGTCCGGTGCCCTTCGCGCACGGGTCGACGGGCGCCGGCGTCCCCCTGTTCTTCGCGGCGTCAGCCGCGCTGATCTGCCGGGCGGTGCGCCGGCACGGTCGCGGCGGAGTGTTCCTGCGGTGGGTGACGCGCGTGATGCCGACGTACTGGGTGCTCGTCCTCGTGGTGCTCGTCGTCGCCGTCCTCCAGCCGCTCCCGGCGAGCGTGTCCGCGGAGCACCTCTCGGTCCCCGACGTCATCGACAACCTGATCCTGGTGCCGCGCCTCGTCGCGACGCCCTGGGTGGACGTGTCGTACTGGCTGCTCGGCGCCCAGCTCCTCGCCCTGATGGGTGCCGTGGTCCTGTGGCCCGCGGTGCGCAGCTCGCGGCACGCCCTCGACCTGCTGCTCGTCCTGCTGCTGATCACGCCCTGGGTCGCCGGGCGGACGGCCGGTGGGCCGGTCGCGTGGGACGAGCTCACCGGTCGCCTCTGGCTCGCCACGGGGGCCGAGCACCTGTACGGCTGGGTGATCGGCGTGGCGTTCTGGGCGTACGCGACGGGTGCCATGAGCCGTTCCCGGGCCGGGGTCTACCTGTGCGCGGCCGTCGCCGCCGCGGTGCTCGGGAGCGGGACCATCCGGACGGCGCTCGTGCTCGGGGCCGTCGTGATCGTCGTCGCCGCGTCGTTCGCGTTGCCGGACTCGCGCGCGCCGCACCCGGGGTTGCGCTTCGCCGCGAACCTCTCCCTACCGGTCTTCCTGACGCACAACGCCCTGTCGATCGCGCTCGCGCTCGCGCTGTCGTCGTCCGGTGCCCTGAACGGGTGGAGCGTGACCGCAGTCCTCGTCCTCGCCCCCTGGGCGCTCGGGACCGTGGTCTGGTTCGCGGTCCACCGGCCGCTCCTGCGAGGGCTCTCCCTCGAGGTCGATCTCTTCCCGGTGCCGTCCCGGCGGCGCTCGCGCGGACGACGTACCGCCCCGACGGCGCCGTCCCTCTCCTGAACTCCCGAAAGGCAAGCAGAACGATGACACCTCACCACTCCACCGACAGGATCCCCGAGGTCGCGGTCGTGTACGGAACGCGGCCCGAGGCGATCAAGATGGCACCGGTCGTGCACGCCCTGCAGGCGCAGGGCGCCGTGCGACCGCGCGTCATCGTCACCGGGCAGCACCGGCACATGCTGGATCCCGTCAACCAGCTCTTCGGCATCGTTCCGGACCATGATCTCGATCTCTTCCAGCCCGGGGCGTCGCTCGACCAGATCGTCGCCGGTGCACTGAGCGGCGTCGGCCAGGTCATGCGCGAGCACGACATCCGCGCAGTGATCGTCCAGGGAGACACCAGTACCGCGTTCGCGGGGGCGCTGGCCGGCTACCACGCCAAGGTGCCCGTCGTGCACGTCGAGGCCGGTCTTCGTACCGGGAACCTGTACTCACCGTTCCCTGAGGAGGGGAACCGCCGCCTCGTCAGCGCGATCACCGCGTTGCACTGTGCGCCCACCAGCGTCGCGGCGGCTCAGCTCCATGCCGAGGGGATCGCGCCCGAGTCGGTCGTGACCACGGGTAACACCGTCATCGACGCGTTGATCGAGGCGGCGGGCCGGGCTCGCCCCACAGGAGACGCCGTCGTCGACGCCGCGATGGAGTCCGGCCGCCCGATCGTCGTCGCCACGGCACACCGCCGCGAGTCGTGGGACGGCGGCATCGGCGCGATCGGCACGGCACTCGGGCAGGTGGCCCGGAGCCGGCCAGACGTCCTCGTCGCGGTGCCGGTGCACCTGAACCCCCGGGTGCGGGAGCTCCTTCTGCCTCCGCTCGCCGGGCTCGACAACGTGCGGATCCTCGAACCGCTGGCGTACGGGCCCTTCGCCCGCCTGCTCTCCAGGGCGCGCGTCGTGGTCACCGACTCCGGCGGCATCCAGGAGGAGGCGCCGGCGCTCGACGTCCCCGTCCTCGTGACGAGAGACACCACGGAGCGTCCCGAGGCCATCGCGACGGGCGCAGCAGAGCTCGTCGGGACCGACCCACGACGCATCGTCGACTCGCTCGAGCGGCTCCTGAGCGACGAGGCGCACCACCGGACCATGGCTGCTGCGGTGAGCCCCTTCGGGGACGGGAAGGCGTCGAGCCGGGTCGCTGCCGCCGTGGCGAACCTCCTGGGGCTCGCCGACCGGCTCCCGGAGTTCACGGGCGACGTCGACACAGTCGCTCGGATGCCGGCGGAGCCCGCCGTCGCGCGGGCGGACGCGGACGTTCAGGCGGGAGCGTAGGCACGTGACGGGAGACCCTCGGACGGTCGTCGCACTCCCGACCGGCGAGGCGGACCGCGACGCGTCGGACGCCAGCACCACGCCCCGCCCGCCCATGATGACGCGTCGAGAGCGACGGTTGCTCCGAGAGCGAGAGCGAGAGCGAGAGCGGGCGCTCGAGGCGTGGCCACGCCGTGGTCACGGCGAGCTGGTGGCCCTGCCGCGGCACGCGAAGCCCGACGACAGCGGCCTCGCACGTCCGGAAGAGGTAGCGGTGCCGACGCGACGGCCGGGCCCGCCAGAGACGGTGGTCCCGGTGTCCGGGCCCGCGTGGCACGGGACGTCGACCGTCGCTCCGGCACCCCCGGTCCTGCAGTTCGTTCCCGACGAGCCCCGATCTGCCCCGCAGGGCGTCTCGCCTGTGCTCGTTCCTGTCGCGTCCGCTCCCGCCGGTCCGCCGACGGCGGACGAGGTGCGCACCGCCGAGCGTCCTGCGCCCCAGGGCCCCTCACCGTGGTTCTTCCCCGCTGTGGACGGCCTCAGGGGGATCGCGATCGCGTCCGTCCTGCTCTACCACACGAACTGGTCGCCGCGAGGACTCTTCGGCGTCGACGTCTTCTTCGTCATCTCCGGCTTCCTCATCACCCTGCTGCTGTTGCGCGAGCTCGGTCGGACGGGCCGGATCGATCTCGGCTCGTTCTTCGTCAAGCGTGTCAAGCGGCTCGTTCCCGGCCTGCTCGTCACGCTCGCCGTCGTGCTCCTGCTCGTGTGGATCTGGGGAACGCCCCAGGAGCTCCGGGCGGCCGCCGACAAGGCGGTCTTCTCGGTGCTCCAGATCGCGAACTGGCGCCAGCTGACGTCCGGCGACGCGTACTGGGACCAGGCGGGCCAGATCAGCCCCCTGGCGCACATGTGGTCCCTGTCGATCACCGAGCAGTTCTACGTGGTCTGGCCGTTCGTGCTGCTCGGGCTGTGGTTCGTGTGCCGCGGACGGCCTCGGGTGGTCGTGGCCGCCCTGGTCGGCCTCGCTCTGGCGAGCGCCGCGGTGGCGCCGCTGATGTGGGACGGGAGCAACAGCGACCGTCTCTACCTCGGGACGGAGACCCGTGCCGTCGGCTTCGTCGTCGGCGCGCTCATGGCCGCAGTCGTCTACGCGCGGACCGCGCGACGGATCGAGAGCGGCGTGCAGGGCGAGCCCACGGCGGCTGCCCGGTTCGGGGTGACGACCGTGAGCGTCGTGAGCCTCGCGGCGGTGCTCGCCGCCTCGCTCCTGACGACCTCCTACCACGAACCCTGGCTCTATCAGGGCGGGATCGCCGCCGTCGCTCTGGCCGCGGCGATCTTCACGGCGTCGCTCTGCTCCGACGCGAACGTGCTCTCCCGCTTCTTCGCGGCACGGGTGTTCACCTCGTTCGGGCGGGTCTCGTACACGGTGTACCTCCTCCACCTGCCGGTGTACTGGTTCCTCATCGCGTCGGGACGCGGCATCGAGCCGCTGGGGCTCTTCATCGTCGGGGGCGGTGTGACCTGGCTCCTCGCGCTGGCGCTGCACCACGGACTGACCGAGCGCCTTCGGCGCGCGCCCTGGCGGGTCTCGCGAGCGGTCCCCGCACTCGGTCTCGCGTCCGCTCTCGTGCTGGTCGCGGGCGTCTACGGCCCCGGAGTGAAGGACGCCCAGCTCAGCTCGACCGACGTGCTCGTCACGGACGCGGATCGTGACTTCACGCTCGAACCGGGGCACGCGGGAGGGAGGCCCGTCGTCCTGACTCTGGGCGACTCCCTGGCCAACGACGTCGCGACGATGCTCGTGGAGCACGGCACCGGCTCGTTCGGGGTCGTCGACGGGGGGGTCGGCGGGTGCGGGATCTTCGAGCCTGACGGGAAGGTCCGGGCGTCGAGCGGGTACGAGTGGACGGATCAGGCACGGTGCGCCTCGTGGAGAGAGTCGTACCCCCAGCTCATCGAGTCCCATCAGCCGGACCTCGTTGTCGTCCACTCGTCGTGGGACGCGGCCGAGCAGCTGCTGGGGGAACGCTGGCTCGAGCCGCGTGACCATGAGTGGGTCGACCGCTACCGGGCGCACCTGGACCAGCTCGTCGGCTGGGCCGCCGCGAGCGCGCCCCATGCGCGGATCGTGCTCATGACGGACCGGCCGACGAACGGGATCATCTCGGATCCTGGCCAGATGCGGGCGTTCAACGACGTCCTGGAGACCTATGCCGCCGAGAGGCCGGGCGTCCTCCTCCTCGACCTGCAGGCAGCCCTGTGCCCGAGCGGAGGGTCGTGCCGCAGCGAGACGGAGGACGGGCAGGACATCTACCTGGCGGACGACGTCCACCTCGCGGACGAAGGCATGAAGCTCCTGGTGCCCTGGCTCGAGCGTGAGCTCGCGCGGATCCAGAGCACGGAGGGCTGAGGTGCGGACGCGACGTCATCGTCGGGGCGGCGACGGGTCCTGGAGGACGTGAGGAGAATGAGGCGCCCCGCGGTCCGGACCGTAGGCGACGGCGACCAGGGCCGCCGGCCGATCGGCCCACCGAGCCGTCGGCGCCCAGGCTCGCTCCGGGCACGACTGCTCGTGGCGTCGTGGATCCCTGTGCTCGTCGTCGCGTGCGGTGCGGGCTGGATCATCAAGGATCGGGTGTCGGCGTACGAGCAGGTTCGGGCGGCGGAGCACATGGTGTCGATCGCACCGGGGCTCGTGGCGTTCGACGTCGCCCTCGAGCGGGAGTCCCGGGCCGCCGTCGGGCTCCCGGGGCCGACGGCCGAGCGGGCTCACGAAGCGACCGACATCGCCCTCGACACCCTGCTGGACGAGATGCGGCCCCTCACGGGCACGCTCCCCGAGAACGTGGCGCAGCACGCCGACGAGCTGATCGCGCGAAGCGGCCCGGAGCGGCTCGACCTCCGGGAGAGGGCTGCACGCGGGGATGCCGGCGCGGTCGAGCTCGCGACCGCGTACGCGCGCATGCGCCACGAGGTGGCGACGCTTCCCGCTCTCCTCGCCCGGGGTCTCACCGACCGGGCGCTGGCTCATGAGCTGGATGCGCTCTCCGCCGTGAACGTGCTCGCCGTCGATGCGTCGACCTGGGACCTGCTCGCACGGGCGGGGACGGCATCGGGCGAGCCGGACCTGCTGGCCGACGCCGCGTTCCGCACCGCCGCCGAGAGGAGCGCCCGCGCGGCGGAACAGGCCGTTCAGGACGTCTCCGACCCGCCGGCGATCCCCGCGCTCGTCCCGGCGAGGGACGGAGGCCCGGCGGGGTACGGCGCCTACGCGGCCAGTCTCCGCGAGGCTCAGGACCACCTGGCGGAGCGATCGGCGGAGGCCGCTCGTGCCGCGACCAGGGCCTCCCTGGTGACCGGAGCGGCCGCCGGACTGGTCGCGCTGGTGACCGTCACAGGGCTTGCGGTGGCCGCACCGGTCCTCGCGCGAAGCGTGATCCGGCCGCTGGAGGAGCTCGCGGCTCGGACCGAGGAGAGCGTTGCCGCGTTGCCGACGAGGTTGCGGTGGATCGAGGAAGGCCGGACCGTGGTCCGCGTCGACCCGCAGAGGTCTCCGGCGACGGGCGACGACGAGATCAGCCGTGTCTCGCGGCGGATCGACGAGCTGGTGTCGACCACCGTCGACATGGCGACCGCCCAGGCGAGACACCGAGCGTCCTTGAAGGAGGCCCTCAGCACCGTTGCGCAGCGCGAGTCGAGCCTCGTCCGGCGCCAGCTCGTCCTGCTCGACGAGTTCGAGCGCTTCGAGGAGGATCCCGAGGCGCTCTCCCGCCTGTTCCGGCTCGACCACCTCGCTACCCAGCTCCGCCGGAGCTGCGACTCGTTGCTGGTCATCGCCGGGGCGAGGACGACCCGGCGGACGGCCCCCCCGATGAGCCTCGTCGACGTCCTCCGGTCAGCGGCGTCCCAGGTCGAGCAGTACGCACGGGTCGACATCGTCGCAGCGTGCGACCCGTTCGTGCGAGGACCGATGACGGGTGACCTCATCCACCTCTTCGCCGAGGTGCTGGACAACGCGACGACGTACTCCCAGCCCTCCACACGCGTCGAGGTGCGGGTGGCCACGGACGGCGCCTGCGTGATCGTCCGCGTCCGGGACCACGGCATCGGCTTCGACGGGGCTGCGCTGGAGAAGGCCCGCGCCCGGATCGCCAGGCCGGACGACGCCCTGATCGATCTCGGGAGGCTCGGGCTGCTCGTCGTCGGCCGCCTCGGCGAGAGGACGGGCGCCCGCACCACGATCGAGAGACCGGGCGTGGGGGAGGGGACCGTGGTGACGACCCTCCTGCCCCCCGAGGTTCTCGACCACGCCGACGCAGGCACGCCCTCGTCGCGGGACGTCGCCGGACCGTGGCACCAGTTCGACGAGAGCGCCGCGCGCCCTGGGGTGGTCACCCTCTACGGGCAGCGCACGGTCGTGCCTCTCGGTGGCGACCAGGACCAGGACCGCACAGCGGTCCGCCGGACGGACCCGACGGACGGGAGCACCCCATGACCACGACCGGAAGAGTGCGCCGGACAGCCGGCTCGCCGCGATGGCTCACCCTGGCGACGACCGATCCGGAGGCAGCTGCCGCGTACTACGCGAGCCTCTTCGGCTGGCGGTTCGAGGTGACGTCGGGCCCGGCAGGGGTGACTGCGACGTGCCCTGCCGACCACGTCCGCATCGGACCGATGGACGTCGACGCGTCGGAGGGCTGGACGCCGCACTTCGAGGTCACGGACCTGGCAGCGTCGGTGCAGATCATCCGGGACGCGGGCGGGTACGTCGGTCCGGTGCGCTCGGGGCGCTCCTCGGAGTTCGTCCATGCCCTCGATCCGAACGGGGCAGCGCTGGCGTTGCGGGACCCCGGACGTCGGGTGCTGAGCTCGAGCCCCGGCCCGCGCCACGCGCTCGCCTGGAGCGACCTGCACACGCGGAGCTACGAGACCGCGCTCCAGTTCTACAGCAGGCTCTTCCACTACACGTACCTCACGGTCGACAGTCCTCGAACGCCCTACAGCATGTTCCATGCGCTGGACGGTGGTGAGCTCATCGGCGGTATTCAGCTCAACACCGCGCTTCCCGAGTCCGTACCGGCGTTCTGGCTCCCTTGGCTGAACGCCACCGACGCCGACCTCGCCGTCGACCGCGCCGTACGCCTCGGCTCGACGGTTCTCTCCCCTGTCACCGACGGTGTCTTCGGTCGGATGGGCATCGTGAAGAGCCCCTGGGGCGAGGTGTTCGGCGTCGTCGACGCGAGCGTGCAGCGCCTTGCCGTGCCCTCGTTACGAGGTACCTCGGCGCTGGGCGGGGCGGACACCCGCGTACCGACCTCGGGCGCCCCGCCCGTGAGGGCCACGGACCCCACCGTTCCGTGGTGAGGTCTGCACGGTTCAGTCGTCGAACTCACGGCGCACGGTCCGGTCCCCGTCGTCGACGACGACCGTCAGGGCATGGTCCCGCCCCGGGGGGAGCGCCCTGACTGTCGCGCGTCCGCGACGGAGGGCCGCGACGAGGGTCGCGACCTCGCTCAGGATGCGCGAGTCCACGGGGCCCGCGCCGGGCCCGCGGTCGTCGAGCAGGAGGACGTCGACCCCGCGGCGTCGCGCCAGCGCGACCGCTTGAGCGAGAGGCGCCACGGCCACCATCGGTGCACGCAGCTCGTCGCGGAGCCCTGCTTCGACCTCGCGGGCTCGCGCTCGATCGTCAGGTGAGAGTCCGCCGGACTCGACGATCTCGTGAAGGAGGGGAGCCGCCCGCTCCTGGACGGCGACCAGGCGCGCACGGCTGCGGGCCGTCTGGTCCCGTGTCACCTCGGCCTGCAGCTGTGCGCGCAGCTGTGCCGCTCGGTAGGCGGTGATGCGGGACGTGGTCCGGACGAGCAGACGTCGCCACACCGTACCGATGGCGAGCGCGATCGCCGGCTGGACGACCAGCTCGAACGCCTCGGGAGCGCTCGGTCGGTGCACCGTGATCCAGGCGAGCAGCCCCAGCAGCAGGGCGCCTCCGCCGATCCAACCGAGAGCGACCGACCCTCGCACCATCAGAAGTGCTGCGAGATAGGCGCCGATGTCGAGCAACCACACCTCGTCGTGCGCGACCGGCAACGTGGGGAGCAGGAGGACGGCGTTCACCACCGGCACGGCGGCAACGATCGAGGCGCGCACGACGGGCAGGTCGTCGTCGCCCGGCGACGTGAGGACGAGCGAGCCGACGAGGACGACCGCGAGCCCGACGACGGACTGCCACCAGGCACGTTCGTGCCAGTCCAGCGCGACGCGCACGACACCGGTCGCCCAGACGATCATCAGCGTTGCTCGCGCGGCGCGCGTCCCGAGGCCGGAGGCGGCGCCGGTAGTCCGGGTCGGCCTCGACAGGACCGTCACGCGTGCCACCGGAGGGTCACACGCGTGCCCTCGGACGGGATGGAGCGGACCAGTCCGGAACCGTTGGTCAGCGCCTGCATGCGCCCGACGATGCTGTGTCTGATGCCGAGCCGCTGCACCGGGACGGCGCGTGGGTCGAACCCTGGACCGTGGTCGCGGACCTCGACGCCGATGGACTGCGCGTCGACACGGGCGTCGACCTCGACTGCTCGAAGAACACCGGACTCAGGGTCGCGGGCGTGCCGCCACGTGTTGCGCAGCGCCTCTACCGTCGCGGCGAGCACCGCCTCGGCCACGTCCTGCGGAACCGATCCCGTGCCGACCTCGACGTGAAGCCGTGCGGAAGGGACGATCTCGTCGACCCGGGCGGTGATCTCCTCGGCGAGCTTGCGCACACTGGTCGGGCCGCCCTCGTCGCGTTCGAGGCCGGTCTCCAGGTCGAGCACGCGCTGGGCACGGGCGGCCTGCGCGACGAGGGACGGCGTAGCCGTCGAGTCGGAGCGTGCGGCGAGGGCAAGGGTCGCCAGGATCTCGTCGTGCACGATCGTGGCCGTCCTCTGGTGCTCGGCGGCGGCGACGACTGCCGCGATGCGATCTCGTTCCTTCTCTGCGGCGGCTGCCCCGGCCGCGGCGAGTCGGCTGAGCTGGGTCCTGATCGCGACGAAGATCGCGACGAAGGCCACGTTGCCGACGTGGGTCGCCACCTGCGCCCAGGTCGAGGTCGTGACGGGGAGGTCGGCGAGCCACATCGTGGCAGGCACCACCAGCGGGGTGACGAGCGCCATCCCGGCAGCCAGCTGCCACGGCGCGACGAGGAGGACGACGGTCACCGCGTACGCCTCGACCTCCCAGATCCAGGGGACCTGCCCGGTGGTGTCCGCAGGAGCCGTCGCCGCGGCGGCCCAGGTGAGGAGAAGGACGAGGTAGACGGGCGGAGTGAGCGTCCACAGGACTCGGAGCGCGGGGAACGGCAGGACGTCGCCGAGGACGGCGGGGACCAGGCACAGGGCGAGAAGTGCGATGGCCGCCGCGTTCCACCACGGCTCCATGAGCACCCAGCCCTGACGCGCACGAGAGAGTGCGACCAGGACAAGAGTCGCGCCACCGAGAGACATGAGCCAGCCGAGCCGGCGGTCGACGTGCTCGGCCGGGCTCGCGTCGCGTCCCCAGAGCCGCTCGGTGTGCCGCCGTCTGCTCATGAGGGTGGCCCGATGATGCCGTCCTCGATCGCTCGTCGGAACAGGTCGATCTTCGTCTTGGCGGGCCGGTCGACGGAGGCATACTTCGCCCGGATCTTCCGGACGTGGTCCAGCACGGTCTCGCGCGAGATGCCGAGGATGTGCGCGACGCGCTCGGCCTTCTCGCCCGAGGCGTAGAGCTCGAGGACCTGCGCCTCGCGCGACGTGAGCCCGGCCTCGGGGATGGCGTCGTCACCGTCGAGGGCGGCCGCCCAGTCGGTCGAGGCGACGACGTCGCCGCGGAGGGCGGACCTCACTGCCTCGACGAGGACGTCGGGGGGTTCCGACTTGCGGATCATGCCGACGACGTCCGCACGGGCGGCCTCGCGGACGAGTGTCGGGTCGTCGCCGGAGGTGTAGGCGAGAGCGTCGATCCCGGCGGCAGCGAGCAGCCGCACGTTCTGGCTCGGGGTCGACCCGTCGGCCAGGCGAAGATCGAGCAGGACGAGGTCGAGGTCGTCCGTCGCGTTGAGCAGCGGGCGGACTCCGCTCGCGCCGGCGACGACCCGGATGTCGGGGGTCTGGGCGAAGAGCCCTGCCACCCCGAGCCTCATGGCGGCGTGGTCGTCGACGACCCCGAGCCGAGCGCCGCGCCAGTGTCCAGCGGCGTCTGAAGGGCGGACGGGTGGTTCGCTCACGGCCATCCACGCTCCTCTCGTCAGGGCCATCGAGCACAGGCCCCCGGAAACAGTCACGCCGGCACGTCATGCGAAGTCTTCCAGAGGTGGGGAATTCGCGCCCCCGTTTCCAGGGTGAGCACAGGACCGACCGGTCTCCGATCCGGGACTCGCGTCATCGCCGTCCCGTGGTACGGGTCATGTCGGGTGTGAGTGTGCTTGACGACGGCCGGCACGGACGGCCCAGGACCCGACGATCGATGAGGACCCTGCGGCAGGCGACGGCGGCCTATGTCCTGCGTGCACGCCGTCGGCACGGCGACGGGTCGGAGCCGTACTCACGGGGTGTGATGAGCGTCGTCGACTCGATGTCCGCGTCGCTGCACAGCGCCGAGACGGATCAGGAGCTCCGCCGTGCGCTGGTGTGGGTCTTCGTGGACGGCCTCGCTCGCTCAGAAGCACGGAGCGGGTCGTGGTGGGCCGGCGCGGCCGCGGTGATCGGTGACCTGGAGCTCGCCCTGCTCGGGTGGAGCGACGAGCACGTGATCGACGTGTGGTCGGCGCTGGCCTTCCAGTCCGCCGCGGACACGCTCTCCGGCGCCGAGGGCTGCGTGGCGCTCCGTGACTGACCGTCCGCCGTCATCCGGGCCCTGGGACGGGGTCATGGGAGTCGACACAGTCTTCTCGGCATCCGATGGGAGCCCCGTGCCCGACCTCACCCTCGACATCATGCACCGCCACTGCAGAGAGCTTCCTCCGGCGGCGGCCGTCCGTGAGGCTCGCGACGCGCGTCTCACGGTCCTTCGAGGTGACGCAGCGCTCGCGCGGCGTCAGCTCGAGGGGTTCGAGAGCGCGATCCGGGTCGGCGGGCGGGTGATCGGGATGCAGGTGCACCCACCTGCGGTGGGCGCCTACCGCGCGCAGCTGCGCGCCGAGCTCGGTCGGCTGGAGGCGCGGATCGCTCGTCTCGAGCACGGCTTCCGTGCGTCTGCTGTGCTCGTCACCTCCTCGGGACCGGACTCGGCGACGCGAGTGCGTCCGACCGACAGTCCCCCGGGCTCAGGCCACCAGACCGACGGGCCAGACGACGGCGAGAAGGACCGTTGAGACCGACGCGAGGACGCCGACGACCAGGTGGGCTCGTCGGCGCCGATCGTGCCGCGCGACCCGCTCGGGCCAGGGCGGCAGCGACGGTGGTGCGTGACGGGTCTGGCTGTCTGTCCTCATGTACTGCCTGGACACGGCGCCCGGCCCACGGTGACGCACACCGCTTCATCGGGACCGACCCCGTGGTGCCGCGTCGGCCGACTTGGCCGTTTTCTCCCGTGCGCCTGGTTGTCGCCCACAACTTCATCCCCCTAGAAACAGGGGGTCTCGGGTGTCGCCCAGGAGATACCTCCGTAGCGTCGGAGCCGATGCCAGCGCCGGGACGAGCAGGGAGGTTCGGCGCGCACGGGGACGGCGACCGTCGACGTCTTCGAACGGTGGAACGCAGCTCTGGTACCGGACGCGCCCAGCCCCCGGAGGGGCAGGACACAGGTACCTCTGGTGGACGAGGCACGCACGCGCAGCGGTGAACCGGGAACGCACGACCCAGCCGACAGGGAGCGATTGATGAGGATCGATCGAACGTCAGGGACGAAGAGTCCGCGCCGCGGGTCCGTCCGTCGCCGCACGGCGTGGAGGCGGTTCGCCGCCGCGGCGACGGCGCTCGTCGTGTCGTCAGCGCTCCTGCCCTGGACGGCGTCCGACGCGGTCGCCGCGCCCGGCGACCCGTTCCCCGTGGACCCGGCCCGTGTGTTCGTGGCGCAGAACGACCCCACCGGTATGTACACCGCGATCCAGGGTGCCGGCTCGGTGACGTTCGTCCCCGACGGCCCGACGTCGGGCATCGGGTACAACGGGATCGGCTACCGGGTGTCCGACAACTACATCTACGGGATGCAGCGGACCCCCGTCGCGTCGAAGAACGACCTGGTCCGGGTCGGACAGGGTGGCGTCGTCACGGTGCTCGGCACCGTCAGCGGGCTCCCCGCGCTCCCCGGCATCCAGTACTGGAACGCCGGCACGTTCGGGGCGGGCGCGTCGGCAGACACCTTCTTCGTCCGCGCGTCGCTGCCGGACACGTCCGACCCGGTCATGTCGCGGTTGTACGCGGTCAACGTCACGACGCTGGTGGCGACGCCGATCACGCTGTCCCAGCCCGTCCCCAACACGTCGGACATCATCTTCAAGGACGGGTTCGTCTGGGCGTTCCACGAGGGAACGGTCGCCTACCGCATCAACCCGACGACCGGCCAGACCTCGGCCTTCAGCACGGCGTCCCTCGGGTTGAGCGGGGCGTTCGGTGCCCAATGGGTCTACGGGAACGGGAACGTCGGTCTGTCCGACAACGCGTCCGGCGTCGTCACGCAGGTGCGCATCAACAACCCCACGTCGGCGAGCCCGACCTTCGAGATCGTCAGCCAGCAGGCGGGGCCGTCGAGCAGCAACAACGACGGCACCGCGTCGCCCGGCCTGCCCACGGACCTCGCGGTCGTGAAGGACGGCCCCGCCGAGGTCGCGCCAGGGGGTACCTTCACGTACACGCTGACGGTCACGAACAACGGGCCGGGGACGTCCAGCGGGTTCACGCTGAGAGACGCCGTCCCGTTCTCGCTCACCGGAGTGTCCTCGCCCACCCCAGGGTGCACCGGGGGCTTCAACCTCATCACCTGCACGGGCGCGGTTCTGCCGCCGGGGGGGTCGACGACGATCCAGATCGTGGCCACCATGCCGCCGGGAGCGACCGCGTGCGTCGTGAACACCGCCTCCGTCCTCGCGAACGAGAGCGACCCCAACTCCCTCAACAACGTGGACGACGCGACGACGTGCCCGACGTCCCCGGCGTTGAGCATCACGAAGTCGTCGGACGCGACCGAGGACACACGGATCGGCGACGTCGTGACGTACACCGTCACCGCCACGAACACGGGCGATGCGCCCTACACGAGCGCGAACCCCGCCATCGTCACCGACGACCTGACCGGAGTCCTGGACGACGCGACGTACAACGCCGACGCGACCGCGAGCGTCGGCGCCGCGCCGTCGTTCACCAGCCCACGGCTGTCCTGGTCGGGGCCCCTGCTCCAGGGGTCCTCCGTCGTCCTGACCTACTCCGCGACGCTCACGGGTAGCGGTGACGGCCTGGTCCGCAACGTCGCCTTCCGCGGCAACGGACCGACGCCGCCGTGCAGTCCGCCGGTGGGAGGCGTCGACCCCGGCACGGGGGTGCCGTGCGCGGAGACGAGACTCGAGCTGCCTCGCCTGACGATCGCGAAGACGGCGAGCACGTCGACGCTCCCCGCGGTCGGCAACACCGTCACGTACACGGTCACCGTGACGAACGTCGGGCCCGGCGACGCGACGGCCTCGGCGCCCGCGCGGATGGACGACGACCTGAGCGACGTGCTCGACGACGCAGACCTCGACGAGTCGAGCATCACCGCCTCGTCGGGGACCGCGGGCTTCACGTCTCCCGTGATCTCGTGGGAAGGGCCGCTCGCGGCCGGTGAGTCGGCGACGGTCTCCTACACGCTCACCTACACGGCGGGCGGTGACCACGTGCTGGAGAACCTGGCCTGCCTACCGGGGTCGGTCTCCCCAGGAACCCCCCCGTGCGCGACGGTGGTGGTGCCCGGTTCGAACCTCCGCCAGTGGAAGGAGGCCGAGGCATCCTCGGACCCGGTCGTCGCCGGCTCGACGATCACCTACACGCTGTTCTTCGAGAACCTCGGTGCGGCGCCGGCCGACGTCGACGCGGTGGACGACCTCGCGTTCGTGGCGGACGACGCCGACGTGACGCAGGGGCCGGTGGCGGGCGTCGGGCTCGCCGCGACCCGGACCGGTGACGAGATCGCGATCACGGGCTCCGTCGCTCCCGGACAGACCGCCGTCGTGAGCTACGTCGTCACGGTCCGCCCGGACGGCGAGCGAGGCGACGACACGGCGGTGAACTTCCTGCTCGGGCCGGACGAGACTCCGCCGTCGACGCCGGACTGCGATCCGGCAGACCCGGATCTCCCGAACTGCACGAGCACGCCGATCGCCGCCGTGGTCTACACGAAGTCGGTGGCTGCGTCCGACGACCCCGTGCGCGCGGGCACCGTCCTCACCTACACGGTGACGATCGAGAGCACCGGCGCCGTGACGGCACCCGTCGCACGCGAGGACGTCCTCGCGGGTGTGCTCGACGACGCCGAGCTCACCGGCGTCCCGGAGTCGGACACGCCGTCGGTCACGGTGAGCGGTGTCGCGGCCGAGCGGTTCGCCATCGGCGGTGAGCTCGCGCCCGGTACGACGGCGACCGTCACCTACGAGGTGACCGTCCGGCCCGACGCCGAGCGGGGCGACAACCGCGCGGACAACTTCCTCGTCGCGCCGGGCGGTACGCCCCCTGCGGAGTGCGACGAGGGTGACGCGGGGTGCACCAGCACCCCGATCCCGCTGGTCGTGGCGTCGAAGTCGTCCGATCCCGCCCCGGGGACCACGGTGCAGGCAGGTGACGAGGTCACCTACACCCTCACGTTCGTGAACGAGGGGGAGGCGACCGGACCGGTCGACCACACCGACGACCTCGCGGACGTGCTCGACGACGCCACGCTCGTCACCGATCCCGCGGCCTCGGACGGCACGCTCGTCGCCTCGGCCGTGACCGACGGGTCGTTCACCGTCACGGGCTCGCTCGCGCCCGGTCAGTCCGTCACGGTGAGCTACACGGTGTCGGTCGACCCTGACGGTCAGCGGGGGGACAACCTGCTCGGCAACGTCCTCGCCCCGACGGGCACGACCGACCCGCAGTGCGAGGACGACGCCGTCTCCTGCACCGAGCACCCCGTGGCGCAGCTCGTGTCGTGGAAGTCGGTGGAACCCGATGCGACGCCGGTGGTGGCGGGGACGGTGCTGACGTACACGTTGTTCTTCGAGAACGTGGGTCGGGGTGTCGGTCAGGTCGATCATGTGGACGACCTGACGCACGTGCTCGACGACGCGGACGTGACGGTCGAGCCGGGTTCGGACGACCTGTCGGTGGTGCGTGACGGTGCGGTCATCACGATCGCGGGGCCGGTTCCTGCGGGGGAGACGTTCACGGTGACGTACCAGGTGACGGTGCGTGGTGACGGTGAGCGCGGTGACGACCTGGCGGCGAACTTCCTGCTGACTCCGGGTGAGACGCCACCGGTGGATCCGGTGTGCCAGCCGAGCGACGCGCAGCGGCCGGACTGCACGCTCACGCCCGTCGGGCGGCTCGCGGTCGGGAAGGCGGTCTCGGCCTCCTCCGACCCCGTGGTCGCGGGGACGGTCCTGACGTACACGCTGACGTTCGACAACCAGGGCCAGGGGCCGGTCGCGGTCGACAGCACGGACCTCCTCGACGACGTCCTCGACGACACGACGATGACCACTCCTCCCTCCGCGTCGGACGACGCCCTGGTCGTCTCCGACGTGGTCGACGGTTCGTTCCGGGTGACCGGCGAGCTGGCCGCCGGCCAGACCGTCACCGTGACGTACCAGGTCGAGGTCAACGACGAGGCGAGCCGAGGCAACGACTCCGCGGACAACTTCCTCGTCAGCACCGGTGAGGCACCGCCCACCACGTGCGTGGACGGCGATGCGACCTGCACGGTCACGCCGCTCCCGAACGTCGGGGCAGCAAAGTCCGCCGACCCGGCCTCGGGGACGACGGTCCTGCCGGACCAGGACGTGACGTACACCCTCACGTTCGCGAACACGGGCCAGGCGCCCGGCCCGGTCGACTACGTCGACGACCTGTCGGGCGTGCTCGACGACGCGGACCTCACGGTGTCCCCGCAGTCGTCGGACCCGGCGCTGACCGTCAGCAGCGGGACCGACGGTGCCATCGCCGTGACCGGAACGCTCGCCGCCGGGCAGACGGTGACGGTCTCCTACACCGTGACCGTCCGGCCGGACGGTGCTCGCGGCGACAACCGGTTGGGCAACGTGCTCCTGGAGCGGGGAGAGGAGCCACCCGCGACCTGCGAGGCAGGCGACCCGAGGTGCACCGAGCACCCCGTCCCGGAGATCGTCGCGGGGAAGTCGGTCGACCCCGCGTCCGGGACACCGGTCGTCGCGGGGCGACGCCTCGTCTACACGCTCACCTTCGCGAACGTGGGTCAGGCGCCGGGTTCCGTCGACCGGGTCGACGACCTGACCCACGTGCTCGACGACGCCGACCTGACCGTCGAGCCCGCGGCGTCGGACACGGCGCTCGTCGCGACGCGAGACACGAACCGGATCTCGATCACCGGGTCGCTCGAACCGGGCCAGGTCGTCACCGTGACGTACGAGGTGCTCGTGCGGCCCGCGGGCGAGCGCGGGGACGACGTCATCGCGAACTTCCTCCTCCGGCCCGGCGAGGAGGCCCCGACCGAGCCGGTGTGCGAACCAGGCGCTCCCGTCGCGGCGTCGTCCCTGGCGACGGGCGCGGAGGAGCTGGTCGAGGCGCTGGCAGCGCTCGACATTTCTGACTGCACGACGAACCTCGTGGGTGAGATCGCGCCGTCGAAGAGCGTGTCGCCCGAGTCCGGGACGACGGTTCGGGAGGGACAGGTCCTCACCTACACCCTCGCGTTCGAGAACACCGGGCAAGGGGCGGTCGCGGTGGACTTCACCGACCACCTCGCGGGCGTGCTCGACGACGCGGTCTGGGTCGGGAACGTGACCACCACGGGCGGTCTCGACGTGTCGGGGCCGACCGCGGACGCGCTGCTCGTGACGGGCACCGTGGAGCCCGCGGAGACGGCGACCGTCACGTACCAGGTCCGCGTGCGACCGCATCCGGATCAGGGCGACCACCTCCTGGTGAACTTCCTCGTGCCGACGGGCGTGTCACCGGCCTCGGAGTGTGTCGCGGAGAACCCGCTCTGCACGCAGAACCCGACGCAGCCGCCCGCTCCGGTGGTACCCGATCCTCCGTCGAAGGGCCTCGCCCACACAGGCTCGGCACTCGTCGGGGTCGTCGGTGTCGGGTCGCTGCTCCTGCTGCTGGGGATCGCGCTGCAGCTCAGCGGGCGGCGGCGTGGCGTGGACCGCGGGACAGGAGCGCTCTCCGACAGCTGACGAGCGGACACGACGCTCTCGGCCCGGACTCGCGACGGTCGGGCCGAGAGCGTCGTGCTGCCGGAGACCACCTGGGACGTGGTCAGCAGGCCCGCCACGCCGGTTCCGCGCTGGGCCGCACGCCAGGTGACGACTCCCACGCGACGGCGTCAGAGTGAGCACGGACATGTGTCCAGGAGTCATGTACGGGGATCCGACGGATCCCCTCCATGATCTCTGCGAGGAGGAGCATGTCCACCCAGCCCTCGGCACGCCCGGCGCGGGCGAGCAGACGACCAGCCCTCGCGTGGGCGCTGGCATCGACCATGACGCTGCTGCTCGGGCTCGTCGGCGTGACCGCCGCCGCGTCGTCCGCGGCAGCCGTCGAGATCGACGCGATCACCGGCGTCACGGTCTCGCACCCGAGCGGCACCGTCCAGCAGTGGGACTCCGTCCGCGTCGACGCGACGTGGGCCGTGCCCGACAGCGCGCACCCTGGCGACACGTTCCGACTGGCTCTTCCGACGACGCCGCGTGTCGTCGGGTTCCGGGACGCCTTCGACCTGAAGGACCCGTCCGCGGCCGTCGTCGGCTCGTGCACCGTCGAGGTCGAGGAGATCGTGTGCGTCCTCGGCGAGTACGTCTCGACGCACACGGGTGTCCACGGGAGCCTGCACTTCCTCGCCCAGGTGACGGAGACGTCAGAGGAGGACACGATCGTCTTCACGACGGGTGGAGGCGTGGAGATCCCTGCCGGCGTTCCGGGTGGTGGGGTCGGCGTGCGAGAGAACCCCGCACCCGCGACGCCCCGCAAGAGCGGTCAGCTCGATCTCGCGAGGTCGACGATCGCCTGGCAGGTGCTGATCCCCGGCGAGTACCTCACGGACGAGGACGGGGAGCCCGTCGTGCTCACCGACACGCGGGACCCGCGCCTGGAGCTCGACCCCGCCAGCTTCTCGATCGCCTACTTCGCGGCGGAGGACTGGAACGGCGGGAGCTTCGCGGCTGCCGCGACCCCGCTCACCAGCGACCAGTTCACCCTCGAGCACGGGCCGGGCGCCCACCAGCTCACGTTCAGCGTGCCGGACGCCCGCGGTGCGGGCTTCGTCTACGCGATCAGCTACGAGACGGCCCTCCCGGACGACGTCCGTCCGGGGGACAGGTTCGAGAACACCGTCGCGGGCACGTCCGTCGGGGATGTCACGGCGCTGGCGCACTACGTGCGGGCCGGCGGCAACGCCTTCGGTGAAGGCGTGCGCTCGATCCTCCTGCTCAAGCAGGTCGACGGCGACGGCGCGGGGACAGCGGTTGGGCCGTTCGAGTTCGAGCTCGCGTGCGTCGACGACGAAGGCAGCCCGCTGCCGGGGTTCCCGCAGTCCGCCGAGGTGTCGGCCGGCGGGACGATCAGCTTTGCCGCAGTGCCCGTGGGCGCCACGTGCGAGCTCGCCGAGACGCACGACGGCGGCGCCGACAGGGTCGCCTTCGCCCCGGCGGGGCGGATCGAGGTCACCGCGGACTCGCCCGAGGTCATCCAGGTCGTCGCGACCAACACGTTCGACGCGCACGTGGGCCGGATCGCCGTGACCAAGCTCGTCGAAGGGGACGCCGCGGACGCAGTGCCCAGCGCGACCGAGTACACGGTCGCCTACACGTACGACACCGGCACGGGTGAGGTGTCGGGCGAGGTGGTCGTGTCCGACGGGACGACGTCCGACCTCGCGAACCTCCCGGTGGGCGCCGTCGTGACGCTCGACGAGGTCGAGCCGGCGACCGTCGAGGGAGTGGTGTGGAAGGAGCCCGTGTTCTCGGGCCACGGCGTCGAGGCCCTGGCGGACGGCACCGCGCGCGTGGTCGTCGGCGACGGGACGACGGTGCAGGTCACCTTGACCAACCACGCCGACGTGCCGACGGTGCCCGTCGAGCCCGCAGAGCCGGCAGAGCCTGGGCCGGCCGAGCCCGGGTCGTCGCTCGCGACGACGGGCGCCGGAGTGGCCGCGGCGGTCGCCGTCGCCGCGGCGCTCCTCGCTCTCGGTCTCGCGGCCGTGCTGCTGTCCCGAAGGGCGCGAGCCTCGTGACGGAAGCGCACGGTCGTGACCGACGGCGGACGACCGTCCGGCGTCATCCGCTCCGACTTCTCGTGTCCTGACAGATGTGGCGGTCGCCCGACTCCGTCCCGACCGTCACACCCACGGCCACGCGTGCTCTCCTCCCGTCTGCGCGTGGCTCGCCCGAGGCGTCACAGCCTCGGGTGGCGCGCGGGTCGCTCTCGCCCCCACCCTTCCAGGCGAGGCGGCCCGCGCGCCTCCCTCGGATCGCTGCCTGCGCATCGGTCTCCGGGACGACGAGGGCAGCGAAACCCTCCGCGTCGTGACCGGCTTCGAGCGTTCGCGGGGGCCCGGCGCTCGCGGTTCCGCTGGGCCGGTCATTCTCGGTCCTGCGCGTCACGGACCGCAGCCGTCGCAGCTGCGACGGACGTGGAGTGCCGCTCGAACGAGGCGCGCTCGAGGTCTGCGTCTCGGATCGACGCCTCCGCGTGGGCGAAGAAGCGGAAGCGCGGATCCTCGTAACCGGGCCTCTCCTCGTCGGGCAGGACGTCCTGGGCGTCCTCGAGCGCGCCGGCGAGCGCGACGCGCACGGCGTCGTCGGGGACCCGCCCCGCGGAGGTGCGGTAGACCTGGTTGCCGGTGGAGACCGCCTCGCGCAGGAAGTCCTCTGCCTGCCGAACCCGGGTGTCCGCGGTGCGGTGGGTGAGGGTGAGCGCTTCGAGCTGTCGCTGCGTCGAGAGGCTGACGGTCGCGGTGACGACGAACCCGGTGGTGAAGGCGCTCAGCGCGAGGCACGCGCTCACGACGAGCGCCCGGCCCGGGAGCCCGCGCCCGGGGCTCCGGTGCCGCGTCCGGGGCGGGTCCGCACGAACCCAGACGGCCCGATCGACGACCCGCGACTTCTCCAGCACCATTCTTCCTTCGCTCCCTCGGCCCGCCAGGGCCTTGACCGCTGGACCACGTCGACGCGCACCAGGTGGGGTGGCGTCCCACCCATGTGGACACGAGGGGGTGGGCTGCATGACGCAGGCGCCTGAAGGGGTGGTGCGCACCCGTCTGGGCCCGTCGCCGAGGTCGCGTCATAGCGCGACGCGCCCCGTGTCCTCCATAGCGACGCCCGAGGTCCAGGTGTGGGGGAGTTCTTCCCCGCGGCGCCTCCGGGTCGTCACCGTCGACGTCTCCGGGGCGGCGCAGGGGGCCGGCCCGGAGACGTCGACGGTCGGTCTCGCGTCGAGACCGTTGACGCTCTCCGGTGGCCGGGCTATCCTCCGGCGCCACGTTCGGAAATCTGCTGCGAAATTTCGAACCGACACGAAGGAGTGCCTGATGCAAGGATCGACCGACCGCGTGCACCGGCCGACGCGACGCCGCCGGAGGGCCGTCGCCGGGATCGTCGGCGGGGTGACGCTCGTGACCGGACTGACCGTCCCCGCGGCGGCAGGAGACGTTCCGACCGCGGCGACGTCCGACGTCGGGCGGCCCGATCTGACGGGGGCTCAGCGGGCGACGCTCGAGACGTACGTGGGGGACACCTACGCGTCGCTGGTCGCCATGACGGACGAGCGGACCGGCCTGCCCGCGGACAACATCGAGGGCGACCTGGACCCGGCGTCGAGCAGCGCGTACACGTCGCCGACGAACATCGGCGGGTGGCTGTGGTCCACCGTCGTCGCGCGCGACCTCGGTCTGGTGGACGCTGCGGTGGCGCACGACCGTCTCGCGACGACGCTCGACACGCTGGCTGCTCTCGACCGGCACGACGCGAGCGGGATGTTCTACAACTGGTACGACCCCGCGACCGGCGACAGGGTCGAGACCTGGCCGGACGACGGCAACCAGGTGCACCAGTTCCTCAGCTCGGTGGACAACGGCTGGTTGGCCGCGGGCCTGCGCGTCGTCGCGGAGGCGGAGCCGAGCCTCGCGGACGAGGCGCGCGCGATCTACGACGACATGCACTTCGGTGCGTTCTACAACCCCGACGCGCGTCCGGACCTCGGCGTCGGGCTGCTGCGTGGCGGGTTCTGGGACGAGGAGCCGCCCGGCTGCTCGGTCGCGGGCGACTACCTCGGCACGGGCACGGACGTGTTCTACACGTGCCACCACTACGACACGACGGTCTCGGAGACGCGCATCGCGACGTACCTCGGCATCGCGGAGGGCGAGGTGCCTCCCGAGGCGTACTACGCGAGCTACCGGACCTTCCCGGACACGTGCGACTGGTCCTGGCAGGAGCAGAAGCCGATCGGCGAGACGCGCGAGTACCTGGGCGTGCCCGTCTTCGAGGGCGCGTACCGGTACCGCGACCTCGCGGTCGTGCCGGGCTGGGGCGGCTCGATGTTCGAGGCGCTCATGCCGGACATGCTCGTCCCCGAGGCGGAGTGGGGGCCGACGTCGTGGGGCGTCAACCACCCGCTCGTCGTGCGCGCGCACAAGGAGCACGGCCTCGACGAGGCCGGCTACGGGGCCTGGGGCTTCTCGCCCGCGAGCAACCCCTTCGGCGGGTACGCGGAGTACGGCGTCGACGCGATCGGCCTGCGCTCGGACGGCTACCTGTCCGACGGCGAGACCGACGTCGACCTCGGGTTCGAGGGCTGCCGCGAGGCGACCAACCCCGCGCCGGAGTTCGGCGACGGAGTCGTCACGCCGCACGCGTCGTTCCTCGGCCTCGCGTACGACACCGAGGGCGTGCTCGACAACCTGGCCCACCTCGCCGACGACCTCGGCGCCTACGGCCCCGGCGGGTTCTACGACTCCGTCGCGGTCCGCTCGGGCACGGTCGCCGAGCGTTACCTGTCGCTCGACCAGGCGATGATCGTCGCCGCGATCGGCAACGTCCTCGACGACTCGCGCCTCAAGGACTACTTCGTCGACGACGAGCTCGAGCAGCGCCTGCGCCCCCTCATGGAGGCGGAGACCTTCTCGGCCACGGCGGACCTCACGCCCGGTGTGGGCGCCGACGTCCAGGTCCAGGCGCGCTGCCTCGCGGGCCGCGCCCACGTCGCCGTCCGGGCGACGAGCACGGGTGACGGGCGCGCGGACGTCACGCTCGCCACCCCCTACGGGACGCGGTCGTTCGACGACGTCGTCCCGCACCGCAGCGCGTACCAGTCGTTCGCGGCCCGCGCGGCGGAGATCCCGGCCGGCACCGCGACGGTGACGGTCACGTCCGGCGACGGGTCGTCGACCCAGGAGCTGTCGTACCGCTACGCGGGCGTCTCCTGCGGCTGACCGGCCGCCGCCGCGTCGATGGACCGGCACCGGTGACGGGAGGGACGCGAACGCGTCCCTCCCGTCCGTCGTGGTCCGGGCGTGCCGAGGCGGGCGTCCGGACCTCGCCCCAGAGCTGGGCAGGGGTCGTGTCGGGACCGCGTCAGGACCGCGGGGGAGCGGTGGACTCCCGGACGACGAGGCGCGTCGCGAGCTCGGTGCGCAGCGTGTGCCCGCTCGCGGTGCGCGCGCGGTGCACGAGCCCGACGGCCGAGGCGCCCATCTCGACGAGAGGTTGGCGGACCGTGGTGAGCGGCGGGTCGGTCCAGGGTGCGACCGGCAGGTCGTCGAACCCGACGAGCGAGACGTCGCCCGGCACCGACCTCCCCGCCTCGCGCAGCGCCCGCAGCGCGCCGAGTGCCGTGTCGTCGCTGCACGCGAAGATCGCGGTCGGCGGCTCGTCGAGGGCGAGCAGCCGCTGGACTCCTTCGTAGCCCGCGGGTACGCCGTACGTGCTCAGGCAGACCAGGTCGTCGCCGACCGGGACGCCCGCCCGGATCATCGCGGCGCGGTAGCCGGCGAGCCGGGCGATCGCGTTGTCCTGCTCCGGGACGCCGGTGATCGTCGCGACGCGCCGATGCCCGAGCTCCAGCAGGTGCGTCGTCGCCTCGAGCGCCCCCTGGAAGTTCGCCGCCCCCACGCTGAGCACGTCCTCGGGCGGGCGTCGCCGGGGGTCGACGACGACGAGCGGCACGCCCGCCTCGGCCAGCGTGGCGCGCGCCTCGGCGTCGGGCACGGCGACGACGCTCACGAGCCCGTCCGTGCCCCGCGTGAGCGCGTGCCGGACCCAGGCACCGCAGTCGTCGGGGTCCAGCTCCACGGACAGCACGACGTCCAGGCCCAGGCGTCGCGCCTCCGCGACCGCGCCGCGCACCACCGCCTCCGACCACGGACCCTCGAAGTCGACGATGCGGACGTCGACGAGGCCAGTCCGCCTGGCCGTGGGAGGCCGGATCTCGTAGCCGTGGCGCCGCAGGACCTCGGCGACGCGCTCACGCGTCGCCGCCGAGACGTCCGGGCGCGCGTTGAGCACCTTCGACACGGTCGGGACGGACACCCCGGCCTCGGCTGCGACGGCTGCGAGCGGGACGTTCCGCCGACCGGGGCGCGCGGTGCTCATCCGGCTCCTTCGTCCCCGTCGCGCGACGGAGCGACCCCCGTGGCGCGCGCCGCCGTCAGCCAGCCGAGCGGGTCCTCGCTCGCGACGAGGTCGGTCCCGGACACGAGCCACGAGGCCCCGGCGCGGAGCGCCCGGGGGACGATCGCGCGCGTGACGCCGCCGTCCAGGCCGACGGCGTGACCGGGGCGGGCGACCTGCCCGACCGTGGCGAGCGCGTCGACCTGGAACGTCGAGCCGGCGTGGCCGGGGGAGATCGACATGACGAGGACGTCGGTCCCGGGCTCGACCTCCGGCACCTCGACGCCGGGCGAGAGCGCGACGCCGGCGCGTGCACCCCGCGCGCGGACGCGGTCGAGGGCGGTGCGCCAGTCACGCGTCCCGGCGTGGACCACGACGAGCTCGCAGAAGTCGGTCCAGCGGTCGACCTCGTGCAGCGGTTCCTCGACCATGAGGTGCGCCTCGGCGGCCAGCCCGCTGCCGGCCGTCACCTCTGCCGCCTCCGCCGCGGTGAAACCCCCCGCCGCGGCGAAGCGCCCGTCGGTGTGGTCCCAGTGGACGGTGCGGAGCCCGGCCCGGGCGAGCCGGTCGGCCTCCGCGGCGACGCGGTCGCGCGGCGTGGACCAGAACGATGCGGCGACGCGGGTGCGGGGGTCGCTCATCGGCCCGTGCCGCGCGGGACGGGGGGGAGCTCCAGCAGGGCCTCGGCGCACCGCTGCTCGGTGACGAGGGCGGAGACGAGGCCGGACCGCGTGACGGCGTGGACGGCGGCCGCCTTCTCGTGCTCGGCGGCGACGGCGATCACCTGGGGCACGCGGGCGAGCTGGCGCGCGGAGATCGAGAGGCACCGCTCGGCGAAGTCGGGGACGAGGTCGCCCTCCGCGGTGAGGAGGATGCCCGCGATCTCGGCGCGGACCCCGCGCGCGGTGAGGTCGTCCCGCTCGTCGCGCCCGAGGACCTCGCGGAGCTGGGAGATCGGCGGGTCCCACGAGCCGATCGCCACGACGGCGACGTCGACACGGTCGAAGAGCGAGAGGGCGCGGGCGATGTCCGGCTGGCGGCGCAGCGTGGCCGCGGTCGCGGCGTCCTCGACGACCAGGGGCGCGAAGATCGCGTGCGCGTCGCCCCCGGCGCGCAGGGAGACTCGGCGGATCACCTCGACGGGGGAGTCGGAGAGGTCGGAGCCGACCGCACCGGTGAGCTGGACGACGGTGACGGGGGGCAGTGCGGTGAGGCGCTCCGTCATGGCGGTGAGCGTCCGCCCCCAGGCGAAACCGAGGGTGTTCCCCGGGCGCAGGGACCGGGTGAGCAGCTCCGCGGCGGCCGCGCCGACGTCCTCGCGCAGCTCGGACACGGTGTCGCGGCCCTGGACCACGAGGCACTCGTCCAGGCCGAGGTGCGAGCGCAGGCGCGCGGAGAGGGCCGGGTCGACGACGCCGGCGTCGTCGATGGTGATGGTCACGATCCCGGCCTCGAGCGCCTGCTCGAGCATCCGGGCGACCTTGAACCGTGAGACGCCGAGCTCCTCGCCGATCTCGACCTTGGATGCCGAGTCCACGTAGTAGCGGCGGGCCACGTGCGCGAGCTCGTGGCGCGAGAAGTCCGTCATGTCACCCATTCTTGCTCATCTGAGCGCTCGTCTGCACATATGTTACCGATCTGTGATCGAGGCGCGTTGCTTGCGGCCTCGTCGTGTCCATACTATCGACATACGAGCAATCGCGTGCTCATATGAGCACCCGCAAGGAGGCGAGAAGTACATGTCGCGACGACGCGTCCCCGACGAGGTCGGGATCGCGGGGATCTTGGTCCTCGTGGTGGTGGTGATGAGTCTGCTGTCCCCGAACTTCCGCACCGCCGGGAACTTCGAGGTCCTGCTGCTGAACGGTGCCGTGGTGGCACTGCTCGCGCTGGGCCAGACCTTCGTGCTGCTCACCGGTGGCATCGACCTCTCGACGGGGTCCAACCTCGCCCTCACGGGCATGGCCGCGGCGCTCGGGATGCAGGCCGGCCTGCCCTGGTGGGCCGCCACGGTCCTCGCGCTCGTCGTCGGCGTCACGGTGGGCCTCGTCAACGGGATCTTCGTGCACTACCTGCGCCTGCCCCCGTTCATCGCGACGTTCTCGATGTTCGGCATCGCCGGCAGCATCCCGATGATCCTCACGGGCGCCGCGTCGGTCACCGTCCGCGACCCGATGTTCGCCTTCCTCGGGCGCGGCGGGGTCTTCGGCATCCCGACACCGATCCTCATCGTGGCGCTCGTCGCCGTCGTCTTCAGCGTCCTCCTGGCGCGCACGAGCACGGGCGTCCACATCTACGCGCTCGGCGGCAATAAGGAGACGGCGCGCCTCGCGGGCATCCACACCGGGCGCACGACCCTCTTCGTCTACGCGGTCTCCGGCCTGTGCGCCGCGCTCGCCGGCGTCGTGACCACCTCGCGCCTCATGGTCGGGTACCCGTCCGCCGGGTCGGGCAACGAGCTCTTCTACTCGATCGCCGCCGCGGTCGTCGGCGGGGTGAGCCTGTTCGGCGGGGTCGGCTCGATCGGCGGCGCCCTGCTCGGTGCGGTGCTCATCGCGACCGTCTCGAACGGCATGAACGTCGTCGGCGTCGACAGCTTCTGGCAGCCCCTCGTCATCGGCGTGATCATCCTCGCCGGCGTCAGCCTCGACACCTACCGCCGCTCGCTCTCGACCACCGGGGGGAGAGGGCGCCTCTTCCTCCAGCTCCTGCAACCACGCCGCGCCTCCGGCGCCACGTCCTGACCCCACCGCTCGAAGGAGAGTACTCATGCGACGCAAGATCATCGTCTCGGCCCTCGCCGTGACCGCCCTCGCCCTCGCGGGCGCCTGCTCCGCCGTCGACACCGGCACCGGCACCGGCGACACCAGCGGGAGCGGCTCGACCGACCAGGCCCAGACCACGCTGCCCGCGTCCTGCGACGGGGAGAACCCGTACGTCGCGGTCAGCCTCCCGAACCTCACCAACCCGTACTACGTGGCGATGAAGCAGGGCTTCGAGGACGGGGGCGCCGCCAACGGGTTCGACGTCGAGGTGCAGGTCGCGAACGACGACGACGCCCAGCAGCTCGCCCAGGTCGAGGCGATGTTGCAGAAGGACCCGTGCGCGCTCGCGCTGAACCCCGTGAAGTCGGAGCCCGCCGCCGGGATCGTCAAGGCGGCGAACGACGCGGGCGTGCCCGTCTTCACCGTGAACGTCATCGTCGACGAGGACGCGCTCGCCGCCCAGGGGGCGACGATCGTCCAGTACCTCGGCGCGGACAACGAGGCGGGCGGCCGCGCGATGGGCGAGAAGGTCCTCGAGGACCTCGGCGCCGACGCGGCGCTGAGCATCGGCTTCATCACCGAGCCCGACGAGCGCCCGGTCGTCATCCGCGACGAGGGCTTCACCGACGCCGTGTCGGCCGACCCGAACGCGGAGGTCGTCGCCAAGGTCGACGGCAACGTCAAGCCCGACGACTCGCTGCGCGTCACGGGCGAGATGCTCCAGGGCAACCAGGACATCAACGTCATCTGGGCCTCGACCGGCCCCGCCGTCTACGGCGCGCTCCAGGCGCTGGGCAACCGCACCGACGTCGCGCTCTACGGGTTCTGCGCGTCGGAGGAGCCGCTCACCGAGGTGTACCGCGGCTGCGTCGCCCAGGAGCCGGAGAGCTACGGCACCCAGGTGACCGAGCAGATCCGCGCGTACGTCGACGGCGAGGACGTCGAGCCGGAGATCCTCCTGCCGCTCAAGGCGTTCACCGTCGGCGAGACCCCCGCGCCGGGGGAGGTCGGCTGACATGACCGACGTCGCCACGTCGGTCCCGCGGGGCGCCGCCGAGGGCGGCGCCCTGCGGGCCAGCGGGATCGTCAAGAGCTTCTCGCACGTGCGGGTGCTCAAAGGCATCGACCTGACGCTCGCGGCGGGCACCGTCACCGGGCTCGTCGGGCACAACGGCGCCGGCAAGTCGACGCTGCTCCGCGTCCTCGCGGGGGCGCACCCCGCCGACGAGGGCACGGTGTCCGTGGACGGCCAGGCGCTGCCCCAGGGCTCGCCGACCGCCGCGCTCGACGCGGGGATCTCGACCGTCTACCAGGAGCTGTCGCTCCTGCCGAACCTCACGGTCACGCAGAACGTGTTCCTCGGTCGTGAGCTGACGCGCGGGGGAGCGCTCGACCGCCGCGCCATGCGCGAGCAGTCCCGCGCGCTCGCGGACCGGTTCGGGCTCGCGGTGGACGTCGACCGCAAGCTCGGCGCCTACCCCGTCGCGACCCGCCAGCTCCTCGAGATCGCGGTGGCCGTGGCGCGCGACGCGCGCTACCTGCTGCTCGACGAGCCGACGACGAGCCTGGAGGGCGGTCAGGTCGAGCGGTTCCTCGAGACCGTGCGCGGCCTGGCCCGCACCGAGGGCCTGGGGATCCTGCTCGTCGACCACAAGCTCGACGAGCTGTACGCGGTCGCCGACCACGTCGTCGCGCTCGTCGACGGCGAGGTCCGCATCGCCGGCCCGGCCGGCACGGTCGACCGCCAGGCGGTCGTGCACGCGATCGCCGGGGACGAGGCCGTCGCCTCGACGGGCGGCGTCACGGAAGCGGCGCACCGCGACGACGTCGTCCCGCTCGACGCGGGCGCACGCCCGTCCCTCGTGGTGCGGAACCTGCGCACGCCCGCGCTCGCCGACGTCAGTCTCACGGCCCACCCCGGCCGCGTGCTGGGGGTCTACGGGCTCATCGGTGCCGGCCGCACGGAGCTGCTGCGCACGCTCGTCGGCCTCGACAGGGTCCTGGCCGGGAGCATCGAGCTCGACGGCGCGCCCTACCGTCCCGCCACTCCCGCAGAGGCCCAGCGCCGCGGACTCGTCTACCTCACGGAGGAGCGCAAGGTCGACGGCATCGTCGGCGGCCTGGACGCCACGACGAACGTCGTCCTCCCGGTCCTCGACCGGTACCGCCGCCTCGGCCTGCTCGACAAGCGACGGATGCGCCGCGAGGCGACGGCCCTCATGGACCGCATGCAGGTCCGCGGGGACCGCGAGGGACCCGTCGAGCGCCTGTCCGGCGGCAACCAGCAGAAGGTGCTGCTCGCCCGGGTCCTGGCGCAGGCGCCGCGCGTGCTGCTGCTCGACGAGCCGACCAAGGGCGTCGACATCGGCGTCAAGACCGAGATCCACCGGCTCCTGCGCTCGCTCGCGCACGACGACGGGCTCACGGTCGTCGTCGTGTCCAGCGAGGAGGAGGAGATCCTCGAGCTCGCGGACGACGTCGTCACCCTCACGGAGGGCCGGTGCGACGGCGACGTCGTCGCGGCCGTCGACCTGTCCTCCGTGGACCTGCGGCACGCGGCCTGGAGCGCCGCGTGACCACACCGAGAACCCCTGGACGAGGAGTACCCATGACCATCCCCGACACCACGACGCGCCGCCGTGCCGCCGTGCTCGAGACCGCCCGGGCAGTCGTCGCGCACGAGGCGCAGGGGGTCGCCGCGAGCGTGACCGACCTGGGCGACGTGTTCCTGGACGTGGTCCAGCGGGTGTACGAGTGCACGGGCAAGGTCTTCGTGACCGGGGCCGGCACGTCCGGCGCGGTCGCGCGCCGCATGGCGCACCTGCTCTCCGTGTCCGGCACCCCGTCGGTGTTCATCTCCGGCGCGGACGCGCTGCACGGCACGATGGGCGCGATGGCCCCGGGCGACATCCTCGTCGCGATCTCCCGCGGGGGCGGGAGCGACGAGATCAACGATCTCGTCGTGCGCGCCAAGGAGCGCGGCGTCGACACCGTCGTCGCGGTCACCGCGGACGCCTCCTCGCGCCTCGCGCGCAACGCGGACGTCGTGGTCGAGCTGACGATGATCCCCGGGATCGACCCCGGCGAGGTCATCGCGATGGGCTCTACCCTCGTGACGGCAGCGTGGGGCGACGCGCTCGCCGTGGTCCTCATGCGGATGCGCGGGTACTCGTGGGCGAACGTCCTGCACTCGCACCCGTCGGGGGCCGTCGGCAAGATCGACGAGGCGCCCCAGGAGCTGCCGCCCCTCGAGCCCTACTGGAAGTAGCCATGGACCTTGTCGCAGGGGTCGACTCGTCGACCCAGTCCTGCACCGTCGAGCTGCGCCGCCGGGACGACGGCGCGCTCGTCGGGACCGCGTCGGCCCCCCACCCCCGGACCGCGCCCCCGGTCAGCCGGCAGGACCCCCGGGACTGGTGGGCCGCGTTCCGGGCGGCGTTCTCGGGCGCCCTGCGCGACGCCGACGCCGACCCGGCGCAGGTCGTCGCGCTCGCGGTCGGCGCCCAGTGCCACGGGCTCGTGCTGCTGGACCGGACCGGCGAGCCGCTGGCTCCCGCGCCGCTGTGGAACGACACGACGGCCGGCCCGGCGGCGGCGCGGATCGCCCGTGCGTACGGGCTCGGGCAGTGGATGCAGGACGTCGGCATGGCGCCGTCGTCCGCCCTGACGATCATGAAGCTCGCGCACGTGGCGGAGACCGACCCCACGCTCCTCGAGCGCGTCGCGCACGTCCTCGTGCCGCACGACTACCTCACCTACCGCCTCACCGGGGCGACGGTCACCGACCGGTCCGACGCCGCCGGCACCGGCTACCTCGACGTCCACCGCGGCGTCTGGCGGCCCGAGCTCCTGGAGCGCTTCGTCTCACCGGGGGTCGGGTGGGCAGACGCCCTCCCGACCGTCCTCGGGCCCGACACCCCGGCCGGGACCGTGCGCCCGGACGTCGCGGCCGAGCTCGGGCTCGGGCCGGGGGTCGTCGTCGGACCGGGCGGGGGAGACCAGCACCTCGCCGCCGTCGGGCTCGGCCTCGTCGAGGGCGACCTCGGGGTCTCTCTCGGCACCTCCGGCGTCGTCTTCAGCCCGCGCCGCACGTCCGTCGTCGACCCGCTCGGCACGGTCGACTCCGTCTGCGACGCGACCGGCGGATACCTGCCCCTCGCCTGCACGCTCAACGCCGCCAAGGTCACCGACACCTTCGCGCGGCTCCTCGACGTCGACCACGCGACCCTGGAGCGCCTCGCGCTGGCCGCGCCCGTCCGGGAGGGGCGGCCCACGCTCGTCGCCTACCTCGACGGGGAGCGCACGCCTCGGCGGCCGGGCGCGACCGGCGTGCTCGGCGGGATCACCGGCGAGACCACCCGGGAGGACCTGGCGCTGGTGGCGTTCGAGGGCGTGGTGGCCGGCCTCGTCGGGGCCGCCCGCGCGCTCGAGCGGGTGGGCGTCGACACGAGCGGCGAGGTCGTCGTCAACGGCGGGGGTGCTCGGTCGCTCGCGTACCGGCAGGTCCTCGCCGACGCCCTGGACCGCCCGGTCGTGCGCCGCTCCGCCCCCGAGGCGACGGCGCGCGGGGCGTGCGTCCAGGCCGTCGCCGTCCTCGAGGGCACCACCGTCGCGGGCGTCGCCGCGTCGTGGACGCCGCCCGTGCTCGACGTGGTGCCGCCCCGCGACCGACCCGCGACGATCGACGCCCCCTACTACGACCTGCTCGCCACGGTCGCGGACCGGCCCCGGCCGCCCGCGGCCTGACCGCACCACCTGGGAGAACGCATGCTGTACATCGACTCCGCCGACCGCGATCAGGTCGAGCGGCTCCTCGCGACCGGACTGTTCGCCGGCGTCACCACCAACCCGACGATCCTGCGCCGGGCAGGCCTCACCGTCGACGACGTCCCCGCCGTCCACCGGTGGGCGCGCGCCGCAGGCGCCGGGACGGTGTTCCTCCAGGCCGTCGGCCCGGACAAGGCGGCGCTCGAGGCGCACAGCCGGGAGCTCGTCGCCCTCGGGCCGGACGTCGTCGTCAAGCTGCCCGCGACGCGCGACGGCCTCGCCGTCTCCCGCCGGCTGACGCGCGAGGGCGTGCCCGTGCTGGTCACGGCGGTCTACCACGCGTCCCAGGCGCTCCTCGCGGACGCGGCCGGCGCGGGCTGGGTCGCGCCCTACGTGGGACGGATGGGGGACCTCGGGCTCGACGGCGTCGAGCAGACGGCCGACCTCCACGCGACGTTGCTCGCCTCGGGACGGGGATGCCGGGTGCTCGCCGCGAGCCTGCGCGACACGACCCAGGTCGCGGCGCTCGCAGCCCGCGGGGTCGAGGACTTCACGCTGTCCACCGCGCTCTGCGCGACGCTCCTGGACAACCCGGACACCGTCGCTGCGGCGGCGCAGTTCGAGACGGACGCCCGCGCGGCGGGGTGACGACATCTCCGGACGGACGACGACGCGGGGCGGGGACGATGTCCCCGCCCCGCGTCGAGACCTGCGAGGGGGTGCGGCGCGGTCGTGACCGCGTCGCGTCAGCCGTCGAGCGCGACGGTGCCGCGCGCGACGCCGCCGAGCCAGCCGAGGCTGGGCTTGGGCGTGCGCTCGAACGTCTCCGGGTCCCAGGCGACGAGCCCGAAGGTCGGGGCGAACGAGCCCCACTCGTAGTTGTCGAGCAGCGACCAGTGCAGGTAGCCCAGCAGCGGGAGGCCCGCCTCCATCTCGGCGTGCAGCGCGCGCAGGGCGTCGCGCGTGTAGTCGATGCGCCGCGCGTCGTCGGCCGTCGCGATGCCGTTCTCGGAGACGAGGACCGGCAGGCCGGTGATCTCGTGGCCGAGGCGGGCGGCCTCCGCGATGGCGGCCGGGTAGTACTCCCAGCCGGTGAGGGTCTTCTCGGAGTCCTCGGGCGCCGGCAGCGGGCCGTCCACGGTGATGCGCGTGCGGGTGTAGGCCTGGACGGCGACGAAGTCGTCGCCGCGCGCGGCCTCGAGGAAGACGGTCTCGCGCGGGTAGGCGTACTCGCGCAGGACCTCCTCGGCACCCGGGTCGGCGAAGAACTGCTGCGGCGCGACGGGCCACCCGACGGGCACCCCGACGGTCCGCACGAGCTCGACCGCCCGGCGGTGCGCCGCGATGAGGTGCTCGGTCGCGACCGGGTCGGGCGCGTGCATCGTGCCGGCCTGGAGCTGCTCGGCACCCTTGGCGGCCGTGATCATCATCGCGAGGATGTTCGGCTCGTTGATGGTGAACACGTGCGACGCGCGGTCGAGCAGCGGCAGCACGTGCTCGACGTACCGCGCGAACCGCTCGACGGACCGCGGGTCCGTCCAGCCGCCGTCCTCCGCGAACCAGCGCGGCGACGTGAAGTGGTGCAGCGTGATGAGCGGCGTGACCCCGTGCTCGACGCAGCAGTCGACCATGCGGCGGTAGTGGTCGAGCTCGGCGCGCGAGAAGCGGCCCTCGGCGGGCTCGATGCGCGCCCACTCGATCGAGAACCGGTACGCGGTGAGCCCGGACTCGGCGAGCAGCCGGATGTCCTCGGCGTACCGGTGGTAGGAGTCGGCGGCGTCGCCCGACGGCTCCGCGAGCGTCGAGGCCGGGTCGACCTCGCGCGCCCACCAGTCGCTGTTGACGTTGTTGCCCTCGATCTGGTGGGCCGCCGTCGAGGCGCCCCAGACGAAGTTCTCGGGGAAGGTGATCGACACAGGATCTCCTCGTCGGTCGCCGGTCACTTGATGCCGGTCATGGCGATGCCCTGCACGAAGTAGCGCTGCAGGAACAGGAACAGGATGAGGATCGGCGTCACGACGAGCACGGACCCGGCCATGAGCAGGCCGTAGTAGGTGCCGTTCGAGCCGACCGAGTACAGCGAGAGCGCGACCGGGAGCGTGTACATGTTCTCGGTCTGCGCCACGACGAGGGGCCACAGGAAGTTGTTCCACGACCCGAGGAACGTGAGGATGCTCAGCGTCGCGAGCGGCGGGCCGCACTGGGGCAGCACGATCTTGAAGAAGACCCGGAACTCGCCGGCGCCGTCGATCCGGGCGGCCTCGATGAGCGCGTCGGGGATGCCGAGCATGAACTGCCGCATGAGGAACACGCCGAGCGGCCCGGCGAGGAACGGCAGGATGAGCGCCGGGTAGGTGTTGACGAGCCCCATGTTGGACACGAGCACGAACATCGGCACGAGCGTGACGACGCCCGGCACCATGAGCGTGAGCATGACGAGCGCGAACAGCACCCGCTTGCCGGGGAAGCTCATCTTCGCCAGGGCGTAGCCGACCATCGAGCAGAACACGATGTTGCCGAGCACCACGGCGACCGCGACGACGATCGAGTTGGTGAAGTACTGCCCGTAGTTGAGCTGGGAGAGCCACCGCTCGTAGTTGTCGAGAGTCGGGTTCTGCGGCCACCACGTGATGGGGCGCTGGAGGAGCTCGCCCTGCGTCTTGAAGCTGCCAAGCGCCATCCAGATGAACGGCATGAGGGTCAGGAGCAGCCCGACGACGAGCGCCGTGTAGGTGGCGCCGCGCGACCAGCGGATCGGGCGTCGCGGCCGACGGCGGGGTGCGCCCTCCGGCGTCGACGTCGCGGGGGTGGTCCGCGAGGACGTGACGGTCATGTCAATCCTCCTTCGACCGCAGCAGGCGGAACTGGACGGCGGCGAGGGCGGCGATCAGCGCGAAGAGCACGTACGCGGCTGCGGAGGCGAACGCGTAGTTGCCGTACCCGAACTGGTTGTAGACGTAGTAACTGATGGTCAGCGTGGAGTTGACCGGGCCGCCCTTGGTCATGACGAACGGCTCCTCGAACACCTGGAGGAAGCCGACGGACAGCAGCACCGCGCCGAGCAGCAGGGTCGGGCGCATGAGCGGGACCGTGATGGAGCGGAAGCGCCGCCACGAGCCGGCGCCGTCGACCTCGGCGGCCTCGTAGACGTCGCGCGGGATCGCCTGGAGACCGGCCAGGAAGATGATCATGAGCGTGCCCATGTTGCGCCAGGCCGCCATGACGATGATCGACGGCATCGCCGTCGCGCTGTCGTTGAGCCAGTCCGGGCCGTCGATGCCGACCCAGCCGAGCACGGTGTTGACGAGGCCCGAGTCCTGGAGGATGAACCGCCAGACGACCGCCACGGCGACGATCGACGTCACGACGGGCGTGTAGAAGCCGACGCGGAAGACGCTGCGGAACTTCTCGATGCCCGAGTTGAGCGCGACGGCGAGCGCGAGCCCGAGCACCATCGTCAGCGGGATGCCGACGAGGACGAAGTAGAAGGTGTTGAGCAGCGCCTTGCGGAACAGCTCGTCCTGGAAGACGCCGGTGAAGTTCTCGAGCCCGACGAAGTTCACCGCGAACGGCGTCTTGATGTCACGGATCGTGAGGTCCGAGAACGACATCCCGAACGACGCGAGCAGCGGCCCCAGCATGAAGACCGCGAAGACCGCGACGAACGGGAGAGCGAACAGCCAGGCGACGAGCGCTTGCCGTCGCCGGTGGACGGCGCCGGCCGTACGCCGGCGCCGTCCCTCGGTGGTGGTGGTCATGACTGACGGGCCCTGTTACCAGCCGAGCCCGAGCGTGTCGGCCTTGGCCTGGATCGCCTTGGCGGCGTCCTCGGACGTGACCTGACCGTTCGCGACCTTCTCGGCCTCGGTCTCGATCGTCGCGGAGAGCTCGTCCCAGCTCGGCACGGTCGGCGGGGCGATCGTGTTGTCGAGCTGCTCCTGGAGCACCTGGGTGCGCGGGTTGGACGTCAGCGGCTCGTAGTCCCACGCGGTGGTGAGGGCGGGCAGGTCGCTCGTGGCGTCGAACCAGGCCTGCTGCGTCTCGGGCTGGGCGAGCCAGCGCACGAGCTTCCAGGCGCCGTCGGCGTTCTTGGCCTCGGCGAACACGCCGAGGTGGGCGCCGCCGATGTACGAGTCGTTGTTCGCGGAGCCCGCGGGCACCGGGACGGTCGCGACGTTCTGCTCGACCCAGTCCTCGCCCTGGAGGTCGGCGAGCACGTTGACCATCCACGGGCCGGAGATGAAGGCCGGGTCGGAGCCGTCGACGAACGCGCTGTTCTGCGAGTCGCCGTAGCCGGACAGCGGCGACAGGCCCTCGGTGAAGAACGAGGCGTAGTAGTCGAGCGCGTCGATCATCGCCTGGTTGTCGAGGTCGAACGCGTCGCCGGCCTCGTTGAGGACCGAGCCGCCGGCCTGCGAGTAGAACGGCAGGATGACCTGCGTGGAGTCCTCCGCGTCGCCCATCGGGAGCTGGAGGCCGTAGGTCGAGCCGTTGGCCTTCATCGCCTCGGCGAACGCGGTGAGCTCCTCCCACGTCGTGGGCGCCTCGACCCCGGCCGCCTTGGCCAGGTCGGAGCGGTAGTACAGGACGCGGGTCTCGACGTACCACGGCACGCCGTACTCGACGCCGTCGGCGACGGTCGAGGCCGCGGCGCCCTCGACGAAGTCCGCGCTGTCGACGAGGCCGTCCGGGACGGGCGCGAGGCCGCCGGTGGCGACCATCGTCGGCATGAAGGACGAGCCGATCATGATCGCGTCGGGCACGGTGCCCGCGGCGACGGCGGTCTGGAACTTCGTCATCACGTCGGCCCACGGGATCGTGGTGACCTCGACGTTCGCGTCGGGGTTCTCCTCGGTGAAGCCCTGGACGAAGTCGGGCAGCTTCTCGCCCTCCTCACCCATCGCCCAGATCGTGATGTCGCCCTCCGCGGGGGAGTCGTCGACCGTCGTGGTGGACCCGGCGGCGCTCTCGCCACCCGTCGAGTCGTCGTCCGCGCGACCGCACGCGGTCAGGGCCAGGAGTCCGACGACGCCGATGGCGACCGCCTTGCGTCCGAGCTTCATGAGCAATCCTCCTCATCGAGCAGTCGGCTCGTCTGGTGAGCCGCTGTGGAAACTACCTTAGCGTGCGCTCGGTTAGTATTTTCAACCGGGGCGTCCAGGCCGTACCGTTGGCGCCGACAGACTGGCGAAGGAGACGGTGATGAACGAGAGCGACTCCGCAGGTGGCGGCGCCACGACGGGGACGGGTGGGGGCTCGGTGAACCGCGGGGCGACGACCATGGCCCGTGGCACGACGGCGGCGGGGCTGCCCGACCGACGCATCGTCCGGGGCGAGCAGCGCCGTCGCGAGATCCTGCGCACGGCCGTCGAGGTGTTCGGCGAGCAGGGCTTCCGCGGCAGCTCGCTGCGCGAGATCGCGGCGCGCGTCGGCATCTCCGAGGCCGGGCTCCTGCACCACTTCGGCAGCAAGGCCGGCCTCCTGACCGCGACGCTCGAGGAGCGCGACCGGCGCGACCTCGTGCGGCGCACCGAGGACGAGGCCGCGGGCGCGGACCTCCTCACGACCATCCGTGACCAGGTCCGGCGCAACGCCGAGACGCCCGGTCTCGTCTCGCTCCACGTGGTGGTCGCCGCCGAGGCGACGGACGCCGCCCACCCGGCCCACGACGTCGTGCGCGACCGTTACCGCGCCCTGCGACACCAGGACGACACGCGCTTCCAGGACGCGGTCGCGCGCGGCGAGCTGCGCCCCGAGGTCGACCCGCAGGCGATCGGCCAGCTCTTCTCCGCCGTCATGGACGGCCTCCAGCTCCAGTGGCTGCTGGACCCCGACAACGTCGACATGGTCGCCCTCTTCGACCAGTTCCTCGCGCTGCTGCGCCCCGAGGGCACCCCGCCCGCAGCGCCCGAGCCCCGCACCACCGAGCAGGAGACCGCGTGACCCTCACCGCGACCGAGACCCCCGCCCGCGCCACGCTCACCTCGGGCGACCTGACCGTCGAGCTCACGGGCGGCGGCGACGTGCGCGCCGTCAGCACGGGCGGCCTGCTCGTCAACCAGTACCTGCCGGGCGAGCACGATCGCATGCCTGGTGGCGTCCTCCTGCGCGTGACCCGCGCGGACGGCACGGTCGAGGTCGCGCGGCTCACCGGCTCGGCGCCCGCGGTGACGTCGGTCGAGGTCGGCACCGACCGCGTCGTGTGGTCGGGCGAGGCGCTCGGGCTCGCCGCGCGCGTCGCGCTGACGCTCGACGGGCGCACGCTCGTCTGGCGCGTCGACCTCACGGCGGGCGCGAGCACGCCCGCGGACGCGCGCTACGACGTCGTGCACGCGCAGGACCTCGCGCTCGCGCCGCCCGCCGCCGCGCTGTCGAGCGAGCCGTACGTGTGCCAGTACCTGCTGCACCGCGCCCTGGAGCACCCCGACGCCGGGACCGTGCTCGTCAGTCGGCAGACCATGTCGGCCCAGCCGCGCCTCCCGCTCGCCGTCACGTTCCTCGTCGAGGGTGCGGTCGCGCACCTCACGGACTCGCTCCAGGTCTTCACCGCACGGGCGCGGCGCGACGGCGTCCCGCACGGCCTGCTCGGGCCCGTGGGCTCCGGGGTGCTCCAGTACGAGTACGCGATGCCGACCCTCGTGTCCGGCCCTCTCGACCTGTCGCGCGGGACGGCCCGCCTGCACGCCGTGACGGTCGTCGACCCGGACGCGCCCGGACCGCTCGCGGCACACCTCGACGAGGTGGCCGGCTGGGCGGCGGCCGCGGTCGCCGCCGCGGCGGAAGAGCGCTCGACCACCCCGCTGCCGCGGACCGCGTCCGTGCTGCGCGACGCCCCGCTCCTCGCGGGCGACGAGCTCGGCGAGGCCGACCTGCTCGCGGCCGTCGGGCTCGGTGCCGACGACGTGCTGCTGCCCGAGCGCGACGCCGACGGCACGCTGCTCTCGTTCTTCACCGCGGCCGGGACGCACGTCGTCGACGCGCGCAAGGACACCGTCACCGAGCGCTCCCACGGGCACGTGCTCAAGGCGGGCGACGACGTGCTGCCGACGGACGACGTGCTCTCCACGACGGCGTTCGCGCCGGGTGTCTTCGCGTCGCACGTCGTGCTCGGCAACACCACGGCGAACCGCCTCGCGACCGTGCACCGGCACCACCTCAACCTGCTGCGCAGCAGCGGCCTGCGGGTCCTCGTCGACGACGGCCGCGGGCCCCGCCTGCTCGGGCTGCCCTCCGCGCTCGTCCTCGACGTCGGCGGCGTCCGCTGGGTCTACGAGACGCCGCTCGGCCGCGTCGACGTGCGGACCGTCGCGCACGACCGCGAGAACCGCATCGACGTGGCCGTGCGCTGCGAGCGCCCGCTCCACGTCACGGCGACGCTCGAGCTCGACGACGAGGCCGGCGGCTGGGTCGTCGAGCACGTCGCCCCGACGGCGGACGCCGGCGAGGCCGTCGTCGTGCACCCCGTCCCGGGGGGCGACGTCGACGCGCACTACCCCGACCTGCGGTACGTCGTGTCGTCGAGCGCGCCCCTCTCGCTCGACGACGCCGATGGCGCGGGCGGCCCGGTCGCCCACCGCCTCACGAGCGCGGCCGACACCGGCGCGCTCCGGCTCTCGATCACCGGCTCGTTGGCCGGGGCCGACGCCGCTCTCGCCCTCGCCGCGTCCACCCACGACCCGCTCGCCGACCTCGACGCGACGCTCGCGGGCCACCTCGCGACCGTCCGCGGGGTCGTGCGCGGCCTGCGGTTCGCGCCCCACGCGGAGCTCGAGACGCAGGAGCTCGACCTCCTCGTGCCCTGGTACGCGCACGACGCCCTGATCCACTTCCTCGTCCCGCACGGGCTCGAGCAGTACTCGGGCGCGGCGTGGGGCACGCGCGACGTGTGCCAGGGACCGTTCGAGCTCGCGCTCGCGGGCGGGCGGTACGACGTCGCGCGCGCGATCGTGCTGCGCGTCCTCGCGCACCAGCACACGTGGGGCGAGTTCCCCCAGTGGTTCATGTTCGACGCGTACGGCGAGCGCTACAACGACTCCTCGCACGGCGACGTCGTCGTGTGGCCGCTGTTCGCGCTCGCGCAGTACCTCGACGCGAGCGGTGACCTCGCGGTGCTCGACGAGCCCGTCCCGTTCTGGGACCACGCGCACCGGCGCCCCGCCGCGTCGGGACCCGACGCCGCGGCGACCGTGCGCGACCACGTCGCGCGCCTGCTCGACCACCTCGACCGCGACCGCCTCCCCGGCACCGCCCTGCCCGCGTACGGCGAGGGCGACTGGGACGACACCCTCCAGCCCGCCGACCCGCGCATGCGCACGGACCTCGCGTCCACGTGGACGTCCGCGCTGCTCGTGCAGGCCGCCGCGCTGCTCGCCCGCACGACGTCCGGCAGCGACGACCACGCCGCCCTCTCGGCGCGCGCCGGGGCCCTGGCCGCCGAGGTCCGCGCCGACCTGCGCGAGCGCGCGCTCGTCGACGGGGTCATGGCCGGGTACGTGCGCCACGGCGCCGACGGCGACGAGCTCGTCATCCACCCGTCCGACACCGTGTCCGGGATGCGGTACCGCCTCATCCCCATGACGCAGTCGATCATCGCGGGCATCCTCACGCCCGAGGAGGCGGAGCAGCACGAGCGCCTCGTGGTCGAGCACCTGCACTTCCCCGACGGCGTGCGCCTCATGGACCACCCCGCCGCGTTCGACGAGGGGATCCCGCACACGTTCCTGCGGGCCGAGCAGGCGGCGAACGTCGGCCGCGAGATCGGGCTCATGTACGTGCACGCGCACATCCGCTACGTCGAGGCGCTCGCGGCCCTGGGCCGTGGCCGTGCGCTCGACGAGCTGCTGCGCATCAGCCCCGTCGACCTGGGCAGCCGCCTCGCCCACGCGGCGCCGCGCCAGCGCAACGCGTACTTCTCGTCGAGCGACGCCGACTTCCCGGACCGCCAGAGCTTCGCGCGCGACTTCGACCGGCTGCGCGACGGCACGGTGGGCGTGCGCGGCGGGTGGCGCGTCTACTCCAGCGGGCCCGGCATCTACCTGCGCCAGCTCGTCCAGGGCGTGCTCGGGCTCACGGAGCAGCCGGGGACCCTCGTCGTCGACCCCGTGCTGACGGCGGCGGCCGACGGTCTCGCCGTCGACCTCGAGCTCGCCGGGCGGACGCGTCGGGTCGTCTACCGTGTCGTCGAGCCCGGTCAGGGCGTCCGGGTGCGCGCAGGGTCCGACCTCGGCGCGCTCGTCGACGTCCCCACGACCCCGCGGGCGGGCGACTACCGCGAGCGCGGCGCCGTCGTCGCGACGCGCGACCTGGGTGACGCCGAGTTCGTCGAGATCACGCTGCCCGCGGGGTCGTAGGACCCAGAGGTCTCGCCGTCCCGGGCGTGGCCCCGCGCGTGGGCCCGAGGCGCTAGCCTTCGGACCACGCCGCCGTCGGGACGGCGCCAACCGCGACGAAGGAACACGCCGTGAGCCAGCCTCCGTACCAGCAGCACCCGGGCGGCGACGCCCAGCAGCCCCCGCAGGCCCCCGGTCCGTACGGGCAGGGCCAGCCCGCCTACGGGCAGCCGGCCGCCCCCGGGCCCTACGGCGCGCAGGCGCCCTACGGCCAGGGTCAGCCCGCCTACGGCCAGCCCGCGCCGCCCGAGCAGCACCAGCCCGCCTACGGGCAGATGGCGCCGCAGGCTCCTCCCGCGGCGCCGTACCCGCCGCAGGGCCAGCAGCCGTACGGCGCGCCGTACCCGCCGCAGGGCCAGCAGCCCTACGGCGCGCCCTACGGCCAGCCCGGCTACGGCGGTCAGCCGGGTTACGGCGCGTACGCCCCCGTCGGCCCGCAGCCGATGACGTGGCGCACGATCCTCGCGTACGTGTTCAGCCCGATCGCGGTGTTCTTCCTGCCGATCGTGTTCGGCGTGCTCGCGATCGTCTTCTCGGCGATCGCGGTGCGCCGGAACGAGAAGACGGCGAAGATCGCGCTCGGGGTCGCGATCGCGTGCACCGCGGTGGGCTTCATCCTCGGCGCGATCAGCGGCGTCCGGACCTTCCAGGAGCTCGCCGGCTGAGGCCGGGGCCGGGGGCCTCAACCAGGTCGGCGGGCCACGACCAGGTGGCGGGTCGAGTGCGCCACGAACGGGGTGGACGTCGTCCCGTCGGCGCGCGCGCCGGCCCGCATCCGCGCGTCGAGGCCCTGGAGCACGCCGCGGTAGCGGTCGACCGAGAAGTCCGGGACCCACCACACGCACTTGCGCAGGAGCCAGACGACGGCTCCGACGTCGTGGAGCTCCATGCGGCACGTGGCCGTGCGGAGGTCGACGACGTCGAGGCCGGCGGCGCGCGCCTGTGCGGTCTCGTCGTGGGGGTCGCGGCCCGCACGGGCCTCGGGCTGCGGCCCGAGGAACGCCTCGATGAGCTCGAACGCCGAGCCCGGGCCCACGTGCTGGGCGAGGTACGTGCCGCCCGGTCGCAGCACGCGGTGGATCTCCGACCATGCCGGGGCGACGGGGTGCCGCGCGGTGACCAGGCCGAACGACGCGTCGTCGACCGGGAGCACGCCGTCGCCCGGGACGACGACGCGCCCTCCCCACGGGGCGAGGAGCGAGCGGGCGCGCGCGGCGTTGGGCGGCCAGCCCTCGGAGGCCACGAGCGTCGCAGGGACGGGATCGCCCCGGTCGGCAGCGGCCTCCAACGCCTCCGCCAGGACCTCTCCGCCGCCGGTGTCGAGGTCGAGCGCCGCGTCGGCCCGCGCGAGGTGCCGCGACAGGAGCGACACGAAGCCCCACGGCGGGCGCTCCTCGGTGGCGCGGCCGTCGAGCCAGCCGAACCCCCAGCCGGTGACGTCCGCCTGCTCGGCCTCGGTGATCAGCTCGTCGAAGGGGCGCACGGACCCACCCTCACAGACGAGGCCGGTCGCCGCCCGCCCTTTTCTCAGCCGCAGTCGACCGCCGCGTACGGCGTCTCGACGACGGCCGGGCCGTCGGCGGTCGCCACGGCCAGCGTGGCCGTACCCGCCTCGACCGACGCGGCCCGCGCGCTGAACGACTGGTACGCGTTGCGGCCGGGCTGGACGTCCGCGAACGAGCGCTCACCCGTGGCCGTGCCCAGGGTGAGGTCCACCGCGTCCTCCCCGACGTTCAGCGCGCGCACGGCGACGTGCGCCGTCCCCGCCAGGCACCGCGCGTCCACCTCGACGTGGACGGGCGGGAGCTCCCGGACCCGGACGTCGCGGTACGACACGACGTCGGGCGCGGACCCGTGCGCCTGGAGACCGACATACCCGACGAGGCCGCGGCTGCTCGAGTCCGGGTCGAGCGGGCGGTCGGGGAACGGGACGCCGGGCAGGTTCTCGTACTCGTTGATGACGACCCCGTCCCGGATCACCGTGTAGTGCTGCCCGACGACGCGCACCTCCAGCTCGTTCCACGTGCCCTTGGCGGTGGGTCGCGCGCGGTCGAGGCCGATGTCGGCGAACCCGTAGACCGACCCGGTCTTGCGGGGGTCGTTCGACCCGCCCTCCGGGGAGTCGTTGACCTGGATCTCGTGCCCGCAGTTGACGGCGATCCACGAGAGGTTGCCCGTCTCGTTGCCGTTGAACGTCGTCGGGCACCCCTCGACCGGACCGGAGAGGTCGGGGAACCGGACCTGCACGCCGCTGTTGGCGCGCGCGTCCCCGGGCGCGTCGTCGCGGAGCTGCACGACGAGCGAGAAGTCGCCGTACTGCCGGACCGGGTACCAGAGGGTGCCGAACCCGCCGCCCGCGCCCGCCCGGGAGCGGATCGTGCCGTCGTCGAGCAGGTCGAACCCGCCGTCGCCCGCGTACTCCCAGGCGTCGAACGACTCGGCGGTGCCGTCGAAGATCACGTCGTACCCCTCGTCGGGCGCCGCGGCCACGGCCGTCGGGGCCTCAGGCGCCGTGGTCTCCGGTGCCGCGGGCACGACCGCCGCGGCCGGCGCCGCGAGCGCGACCCCGACGGCGAGCGCGGCCGCCCCTGCGAGGCGGGCGCGGTGCGCCCGGCGGAGGACGGGGGGACGGGTGGTGCTCGACATCGCAACTCCCTCGTTCGACGCGTGTCCCTCCACCCTCGCACGGATGCCGGGCGCTCTCCACGGCACGAGGAACGAGCGCGCACGCGGGGCCGCGCGCCGTCCGTACCCGCGTGCGCGCGTCGGGCGCGGTGGGAGAATCGACCGGTGTCCGGAGCCGAGGAGCGAGTGCTGGAGTCCGCCCGGGTCGCAGCGACGCTGCGCGACGAGATCCTCGACGGGGTGCGCCGCCCGGGGTCCCGGCTGGTCGAGCGGGACCTCGCGGCCGACTTCGGCGTGAGCCGCATCCCCGTGCGCGATGCGCTCAAGGCGCTCGAGGGGGAAGGGCTCGTCGTGCTGCGGCCGCACACGTGGGCCGTGGTGCGGGAGTTCTCCGACGCAGACCTCGCCGACCTCGACGAGGTCCGTGAGGTGCTGGAGCCGCTCGCGTTCCGCCTCGCGGCGGAGCGGCACGGCGCCGAGGGCCTGGAGCGGCTGCGGGGCGCGCTCGTGAGCGAGCAGGAGGGTGCTCGGACGGCCGACAGCGTCGGGTCGCGCCGGTCCGCGGCCGACTTCCACGAGATCGTGACCGAGCTCGCCGACAACCAGCTCCTGCGGGACCTGATGCAGGGCATCCGCAGCCGCGTGCGCTGGGCGCTGTCGCAGCACGACGACCTCGCGCACGTGACCGGGGAGCACGCGGAGCTGTTCGAGGCGGTCGCGTCGCGGGACGGCGAGCGGGCCGCCGCGCTGGCGGAGGCGCACGTCGACAGCAGCCGGCGCCAGCGCGCCGCGCACGTCGCGGCGCTGCGCTCGGGGGGCTGACCGGGCCCGTCGTCGGTGCCGTGGGCTCGCCCGGGCGAGCTCAGACGGGGCCCGCGGTCCCGTCGTGCGACGTGGCGGGCCGGGCGGGGATCTCGGTGGCCTTCTGCCACGACCCGACGAGCCGCCCGTCGCTCGTCTCGAGCCGGAACGGCGCGAGCGGGAGGTTGCCCGCACGGCGGCGAGCGCGGAGCACGTCGATCGCGTCCTCGTCGCTGTCCGCGCCGAACGGCTCGCCGCGGCGCGCGCCGGTGGCGGTGACCACGCGGTAGCGGGTCATCCTGTCGTCGTCGTGGTGCACCTCGTCGGCGAGCGCGGCGACCTCCTTGGCGAGCTCGAGGTTCGGCAGCGCGACCCAGGTGCGCTCCGGCCCGTGGAGCGTCCAGCCGTCGGTGTCGTCGCGCCGGATCACGTACTCGCGCGACGCGCTGCGGGCGCGCCAGGTCGCGTCGTCTTCGGCAGTCCAGGTGAGTGTGTTCATGAGCACTGGTGCGGGTCGGACGGCGGTCCGGTCTCTCGTCGGTCGAGCGGTAGTTCCCCCTGTCCGCCGTCCGGTGACCCACCCGCAGCGTACGCTGCCCGCCTCGCGGGCGTGTCCACCCTGGGGAGGAGATCACCCCGTCACGCAGGTCACACCACGCCGCCACGTCTGCCGGTCGCCACCGTAGCCGTCCAGCACGACCCACGGTCGCGTCCCGGCCCGCGTGCGGTGACCGGCTACCCTGCACGAGCCGCCTGCGACGAGAGGACCCGCCCGATGTCCCACCCCACCGACCCGTACGAGCCGGTCGACGACCACACCGTCATGCGGCCGCCGCGACGGTACGGGGAGGACGGGGGGGCGGGCCCGGGCGGGTCGGGTGCCCCGGCGCCGGGCTACGCGAGCCCGCACGCGCAGGCGCCGTACGACACCGACCCGTACGGCACGGGAGGTCGCCGGGGCCCTGGCCGGCCCGGCGACCCGCACGCGACGCTCCCGCCCGCGGACACGGGGGCGACCTGGCCGCCCGCGGGGACCGCGCCGGGGTACGCGCCGCCGCCCGGCGTCCCCGCGGGCCCCCACGCGCACGGCGCCCCGTACGGCACCCCGACGGCTCCGTACGCGACCACCCCGGGCTCCGTCTACGGCGCGCCCGACGACGCGACGGTCGTGCCGGGGCCGCCTGGCCCGCCGTCGGACCCCTACGGCTTCTCCCCGTACGGGACGCCGCCCGGCCGCGGGTCGCGCACGTGGCTCGTACCCGTCCTCGCGGGCGTGGGTGCGTTCGTCGTCGTCGCGGGCGGCCTCGGCGTGTGGCTCGCGGTGCGCGACGACGCCCCGCCCGCCCCGGAGCCGACGACCGCGGAGCAGGCGCCCGCGACGGACGCACCGGCGGAGCCGGAGGCCACCGAGGGGCCCGAGCCGACCGAAGAGCCGGCGGACACCGACGTCACGGACGACGAGCCGTGGCTCGAGCAGCAGTACCGCGCGGGGGCGGAGATGGACCCGGAGTCGGGCCCCGCGCTCGCGCCGATGTCGTGGGACTACTTCTCCGACAACGACTACCTGGTCAACGAGGACCGCATCGCGCTCGTGGCGCGGCGCGACTTCGCGTGCGACGACCTGCCCGCGATCCCCGCGATCGAGGCGCTCGCGGGCTCGTGCCAGGCCGGGTTCGAGGCCCGCGTCGTGTCCGACGACGGCCCGACCCTCGCGCTCGACCTGGTGCTGGTGGACGTCGGGTCTGAGGAGGAGGCCGAGCGCGCCGCCGCCGCCTTCAACGACGCACCGGAGGGCGACCCGATCGCCGACACCACGGGACCCGCGCACCCGACCCTCGCCGCCGCGGTGCCGCAGCCGGGGTTCCAGGGCTCGTACGCGCTGCTCGACGACGGGAACTCCCCGGGGGTCATGCTCAACACCGGGACCGTCGTCATGCTGTACCGGCTCGGCATCGACGACGGGCTGGAGCGCGACCAGATCCTGCCCGTCGCGCAGGCCGTCGGGTTCGTCATCACGGACCACGAGCTCGCGAAGTCGTTCGACGAGAAGAAGTGGCTGGACACGAAGGCGGGCTGAGCGCGGGTCGGCCGGGCTGGGTAGGCTGAGGGCGGTGATGGATCCCGCCGGGGCATAGCCGCCCGAACCGCCGCCAGGGCTGATGGTTCCTGTCTCGTCGCACGTCGGCGGGCAGGGTGCTGCCCGCGGGAAGAGGTCCGCATGAGAGCCAGACCCGTGCCCCAGCCCGCGCTCGACCGCATGGTCCCGTTCGCGGGGCACCCCGTGGTCGTCGGCGTGGTCCCCGGCGGGGACCCGCTCGTGGTCCGGACGGCCGCCGCCTGGGCGGGTGCCGCCGGGTCCCGCGTCGTCGCGGCCTACGCCGACACCTCCCGCCACGTCGTGGAGGAGCACCCCGACGGCTCGGTGACGCACGCACCGCTCGATCCGGACTCCGCCGACGACTCCTGGCGGGACGTCGAGGCGCGGCTGCGGGCCGAGGTCGCGGAGGCGCTGCGGGGCACGGGCGTGGTGGTGGACCTGCACTACCTCGCGGGCCGTCCCGACCGCGCGCTGACGCACCTCGCGCGGGCGGTCGACGCCGCGGTGATCGTCGTCGGGACGCGCGCGCCCGGGTCGACGGCGCACCTGCGCGAGCTCGTCGAGGGGTCCGTCGCCGCGCACCTCGCCCACCACCAGCACCGGCCGGTGCTCACGGTCCCGCTCGCGGTCGTGGACTGGAAGGAGCTCCGCACGCCGTGGGAGAGGTGAGACGACGGACGCCGCTCCTCGCGCTCGCGGGGCTCGTCGCGCTGGGGGGAGCGGTCGGCACGACGGCGCGCGCGCTCCTCGAGCAGGCGTTCGCCCCCGTGCCCGGGTCGTGGCCGTGGACGACGTTCTGGATCAACCTCGCCGGGTCGTTCGTGCTCGGCGCGCTGCTCGAGACGCTGCTCCGGTCGGGTCCCGACGCCGGGCGGCGGCGGGCCGTGCGGCTCGGCTGCGGGACGGGCGTGCTCGGCGGGTTCACGACGTACTCGACGTTCGCCGTCGAGGTCGAGCGGCTGGCGAGCGGCGGCCACGCAGCCCTCGGCGCGGCGTACGCGCTGGGGAGCGTCGCGCTCGGCGTCGCGGCCGCGGTGGGCGGGATCGCGCTCGCCGCTGCGGCCCGACGGCGGCTGGTCGCCCGGGGCGGTGCGGCGCGGTGACGGGCGTCCCCGAGCTGGCGCTCGTCGCCCTCGCCGGTGGGCTCGGCGCGGCGTCGCGGTTCCTGCTGGACACGCTCGTGGCCCGCCACAACCGGTGGTCGGCGCCGCTCGGCACGGTCGTCGTGAACGTCACCGCATGCTTCCTGCTGGGGCTGCTCACCGGGTGGGGCGCGACGCACCCGGGGCACGGCGACGTCGCCGCGGTGCTCGGGGTCGGCTTCCTGGGCGGCTACTCGACGTTCTCGACGGCGTCGGTCGAGGGCGCGCGCCTGCTGCTCGCCGGCCGCGGCGCCGTCGCGCTGGTCCACGCGCTCGGGATGCTCGTCGTGTGCCTCGCGGCCGCGGTGGCGGGGATCGCGGTCGGGAGCGCATGAGCGGGCGCGCCGTCGCCACGACGCAACCGAGGGGTTGCGTGGACCGACGCCATGTGCAACTCTGAAGTTGCAGAAAGCCGATCGTCCCACGGAGAGGAAGCATCATGACCACCACCAACGAGCCGGCCGTCGTGGACCGCGAGTCGTACACCGTGTCCCGGACCGTGACCATCGACGCCCCGGCGGCACGCGTCTGGGCGGCGCTCACCCAGGAGGACCTCATCAGCGGCTGGTTCGGCCAGCGGACCGAGCTGCCGGACCTGCGCGTCGGCGGCGAGGGCGTGTTCAGCTGGCCGGACGCACCCGACGTCCAGGTGCGCATCGAGGAGTACGACCCCACGACGGCGTTCGCCTTCCGGTGGGGGACCCCGGTGGGGCAGGTCATGGACGAGACCAGCTCGACCGTCGCGCGCTTCACGCTCGAGGCCCAGGGGCCGACGACCGTCCTGCGCGTCGTCGAGACCGGGTTCGACCTCGTCGCCGACCCCGACGGGCTGCTCGAGAGCCACCAGCAGGGGTGGACGAGCGAGCTCGACGAGCTCGTCGAGCTCCTCGAGGGGGCGCTCGCGGCCGAGGGCGGTCGCGCGTGACCGCACCCGCGACGGAGCTCGCCCCCGTGTTCTCGGCGCTCGCGGACGACACGCGATGGCGGATCCTCCAGGAGCTCGGCAGCGCGGACCTCTCGGCGTCCGCGCTCGCCGAGCGTCTGCCGGTGAGCCGCCAGGCCATCGCGAAGCACCTGAGGGTGCTCGCGGAGGTGGGGCTCGTGGAGTCCGTCCGCGTGGGCCGCGAGGTCCGCTACCGCGCGGTCGGCGCCCGGCTGGAGGAGACCGCGCGCGCCCTCGAGGCCATCGGCGCGGCCTGGGACCGTCGGCTCGCGGCGATCAAGCGCATCGCGGAGTCGTAGCGGTCGTCGGTCAGGAGCCGGGGGCGGGGACAGGGCGCGCCTCGAGCGCCGACGCGACGGCGTGCAGGTTGTGCGCCATGAGGCGGCCCGTCTCCCGCGCCCACTCGTGGCCGTGCCCCGTCTGGACGTAGTCGGGGCCCGGGCCGGGGCCCTGGTTCCAGTACGTCCAGGCCTGGCCGGGGATCGTGTACCCGATGTCGGCGAGCGCGCCGCTGACCTCCGAGATGACGTGGTGCGCGCCGTCCTCGTTGCCCGTCACCACCACGCCCGCGACCCGGTTGTAGGCGACGGGGACACCGTCGGGGCCGTCCTCGGAGATCATCGCGTCCATGCGCTCGAGCATGCGTTGCGCGAGCGACGACGGGCGCCCGAGCCACGTCGGCGTGAGCACCACGAGGATCTGCGCGTCCAGCAGCCGCTCGTGCACGCGCGGCCACTCGTCGCCCTCCCCGACGTCGGTGACGACGCCCGGCGGGACGTCGAGGTCGACGAGCCGGACGTGCTCGACCTCGACGCCGCGGTCCTGGAGCGCCTCGGCGACCACGCGGCCGAGCGCCTCGGTGTTGGACGGTTCCGGGGACTTCTTGAGCGTGCAGCTCACGAACAGCGCCTTCATGGGTCCTCCCGTGTCGCCGGGCGAGGCGGCGGGGTTCTCCTGCCTCCGTCCGGACGGCCGACGGCGGGTGGCTTCACCGTCCCGTCCAGCGTCACGGGGCCGCGCCCCGCTCGCAACGCGCCGAGCGGCGGCGCGGGTCAGGGCAGGGCCGCGTCCTCGCGCCGGTACCCCGCGGCGAGGCGCACCTCGCCCTGCGCGACGACGGCGACGTCGTCCCACGGCACGAGGAACGTCCCGCGGTGGCGGCGGCGGACGAGCTGCGGGACCGGCCACGGCGCCGTGACGTCCGTCCGCTCGTACCCCAGGAACGACGCGCCCGTGCGCGGGCTCACGAGGACGCCGACGACGCGCGCCCGCCCGACCCGGTCGCGGCGGCGGACGCCCTGGCTCAGCGCACGGTCGTCGGGGTGGGCGTCGTCGGGGTCGGCCTCGTCCGCCGCCCCGCCGGGGCGGTGCCGCCCGTCGCGGTCGGAGGGGCCGCCGTCGGGCAGCGTGTCGAGCGCGAGCCGGACGTCCACGAGGAAGCCGAGGTTCTCGCCGCCGGGCCCGAGGACGCGCGCGTCGAGCAGGTCGCCGAGGATCACGACCCCTCCTCGGGGTCGTGCCGGCCGCCGGGGATGCGCCCGACGACGTGCTCGCGCAGCCAGTCCTCGGTCCAGTGCAGGTCGAGCGAGTCCGCGCGGACGGTGAGCTCGATCGCCGTCCCCACGTGCCCGACGTCGGACCACGGCACGCGCTCCCAGCGCGACGCGGGCGGCCGGCCGCCGAGGAGTCGCGTGAGGAGCACCGGGCCGGTGAGGAGCGCGCCGACCTCCGCCGGCTCGCCGGGCACCGCGTCGCGCGGCCCGTCGTCCCGGGCGGTGCCGTCCGCGCCGCCCGCGGCGACGAGCTCGAGGTCGTCGACGGTCGTGATCGGCTCGCCGCCGACGTCGAGCACCTGGCGGCTGAGCAGGTGCAGGCGCGCGTCCACGACGCGCACCCCGGTCGGCACGGAGGCTTCCCGGCTCATGACCCCGCTCCCGTCGCGATCATCAGGGGGATCGCCGCGACGGCCGCGGCGACCACGATCACCAGGTACACCATGCCCAGCGCGTTGGTCGCGCGCCCGTTGACGTGCTCGCCCATGTACTCCGGGTCGTTCGCCACGAGGAGGATCGGCACGTACGTGAGGGGCAGCGCGACGGCCGAGAACACGACGGACATCTCGGTGACCGCCACCGGGTCGACGCTCGTCATGAGGATCGCGACGGCGAGCAGCAGCGCGACGACCATCGTCACGTGGAAGCGCGCGGCGCGCGCCGGGCGGCGGAACTTTCCCCACGACCAGCCGAGGTACTGCGCCAGGGTGTACCCGCTCGACAGCGCGGTCTCGAGCGCGGCGCCGAACGTCGCGGCGACGATCCCGACGATGACGAGCGCGAGCAGGAGCGTCCCGCCCGCCTCGGCCACCGGCAGCACGATCTGAGACAACGACGACACCTCGATGCCGGCCGGCAGGAGCACCACCGCCGCGCACGCGGCGATCGCGACGGACAGCAGCCCGCCGAGCGGGAACCCGACGAGCACGTTGACCCGGTTCTGCGCGAGGTCCTTCGCTGTCCACCCCTCCTCGACGGCGCCCGAGGAGAAGAAGAACACCTCGTACGGCGTCATCGCGGCGCCGAACAGGGCGACGGCGTAGTACCAGTACGTCGCGACATGCTCCGTCGCCGGGGGAGACGGGGGTACCGCCTGGCGCAGCAGCTCGCCCCAGTCCGGGCCGAGCAGGAAGAGCGCGACCCCGAACCCCACGAGCAGCAGCCCGAGCAGGCCCGCGACGTTCTCCATGACCTGGAACTTCACGCGCCACAGCACGAGCCAGACGGCGATCGCCGCCACGGGGATCCACAGCCGCGGCTCGACGCTGCTCGCGAGGTGCAGCGCGAGCGCGATGCCTCCCACCTCGGCCGTGAGCGTGAGCAGGTTGATCGCGAACGACGCCGCGAGGTTCGCGCCCGCGGCGCGCGGACCGAGGCGCTCGCGGATGATCTCGAACGTCGCGCGTCCGCTCACCGCCGCGACGCGGCCGGACATCGACGCGAACAGGCAGATGCCGACCACGCCGACGACCACGACCCACACGAGCGACAGCCCGAACCGCGACCCGACGACGGCGTTGGTCACCAGGTCGCCGATGTCGACGAACCCGCCGATCGCCGTGAGGATGCCGAGCGCGACGCCGAGGAGCCGCTTCACGCGCCACCCGCCAGCGCCAGCGCGGTGTCCACGTCGTCGGCGGCACGCGCGAGGTCGGCCTCGAGCTCGGACGCGGTCAGCGGGACGGCGCCCGCCTCCGAGAGGTCGCCGCCCGCCTCGCGCGCGACCCAGGCGCGCGCCGCGACGACCTCGCGCGTCGCGTCCGCGACGGCCACGAGACCGGCGTCGCGCTGCGCGGACGAGACGTCGTCGGGTGGGACGAGCGTCGTGAGCGCCGTGGTGGACTCCTCGAGCACGCGCACCTGGTCGAGCACGGCGGCGTCCGCGACCGGCGTGGTGACGCGGTCGGCGTCGAGCAGCCGCACGGTGAGCCGCGTCGTCTCGACCGCCGACCCGGCCTGCGCCAGCGCGTCGGCCACGGCGGCGGTCGCCTGCCCGGGGTCCTGCCGGCTCACGGTGCACCCCGTGGTCGTCCCGAGCGCGACCGCGAGCACGAGGCCCAGCAGAGCCTCGGCCCGGGCGGTGCGCGCGCGACGTCCCACGTCAGCGATGCTCCCGCCGGGGGCCGCCGCTCGCACACGGACGACTCCTCGTGACGAGTCGTCGCGACGCGCGGTCACCGTGCGCCGAGGCCCGCCTCGTGCGCGAGGATCGCGGTCTGCGTGCGGTTCACGGTGCCCAGCTTCGTCATGGCGTGCGCCAGGTAGGCCTTGACCGTCGACTCCGCGAGGTACAGACGCCGGGCGATCTCGGCGTTGGAGAGCCCGTCCGCGAGCGCCCCCACCACCTCCCGCTCCTGCGGCGCGAGCGCGTCGAGCCGCTGACGCGCGGCGGCGCGCCGGGCGGGCACGTCGTCGCCCGCGGCGGCGAGCAGGTGCCGCGCGACGGCGGGGGAGAGGATCGCGTCCCCGGCGACGGCCGCGCGGATGCCGTGGTGCAGCTCTTCCGGCGTGGAGTCCTTGAGCAGGTAGCCGACGGCGCCGGCTCGCAGGGCGGGCAGCACGTACTCGTCGCTGAGGAAGCTCGTCAGCACGACGACCGCGGTCTCGGGGTGCTCGCGCCGGACCGCCACGAGCGCGTCCAGCCCGTCCATGACGGGCATCTGCATGTCGAGCAGGAGGGCGTCCGGGGCGAGCTCGCGGACGAGCTCGACCGCGCGGGCTCCGTCGCCGCCCTCACCGACGACCTCGAGGTCCGGCGCCGTCCCGATGAGCCGGACCACGCCGGCGCGCAGCAGCGCCTCGTCGTCCACGACCACCACGCGGATCATGGCGTCCTCCTCGGGAGCGTCGCCCGCAGCCGGTAGCCGCCCGGCGGCGTGGGTCCGGACTCCAGGGTGCCGCCCAGGAGCTCGACCCGCTCGCGCAGCCCGGTGAGCCCGAAGCCGCCGGTCGTGAGGCCGGTCGCTGGGCGGGTGGGCGGGCCGTTGTCGACCGTGACGCGGACGCCGCCCTCGACCGGTGCCACCTCCACGGTGGTGTCGGCGCCCGGGGCGTGCCGCACGGCGTTCGTCAGGCCCTCCCCGACCACGCGGGCCACCGTCCGGTCCACGAGGTCCGGCGGGTTCGACGGCGGCGCGGAGGCGTGGACCCGGACGGGCTGGCCGGCGGTACGTGCCTCGGTGACGAGCGCCTCGATCGCGGCCGGACCAGGGGCGCCGGTCGCGTCCGTCGCCCCGTCCGCCCCCCGTGCGGGCTCCGGTGCGTCCGCCGCGAGCGCCGTGAGGACCTGCCGCATCTCGGCGAGCGCCGCGCGGCCGCTCGCGCCGATCTCGTCCGCGAGACGACGGACGTCGGTGTCCTCGGTCGTGGTCGCGAGCACCTCCGCCTCGACGACGGCGTAGCTCACCCGGTGGGAGACGATGTCGTGCAGCTCGCGGGCGAGCCGGGCTCGCTCGGCGGCCCGTGCCGCCTCCTCGGCGCTCGCCGCGGCCCGGCGGTCCGCCTCGGCACGAGCGCGCTCGGCGCGTCCCGCGACGTACGCGAACAGGGTCATGAGCGTCGCGACCCAGAGGGTCGTCGGTCCCGACGGCTCGGCCGTCGCACGCCATGCCGGCCACGTCGCGGCGACGACGCCGAGCACCGCGGCCCCGCTGGCGCGGGCGGACCGGACCTCGGTCCCCACGGCGTAGAGCGCCGCGAGGGTCGCGACGGCCGGGGAGACGAACGACAGGACGACGCACGCGCCCAGGACGGCGAGGGGGTACCGCCGCCGCACGAGGAGCAGGGACGACGCGGCGAGCTGGGCGGCGACCTCCGCGCCCGCCGACGCCCATCCCAGCCCGGACGACGCGCGCAGCACGACGAGGAGCGCCCCGGCGGCCCCGCTGGACACCGCGACGAGGACGTCGGCCCGCGAGACCTGGACCCCCACGCCGCTCAGGCTAGCCACGGCGGGGCGACCGGGCCCGCCGAGGACGTCGTAGGAGTCGACTTTCGGAGGTAGTCGTCGCCTTCGTTCGGGCGTGCCGGAGGGGTGCCCCCCGGGCGGAACGTGGAGTCATCGGGAAACACCCGCCACGACAGCCAGAGGAGCTCCACCATGAAGGTTCTTCGCACCGCCACCACGACCGCCGTCTCCGCCGCCCTCGTGCTGGGGGCTCCGCTGGCCGCGTTCGCGAACGACGGCGAGGCCCCGGCCCCCGAGGCGACCGCCCCGGAGGCCACCGCCACCGAGTCTCCCGCCGAGGGCGCAGCCACCGAGGCGACCACCGAGGCTGCCCCGGCCCCCGAGGCGCCCGTCGCGCCGACGCCGGACGAGACCCCGGCGCCTGCCGACCCGATCGTCGCCCCCGCGGCGGAGGACCCGGCCGCCGAGGTGGCGCCGACGCCCACCACGCCTGCTCCCGAGACCGGCGACGTGACCGACGAACCTGCCGCGGAGAGCGCCGGCGAGACCGCGACCGACGACGTCGTGGCGGAGCAGCCCGAGGACGTCGCGGACGACCCGGCTGGGGCCGAGGACGCAAGCACGGGGGCGGAGACGTCGACCGACGCTCCCGCGGGCATGGACGTCGCGACCACCCTGGCCACGGCGGCCACCGCCGGCCTGCTCGGCGCGACGCAGGCCGCCTACCCCGACGCCGAGTACGAGCCGCACTGGCACGACGGCGGGCAGGACGGCTTCGGCTGCGACTACTGGTACTTCCTCGACCCTGCTGAGGGCGGGTCGGGCAAGGACTGGTCCGGCTGGGGCGGGACGCCGCAGCTGCACATCCTGCACCACACGCTCGTGGACGACGACGGCACGGTGCACATGGTCTACGACCGGGACATCGCCGGGTACTGGTACCACGCGTGGTCCGGCGACGAGTCGGTCGCGCCCGACCCCGACGGGATCCACTGGGAGAACACGTCGGCCCAGCAGACCATCCTGGTCAACGGGTACAAGGGCGGCAACGACATGACCGCCCGCGCGGCGGACGCGCAGCGGCTCTTCGACCGGGCCGGGGTCACCGTGACGCCGACCACGGACTGGGAGACGTTCCTCGGCTGGTACCAGGGCAGCATCGACCAGGGCAGCTACACCCAGGAGCAGGTCCGGCAGATGTGGGAGGACCAGTACCTCGACCGCGCGCTGGACTACACCGCCTACGAGGCGACGCAGTTCGCCGTGTGGTACTTCTCCACCGGCCACGACGTCATGGGCCTGCTCTTCGACGTGGACGCGAACGACCACGTGACGCTGTCGCAGAAGGCGCTGCAGCAGTTCGAGGCCATGCCGTACCCGGAGGACGGGAACTGGGACGGCTACGACAACACCCGCAACTGGGCCACGGCCTACAACAGCGACCGGATGGCGACGCTGCAGACGGCGGCGTGGCTCATCGAGGAGGCGCTCACCACGAACGTCGTCATGCCCCAGCCGGGGTTCGTCTCCGACGGCTACGTGCGCCGGGCCGACGGCTCGACCGACTACGGCTTCACCGCGTCGCTCGTCGGCGGCACGGGTGACGTCCACGTCGAGCTCCGCACGGCAGGCGGCGCGCCGATGCCGGCCGGGGTCGTCCTCGTGGACGCGCAGGGCCGCGTCGTCGACAGCGTGACGCCGGGCCAGAAGGTCTTCGTCCGGGTCCCTGCCGGGACGAGCGTCGCGGACCTGCCGCAGTTCCAGCTCTGGGGCTCCGCCCAGGGCACCCAGCAGGGCAGCCCGCACTTCTACACCGGGTGGGACCACAACAACCACGGCGTCACGGCCGAGGACGGGACGTGGAGCGAGGCGACCTTCCAGCACTGGTTCATCGGCCTCGGCGAGCTGGACAGCCCGTCGACCGCCTGGGACTGGATCGGCGTCACCCTCGCGGACGAGCCGGAGGCTCCGGTCGACCCGACGGACCCGACGGACCCGACGGACCCGACCGCCCCGACGGACCCGGTCGACCCGACGGACCCGACGGACCCGACGGACCCCACCGACCCGGTCGACCCGACGGCGCCGGTCGAGCCCACGGCTCCGGTCTACGCCGACGCAGCCGGCAACGTCGTGACGACCGCGGCCTCGTCGTCCGACCCGGCGAACCTCGGTCTGACGGACGCGCAGCCGGTCGCCGAGGTCGAGCAGGCCGCGGCGCAGCGTGACGCGCTCGCGACGACGGGCGCGGACGCGAGCATCCTCGCCGCAGGGGCGTTCATCGTCCTCGCCGGCACGGGTCTCGTCCTCGCGTCGCGTCGCCGTCGGTCCACGGACGCGCGCTGACGACGACGCACGGCCCCTCGGTCCGTCCGGTCCCGCACCCACGGTGCGGGGCCGGGCGTCGTCGTGCACGGGGAGGCGCGGCGTCGGTGCGCCTGCCGCGCCGAAAAGCCCGTGCCGGAGGCGCGTCGTGCTGACAGGCTCGCGGGGTGGAACACCCCGTACCGATCGACCTCGAGACCTGGCCGCGCCGCGAGCACTTCGAGCACTTCCTCCACGCGTCGCCGTGCACGTACGCGATGACCGTCGAGCTGGACGTGACGGCGCTCGCGGCCGCGCTGGCCGGGTCGTCCCGCAAGACCTACGTCGCACAGGTCTGGGCGCTCGCGACCGTCGTGAACCGGCACGAGGAGTTCCGCCTGTGCCTCGACGACGCGGGCGCCCCGGCGGTCTGGCCGGTGGTGCACCCGTCGTTCACCGTGCTCAACCCGGAGCGAGAGACGTTCTCGGCCGTGTGGACGCCGTACGACGCGGACTTCGCCGCGTTCCACGCCGCGGCGTCGGCACTGCTCGCCGAGCACCGGACCGCCACGACGTTCTTCCCGCAGGGCGCGCCACCGCCGAACGCCTTCGACGTGTCGAGCCTGCCCTGGGCGTCGTTCACGGGCTTCACGCTCGCGATCCGCGACGGCTGGCGGCACCTCGCGCCGATCGTCACGCTCGGGCGGTACGTCGAGCGGGACGGGCGGACGTTCCTCCCGCTCGCGGTCCAGGTGCACCACGCGGCGGCGGACGGGTTCCACACCGCGCGCCTCGTGAACGAGCTCCAGGAGCTCGTCGACGACCCGTCCTGGCTCGACTGACGCGGCCGTGCCCCTGCGGCGGCGCGCAGGCCGTTCAGGCGGCCTGGTCCGCGCCGCCCCCGAGCACACGGTCGAGCACCGGGCGCGGGTCCGCGCCCGTCGGCAGGTCCTGCGCGACCGCGACGATCGCCTCCGCGAGCTCGCGCACCTTGACGTTGGCGAGGCTCGACGAGCGCCGCAGCGCTGCGAAGGCAGCGTCGGGGGTCACGCGGTACGCGAGCGCCACGATGCCCTTCGCCTGCTCGATCGCGGCGCGGGACTGCGCCCACAGGCCGATCTGCTCGTTCGCCCGGGCGCGCGCGCCCACGCCGACCACGCTCGTCACGTCGAGCACGACGCCCCGGGCGACGGGGACGCCCGTCGGGTCGCTCCACGCGACGTCCACGAGCACGACGACGGCGCGCTCGCTCCCGCGCGCGTCCTGCATGACCTGCACCTGGACGGGGGCCTCGCCGGACGCGGCGAGCGCGATCGCGGCGAGCGTCGTCTCGCGGTCCTTGCCCGTCGCGCGGTGGTGCCACAGGAGGAGCTCCGTCGTCGGCACGACCTCACCCGGGGCGTAGCCGAACAGCTCGACGAGCGCGTCCGACCACCACCAGGTGTCCGTGCCGGGGTAGTAGCGGAACTCGCCGGCGGCGACCGCGCCGGGCGAGGCCACCCACGTCGAGAGGACGGCGTTGCCGGCCGAACCGTTCACTGCTGCTCCTTGCGGCCAGGGAAGCGACCGTGGAGCCGCTGCATGACCCCGTCGCCCCGCCGGTCATGGTCCCGCAGCACGGGTCCCGGCGACGAATCCCGTGCTCAGGGGCGCAGCAGCGCCTTGATCGCGCGGCGCTCGTCCATCGCGGCGTACCCCTCGGCGGCGTCGTCGAGGGAGAGCTCGAGGTCGAACACGCGCGCGGGGTCGATGCGTCGGTCGAGGACGAGGTCCATCAGCTCGGGCAGGTACTGCCGGACCGGCGCCGGGCCGCCCGACCAGTGCACGTGGCGGTAGAACATGTCGACGACGGGGAGCTCCACCCCGTGCGGCAGCCCGACGACGCCGACGTGCCCGCCGGGACGCACCGATCCGAGCGCCTGGGCCACGGACTCCGGCGTGCCGACGGCCTCGACCACGCCGTGCGCGCCGAGCCCGTCGGTGAGGTCCAGGACGCGCGCCACGCCCTCGTCGCCGCGCTCCGCGACGACCTCGGTCGCGCCGAACGCCCGGGCGAGCTCCTGGCGGGGCGCGTGCCGGCTCATGGCGACGACCTGCTCGGCATCGAGCTGCGCGGCGGCGAGGACCGCCAGCAGGCCGACGGCGCCGTCGCCCACCACCACGATCGTCCGACCCGGCCCCGCCTGCGCCTCGCGGGCGCCGAACCAGCCGGTGCCCAGGACGTCGGACGCGGTGAGCAACCCGGGCAGGAGGTCGTCGTCGGGACGTTCGGGCGTCGCGACGAGCGTCCCGTCGGCGAGCGGGACGCGGAGCAGCTCGGCCTGGGCGCCGCGCACGGGCTCGCGGTGGACGCACGACGTCTGGTAGCCGGCGCGGCAGATCGGGCACGTGTTGTCGGACGCGAAGAACGACCCGACGACGAGCTGCCCGGGGCGCACGGTCCGGACGTCGTCGCCCACCTCCTCGACGGTGCCGACGTACTCGTGGCCCATCGCGACGGGGTGCTCGATCCGGTTGACGCCGCGGTACGTCCACAGGTCCGACCCGCACACGCACGCCGCCTCGACGCGCACGATCGCGTCGGTGGGCGCGAGCAGGCGCGGGTCGTCGCGCTGCTCGACGCGGACGTCGTACGGGGCGTGGATGACGGTCGCGCGCACGGTGGCTCCCTCGGCGGGCGGACGGGACGCCGTCGAGCCTACGGCCGTCCGCCTGCCGCGGCCCGTCCGGGAAGGCGCGTCCGGGGCGTCACGGTTCCTCGGTCCTCTGGGTCTGCACGGCGTTGCTCTCGTCGTAGGTGAAGCTCAGCCGCCGTCCGACCACCTCCTCGGCGACGTCCTCGAGCGTCGTCGACCGGGCGAAGGCGTGCGCCCGGAGCACGGCGAGCGCGTCGCGCGGGGCCACGCGGAGCTGGGCCGTGACCATCCCCGTCGCCTGGTGCACCTCGGCGCGCATCGACCAGTCGAGCGAGTCCAGGTCGGCCAGCAGCGCGAGCCCGACGATGTCCGCCAGGAGCTGCACGTCGTCCGGCTCGCGCGCGAGCCGGGCCGAGGCGGTGAGGAGACTGAGCACCCCCACGACCTGGCCTCCCGCGTGCATGGGGACGGCGTGGTACGTCGCGGGCCCGCTGATCGTCGCGGCGACGCCGGCGAACACGGGGAACGCGCTCACGTCGCGGTTCCCGTCGACCTCGCTGACCACGACGCGGTCCTCGGCCAGCGCGAGCTGGGCCGGACCCTCGCCGAGCGTCTCCTCGAGGTCCTCGATGCGGGCGGCGACGCCGTCGGACGTGGCGACCGTGAGTCGGTCGTCCGCCGTCGCGGCGACGGTGAGCGCGACGCTCTCGGCGCCGAGCACCGTGGCGCACGCCTGACACATGCGTGCGGGCGTCGACTGGGCGTCGTCGACGTCCGCGAGCGCGCGGGCCAGGAGTGTCAGCAGCTCCGACGCGCCCACGTCCGCCTCCGTCCGGTCCTCGTGCACCGCGGTCCAGTTTTTCACCACCTCGTGCGCTCGCTCGGCGACGCGACCTGCGTCGTCACAGGGGCGCAGGCGTCGGGTTGCAGAACCCCGCCGCCGGACTAGAGTCCGGGAGTCGAGTCTGGACCTGGCTCACGACCCGCAGAACGACGACGGAGACGACCCATGTCCGTGGAGGACCACGCAACCCTGCACCCGCTGTCCCTCGGCGACGACACGACGCTGGGGCAGTATCGGGTCGACCTGGCGACCGACACCTGGTGGTGGTCGGCCGAGACGTACCGCCTGCACGGCTTCGAGCCGGGCGACGTCGTGCCGACGACGTCGCTCGTGCTGGCCCACAAGCACCCCGACGACCGGGACAGCGTCCGGGACGTGCTGGAGCGCGCTCGTCGCGACGGCGCGCCCTTCTCGAGCCTGCACCGCATCATGGACGCGCGCGGCCGCGAGCGCGTCCTCGTCCTCGTCGGCCAGGGCCGGCGCGACCGCGACACGGGGCAGGTCGTCGAGCTGCTCGGGTACTTCGTCGACGTGACGCGACCCGTCCGGACGCAGGCCGGGCTCCAGGCGCAGCGCGACATCGCCGCCGCGGCCGACAGCCGGCGGCCGATCGAGCAGGCGAAGGGCGTCGTGGCCGCCGCGTTCGGGGTCGCCCCCGAGCAGGCGTTCGCGGTCCTCAAGCGCGTGTCGAACGACCGCAACGTCCGCCTGCGCGACCTCGCCCGGCAGGTCGTCGAGGAGGGCACGCGGCCCGACGCCGACCGCGTCGACCGGGTCGCCGCGCTGCTGTCGTAGCCGTCATCGGCTCCGCGGATGCGACGTCCGACGGCCGCCAGACGCCCCGCCCGCGCGCGACGAGGCTGGGTCCATGACCACCACCTCGACCCGCCCTGCCCCGTCGCACGTCGTCATCGACCCGGGGATCCTGTACTTCGGCACCCCCGTCGCGCTGCTCAGCACGGTCGACGCGGACGGCCACGCGAACCTCGCCCCGATGTCGTCGGTGTTCTGGCTCGGCCGGACGGCGGTGCTCGGCCTGGGCGCGCGGTCGCAGACGGCGCTCAACCTCCTCGCGACGCGCGAGGTGGTGGTGAACCTGCCCTCGACGGCCGAGGTCGACGCCGTCGACCGCCTCGCCCTGACGACCGGGCGCGACCCGGTCCCGGACCGCAAGGCGTCCGTGGGCTACCGCTACGAGCCGGACAAGTTCGCCCGCGCCGGGCTGACGCCCGTGGCGTCGGACACGGTGGCGCCGCCGCGCGTCGCGCAGTGCCCCGTCGCGGTCGAGGCGCGGCTCGTGCACGCCCATCCGCTCGGTCGCGACGACGCCGCGCGCGCCGGGTCGCTCGTCGCGTTCGAGGTCCGCGTGACCCGGGTGCACGTCCACGAGAGCGTCCGCATGCCGGGGACCGCGCACCGCGTCGACCCCGACCGGTGGCGCCCGCTCCTCATGAGCTTCCAGCGCTTCTACGGCCTCGGCCCCCAGGCCCACCCGTCGCGCCTCGCGACGATCGACGAGGACTGGTACCGCTGAGCGCTCGGCTGATCCCGCCGAGCCTCTGCCGAGCGGACCGCGTGGCCGGGCGGTCAGCGCCGAGCGAGCGCCCGGACAACCGCCGCGACGTCGGCGGGCGCCTCCTCGGCCATGAAGTGCCCGGCTGTCGTCGTGAGGTGCTCGAGGTCGGGTGCCCAGCGGCGCCAGACGCCCGCGGCGTCGTACCCGAGCTGCGCGCCCCAGTCCTGCTGCACCACGGTCACGGGCATGGCGAGCCGGTCGCCGGCGTCGAGCGATGCCTGGTCGTGCTCGATGTCGACGGTCGCCGTCGCGCGGTAGTCCGCGACGATCGAGTCGACGGCGTCCCGGCTCGCCGCGAGGTAGTGCGCGCGGACGTCGGCGGGGATCGAGGCGGGGTCCTGGGTCCACGCGTCGAGGAAGGACCCGAAGAACGCGTCGGCGCTGCTGCGGATCATCACCTCGGGCAGGCCCGGGGGCTGCGCCATGAGGTACAGGTGGAACGCGACCGCGGCATCCACGCCGTGGAGCACTCCCCACGTGTCGAGCGTGGGCACCACGTCGAGGATGCCCAGGTGGCTCACGCGGTCCGGGTGGTCGAGCGCGGCGCGGAACGCGACGAGCGCGCCCCGGTCGTGGCCCGCGAGGACGAACCGGTCGACGTCCAGCGCGTCGGCGAGCGCGACGACGTCGGCACCCATCGTGCGCTTGGCGTAGACGTCGGGCGTGGTCGCGACCGGCTTGGCGCTGTCGCCGTAGCCGCGCAGGTCGGGCACGACGACGCGGTGGTCGCGCGCGAGGTCGGCCGCGACGTGGCGCCACATGTGACGGGTCTGGGGGAAGCCGTGCAGCAGGACGACGGGCGTGCCCTCGCCCGCGGTCTCGGCGCGCAGCGCGACGCCGGGCGCGACCTCGACGGTGCGGGTCTCGAAGCCGGGGATGTGCATGGGGTGTCCTCTCTCGGGTGGTGACAGCGCCGGGACGGGTCGTGCCCGCCCGGCTCGTGGCCATCCTCCGATCGGCGGATCAGCGTCCGATCAGTGCCGCGTGCCGCCGCGTCGCGCGCACGCGCCACCGCATTCGTCGCCGTGTCACGGCGCAGCGAGAATGGCGGGGTGGTGGAGCTGCGCGTCGAGGTGCTCGGGCCCGTCCGGCTGCTGCGCGACGGCGCGGAGGTCGACCCGGGCGGGCCGCGTCAGCGCGAGCTCCTGGCGCGGCTGGCGGCGGCACGCGGTCGCCCGGTGTCGTTCGAGCGGCTCGCGGCGGACCTGTGGGACGCCGACGCGGAACGCGACGCCCGCGACCGGCGCGGCGCGCTCGCGACGTTCGCCGGCGACCTGCGCCGACGGCTGGAGCCCGAGCGACCCCCGCGCACCCGGCCGCGCGTGCTCGTCACCGAGCACGGTGGCTACGCGCTGCGGCTCCCGGACGGCGCGCTCGACGCGGCGCGCCTGGAGGCGGCCGTCGCCCGGGCGACCGCGCTCGACGATGCCGGGGACACGCCGTCGGGCACGACGCGTGCGCTCGCGGACACCGTCGCGGTGTGGCGAGAAGAGCCCTACGGCGACCTGCCGGACCGGGAGTGGGTCCGGACCGAGCGACGACACCTCGTGGAGGTGCACGCGCGCGCGGTCGAGCTGCTCGCGGAGGCGCTGCTCGCGGACGGGCGCCCGGGGGAGGCGGTCGCCGCGCTCGACCCGCACGCCGCCGCCCACCCGTGGCGCGAGCGCGCGTGGGCGCTGCTCGCGCTCGCGCTGTACCGCGAGGGCCGCCAGGCGGAAGCGCTCGACGTCGTGCGCCGCGCGCGCCGTCGGCTCGCCGACGAGCTCGGCCTCGACCCGGGGCCTGAGCTCGTCCGCCTGGAGCGCGACCTCCTCGACCAGGCGCCGTCGCTCGACGGCCCGACGCCGGGCCCCCGCCTCGCGGTCACGGCCCCGACCTCCCGCACGCACCTGCGGTCCACGGTCGACGTCGCACGCACGCTCGCGATCGCCGGGGGAGACCACCTCGCGACCGCGCAGCAGCAGCGGGTCGCCGCGGCGCTCGCGGCCGAGGCGACGGGCGACCCGGTGCTCACCGCGCGCACGGTCACGGCGTACGACGTCCCCGCCGTCTGGACGCGGAGCGACGACCCCGAGGCGGCCGACGCGCTCGTCGGCGTCGCGCGGCGCACGCTGCGCCGCCTCGGCCCCGACGCGGCGCCGGTCCTGCGGGCGCGGCTGCTCGCCGTCGTCGGGATCGAGCACCGGGGGACGCGCGACGCGTGGGCCTGGGCCGCGGCGGAGGACGCCGTGGGGATCGCGCGCGACGTCGGCGACCCGGGCACGCTCGCGCTGGCGCTCAACGCCCGGTTCCTCCAGTCGTTCCAGCGGCCGGGCGCGGGCGCCGAGCGGGACCGGACCGGCGCGGAGCTCGTCGCGCTGGCGGAGGCTCACGACCTGCCGACGTTCGCGATCCTCGGGCACCTCGTCCGGATGCAGGTGGCCGCCGGGGCCGGGCGGTTCGGCGACGCCGACGACCATGCCGCCGCCGCCGAGGGCGTGGCCGCGGAGTACGAGTCGCCCGTGGTCCCCATGCTCACGGCCTGGTACCGGGCGATGCGCGACGCCGAGACCGCGCCGCCCGATGCCGCGGCACGCGCGTACCGGGCCGCCGACGACCTGCTGGCCGGCGTGCGCATGCCGGGCGTGCGCGACGGGCTGCTCCCGCTCGCGCTGCTCACGGTCCGTCTGCGGCACGGGCGCCCCCTCGACGGGCTCGGCGACGCCGGCCAGTACGCGCCGTGGGTCGATCCGCTCGTCGCTCTCGACGCGGGTGACCGCGAGACCGCCGCCGACCTGGCCCGCGCGACCCCGGAACCGCCTGCCGACCACCTGCGCGAGCTGCGGTGGGCGCTCGTCGCGGAGACCGCCGTCCGGCTTGGGGACCGGGGCCTCGCGCGGCGAGCGCGCCACGCGCTCGCGCGCGTCCCGGACGAGCTCGCCGGGGGAGACTCGGGACTCGCGTCCGCCGGGCCGGTGCGGGGATGGCTCGACCGCCTCGACGGTCGCCGCGCGTGAGGGCTGGCGTCGCCCCGGGGGCGCGGCGGATCAACGCTCCGGGAGCAGCCCTGCCACGAGCGCGTCGATGACGTCGTCGGTCGCGACGTCGGGGTCGACCGGCGTGGTCAGCCGATCGAGCAGGAGCCCGTCGACGGCGTAGTGGAACAGGGCGATCTCGCGCGGCCCTCCGGGCAGGCCGGCGGACCGGTTGAACTCGACGTCGGCCTCGAACCCCGCGCGCAGCCACGGCCCGAGCAGGGCGGCGAGCTCGGGACGACGGCCGGACTCGAGCCGCAGCTCGAACAGGGCTCGCGTGACGTCGGCGTCCGCCGACAGCCGGCGCACGATGTCGCGGAGGTAGTCCGCGAAGAGCGCACGATCCGGCTCCTGGGCGGCGCGTCGCTCCAGGTCGTCCGGTGTGGGCGCGAGGCGTTCGCCGATGCGCTCGAAGAGCCCCGCGACGAGGGCGTCACGGCTCCTGAAGTAGTTCGACGTCGTGCCCGTCGGGACGCCCGCCTCGTCGTCGACCGCGCGATGCGTCAGGCCGCGCGACCCCTCGCGCGCGAGCACGGCGATGCCCGCGTCCGCCAGGGCGCTCCGCCGTGTGGAGTTCTTCGCCATGCGCCGACGGTATCGCAACCACTGCACCTGTTGTAGTCTGACATTGACCACTTCACCTGTAGTAGTTGGAGAGATGATGCGAGAACTGACCTACTACGTCGCCGTCAGCCTCGACGGGTACATCGCGGGTCCGGGCGGCGAGTTCGACGCGTTCCTCGCCGAGGGTGACCACATGGAGCCGATCTGGGAGCGGTACCGCGGGACGGCGCCGACCGAGCTGGCGCAGGCGGTCGGGTTCTCCGTCGACGGCGGCCCCTTCGACACGGTCCTCATGGGGTGGAACACCTACGCCGTCGGGCTCCCCGACCACCACCTGCCGAACCCCTACCGCCACCTGCACCAGGTCGTCTTCACCCGGACGCACGAGGCGCCGCAGGGGAGCGAGGGGGTGCGCTTCACGGACGCCGACCCGGTAGCGGTGGTCCGAGAGCTCAAGCGGGAGGACGGCAAGGGCATCTGGCTGTGCGGCGGGGGCGCGCTCGCCGCGGTGCTCGTCGACGAGATCGACCGGCTCGCGCTGAAGATCAACCCGGTGATGCTCGGGGCCGGGATCCCGCTGTTCGGCGAGCACGGCTACGCGCCCGTCTCCTGGCGGTCGACGAGCACGCAGACGTTCCGCTCCGGGGTGACGTTCGCGGAGTACGCGCGGGTGTGAGATCTGGGCGCGGGCCGCGACCGGCTAGACGCGGTGTGAACGAGCGTGCCCGCTCGGCCGGTCCGTCAAACGGCAGGTCCCCATGGGTTCACATCGCCGCACGCCCCGCCGACGACGGGGACGGTCCGGCCTTCGAGGTGACCACCAGCCTCGCCTCCACATCCTTCACCTGCGACCTGACGGGCACCCTGACGTCCGCACGCCTTCAGTCCTCGTTCTCAGGCCGAGGTCCTGGTGATCGACGTCGGAGAGGGGCCCGGAGACCAGAGCACTCTTGTCGTCGACGTCAGCGACCTGACCGAGCGTGAGCAGCACGAGGTGGCGAGCGACCTCGAGTCCACGCTCGACACTGACGCCATCGGGCAGGTCCTGCCCGCCGGTGAGGCCGAGAGTCAGCTCGCGCTCAACGCCACGGTCGGGGCGGCACTGCGCGACGCAGGCGCTCCCCAGGGAGGCGGGGGTTTCGTCACCGCGATGAAGACGGCCGCGGTCTCGTCGATCAGGTGCAAGGCCGACAAGGACTTCGTCGACTCCAACAACACCCTCAACATCCAGAACAACTGCCCTAACAAGAAGGTCAACTGGGCCATCAAGCTCAGCGCCGGCCTGCGTGGGATCATCAACTCCAACGTGCGCGAGGACGGTGCCCGAGGTTGGCGCAACGGTGTCGCCCTCGGCAAGAACGCCCAGCACCTCAGCGTGGCGAAGACCTACCTGTTCCACGGGACGTTCTCGATGAGCTCGGTTCCCGCCTCGTTCCGGATCGACGATCAGTTCGACTTCACCATCCGCAGCGGCGGCAAGACCCTGCCTGCGAATCTGTACATCTGCAAGACAGTCAACCTCACGAAGTGACCACGACCGAGAAGGTTCACATGGACGACCAGGCCACGGTGATCGACTGGAGCCCCGGCGACTCCCTCGGAGTGGCACGAACAGACAACGACGAGCGCGATGTCTGGATCCACTACACGATGCTCCGCGGTGAGCTTCACCCCGAGGACATGCGTGAGGGACTGCGCGTGCACCTCACCTACGAGGCCACCCCCGACCAAGACGGCTACAAGTGGATTGGGATCGCGGTAACGCCGCTACCCCGCTAATGTCCGGCGCAGGCCCGCAGACGCGGGCCTGCGCCCTCGCGCTGCTTGCCGCGTGACAGACACCGTCCACGATGCAGAACGCCAGTGTTCCCATCGATCTCCGGCACCTCGCTCAGGGGAACGCCTGTTCGACTCTGCCGCATGCTGATGGGGTGACAGCAGCCGGCTCCGACGCCCTTGAGGCGGCTCGCGCGGTCCTGCGTCGCGCTGAGCTGCGCACGGGCGAATGATCGGCTCCCACTCCCGGCGTTGATCTTGACGACGCTCCGCGACCGCTCGGCGTGGACCTCGACGGTGGGCGTCTAGCGCGTGTCTCCCAACTCGAAGGCGAGGCTGGATGCAGACTCGCGGGCGTGAGTCGGTTCCAGGTCCTGACGGACGAGCAGTGGGAGCGGATCGAGCCGTTGCTGCCGTCGAATGCTGGCAAGGTCGATCACCCGTCCGGTGATCACCGCACCGTGGTCGAGGGCATCGCATACCGTTACCGGACCGGGATCCCCTGGCGGGACTTGCCCCGCGAGGTGTTCGGCCATGGCAGACGGTGTGGAAGCGGCACAAAAAGTTCGCCGACGATGGCACCTGGGATCGCATCCTTGCGAAGTTGATGGCCGAGGCGGATGCCGCATGCCAGATCGACTGGACGGTGTCGGTGGACTCGACGATCAACCGTGCCCACCAGCACGCGACGAACACGACCCGCCCGGAGCAGGACACAGGGGGCGAGGTCGAATCACAAGAACCACGGCGCCTCGACCGTCAACAGTGAACCTGCGGGTCACGGAATCGGCCGGTCTCGTGGTGGGCTGACGAGCAAGATCCGTCACGCTGTCGACGGTCGGGGCCGGCCGCTCGCCGTCGTCGTCACGCCAGGCCAGTCGCACGACGGACGAGCGTTGGAGGTCGTGCCGGCCGACATATGTGTGCCCCGGCTCGGAATGGGCCAGCCGATGACGACGCCAGACGCCGTGCTCGGAGACAGGGCATACTCCTCGCGCGGCAACCGGGCGATGCTGCGCCGGCGTGGGATCAGGGTCGTGATCCCCGAACCGTCCGACCAGCAGGCGAGCCGGAAGCGTCGTGGCGCCAGCGGTGGGCGTCCGCCAAAGCTCGACCGAGAGACCTACAAGCGGCGAAACGTCGTCGAGCGGTCCTTCAACCTGCTCAAGCAGTGGCGTGGCCTGGCCACCCGCTATGACAAGCACGCCGTCGTATACCGCGCAGGCGCCGTCCTCTCGGCAATCATCACCGGCTGCACACGTCCTAGGCCAGGAAGTCCGCGACTCCCGAGACCACGACCGAGTACGCACCGTCCTCGTCCTGGAACTCGTGGCAGGCGGTGTGGACCTCAAAGCCGACCAGGGACTCGACGTCGGCCCAGCCGCCCGCATAGACGACGATCTCCAGCACGTCGTCGACGTTGCGCTTCCGGACGATCAGCCCCAACGATTCGGGAGTCCGAACACTCGCCCGATCGGGCGTGATCGGCCTCGGCCAGCCAACCTCTTAGTCGCGCCAGGTCAACGGGCCGACATCGACCTCGCGTCTCCACTCCTCGACCACCGACTGCAACCGGTCCGCAACGACATCCAGGTCAACAGGGTGCTGCTCCACAGGCACATCCTGTCCCCGGCGGTCATTAGGAGACGTGACCTAGACGTCGAGCGGACCCCGGACGACGGAGTCGCCCGAGTGCGCGGGGTCGCCGTCGAAGTGCTCCTCGGAGACGTCGACCACGGGGAACTGCGCGAGGTCCAGGCCGTCGGGCAGGTCGAACCGGCCCTCCGCGCCGTCGAGCACGCCGAGGCTCACGAGGCCGCTGAGGTCCTCGGCGAGGAGCCACACCTCGCGGTAGGTGCCCTCGGGCACCGGGGCGTCGACCGTCACGACGACCTGTCGCCGCCCGTCCGGCCGCTCCTCGACCCGCGCGTCACCGCTCGCGCCCTCCCAGTCGGGCAGCGGGTCGAGCGTCGCGCTGGCCACCGTCGTCTCCGGCGGCTCGGCCTCGCGCCGCTCCCACAGCACACCGCCCGCGACACCGACGAGGAGCGCGGCCGACGCCGCCGCGACCGGCACCCAGACCCGTCGGCGACGCGGTGCGAGCGGCACGACGACGGCCCCCGCGCGCTCGCCGTCCGGCCCGCCGGCCCGGGACGGGGTGCCGACGGCGGGCTGGTCGAGGTCCGTGCTCGCCGCCGGCAGGTCGAGCTCGGCACGGATCGCGGACCACACGGCCGGGGACGGCTCGACGAGCTCGTCGGGCGCGTCGGCGCCGTCGAACGCGTCGGCCACGCGCGCGAGCCGGGCGGCGGCGTCGGCGCACTCCGCGCAGGAGGCGAGGTGCGCGCGCGCGTCGTCGTCGAGCACGTCCTCGCCGAGCGCGAGGAGCGCGAGGGTCTCGTCATCGATGTGCTGCACCGTCCACCTCCAATCGGTCGCGCAGCCGGATCAGGCTTCGTCGTACGTGGCTCTTGACCGTACCCAGCGGGAGGCCGAGCTCCTCGGCGATCTGCACGTGCGTCAGGTCGCGGAAGAACGCGAGCTCGAGGATCGTCCGGCCGGGATCGCCGAGCCGCCGCAGCTCGTCGGAGAGGAGCACGCGGTCGGCGACGCGTCCGACGTCGGCGTCCTCGTCCACGGCGGGCCGGGGATCCGTGGCGGCCGCCTGCTCGGACCGGCGCACCCGGGCGCGGGCCTCGTGCGCGTCGGCGACGGTGTGCCGCGTGATCCCGACGAGCCACGCGGGCAGCCGCGCGCGGTCGGGGTCGAACCGCGACCGGCCGCGCCAGGCCGCGACGAACACCTGCTGCGTCACGTCCTCGGCGTCCGCTCGCGTGCCGAGCGACCGCAGGGCCATCGTGTGCACGAGCGCGGACCACCGCCGGTAGGCCTCCGCGAGTGCGCTCTCGTCGCCGTCCGCGAACGCGCGGCCGAGGCGCCACAGGTCCGGGTCGGGCGTCCCGGTCTCGGTCACGTTCAGGGCGGGTCCTCGAGGGTCGGCGCCGACCGCACGGGCGGCAGCGGCGAGCGGATAGCAGCGATCGTAGCGCCGGGGTCGTCGCACGCTCGCGGGGCGCTCCGCGAGCGCCGGCCGGCGAGTGGCGTCACCGGGCGGGCGTCGCGGTCACGACGACGTTGTCCGAGTACGAGCGCCGGTCGCGGTCCCACGCGCCCCCGCACGTCACGAGTACCAGGCGGCGTTCGCCCGTGCGGTCGAAGAGCTCGTCGAGCGGGACGTCGGGCTTCGGGACGCTGCGCACGTCCGTCACTGTGTAGGTGTACGAGGCGCCCGTCGCGTCGACGACGTCGACGCGCGCTCCCGTCGTGATCTCCGCGAGCCGGGCGAAGGGACCGACGCCGTCGGGGTCGTCCACGTGGGCCGCGACGACCGTCGTGCCGGCGGGGCTCGCGGGCGCCGGGCCGAACCGGTACCACGCGGCGACGTCCCCGCTGCCCGGCAGGGCCATCCGCCCCTCGGGGTCGACGCCCGCCGGCTCGACGGGGAGGTCGACGTCGAGGTCTGCGACGACGACGCGCGTCGGCGCGGGCGGCGCGGGGGCGGGCATGTCCCGGGCCGGTCGCACGGGAACGTCCTGCGCGGGGCCCGAGGTCCCTCCTGCGGTCCCCGCCCCGTCCCGGCGGGGGACCGGGACGGGCGGGGTGTCGGCCGTCGGTCCGAGGAGCCCGTCGGCCGGCTCGTCGGCGGACGGCGGGGAGCATCCGCCGACGACCGCTGCGGTGACGAGCACCGCCCCCAGGAGGGTCCGGAGCCCGGCCCGCGCACCCCGGGTGGGGTGCGCGAGACCGGGGATCGTGCGCTGGGTCATGCGTCCCGGTCGCTCCGGACGGGGTGCGTGGCGTGCGCGTGCTGCTCACGCCACGCGCGCGCGAGCATGACGACCGCCGCGACGAGCAGCAGCCCGAACAGGGACGCACCGAACGCGATCGCGACGCCCGTGGCGGTGCTGCTCGGGCCCTCGGCCGCGAGGCCGGAGAGGCCCGCGGGCACGCCGGACGGTGACGAGTGCAGCCCTTCGACCGTCTGCGTGGCCAGCGCGAGGTTGCCCGCCTCGAGGCTGCCCCACGCGTAGGCGATCGTGTTGACGCCCTCGGCGACCGTGAGGTCGGCCGGCCCGAGCACCGGGTCGGTCGTTCCGGCGGCGGCGATCGACGCCGACACCGTGCCGGCCGGCAGGTCGAGCACCGCCTCCTTCGGGTTCTCGAGCCCGGTGACGACGGCGGTGCCGCCCGCGAGCACGTCGACCGCGGGCGCCGCCGCGACGTGGCGGACGGTCAGGCGGCCCTGGCCGGCCGCCGTCGGCTCGGTCGAGTTGGTGAAGAGGGTTGCGGTCGGCTCGCCACCCGCGTCGAGGTGCGCGACGGCCGTGTAGCTCGTCCCGGCGGCGAGGTCGAGGTCGACCGGGCCGATGACCGGCGAGCTCGTGTCGGTCGCGTCCGGAGCGGTGATCGCGACGCTGTACGACCCGGCCGGGAGGTCGAGCGGGCCGGCGAGGTCGCCCGGCTGGAAGTCGTCGAGCGTGAGCTCGTCGTTCACCCAGACGTCGACGGGGGTGTCGGGCACGCCGTGCAGGACGGACAGGGAGGCGCCGTCGGCGGTGGCGGCGTGGGCGGGGAGCGCGACGGCTCCTAGTGCGACGAGGGTGGCTGCGCCCGCGAGCGCGGCGCTGCGTCGTGCGGTGCGGTGCATGGTGTCCTCCGGTGGTCGGCCCGGTCGGGACCGGGCGCTCGGGCTGTTGACACCCCCTCTTCCGGCGCAGAGGCCCGCGCGGATGCAGCGTCTCGACACCAGTTCTCGGAGGCCGCGGAGCGTGCGGCAGACCGGTGTCGGGGCAGGGAACCGCGCCCGTCGGGCAGGTGAACTTCGCGGACGGGGTCTTGAGGCGACCCGGTCCGGCACGTACCGTGGGCGCGGCGAGGCGGAGCAGCCTCGGCACGACCCCCCAAGGAGAGCTTTCGTGGCCAGACCATCTGCCGCGCGTCTTGACAGCGCTGTCGGACGACGCGGGGCCAGCCCGACGTCCGACCCCCACCCCCGACGAGGCGGTCGCAGCCGGCTCGTGGGTGCCCTCGCGGGCGCCCTCACCGCCGCGCTCGCGGTCGGCGTCCTGCCGCCCGCCGCCGCGGTCGCGGCCCCCGCGGCGAACGCCGCCGAGAGCGACCTCGCGTCGCTCGTCGACGTGTTCGTCGGCACCGAGGGCGACTACGGCAACGACATGCCGGCCGCGCAGGCGCCCAACGGCCTCGCGAAGGTGAACCCGCGCACCACGCCGGGCCGCAACAACACCGGGTACGACTACGCGCAGTCGAAGATCTCGGGCTTCACGCACACCAACCTCGACGGGGTCGGGGGCTCCGGCGGCGGCGGTGACATCCTCGTGGTCCCGACGTCGGGGTCGTACACCGCGCGGCCCGGCACGGGCACCTACGCGCACCCGTTCTCGCACGACGACGAGCAGGCCGGGCCGGGCTCCTACTCCGTCGGGCTCGGCAACGTCGCCGGCAAGGACGGCGCCATCGCCGCCGCGCCGGGCACCATCGAGGCCGAGGTCGCGGCGACCACGCGCTCGGGCGTGCACCGCTACGCGTTCCCCGAGGGATCGACGCCGAGCCTCGTCGTCGACCTCGAGACCAACAACACGAGCCGCCGGTCGTCCTCGGTGCAGGTCGAGACGCGCGCGGACGGCACCGTGGAGCTGTCCGGGCAGGTCACGGGCTACTTCTACAACGCCGCGTACACGCTGTACTACACCGCGCGGACGCTCCAGCCCGCGACGGTGCAGACCTGGGGCGACGACGACAAGCTCGTCGACGCGACGTCCCAGGACGGCGTCGACACCGGCGCGATCCTCACGTTCGACCCGGCCGACGCGGGGGACGTCGGCCTCCAGGTCACGCTGTCGCCCGTGAGCGTCGAGCAGGCGCGGGTCGACCAGCAGGTCGAGCTCGGGGACCTGTCCTTCGACGCGATCCGTGACCGCACGCGCGCCGAGTGGAACGCGACGCTCGGGCGGGTCGCGATCGACGCCTCGACGGCGACCGACCCGACGGGCGAGCTCCAGAAGCTCTTCTACACGCACCTCTACCGCATGTTCGCCATGCCGATGAACGCGACGAGCACGTCCGGCACGTACCGCGGCGTCGACGGCGCGGTCCACGCCGCGCAGGGCTTCACGTACTACGACTCGTGGGCCACGTGGGACGACTTCCGCAAGTTCTCCGTCATCGCCTACATCGACCCGGCGCTGTACCGCGACATGGTGCAGTCGCTCGTCTACCTGTTCGCGGACGCCGAGGCGACCGGCACGGGCAGCGGTCTCGGCGGGTTCGTGCACTCGGTCCCGACGGTCCGCTGGGAGCGGTCGTCCGTCGTGGTCGCGGACGCGATCGCCAAGGGCTTCGACGGGTTCGACCGCCTCGACGAGGCGTACCCGGCGCTGAAGCGCCTCGTGGGGCAGTACAGCGCGGACGAGCTCCAGCGGGGCTACGTGGCGGGCAACCCCGGCGCGTCGGTGCAGCGCGGCTACGACCAGTACGGCCTGTCCGTGATCGCGGACGAGCTGGGCCTGACGGACGAGGCGCAGACGATGCGCGAGCAGGCGTCGTGGCCGATCGAGAAGCTCACCAAGCCGGGTGCGTGGACCGCGGCCGACGGCACGCAGGTCGGCCTCCTCACCCCGCGCGCCGCCGACGGCTCGTGGCAGAGCGCCGACTACGCGAAGTTCGAGGCCGCGAGCCTCTACCAGGGCACGCTGTGGCAGTACCACTGGTACGACGCGTACGACATGGACGCGCTCGTCGAGGCGATGGGCGGCCCCGAGGCGGCGCGGCTCGCGATGCGCCACATGTTCGGTGAGCACGCGCCGGACGACGGCACGGCCATGCTCCACTCGAACGCCAACGAGATCGACCTCCAGGCGCCGTACCTCTTCAACTACACGGGCGAGCCGAGCCTCACCCAGAAGTGGACGCGCGCGATCTACACGAAGGAGACCTGGAACCGGTACATCGCGACCGGCTCGTCGAGCGCGGTCCCGAGCGGCGGCGGCGAGTTCACGCCGCCCGTGAAGACGAAGGTCTACCAGCTCGACCCGCGCGGGATGCTCCCCACGATGGACAACGACGCGGGCACGATGTCGACGATGTTCGTCGCCGCGGCCGTCGGGCTGTTCCCGGTGACCGCCGGGTCGTCCGAGTTCCAGATCGGGTCGCCGTTCTTCGACTCGACGACCATCACCTACGACGACGGCGGCGCCTTCACGGTGACGGCCGACGGCGTCTCCGAGGACGCGTTCTACGTCCAGTCGGCGACGCTCGACGGCGCGGCGTTCGGCAACACGTGGGTCGACTACGAGACCGTGATCGGGGGCGCGGACCTCGCGTTCCGCATGGGCGAGCGGCCGAGCGACTGGGGCACGGACACCGAGCCCGCGTTCTCGATGAGCACCGCCACCGACGAGCCGGCCGAGGGGCCGCGCGTCAGCGCCGACCCGACGACCGTGCAGACCGGCGACGGCGGCGCGCTCGACGCGACCGTGACGCTCACCCTCGACGGTGCGCGGTTCGCCGCGTCCGCCGGCACCGACCTCGTCGCGAGCGGGGCCGCGAGCGTCGTCGGGCTGCCGGACGGCGTCACGGCGGCCGTGACGGTCGCGTCGCCGACCGCGCTCACCGTCTCCCTGACGGGGACGGCGTCCGCCGACGCGCGCTTCTACGTCCACCTGGGCGACGGCGCGCTCGCCGACGGCATCGCGGCGTCGTCCCTGCGCGGACAGGGCGTCTCGGTGCTCTCCCCGCTGCGCCTGTCCGTGGCGTCCGCCGAGCGCGACGCGCTCGCCGCGCTCGTCGACGACGCCGTGCTCGTGCGGCACGGGAACTACTCCTCGGTGACGTTCGACCGGTTCTCCACCGCGCTGACGAAGGCGCAGGAGGCTCTCGGTGACGAGGCCGCGACGAGCATCGCGCTGCGGTTCGCGGCCGACCGGCTCGGCGCGGCGATCGACGCGCTCGACCTCACGGGCGGCGGCTACCGCACGCTCGAGGCCGAGCAGTCCGAGGCGTGGTCGGGCGGCGAGCTGAAGAACGAGGCGAACAGCTCGTCCGGCAACCTCGGTGGCGTGCGCTCCGGGTCGTGGGTGCAGTACCGCGACATGACCTTCGAGACCGCCGCCGGGGACACCCCGCCGCGCTTCCTCACGGTCCGGTACGACACAAGCTTCGCCCCGACGGACACGCCGAGCACCGTGCGCGTGCACGCCGGCGACGTGAGCGGCCCCGTGGTCGCGACCGTCGACCTCAAGGGCACGAGCGGCTGGGGCAAGTACACCGAGGTGACGACGGAGCTCGGCGACGTGCAGGCCCTCGTCGACGCGAAGGCCGTGACGTTCGAGCTCCTCGCGCCGTCGGGCCGGAGCTGGGTCGGCAACTTCGACTGGTTCCGGTTCAGCGCCGAGGACCCGGCCGCCCCCGGCCAGCCGGGCGAGTCCCCGACGGTGACGATCGAGGCCGAGGACTGGACCGCGAACTCCGGTCGTGGGCTCAAGAAGGAGTCCTCGACGTGGACGAGCGGGCCGGTGACGAACGTCGGCGGCACCGCGGACGGTGACTGGATCGCCTACGGCGAGGTCGACCTCGGCGAGCTCCCGCTGGGCGAGCTGTCGGTCCACTACGTGCACAACTCGAACCGGTCCGGGCGGAACTCGGCGCTGTCGGTGTACCTCGACGCGTTCGACCCGGCGAACCCGGGCGAGCCGTTCGTCACCGTTGCGCTGCCGACGACCGGGTCGAGCTGGACCACCGACGGGACGGCGACCGTCGTCCTGCCGGAGACGGTGCAGGGGACGCACGAGGTGTTCGTGCGGCTGACGACCGAGGCGTACGCCGACCACCCGTACGTCGCGAACCTCGACAGCCTGACCTTTGCACCGGGCGGCCCGACGTCGGTCGTCGTCGAGTCCGAGGCCTGGACGTCGAACTCCGGTCGCGGGCTGAAGAACGAGAGCTCGACGTGGACGAGCGGGCCGGTGACGAACGTCGGCGGCACCGCGGACGGCGACTGGCTCGCGTACGGCGAGATCGACCTCGGCTCCGCCGCGCTCGACCAGCTCTCGGTCCACTACGTGCACAACTCCAACCGGTCCGGGCGGAACTCCGCGCTGTCGGTGTACCTCGACGCGTTCGACCCGGCGAACCCGGGCGAGCCGTTCGTCACCGTCCCGCTGGCGAACACCGGGTCGAGCTGGACGACGGACGGGACCGCCGTGGTCGACCTGCCGAGCGCGGTGCGCGGCAAGCACCAGGTGTGGGTGCGCCTGTCGACCGAGGCGTACGCCGACCACCCGTACGTCGCGAACCTCGACAGCATGCGGTTCTTCACCGACGCGTACGAGGTCGAGGTCCCGCCGACCGACACGGCCGCCCTCGCGGCGTCGGTCGAGGACGCCGCGGCGTTCGAGGCGGAGATCGAGCGGTACGGCCGGATCGACGCGGGCGTCTTCTCGCGCGAGCTCGCCGCCGCGCGGTCGCTCCTCTCCGACGACGGCGCCACCCAGGCGCAGGTCGACGAGCGGGCGCGCCGTCTCGGGCTGGCGACCGACCAGCTCGTGCCGGCCGAGCGTCGTCGGCTCGAGAACCTCGTGACGAGCGCGGAGGCCCTGACCGACGAGGGGTACAGCCCCGAGTCGTGGCAGGCGTTCCGCACGGCGCTCGCTGCGGCGACGGAGACCCGGGACGACGCCGCGGCGTCGGACGAGGCGCTGCGCGACGCGCGCCTCGCGCTCCAGGCTGCGATCGACGCCCTGGAGGAGCCGGCCGACGTCGAGCTCGTCGAGGTCACGCTCAGCCCGCGCTGCCTCGCCGGCAAGCCGTACGTCGCGGTCCGCGCGGTGAACGTCTCCGACGCCGCGGTGGACGTCGAGCTCGCCTCGGCGCTCGGGGCCAAGACGTTCGCGGACGTCGCCCCCGGGGCGAGCGCCTACCAGTCGTTCGCGGCGCGCGGCGCGACCGGTGACCTCGTGGTCACCGTGACCGCCACCGGCCCGGACGGCGAGCAGACGGTCGAGCAGACGGTCACGATCCCGACCTGCTGACCCGCACCCGACGTGCCCGCGTCACGGCCTCGCGCCGTGACGCGGGCACGGTCGTCTCCGGGTGCCCTGTCGGGGTGCGGCAGAATTCCTGGAGGTCGGCCCCGGTCGAGGGGCCGGGACGGGAGGCGTGCGATGTCGGTCGAGGCGGAGAGGCGTCTGGTGACGGTGCTGGCGCGGGAGCTGGCGGCGGCGCAGACCGAGCGCTGGGACGAGCTGTCCTACCGGGCGTTCGTCGTGGCCGACCGGACGCAGGAGCACGTGTCGGTCGTCGGCGGATGGCCACCGCCCCGCGCACAGAAGCCGACCACCCCGGTGTTCGCGGAGGCGCTCGCCGAGCTGCGGAGCGTCACCGCGCCGGTCGGGCTCGGCGCCTGGTTCACCGTCTCGCTGACGGTGCGCGCCGACGGCGAGGTCGACGCGTCGTACGACTTCGACACCGAACCCGGCTTCCTGCCCCCGGCCCGCCCCGCCGACTTCGCCCGCGACCTGGAGCGGTTCCCGCGGTCGGTCGAGACGCAGCCGCCCTGGCTGCGCGAGCGGCTCTCGTGGGCGCGGCTCACGCCGGAGCAGAGGACGCGCGCCGAGGCCGGGGTGGGTGCGCTCCAGACGCTCCCGACGATCGGTGGGAGCCGGCCGCTGTTCACCGTGACGGTGACGCCGGAGGACGACGTCGTCGACGTCCTCGACCACGCGTCCGGCCGCCGGGCGCTCGTCGACCGGGACGGCGCCGTCCGGCTCGTCGCGCCCGACCCCTCGGCCTTCCCGCGCTGACCGCGCCCTACCGCGCGAGCGCGCGCACCGCGTCGATCGTGTCGGCCTCGGCGGCGGTCTTGTCGTCGCGGTACCGCAGGACGCGCGCGAACCGGAGCGCGAGGCCGCCGGGGTAGCGGGTCGAGCGCTGGAGCCCGTCGAACGCTATCTCGACGACCTGCTCGGGCCGCACGTGCACGACGTACCCGTCGTCAGAGGTCTCCAGCTCGCGGAACCGGCGGGTCTGCCACTCCAGCATCTCGTCCGTCATGCCCTTGAACGTCTTGCCGAGCATGACGAACCCGCCGTCCGGGTCGCGCGCGCCGAGCCAGATGTTCGAGAGCCACCCGCGGCGGCGGCCCGAGCCCTGCTCGACCGCCAGCACGACGAGGTCGAGCGTGTGCCGGGGCTTCACCTTGACCCAGCCCGCGCCGCGCCGCCCGGCCGCGTAGGGGGTGTCGAGCGACTTCACGACGACGCCCTCCTGGCCCTCGGCCACGGCGCCCTCGAAGAACTCGGTCGCGGCGGTGGAGTCGTCGGTGACGAGGCGACGCACGGCGTGGGGGCCTGCCACGTCGTCGAGCACCGCGAGCCGGTCGTGCAGCGGCTCGTCGAGCAGGTCGCGCCCGTCGACGTGGAGCACGTCGAAGAAGAACGGCGACAGCTCGAGCGACGCCGCGAGCTCGGCCTCCTCGGCAGCGCTGCGCTCGCCCTGGGTCGCGGAGCGGGCGGCGGTCTCCTGGAACGGGCGCGGGACGCCGTCGGGCCCGACGACGAGCGCCTCGCCGTCGAGCACGAGCGTCCGGGCCGGGAGGGCCCGCGCCGCGGCGACGATCTCCGGGACGCGCTCGGTGATGTCGTCGAGCGAGCGCGTGAACACGCGCACGTCGTCGCCGTCGCGGTGCACCTGGATGCGGATCCCGTCGAGCTTCACGTCCACGGCCACGGCGGTGCCCGACGGCGGGCGCTCACCCTCGGCACCGTCGTCGCCGTCCTCGCCGGCCGTCCGGGGTCCGGCGCCGAGCTTCTCGAGCGCGGCGCCGACGTCGGGCGCGGACTGCGCGAGCATGGGCCGGACCGGGCGCCCGACCGTGAGCCGGAACGTCGCCAGGGCGTCGGTCGCGGCCTCGGGGCTCCCCGCCGTGAGAGCGGCGCGCGCGACCGGTCCTGTCGCTCCGGCGAGCATGACCGCGCGGCGTACCGCGTCGGCGGGGACGCCCGACGCCTCGGCGACGGCGTCGACCACGACGGAGTCGAGCGCGCCCTGCCGCAGCTCGCCCGAGACGAGCCCCGCGAGCAGCGACTGCTCCCGCGCCGTCGCGGCACCGAACAGCGCCGCGGCCTCGGCCTGGCGGGCCGTCGCCGAGCCCGGACCGGAGAGGTCGGCCATGCGGGCGAACGCCGCGTCGACGGCCGTCAGCGTGAGGCTCGGCTCCTCGGCCGGGGTGGGCAGGTCGCGCAGCGAGCGCCACCCGAGTCCCGTGCGACGCTGGCGCAGCTCGCCTGCGAGGTACGCGACGGCGATCTCGACCTCGTCGCGCCCGCCCCCGTCGCCGGGGTCCTCGGTGCCGGCCGGGCCGGCGTCGGCTGCGACGCGGCGCAGCAGGTCCGCGATGGCTGCGCGCTTGGCGAGGCGCGAGCGCGTGGCGGCGACGGCGTCGGACGTGGCGGCGACCTCGGCGAGCAGCATGCTCCATCCTCACGCCGACCACCCACGCCCGCCCGCGCTCCCTCCGGCACCGAACCCGGGGTCGCTCCCGACGATCGCAGCCCCGTGGGGAGGAACCCCGGGTTCGGCGGCCCGGGGGAGCGCCCAATCGGGAGCGAGCCCCGGTTCGGCGGCGCGGGACGCCGGCGGCCGGTCAGCGGGCTGGCGCCACCACGACGTCGACCGTCCCGACCGACGGCAGCGCACGCCGCAGCGCGGCGTCGGCCGCGGCCGTGACCTGGTCGGCTGCGGCGACCGGCGTCTGCGGCGGCACGAGGACGCGCGCCTGGACGGCCAGGCGGTGGCCCGACCAGCGCAGCCGGACATCGTCCACACCGTCCAGCCCGTCCACGCCGTCGAGCGCGTGGCGCGCCCGGTCCGTGAGGTCCGGGTCGACGCCGTCGAGGAGCCGGCGCCCGACGTCGCGCGCGGTGCCCCACAGGAGCACCAGGATCGCGGCGGTGATGAGCAGGCCGACCAGCGGGTCCGCGAGGGGGAGGCCCGCGAGGACGCCGAGCGCGCCGAGCACGACCGCGAGGGACGTGAACCCGTCGGTGCGCGCGTGCACGCCGTCCGCGACGAGCGCGGCCGAGCCGATGCGCCGCCCGACACGGATCCGGTAGACGGCGACCGCCTCGTTGCCCGCGAAGCCGACGATCCCCGCCGCGATCACCCAGCCCAGGTTGTCCACAGGCTGGGGATCGGCGAGGCGCCGCACCGACTCGACGCCCGCGACGACGGCCGAGAGGGCGATCATCGCGACGATGAACAGCCCCGCGAGGTCCTCGGCCCGGCCGTAACCGTGGGTGTACCGGCGCGTCGCGGCACGACGGCCGAGCACGAACGCGATCCACAGCGGCACGGCCGTGAGCGCGTCGGAGAGGTTGTGGACGGTGTCCGCGAGCAGGGCGACGGACCCGCTGACCGCGACGATGCCGAGCTGCGCGAGCGCCGTCGCGCCCAGCACGACGAGGGACACCTTGACCGCCCGGATGCCCTGGCCGCTCGCGACGAGCTCGTCGTCGATCGAGTCCGCGGCGTCGTGCGAGTGCGGCACGAACACCTCGTGCAGCCAGCCCCGCAGCCCGGTCGGGTGAGGATGGTCGTGGTCGTGGTCGTGGTCGTGGTCGTGGTCGTGGTCGTGGTCGTGGTCGTGGCCGACGGCGGCCGGGCGGGTCGTGCTCACCGCCGTGCCTCGGCATCCACAGCGTCCCCGGCGGTGGGGGAGGACCCGTCGAGCGCGGCGTGCGCGTCGTCGGCGTGGTGCGCGGGATGGTCGTCGACGGCGTGCTGCGCCTGGAAGACCGCCTGGGTCACGAGCGTGCGCGCGTGCTCGTCGACGAGCGAGTAGAAGACGCGGTTGCCCTCCTGGCGCGCGCGCACGATGCGGCCCCAGCGGAGCTTGGCGAGGTGCTGCGAGACCGCCGTCGGGGACTTCCCGACGATCTCCGCGAGCGCGGTGACCGGCAGCTCGGTGTCGCGCAGGGCGAGGACGATCCGGACGCGCGTCGCGTCCGCGAGCAGCGAGAACACCTCCGCCGCGAGCTCGACGTACTGACTGTCGACCCCGAAGGTGCACGCCTTCGTATCTTCACGCATACGCAGATACTAACGGAAGGCGCCGCGGCCCGTGGCGCCGTGTTGATGCATGGCTTTATGAATACATGGGAGCGTGTACTGTCGCGGGCATGGTCGAGACGGTCACGCTCACCCACACCGCGGCGCTCGCGCGGCTGGGGCACGCCCTGTCGGACGAGACGCGCACGCGCGTCCTGCTCGCGCTTCGGGAGGCACCCGCCTACCCGTCCGACCTCGCTGACGCGCTCGGCGTCTCGCGCCAGGTGATGTCGAACCAGCTCGCGTGCCTGCGCGGGTGCGGGCTCGTCGAGGCGATCCCCGACGGCCGTCGTACCTGGTACCGCCTCGCCGACCCCCACCTGGCCCCCGCCCTCGACGACCTCCTGCGCCTCGTCGTCCAGGTCGACCCCACGTGCTGCGGCCCCGACGGGTGCACGTGCTCATGACGTCCGTCTCGATCGGCCGCACGCCGCCCGGACCCGCTGCCCCGACCGCCGCGCGTCGTGCCGTCCTCGAGCGGAGGGTCCGGTGGGTCGTCGCGGCGACGATCACGTGGAACGTCGTCGAGGCGGTCGTCGCGATCACCGCGGGCCGCGTCGCGTCGTCGGCCGCGCTCGTCGGGTTCGGGCTCGACTCGCTCGTCGAGGTGCTCTCCGCCGCCGCGGTGGCCTGGCAGTTCGCCGCGCCCGACCCGCACCGGCGCGAGCGGACCGCGCTGCGCGTCATCGCCGTCTCGTTCTTCGGCCTCGCCGTCTTCGTGTCCGTCGACGCCGTCCGCTCGCTGCTCGGCGCGGCCGAGCCCGCGCACTCCGTCGTGGGCATCTGGCTCGCGGCGGTGAGCCTCGCCGTCATGCCGTTCCTGTCCTGGTTCGAGCGCCGCACGGGCCGCGAGCTCGGGTCGACGTCCGCCGTCGCGGACTCGAAGCAGACGCTCCTGTGCACGTACCTGTCCGCGGTGCTGCTCGTCGGGCTCGTGCTCAACGCGACCCTCGGCTGGTCGTGGGCAGACCCGCTCGCCGCGCTCGTCATCGCCGCGGTCGCGGTCAAGGAGGGCGTCGAGGCCTGGCGCGGGGACGCGTGCTGCGTGCCCGTCGCGGCGCTCGTCGGCGACGGCGAGGTCGACAGCTGCGCCGACGGGTGCTGCGCGCCTCGGGGAGGCGGGCCCGCCGGCGCGCCCTGAGCGCACGTAGCCGTGTCGCGGGACCTACGATCACGACGTGAACGCCTCGGGAGCACCGGCGCGCCGCCGCGTGCCCCTGTGGCTCGTCGCGGCGGTGGTGGTCGTCGTGCTGCCCGCGACGGGGTTGCTCCCGGCCGCCGACGCGCGCGACCTGCTCGTGCGCACCGGGCCTGTGCTGGTCTTCCTCCTCGCCATCACCGTGGTCGCGGAGCTGTGCGCGGGCGCGGGCCTGTTCGACGCCGTCGCAGCCCGGGCGGCGCGGCTCGCCCGCGGGCGGCGATTCGCCCTGTGGGGTCTCGTCGTCGTGCTCGCGACGGCGAGCACGGTCGTGCTGTCGCTCGACACGACGGCGGTGCTCGTCACGCCCGTCGTGCTCGCCCTCGCGCGCCGCACGGGCACGCGGCCCCTGCCGCTCGCGCTCACGGTCCTCGCGCTCGCCAACACGGCGTCGCTGCTCCTGCCGGTCTCGAACCTCACGAACCTGCTCGCGTCGCACCGGTTCGGCACCGGGTACGTCGGGGTGATGTGGGCGCCCGCGCTCGCGGTCCTCGCCGTGACGGTCGTGGTGCTGCTCGTGCTGCACGGCCGTGACCTGCGCGGGCGCTTCACGCTCGCGGGAGCGGGCCCGACGCCGCCCGACCGGCTGCTCCTGCGCGTCACCGCCGCGGTCGTCGCGCTCCTGGCGGTCGCGTTCGCGGTCGAGCTCCCCGTCGCGCCGACGGCGCTCGCGGGCGCCGCGGTGCTCGCGCTGGCGACGTGGTGGCGGCGCGTGCGACCGCTCGTGCCGGTGCGGGAGATGCTGCCGTGGCGCTCGGCGCTCGTCGTCGCGGCGCTGTTCGTGCTCGTCGAGACGTGGCACGCGCACGGGCTCGGCGACCTGCTCGCCGCCGTCGCGGGCACGGGCAACGGACCGGGCGACCTCGCCCGCCTGGCCGTGACCGGCGTCGTCGCGGCGAACCTCGTGAACAACCTGCCCGCGTTCCTCGCGCTGATGCCCGCCGCGGGGGAGAGCGTCGACCGGCTCGCGACGCTCCTCGTCGCGGTGAACGCCGGTCCGCTGATCACGCCGTGGGCGTCGCTCGCGACCGTGCTGTGGTGGCAGCAGTACCGCCGCCACGCGTTCGAGCAGGGGCCGCCACCCGCATGGCACGTGGTGCGCCAAGGACTCGTGCTCGCACCCCTCGCCGTCGCGGCGGGGGTCGCGGTCGTCGCGCTCGGCTAGGAAGGGGCGGGCTCGTCACCCGGGTGCGTGGTCGGCGTCTCGCCGTCGTGCGCGCGGCGCGCGGCGTCACGTCAGAGGCGGTCGAACGGGGCAGCATAGGTGAACCGTCCCGCGTACTCGTCCCGCCAGGCGCTCAGGGCGCGCGCCTGGAAGTAGTCACCCCACGCCGGCTCGGGAGCCTCGATCCCCAGGGCGCTGGCGGGCACGAACCCGAACCGGGAGTAGAGGGCCGGCTCCCCGAGCAGCACCACGACGGGCTCACCGAGGGCGTCCGCCGCACCGAGGATCGTGTGCATCAGGGCGGAACCGACCCCGCGCTGCTGGTGGTCGCGCCGGACGCTGAGGGGCCCGAGCCCGAGGGCCGGCCGGTCCCCGAGCCGCCCGCGGGTGGCGACGACGTGTCCGACGACCTGCGGGTCGGGCAGCCCGGTCTCGGCGACGAGCGACAGCTCCGGGATCCACCCGCTGTCCTCGCGCAGCCACCCGACCAGGGTGGCCTCGCCGGGCGCGCCGTCGGGCTCGACCGGTGGTGCCGAATGCTCGACCGCGGAGAAGGCGTCCGCGGTGACCGCACGGATCGCCTGGACGTCCGACGGGCGCTCGCGTCTGATCAGCATGCCGACACTCTCGACGGGCGTGCGCCCGGGAGCAACGGAATTGCCCTCGGACGCGGACAATCGCCGTTCGAGGACTCAGGTCCCCGGGCTCTTCAGGGCGAGTGGATCGTCCTGACCTGGATCGGCGGGCAACCTCTCGGGATCCGGGTCCGTGTTCAGGGTATGACGGCGACGGGGGGCTTCGTGGCACCGATCGGTGAGAGCGACGAGGTCGTGCGTCTCGTCGGATCCGGCGCCCGGAGCCAGCGGGACACGGAGTTCACGGCGTTCATGGTTCACGCGCAGCCGGCGCTCTCTCGGACGGCGTGGCTGTTGTGCGGGGACGTGCACCGCGCGGAGGAGCTGGTGCAGCACGCCTTGGTGCGCACGTATGTGGCGTGGCCCCGTGCTCGGGAACGAGATCCGCTCGCCTATGCGAGGCGGGTGCTCGCGAACGCGCGCATCGACCACTGGCGCAAGCATCGACGAGAGCAGCTGACCGAACCCGACAGGCTGCCCCCGGGCGAGCAGCCGTCAGCCGCGCGCGGGCAGGCCGAGCGAGACGCGCTCGTCCGCGCCCTGGTGCAGCTGAGCCCGCAGCGTCGACGGGTGGTGGTGCTGCGCTACCTGCTCGACCTGCCCGAGCGTCAGGTCGCCGACGAGCTGGGCCTGAGCCTCGGCGCGGTGAAGTCGGCCGCGTCGCGGGGCCTGGCGCACCTGCGTCGGATCCTCGCGGACGAGACGATCACGACCGAGACCCTGAAGGAGGAGCGATGAACGACGAGGAGCTCGTCCTGCGGCTGCGCTCCGTCTCGCAGCACACCCCCGACGTCGAGATCGACCACGCCCGGGTCCTGCGGTCCGGTCGTCGTCGCCGCGCGGGGCGAGTGGTCGGGGCGGCGCTGGGCGTCGGAGCGCTGTGCGGCGGCCTGGTCGCCGGCGCGCTCGCTCTGAGCCCGCCCCCGTCACGCGAGACGCCGGTGTTGCCCGCCACGACGGCGCCCACGGAGACGCGCGGGCGATCCGGGGAGGGGCCGCGAGCGGTCGTCGACGCGGCCGCGGGGACCATCACCACCCCGCTCGACGACTGGGTCCTCAGCTTCGACGAGCTCACCGAGCTGCGCACCGCCGGCGACGTGTTCACCGCCCGGTGCATGACCGACGCCGGGTACGGGGACACGGTCACGCTCGATGGGCCCTCCTACCCCCTGAACACGGACGGGTTCGGCTTCGGGCTGTGGCGCCATGAGGCGCTCATGAGGTCCGGCTACGAGACTGATCTCACCGGGGCCAGCACCAACGGGATCACGGCCCCACCCGGGACCGAAGAAGCCGTCACCGCGCAGCTCGACGTCTGCGGTCAGCAGGCTGTCGAGGCGGGCCTGACGTACGACCCCGAACAGCTCGGGGAGGTTCCCCCGAGCCTGCTCACGTTGGCACGGGATACCCCTGATGGTGCCGTCGTCGTCGGCGAGTGGAAGCGGTGCCTGGCCGAGCGTGGTGTCGAACCGCCCGGACAGGACGACGGGATGGTCCCGCCCGCGGTCGACGACGCGTCGCCGGAAGAGGTCATCCGCATCGGCAGGATCGACCTGGCGTGCAAGGCCGAGCTCGACACCGTCCAGCAGCTCGCCGACATCCAAGCCGTGCAGGAAGCCGAGTACGTCGCTCGCGCCGAGGACTACCTCGAGCGGCGACTCTCCCTCGAGCGGGCCGCGCTCGAGACGTCCCGGGCGTACCTGAAGGAGCAGGGCGTGTCGATGGACCCTGCCGCCTGGTGAGCAACCCCGCCTGGACGGTGCGCCTGCCGGTTGGGTACGACGCCGACGACTTCGGCGCCGTCGTCACCCCTCGTCGACGGCGCCCGGAGCGGGGACGTCGGCGAACACGTCGCCGGGGTTGCGCAGCAGGCCCAGGTGGGACAGCGGCCAGACCTTGACGAACGCCGTCCCGACGACGTTGCCCATCGGCACGAACCCGCCCCCGGGCTTGCCCGTGTGGTAGCGCGAGTCTCCCGAGTTCTGCCGGTTGTCGCCCATGACGAACAGCATGTCCTCGGGCACGGTGGTGTCGAAGGCGAGCTCGCTCGGCTCGGAGCCGGGCTTGATGTAGGTCTCGTCGATCGACACCCCGTTGACGCTCACGCGACCCTCCGCGTCGCAGCAGACCACGTGGTCGCCCGGCGTGCCGATCACCCGCTTGATCAGGTGCTCGCCGGTGTCCTGCGGCAGCAGGCCGACGAAGGTCAGCGCCGCGCGCACCGCCTCCGACACCGGGCTCTCGGCCTGCGGCACCGGCGGCGGCAGCCACCCGCCCGGGTCCTTGAACACCACGACGTCACCCCGGTGCACGTCGAACGCGCCCGGCACGAGCCGGGACACCATCACCCGGTCGCCCTCGACCAGCGTGTCCTCCATCGACGGGCTCGGGATGAAGAACGCCTGCACCAGGAACGTCTTGAGGAGCAGCGAGAGCACCAGCGCGCTGACCACGATGATCGCCGTCTCGCGCAGCAGCGACGGTCGGCGTGGGCGGCGCCCGGTCGGCGCGGCGGCCCCGTCGTCGTCGGACGCCGCACGGGCAGCGGTCTGCGTGTCGAGGGTCGGATCAGGGAGCGGATCGCGCAGCGTGGCGTCGTCGGGCACGGGCCTACCCTGTCACGTCGCCGCTCGGCCGAGGGCCTCCCTGGGCCTCGCGCACGACCGCGTGCGCCGCGTCCACGGCCGCCTCGAGGCCGCCGGGACCGAGGTCCATCTCGCCACTGGGGAACGAGATCAGGTACTTCGCCATCGCACGGCCCCTTCGTCTCCGGGGATCCCGGTCCATCGTCGCGCCAGGTACCCGCTCCGCGCCCACCCTTGACGCCCCGGATGTCCGTCTCGTAACGTCCGTACTGCACGATGCAAGAAGTTGACAGAAGCCCAGCACAAAGCAGTGCACACGCTGCAACTCTCGAATGCCGCCACGGGTCCGACCGCCGACCATCCCTGACGGGTCGTTCGTGGCACCCCGGGCCGACCGGTCTCGACGTCGCGTCGATCCCGTCCCCGGCCTTGAACCAGCCCTGACCCGACCCACCCGTGACGGTGGCGCGGCACCAGCACGGTCGCGCCCGCCGTCGGGCACCGCTGCCCGCGGGTGGACGAGCCCGCCCCGGCGGGAGAACGAGGACGTTCATGAGAACCCCCTGGAAGCACACGGTCGTGGCGGGCGCCGCGCTGGCGCTCGTCGCGCCGCTCGGCGTCGTCGCCGTGGCGCACGCCGCGGACGCCACCAACCTGGCGCTCGGCAAGCCGATCGCCGCGTCGTCGGTGACGCAGACCTACGTCGCGGGCAACGCCAACGACGGGAACGCGAGCTCCTACTGGGAGGGCGCGGGCGGCCAGTACCCGTCGCACCTCACGGTCGACCTCGGGGCGGAGGCCGACGTCGACCGTGTCGTCGTCACGCTGCCCCCGCCCTCCGTGTGGTCGTCGCGGACGCAGACGTTCAGCGTGCTCGGCCGCTCCGACGGTGAGTCGTCGTTCCGGACGCTCAAGGCCTCGGCGGCGTACGGGTTCGACCCCGCGAGCGGCAACAAGGTCGAGATCCCGCTCGACGCCGAGGTCGACGAGGTGCGCCTCGCCTTCACGGCCAACACGGGCGCGGGCAACGGCCAGGTGTCCGAGCTCCAGGTGTGGGGCACGCCCACGGGCGGCACGGACCCGACCGACCCGACGGACCCGACCGGCACCAACTACGCGAAGAGCCGTCCCGCCACGGCGTCGTCGACGGAGTGGCAGTTCGTCGCCGCGAACGCGGTCGACGGCAGCGCGACGACCTACTGGGAGGGCGCGGGCGGGCAGTACCCGTCGACGCTCGACGTCGCGCTCGCCGCGCCCACGCAGCTCAGCAGCGTGCGCGTCCGGCTCAACCCCGACGCCGCGTGGGGGCCGCGCACGCAGACGTTCTCCGTGTGGGGCCGCACCGGCACGGGTGCCTGGCAGGAGCTCAAGGCGTCCGCCGGCTACGCGTTCGCGCCGGGCAGCGGCAACCTCGTCGACGTGCCCGTGACCGGCACCGCCACCGACGTGCGCCTGCGCTTCACCGGCAACACGGGCTCGGGCAACGGCCAGGTCGCCGAGCTCGAGGTCTACGGCGCTCCCGCGCCCAACCCCAACCTCACCGTCACCGCGGTGACCGCGTCCCCGGCGTCGCCCACGGCGACGACCCCCGTGACGCTCACGGCCACGGTGAAGAACACGGGCGACCGCGTGTCGTCGGCCACGACGCTCGACGGGAAGCTCGGCGGCTCGACCGCGGGCTCGGCCGCCGTCGCCGCGCTCCAGCCCGGCGCGAGCGCGCAGGTCCAGGTCGCGGCGGGCACCCGGCCCGCGGGCGAGTACACGGTCGGCGCCGTCGTCGACCCGGCGAACACGGTGGCCGAGCAGGACGAGACGGACAACGCGTTCACGGCTCCGGCGAAGCTCGTCGTGGGCGAGGCGCCCGGTCCGGACCTCGAGGTCGTCTCGGTGACGTCCAACCCGGCCAACCCTGCCGTCGGAACGGCCGTGACGTTCTCGGTGCAGGTCCGCAACCGCGGCAACCAGCCCGTCGCGGCCGGGTCGGTGACACGCGTCGTCGCCGGGTCCACCACGCTCCACGGCACGACGCCGGCCGTCCCCGCGGGCGCGACCGTCACCGTCACGCCGAGCGGCTCGTGGACCGCGACGAACGGCGGGGTCACCGTGACCGCGACGGCCGACGCCACGGGCGTGGTCGCCGAGACGAACGAGGGCAACAACACCGGCACGCTCGCCGTGACCGTCGGGCGCGGCGCCGCCGTCCCGTACACGACGTACGAGGCCGAGGACGGCCAGTACACCGGCACGCTGCTCCAGACCGACGCGCTGCGCACGTTCGGCCACACGAACTTCGCGACCGAGTCGTCGGGCCGCCAGTCCGTGCGCCTGGCCAGCACGGGCCAGTACGTCCAGTTCACGTCCACCAACGCGACGAACTCGATCGTCGTGCGCAACTCGATCCCCGATGCCCCCGGCGGCGGGGGCCAGGAGAAGACGATCAGCCTCTACGCGGACGGCCAGTTCGTGCAGAAGCTCACGCTGTCGTCCAAGCACGCCTGGCTCTACGGCACGACCGACCAGCCCGAGGGTCTGGTCAACACCCCGGGCGGCGACGCACGCCGGCTCTTCGACGAGTCCCACGCCCTGCTCGGCCGGTCGTTCCCGGCCGGGACGGTGTTCAGGCTCCAGCGCGACGCGGGCGACGACGCGGCGTTCTACGTCATCGACCTCGTCGAGCTCGAGCAGGTCGCGCCGCCGCTGAGCAAGCCCGCCCAGTGCACGTCGATCACCGAGTACGGCGCCGTGCCGAACGACGGGCTCGAGGACACGGCCGCCATCCAGGCCGCCGTCACCGCGAACCAGAACGGGGAGATCGACTGCGTCTGGATCCCGGCGGGGCAGTGGCGCCAGGAGAAGAAGATCCTCACCGACGACCCGCTCGACCGCGGCATGCACAACCAGGTGGGCATCCGCGACGTGACGATCCGCGGCGCGGGCATGTGGCACTCGCAGCTCTACAGCCTCATCCCGCCGCACCTCGCCCCGGGCGTCATCAACCACCCGCACGAGGGCAACTTCGGGTTCGATGTCGACGACAACACCCAGATCTCCGACCTCGCGATCTTCGGCTCCGGCACGATCCGCGGCAACAACGCCCAGGAGGAGGGCGGCGTCGGGCTCAACGGCCGGTTCGGCAAGAACACGAAGATCACCAACGTGTGGATCGAGCACGCGAACGTCGGCGTGTGGGTCGGGCGCGACTACTCCAACATCCCGGAGCTCTGGAACCCGGGCGACGGGCTGGTCTTCTCCGGCATGCGGATCCGGAACACCTACGCGGACGGCATCAACTTCAGCAACGGGACGCGCAACTCGACGGTGGTGAACTCGACGTTCCGCAACACCGGCGACGACGCGCTCGCCGTCTGGGCCAACCCGTACGTGAAGGACCGGGCCGTCGACATCGGCCACTCCAACACGTTCCGCAACAACACCGTCCAGCTCCCGTGGCGCGCCAACGGCATCGCGATCTACGGCGGGTACGACAACTCGATCGAGAACAACCTCGTCTACGACACCATGAACTACCCCGGCATCATGCTGGCGACCGACCACGACCCGCTGCCGTTCTCGGGGACGACGCTCATCGCCAACAACGGGCTCTACCGCACGGGCGGGGCGTTCTGGAACGAGGACCAGGAGTTCGGCGCGATCACGATCTTCCCGCAGACGCACGACATCGTCGGCGTCACCATCCGCGACACGGACATCGTCGACTCCACGTACGACGGCATCCAGTTCAAGAACGGCGGCGGGAACATGCCGGACGTGAAGATCACGAACGTGCGGATCGACCAGTCCAACAACGGCTCGGGAATCCTCGCGATGGGCGGCGCCCGTGGCAACGCGATCCTGTCGAACGTGACCGTCACGAACTCGCGCGACGGCGACGTCGCGAAGGAGCCCGGCTCGCAGTTCACGTTCACGGGCCAGTAAAGGAGGCCGCCCCGCCCTGGACCACCCTCGCGGTGCCGAGCACGACATGGGGGTCGTTATCCGCCGGATAGCGGCCCCCATGTCGTTCTCGAGGGCGGGGAACGTCGTGCTCGACGGCGGGCCGGCCGTCGTCCACGAGCGGCTGTCGCGACCACCTGACGCGCGGTCGCCCCGGTGCAGGGCCTCTGGGGTCCTGGGGTGGCACGTGGCCCGGCGCCAGGTCGTCCGCACGGAGAGTGCACCTGTGAGAAGGCCGCGCCGATCCTGTGCGCGGGGGATCCGACGGGCGTGACCGCACCTAGGGTGCGGAGCGTGACGACACCCCACCGTCCCGGTGCAGAGCCGACCGACGACCTCGACTCGGGCGCGGGGGACGGGGCCGTGGTCGGTGACGGGCCCGTCCGCGACCCGGCGCCGCGTGACAGACGACGGCGGCCCGGGACCGTGCTCGCGGTGTTCGCCGCGGCGGTGCTCGCGACCGGTGCGCTCGTCCCCGCGCTCGCCGACCGGTTGCTGCTGGTCGGTCCCGGGGGAGTGCTGGACCCGACCGTGACCTCGCTCGCCGCGCTGGGGGTGGCCGCAACAGCCGGCGTGGTCGCGCGTGCGCTGCTGCGTCGTCCCGGGCCGATGCGCGTGTGGGAGGGCGCGGTCGTCTGGGTGGTGGCCGTCGCGACAGCTCTCGCACTGGTGCTCGCGCTGACGGGCGGGTGGCCGCTCGCGAGGGTCCTGCAGGAACTCCTGGACCTCGCCGTCGCGCGGGCAGGGTGGCCTTTGGTCGTCCTCGTCTTCGGGGCGGTGCAGGTCGGCGCGGTCGTCACGCGGGCGCGGCAGCGTCACCGGGGCGCGCCGGTCATGCCGTTCGGGCGCTTGTGGTCTCGGGCGGGGTGTGCGGTCGGTGCGCTGCTCCTGGTGGGAGCCGTGACCGGGCACGCCGTGCGAGCGACGGGCACCGACATCGTGATGGTGCGTGACCCCGCGGGTGCCTGTGCGGTCGTCGTCCGCCAGACGACGGACCTCTTCTCCGGGCCGGTCACGCTCTACTCCGGGTCGGGCCCGGTCGTGACGCGCGTGACGACGATCCCCGACCTGGTCGGCTACCCCCTCCGCGACGGTCAGTACGCCGTGGGGTTCACGACGGACGGCGCGCTCGTCCAGCTCGTCGATTGGACGGAGACCCGGTCCGCGCTGCTGCCCTGCGGCTGACGTGCTCACGGGCAGTCCGCCCGCACGACCTCCCACGGGGTCTCCTGGTCGGAGACCGGAAGACCGTGGCCCACCGCGGCCGGTGCGCCCGACGTGCGAGGTTCGTGCAGGTCGCGCGGCGTCCTCAGTGCGGCGGCAGCCGGTCTGTGACGGGCTCCGGGGGCACCGTGTCCTCCACGTAGCGCGGGCGGCACGCGAACCAGCCGCCGACGACGCCGGGGACCGCGGTCGCGGCGAGGACGAGGAGCGGGACCGACCACGACCCGGTCGCCTCCCGCAGCAGGCCCAGGCCGATCGGGCCGAAGCACGCCAGCGCGTACCCGATCCCCTGGACGAAGCCCGAGACGGCGGAGGCGGACTGCGGCGTCCGGGTCCGCCGGTTGATGAGGGTCATGCACAGCGGGAACGTGCTCACCCCGACGCCGAGCGCGCACATCCAGAGCACGGTGCCGTCGAGCGGGGAGAGGAGCAGGCCGAGGTACCCGGTCACGAGCACGACGGCGCACGCGGCCACCACGACGAACGGGTTCGCCAGGCGCGTGGCGAGGTGGGGGACGACCAGCGCGGCGACCATGCCCCAGGCGGAGTAGAGGGCGACCATGGTGCCGCCGAGCGCGGCGCTGCCGCCCGCGTCGGTGAGGACGGCCGGGACCCAGGTGATGATCCCGTAGTTCGACCACGAGATCGCCGCGAACAGGACGACGAGGCCCCACACGGTCGACGACCGTCCGATCCGCGGCCTCGTCCCGGACGCGGCGGTCGCCGCGGGTGCGTGGTGGTCGGCGGGCAGGCGGGTCGCCAGGACGAGCCAGACGACGGCGGCCAGCGCCGCCGGGCCCGCCCAGATCCCGACGGAGAACCGCCAGCTGGTCGCCTCGGCGACCGGGACGGCCAGGAGCGGGGCGACGAACTGTCCCGTCTGCATGAGGATCAGGTAGAGCGACGTCCACAGGGCGATCCGGTCGGGGAACCAGGCCTTCACCAGGGGGACGATCACGACGTTCGCCGCGCCGATCCCGGCGAGGGCCAGCACGGTCGACGCCACCAGCCAGCCCGTCGACGGGGAGACGGCGCGCAGGACGAGCGAGAGGGCCGTCAGCCCCAGCGCGACCGTGGCCGTGCGCTCGAGCCCGAACCTGCGCGTCACCACCGGAGCGAGGAACCCGAACAGGCCGAACGACACCGCGGGGACGGTGCCGAGCAGCCCGGCGACGGCCACGCCGTAGCCGAGGTCGGCGCCGATGGTCTCCAGCAGCGGGGTGAACCCCGTGACGGCCGTCCGGAGGTTGATCGCCGTCAGCGCGACGGCGAGCCCGGCCCACAGGGTGAGGCGGACACGCCCTGCGGGGACGCGGGTAGGGGAGAGTGTGGCCATGAAGAGCTCCGCTGTGAGGTCGGCCGACGATAGGATCATGGGATGAATCCTGGGCAGTCTGACACGCGCGAGCCGCTGCGTCGAGTAGGACTCATCGACCAGGCGGCGGCACGGTTCCGCGACGAGGTGGTCTCCGGGCGGTGGCCGGTCGGCGAGCGCATCCCGACCGAGGCCGCCCTGGTGGCCGAGTTCGGCATCGGGCGGAACACGGTCCGCGAGGCGCTCCAGTCGCTGGTGCACGCGGGGCTGCTGCGCCGCGAGCAGGGGCGCGGCACGTTCGTCATCTCCCGCTCCGAGCTGACCGGCACCCTCGAGCGCCAGCTCGCCGGGGGGAGCCGCCGCCACTACCTGGAGCTGCGGCTCGCCCTGGACAGCACCGCGGCGTCGCTCGCCGCCGCGAGCCGCACGGACGCCGACGTCGTGCTCCTGCGCGAGCTGCGCGACCACCGCGAGGCGGCGTGGTCGGCCGACGACCCCGACGCGCGCGCGAGCGCCGACCTCGACCTGCACCGCGCGATCGTGGAGGCGACGCACAACCCGCTGTACGTGACGCTCTACTCGAGCATGCTCGACGTGTTCGCCGTCCACATGCGCGACGAGGAGAACGAGGACGAGGACGCGGCGCACCGGCACCACCACGAGCTGGTCGAGGCGATCGCGGACGCGGACGCTGACCGCGCCGCCGCGACGGTGGCCGCCATCATGGACCCGTTCCTGCGCTGAGCCGCGGCGCGGCAGCAGGGCCGGCGGTCAGTCCAGGCAGAACTCGTTGCCCTCGACGTCCTGCATGACGATGCGCGACTCGTTCTCCTCGTCCGCGACCATCACGCGCACGCACGTCGCGCCGAGGGCGAGGAGCCGGTCGCGCTCGGCCTCGAGCGTGGCGAGGCGCTCGGCACCGACGAGCCCGGTGCCGACGCGCACGTCGAGGTGCACCCGGTTCTTCACGACCTTGCCCTCGGGGACCCGCTGGAAGTACAGGCGCGGACCCACGCCGGTCGGGTCGCTGCACGCGAACCACGCGTCCCGCTGCTCGGGCGGGAGCGCGGCGTTCGCGTCGTCCCACCTCGCGAAGCCGTCCGGGGGCGACGGCGGGACGTAGCCCAGCACCTCGCACCAGAACCGGGCGACGCGCTCCGGCTGCGCGCAGTCGAACGTGACCTGGACCTGCCTGACCGTGGTCGTCATCCCGCCACCCTAGGCGCGCGGGTCCACCTGGTCGGAGGGCATTTCCGGCACCGCCGCGTCCGTCACCGCCGCGGGCGGCGTCGCAGGGAACGTGCGTCGCGCGACGAGGACCACGACGAGCGCCACGGCGACGATCCCCGCCCCGACGAACGGGACGACGTCGAGCCCGGAGCGGGCGAGGACGAGCGCGCCGAGCGCGGCGCCCCCGCCGATGCCGACGTTCGACGTCGCGTTGACGAGCGCGCCCGTGAGATCGGGTGACGCCCCGTGCGCGCGGATCGCCGCCGCCTGGAACACCGGCGCGACGGCGCCGAACCCCGCGCTCCACACCCCGATCGCGACGAGCACCCCGACGGTCCCGGGGAACGCGAGCCCGACCGTGAGCATGCCCGCCACGACCGCGACGAGCGTCACGACCGACGTCCGGCGCGGCCGGTGGTCGAGGCGCGCGGCGGCGAACGCCGTCCCGACGAGCCCGAGCGCGCCGAGCACGAGGAGCGCCGGGCCGAGCGCCGACTCCTGGAGGCCGGCGCCCAGGAGCAGGAGCGACACGAACGTGTAGACCGTGTACTGGCCCAGGTAGGCGAGCGCGTTGGTGGTCGTGGCCACCGCGAGCGCGGAGCGCCGGCTCGCGCTCGTCGCGTCCGACGGCGGAGCGCCACCCCCGGGCACGGGCGGCAGCAGGAACGCGATGAGCACGGTGGCCAGCGCGCACGCGCCCGCGAGGACGCCGAACGCGGGACGCCAGCCGATCGCCGTGCCGAGCGTCGTCGTCAGCGGGACCCCGAGCACGAACCCGACCGCCGCTCCCGTGGTGACGAGCGAGAGCGCGCGCCCCGTGAGGTGCGGCAGCACGAGCCGCGACGCGTACCCGATGCTCACCGAGAAGAACACCGCGTGCGAGGCGCCGCCCAGGGCCCGCGCCGCCGCGACGACGGCGAACGTCGGCGCGACGGCGACGAGCACGTTGCTCACGGTGTAGAGCACGAGCGTCGTCAGCAGCAGGCCCTTGCGCGGGAGGCGCGCCGTGCCGAGCGTGAGCGGCACGGCGAGCGTCGCGACCATGACTGCGTACGCCGTGACGAGCAGCCCGGCGACGGACTCCGTGACGTCCAGGTCCGCGCTGAGCAGCGGCAGCAGCCCGACGGGCACCAGCTCCGTCGTGATGGCGACGAACGTCGCGAGGCCCAGGGCGACGATGCCGCCCGTCCCCTCGCGGACCGTCCCCGGCCGGAAGGGTGCGGTCATGCGTCCGTCTCGACCTGGAGCGTCGTGCGGGGGTTGTCCAGGCCCTCGACCATGACGATGGCGCACGCCGTGACCCGGCCCTTCCACCGGACCGCGGCCTCGAGCTCGGTGACCTCCACCGTGTGCCCGACGGGCAGGGGTGCGGGGTGGTCGAGGGCGACGGTGCGCAGCATGCGTCCACCCTAGGAGCCCGACCTGCCGGACGTCCCCGGAGAGGCCGCTGCGCGACCTGGCATCCTGACGTCGTGCGCGTGGAACCGGTGACCGAGGACGTCCTCGTGGACCGGGTCGTGGACCTCGTCCTCGGGTTCCCGCACCGCGACCGGGCGACGGGGCCCGAGGGCGCGCTGCGGCTCCTCGTCGACGGCCACCCCTCGACGCACCCGGAGGCGCTCGCGGACCTGCTGGTCGCGCCCCTGCGGGCTGCCGGCCGACCGGTCGCGCGGGTGCGCGTGCAGGACTTCTGGCGGCCGGCGTCGCTGCGGCTCGAGCACGGCCGCGAGGACCCGGACGCGCTGCTCGACGAGTGGATCGACGTGGCGGGTCTCAACCGCGAGGTGCTCGACGCCGTCGGCCCGGGCGGGTCCGGGCGCTACGTGCCGAGCCTGCGCGATCCCGTGACGAGCCGGTCCACGCGCGCGGCGTACGTCGCCGCGGAGCCGGGGCTCGTCGTCGTGCTCGACGGCGCGCTGGCCCTCGGCCGCGGGCTCGCCGTCGACCTCGCCGTCCATCTGGCGCTGCGCGCGCCGACGCTCGCGCGCCGCACCGCGGCGCAGGACGCCTGGACGCTCGACGCGTACGCGCGCTACGAGCGGGAGGTACGCCCCGCGGAGGTGGCCGACGTCGTCGCGCGGGTCGACGACGCGCGGCACCCCGCGCTCGTCGTGCGCTGACGCGCCCTCGGGCACCGCGCGCCGACACCCCGCACCGGGGTGGTGCGCTCAGCGGGGCAGGTGCGTCTCGACGAGGTCGACGATCGCGGGGTCGTCGGGCAGCGTGCGCGGCCTGAACCGGTGCACCTCGCCGCCCGGCAGGACGAGGAACTTCTCGAAGTTCCACGTGACGCGACCGGCCTTGCCCTCCGCGTCCTCGGCCTTCTTCAGCTCCTGGTACAGCGGGTGGGCGTGGCGGCCGTTGACGCGCACGCGGTCGACCACGGGGAACGTCACGCCGTACGTGAGCGAGCAGAACTCCTGGATCGCCTCGTTCGTGCCGAGCTCCTGGAGGAACTGGTTGCTCGGGAACCCGATGACCGTGAACCCGCGGTCGCGGTACTTCTCCTGCATCGCCTCGAGCGTCGCGTACTGCGGCGCGAGGCCGCACCGCGAGGCGACGTTCACGACGAGCACGACGTCGTCCGCGTGCTCGCGCAGGGTGTGCGTCGTCCCGTCCATGGCGTCGAACGGGATGTCGTACAGGCTCATGCGGGACTCTCCTGACGGTCGGACGGGGTTGTTCGCCACCCATCCTGCACCCGACGACGCCCGAGATGTGAAGATCCGGGGTCGAGGTCGCGCCCGCGGTCGCCGCGGAGCACCCCGCCCGCAAGACTCGCCTCATGGCCACCCCGGACCCGGACGATCTCGGCTCAGACGGCACCTCGCGCCTCGGGCGCGCGGTCGTCGGCGTGGTCGTGGGGCTCGTGATCTTCGCGTGCGTGGGTGTCGTGGGGTACTTCCTGGTCGTCGGGGTCGCCATGGAGCGGTGGGCCCAGTCGTACGACTCGTCCGAGCCCGAGGCCACCGCGACGGCCGAGGACACGACCGCCGTCGGGCAGGAGACCGGGCTCGACGCGTCCAACGAGGCGTACCGGCAGCGGACGGGCACGCCCGAGAGCGACGCCGAGGCGGCGCTCGCGGTGCCCGCCGTCCAGGCCGCGCTCGACCCCGTCGCCGACGGGTCGGCCGTCGACGGCGACGAGGTCTCGGCCGCGCTCGTCGCGGCGGGCTTCGAGAACGTGCAGGTCGTGGACAGGAACGCCTTCGGTGACGTCGTCCCGGTCGTCGGGGTGGGGGTCGCGGTCCCCGGCGGCTGCGTGTACGGGGCGGTCGCGCCCGACGCCGTGACGCTCGACGCGGGCGGCCCGATCGCCGACGGCGGGTGCCTGGAGATGCCGTCGCACTGACGTCCACGGCGGTGCCGTCGCGAGATCGGCCCGAGCGCCCGAGATCGACCTTCGGTGGGTCGATCTCGCGACCTGCGGGTCGACCTGGGTACGGTCAGCGGGGCGGGCGACGGCGCCCGCGCAGGTGACGGAGGGTGAGACATGCGGATCGAGGGCACGGTCGCCCTGGTGACGGGAGGGGCCTCGGGCCTCGGGCGCGCGACCGCGGAGGGCCTGGTCGCGGCGGGGGCGCGGGTGGTCCTCGCGGACCTCGCGTCGTCCGACGGCGTCGCGGTCGCCGACGCGCTGGGCGACGCGGCGCGGTTCGTCCCCACGGACGTGACGAGCGAGGACGACGTCGCACGGGCGCTCGACGCCGCGGACGCCCTCGGCGGGGCGCGCGTCGTCGTGAGCTGTGCCGGGATCGTGCTCGCGCAGCGCGTGCTCGGCAGGTCCGGGGTGCACGCGCTCGACGCGTTCCGGCGGGTCGTGGACGTCAACCTCGTCGGGACGTTCAACGTCGTCCGGCTCGCGGCCGAGCGCATGCTCGCCCTCGACCCGGTGGGGCCGAGCGGCTCTGACGGGGAGGACTCTGCCGGGGAGGAGCGCGGCGTCGTGGTGCAGACCGCGTCGGTCGCGGCGTTCGACGGGCAGGTCGGCCAGGCCGCCTACGCGGCCTCCAAGGCGGGCGTCGCGGGCCTCACGCTGCCGCTCGCGCGCGACCTCGCGCAGCACCGGATCCGGGTCATGACGATCGCGCCGGGCATCTTCCGCACGCCGATGATGGCGTCGCTGCCCGAGGCGGCGCAGGAGTCCCTCGGCGCGCAGGTGCCGCACCCGAGCAGGCTCGGCCGCCCGGAGGAGTACGCGCACCTGGTGCGCGCGATCGTCGAGAACCCGATGCTCAACGGCGAGGTGATCCGCCTCGACGGCGCGATCCGCATGGCGCCGCGCTGAGCGCACGGACCACGGGCGCGCCGCGGCGCGAACCGCAGGAACGCGGGCGACCGCCCGCACGAGAGGAGAAGGACGATGCCGCCGTACACCACGGCGACCGACTTCCGCGCCGACCTGCTCGCGCGCGCGACCGCGGCCCAGCGCCGCGCGTACGCCCGGTACTTCCCGGGCGACTACACGCTCGCCGGGGTGCGCATGGGCGACGTGTTCACGCTCGCGAAGAGCGCGCTCGACCTGCCGGTGGACCAGATCGAGCTGCTGCTCGAGGACCGGGTCCACGAGGTCCGTGCGGGCGGCTGCTCGATCATGGGCAAGTCGGCGACGGCCCGGCGCGTGACCGTCGAGCGGCACGCGGAGCTCGTCGAGCTCTTCCTGCGGCGCCACGACCGGATCGACACGTGGGACCTCGTGGACCTCACGGCGTACCAGGTGCTCGGGTCGTGGCTCCTCGACCGGCCGCGCGACGTCCTCGACAGCCTCGCCCGGGCGCCGGACTGGCCGCGCCGGCGCACCGCCATCGTCGCGACGGCCGCCTTCCTGCGCCGCGGCCAGGTCGACGACACGTTCCGGCTCTCCGAGGTCCTCGTCGACGACCCCGAGCCGTACGTGCAGAAGGGCGTGGGATGGATGCTGCGCCACGCGGGCGACGTCGAGCCCGAGCGGCTGCGCGCGTTCCTCGAGGACCACGCCGCGACCATGCCGCGCGACGTGCTGCGCGCCGCGGTGGAGAAGCTGCCGCCCGCGGAGCGCAAGGAGTGGCTCGCGCGCTGACCCGGGCCGGCACGGCCGGGTCGGGCCGCGTCGTCGAGCGACGGCGTATCGTGGTCGCACGCGGGGGTGCCAGGGCGGGATGGCGACAATCTACACATCTCTGCTCCAGCGTGAAAGTTTGTGCCAGAATGGCCGCGTGAGCAGCAGCACGCCCGGCGCCGCATGGGTCGTCGGGCTCGACGTCGGGGGCTCGGGGAGCCGCCTCGTCGCGCGACCTCTCGACGACGTCCGGTCGCCCGACGCACCGCCGAGCGCGCGGGTCGTCGCCCTCACCGGCCGACCGGTCGCGATCGGACCCGCGGGGAGCGACGCGGCGGACGTCGTCCGCGACCTCCTCGCGCGGCTCCGCACCGAGGTTCCCTCGCTGGCGCACGACGGCGTCGCCGCGGCTGCCGTCGGGGCGACGGGCCTCGCGTCGCTCGTCCGCGACCCCGCCGAGCTTCACGCCGCCCTCCGCCACGGCGGCGGACTGCGGACCGCGCTGGCTGCCGACGCGCTGACCGCGCACCTCGGCGCGCTGGGCGGACGGCCCGGGGCCGTCGTCGCGGTCGGGACCGGCGCGATCGCGCTCGGCACGGACCTGCGCGACGTGTGGCACCGCGTCGACGGCTGGGGCCACCTGCTCGGGGACCTGGGCTCGGGGTCGTGGATCGGGACGCAGGGGCTGCGGGCCGCGGTCGCCGCGCACGACGGTCGCGACAACGGCGGTTCCGCGGCGCTGCTGGCCGCTGCGACGGACCGGTTCGGGCCCGTGCCGACCTGGCCCGGGCAGCTCTACACGCGTCCTGACCGGGCCCAGGTGCTCGCGTCGTTCACGCCCGATGTCGCTGCGGCGGCCCGGGACGGCGACGCCGTCGCCCGGCAGGTCCTGGCCGGCGCGGGCACGCACCTCGCGACGACGCTCGCCGCAGCGCTGGTCGACGACGTCCCGCCCCTGGCCGCCGCGACCGGCGGCGTGCTGGGGATCGGCCCGTTGCTCACCGACGCCTTCCGCGCACGCCTCGCGGTCCTGCGTCCCGACGTGGAGCTCGTCGACCCGGCCGGCACCCCGCTCGACGGCGCGCTGCACCTGGCCGCGCGCCTCGCGACCGACCCGGGCTCCGTCGCCGGGCACGAGCCGTGGCTCACGCTCGGCGGCCCCGCCGCGGCCGCGCCTCACGACCCGAGCGACACCCGGCACCGGACCGATCTGCAGAGCCCGACCCACCCGCAGCACCCGACCACCACCGAGGAGGACTGAATGGCCGCCGACGGTCTCGTCCGCATCCGCCAGTCCCTGCCGAACCTGCGCCCCGCCGAGGCGCGCATCGCCGAGGTCGTGCTCGCCGACCCGGCGGCCGTCGTCGGCAAGACGATCACCGAGCTCGCGGCGCTCGTCGGGACGTCGCAGGCGACGGTCGTGCGGTTCTGTCGCGCGGTGGGGTACGCGGGATACCCGGAGTTCCGGATCGACCTCGCGCAGGCGACGAGCCGCCGCGCGGTCGAGCAGGAGCGCGCCAACGTCGCGCACGGCGAGATCGACCCCGACGACGCGCTGCAGGACGTCGTCACCAAGATCGCGTTCCACGAGGCGCGGACCATCGAGGAGACGGCGCGCATGCTCGACCTCGACGCGCTCGAGCAGGTCGCAGACGCCGTCGCGCAGGCGCCGCGCATCGACCTGTTCGGCGTGGGGTCGAGCGGGCTCACCGCGCAGGACCTCGCCCAGAAGCTCCAGCGCATCGGGCTGCTGTGCTTCGCGTCGCCCGACCCGCACGTGCAGCTCCAGTCCGCCGCGCTCCTCGGGCCGGGGGCGGTCGCCGTCGGCGTGTCGCACAGCGGCCTGACGGTCGAGACGAACGACGCGCTGCGCATCGCGCACGACCGCGGCGCGACGACCGTCGCCGTGACGAACTTCCCCGAGTCGCCGCTCGTCGCCCACGCCGACGTCGTGCTCACGACGACGGCGCGCGAGACCCAGTTCCGGTCGGGCGCACTGTCGAGCCGCATCGCGCAGCTCGCACTGGTGGACTTCCTCTTCGTGCGCGTCGCCCAGCGACGCTACGACAGCACCACCGAGAGCCTGCGCGCGACGTACGAGGCGGTGCAGCCCCACCGCCTCGGCTACGACCGCAAGGCGCGCCCGTGAGCGCGCGCCGGCCCGCCGAGACCGGAGGATCCGGGCGTGAGACGCGCGAGTCCGGGGCGCACGTCCCCGTCTCGGCGGACCGTGACCCGGGGTTCGAGCTGCGCACCGACCTGTTGACGCGGGTCGCGCAGGCGCACGACGCGTCGCACTACCTGTTGCGGCCCGAGGTCGTCGTGCGCGCGCACGACCGGGACGGCGTCGTCGCCGCGATGCGCGAGGCGACGCGGCGGGGCCTGCCCGTGACGTTCCGCTCGGGCGGGACGAGCCTGTCCGGGCAGGCGTCGGGCGCCGGCGTGCTCGTCGACACGCGCACGCGCTTCACGCGCGTCGAGGTGCTCGACGGCGGGGCGCGGGTCCGGTGCGAGCCCGGCGCCACGCTGCGGCTCGTCAACGCGCACCTGCTGCGGCACGGCCGACGGCTCGGCCCGGACCCGGCGAGCGAGATCGCCTGCACGATCGGCGGCGTCGTCGCGAACAACTCGTCGGGCATGACGTCGGGCACGACACGCACGGCGTACCGGACCGTCGAGGCGATGACGGTCGTGCTGCCGAGCGGGACGGTCGTCGACACGGGCGCGCCTGACGCCGACGCGCGCCTGCTCGCGACCGAGCCGGAGCTGCACCGTGGCCTCGTGGGGCTACGTGACCGCGTGCGGGGCAGCGCGACGATGCGCGCCGAGATCGAGCGGCAGTTCGCGACGAAGAACACCATGGGCTACTCGGTCAACGCGTTCCTCGACCACGACGAGCCCGTGAAGGTCCTCGAGCACCTGATGATCGGCAGCGAGGGCACGCTCGGCTGGGTCGCGGACGTGACGTTCCGGACCGTCCCGCTGCTCACGCACGCCGCGACGACGCTTCTCGTGCTCGACTCGCTGGAGCACGCGACGGACGCGCTCGTGCCGCTCGTCGCGTCGGGCGCCGAGGCGATCGAGCTGCTCGACGCGGCGTCGCTCCGGGTCGCCGCCGCGGACCCCGCGGCGGACACGTCCATGCGTACCCTCGCGCGCGGGGACGGCATCCGGAACCAGACCGCGCTGCTCGTCGAGTACCGCGCGGCGACCGAGGACGGGCTCGCGCCGTTCCAGGGCGCGGCGCGCGACGTCGTCGGCTCGCTGACCGGGTCCCTCGTCGTGCCCGCCACGGTCACCACCGACCCCGCGACGCGCGAGCGCCTGTGGCGCGTGCGCAAGGGCCTGTACACCGCCGTCGCGGGAGCGCGCCCCGCGGGCAGCACCGCACTGCTGGAGGACGTCGCGGTCCCCGTCGCCGACCTCACCGCGACGGTCCGCGACCTCGGCGGCCTGTTCGCGCGCCACGGCTACGGCGACGCCGTGACGTTCGGGCACGCCAAGGACGGCAACCTGCACTTCATGATCACGCCGCGGCTCGGCGACCGCGCCGAGCTCGACCGGTACGCCGCGTTCAGCGACGATCTCGTCGACCTCGTGCTCGGGCACGGTGGCACCCTCAAGGCCGAGCACGGCACGGGCCGCATCATGGCGCCGTTCGTGCGACGGCAGTACGGCGACGACCTCTACGACGTCATGCGCGAGGTCAAGCGACTGTTCGACCCGCGCGGGCTGCTCAGCCCGGGCGTCCTGATCACCGACGACGACCACGAGCACCTGCGGAACCTCAAGGTCGAGTCCTCGGCGGGCGGGGACGACGCCCCGCTCGTCGACCGGTGCGTCGAGTGCGGGTACTGCGAGCCGGGGTGCCCGTCACGGACCGTCACCACGACCCCGCGACAGCGCATCGCGCTGCTCAAGGAGATGGCTGCCGCACCGCCCGCCGAACGGCGCGAGCTCGAGCGGCAGTACCGCTACCAGGGCGTCGAGACGTGCGCCGCAGACTCGCTGTGCGTCGAGGCGTGCCCCGTCGGCATCGACACGGGCGTCGTCATGAAGGGCCACCGCGCGCGGTCACGGCCGGGGGTCGTGCAGCGTGGGGGAGCGGCGGTCGCCGAGCGCTGGGGACCCGTGGTCACCGGGCTGCGGGGCGCGCTCCGGGTGGCCCACGCGCTCCCGACGCCGCTCGTGCACGTCGCGTCGCAGGTCGCGCGCGGGGTGGTCGGGGCCGACGTCGTGCCGCGCGTCGATGCGGACCTCCCCGGTCCGGGGGCGCGCCGCGAACGGCGAGGCGCGCCAGGGGCGGGCGGTGCGGACGGGCCGGTCCGCGCGGTGCTGTTCGCGTCGTGCATGGGCGAGCTCTTCGCACCTGCGGCCGGTGGCCTGCCCGCGGGGATGGGCGGCGGTGCGGAGGGCGACGGGAGCGGGAGCGCGCACGCCCGGGCGAACCGGCCTGTCGGCGCCGAGGCGGCGTTCCGCGCGCTGTGCGAGCGTGCCGGCGTCGGGCTCGCCGTGCCCGAGGGCGTCGGCGGCCTGTGCTGCGGCACACCGTGGACGTCCAAGGGTCTGCCCGACGGCGCGGCGGCCATGGCGCGGAAGGTCGTCGACGCGCTGTGGGCCGCGACGCGCGAGGGCGAGCTCCCCGTCGTGTGCGACGCGTCGAGCTGCACGCACGGGCTCGTCGAGACCGCCCGCCACCTGAGCGGCACGGGAGCGCGCGCCGTGGCCGAGCGAGGTTCCGGTGAGCCCGGTGCGCCCGGCTCGCCGGAAGGGCCGGACCTCGACGCCGTGGCTCGAGAGCGCTTCGCGCGGCTGCGGATCGTCGACGCGGTGACGTTCGTCCGCACCGACGTGCTCCCCGGCCTCGCCGCGCGGGGGGTCGATGTCGAGAAGGTGGGCGACGTCGTCCTGCACCCCACGTGCGCGACCGTGCACCTGGATGCCGTGGACGACCTGCGCGCGGTCGCGGAGGCCGCCGCGGACCGTGCGACCATCCCGGCCGCGTGGGGCTGCTGCGGCTTCGCCGGCGACCGCGGGATGCTGCACCCCGAGCTCACCGCCGGTGCGACGCGCGCCGAGGCGGCCGAGGTCGCTACCAGGGCCGCCGGGCTCCCGCACGACGCGTTCGACGCCTACGTGTCGAACAACCGCACGTGCGAGATGGGCATGTCCCGGGCGACCGGCCGCGACTACGTCCACGTCCTCGAGCTCCTCGAGGCCGCGACCCGCCCGACACCGACACCAGCAGCCGCGAGGTAGAACCGCATCGCCCCCTCGCTCGCACGGCACGCCGTCGCGCGCGCACGAGGCGGCGAGGGTGCGGGCCTCGGGCAGGAGGGAGTCCTGGTCCCCGACGGCGACGCGTCGGCACGGGTCGTCCTGCAGCTCGAGGTCGCCGAGCAGCCCGTACCCACCGTGCAGGAGCACGACCGCCGCCGCAGGGTCGTGGCCCGCGGGTGCGTACGACCGCACCGCGCGCCCGTCGACCCAGCGTCGCCCACGGCCGGACGGCTGTCCACGGCGGTGCGGAGAGCGACCGGGCGAGGCGCGTGCGGAGGGGCGACTCCTCACGCTCGCGGTGCGGGAGCCGTCGACCTCACGGGGCGGACGGCGCCCGCGACCGCAAGGCTCAGCACCGTGGCGGCGCAGATGACCAGGAGCATGTGGCGAGCCCCCACCTGGTCGACGAGCAGGCCCAGCAGCGGCGGCGCGGTGAGCATGGCGACGGTCGAGAACGACGTCGCGACCGCGACGCGCGGGGCGGCGTGAGCCGGGTCGTCGGACGCCGCGGCGATGGCGACGGGGTTGGCGAGCGCGGCTCCGCAGCCCCACAGCACGATGCCGACCCAGGCGAGCGGCAGGCTCGGCGAGAGGCCGAAGACGAGCAGGCCGACGAGCGCGGAGACGCCCGACGCGCGCAGCACCGACACGCGCCCGAACCGGTCGATGAGGCCCGTCCCGGCGAACCGGAACACCGTCATCGCGCCGACGAACGTGCCGTACGCGACGGCGCCGAGCGCCTCGCGCACCTCGAACCCGTCGACGACCGCGATGGAGAGCCAGTTGCCCGCGGACCCCTCGGACAACGACGACGCGAGGAGCACGAGCCCGATGAGCAGCGTGCGCGGCTCGCTCCAGGCCGCGAGCGCGGCGCGGACGCCGGCCCCGCGGCGGGGCGAGGTCGCGGCCGAGGGTGCGGCGCCGTCGTCGGCCAGGTCCGTGGTGCCCGACGGCGCGGCGGCGCCGGGCGCGACCCGGTCGGGCGCGAGCGCGGTCGCGGGGGCGATGAGCACGGCGCGCGCGACCGTGACGGCGAGCGTCACGACGAGGATCTGCGCGGTGATGCCGACGTGCGCCCACGAGAACGCGGCCGCGACGAGCGCGCCGCACGCGGCGCCGATGGAGAACGCGGCGTGGAAGTGGGGGAGGATCGCCCGCCCCACGTGCTGCTCGACGGACGCCGCGCAGATGTTGATCGGCACGTTGGTCAGGGCGCCGCACACGCCGTTGAGGAACGCCCCGACCGCGAAGAGGACGACCCCGCCCGTCCCGGTCCCGAGAGCGACGAGCCCGAACCCGACGACGTTCCCCACCGTCGCGACGACGAGCGTCGTGCGGCTGCCGAACCGTGCCACGACCGCGCCTGCGGACACCACGGACACGAGCGACCCCAGGCCGCCGACGACGAGCAGCAGGCCGAGCTGGCTGGCGCTGATCCCGAGCGCCTCCCGCACCGAGGGCAGGCGGCTCATCCAGGACGCGCCGACGACCCCGAACAGCCCGAACTGCACCATGAGCGCCCAGCGGGCGCGCGCGACCACCGCGCGGTCCGTCAGGGCGCGGTCGGAGAGAACTGGTGGGGTTGTTGACACTTGCCCCAGTCTACGGAGAGCGCGACCCGCTGAGCCCAGGAATATCGCCGGGATCGAGCGCCGGGCTCGGAGATGTCGCCGGGTCCGCGGCGGGGTCTCCTCCGGTCACCGGCGCGGGGTCAGAGCCGGACGGTCCCCGCGACGCACGTGACGCTCGCGCCGCCGACCCAGACCGTCCCCGACCCGTCGCGCTCGACGTGCACGCGGCCGGCCCGGCCGAGCGCCGCGCCCTGGGCCGCGACGTAGCGGTCCGGGAGGCGACCGTCCCGCACGAGCCACTGCCCGACGACGGCGTTGAGGCTCCCGGTGACGGGGTCCTCGGGGATGCCCATGGCGAGCGCGAACCCGCGGACCTCGACCGCCGCGCCGTCGGGACCGGCGTCGTCCCCGTACAGCCCGGCGACCCCCACGGAGAGGTCGGGGTGCTCGACGCGCAGGCGCGACCAGTCGGGTGCGAGCCCGGCGACGCGGTCGGCGGAGTCGAGCAGCACGACGCGCCAGCCCGGCCCGTTGTCGAGGACGCGGTGGTCGAGCACGGCGTCGTCCGGGACGCCCAGCGCGGCGACGATCGCGGCGAGGTCGTCGGCCGGGACCGGCTCGTCGGTGAGCAGGTCGGGCGCGGCGAACGCGAGCCTCCCGGTGTCTTCGGGCTCGTCGTCCGGCCCGGCGGCGGCGCGCACCTCGCGGCGGATCGTCACGAGGCCGACACCGCACTCCTGGACGACGGCGCCGCCCGCCCGGGGCGCGCCGCCCGCCTCGAGCCACGCGTGGCACGAGCCGAGCGTCGGGTGCCCGGCGAAGGGGAGCTCACCGCCGGGGGTGAAAATCCGCAGGCGGTAGTCGGCGCCGGCGGCGGCCCCCTCCGGGCTGGGCGGGAGGAGGAATGTCGTCTCCGAGAGGTTCGTCCAGCGGGCGAACGCGGCCATCTGCCCGTCCGTGAGCCCGTCGCCGTCGAGCACGACCGCGACGGGGTTACCGAGGGTCGGGACCTCGGTGAACACGTCGACCTGCGCGAACGGCCGGGACGCGGTGCTGTCGGCGATGTCGCCGTGGCGTGCGCTCATGCCTCCGAGCGTACGTCCGGGCAGGCCAGAGCACTTTTGTCGATTGCAAGTCGGAAGTTGTAGACACATCGATAGAACGAGGGCTAGCCTGTCCAGCGTTGTCATCGACGGAGCCAGGCAGGGGTTACGCTCCGTGGACTCGAAGTCCGACCGAGTATTAGGGAGCAACGATGCTCGAACGCACCAGCCTGCCGGTGTCCCGCCGGATCAGGTACCGACGCGGCGCGGCCGCCCTCACCCTCGGCGCCGTGGTCGTCGCGGGCTGGGCCGTCCCCGCCGCGGCCGACCTTCCCGAGCAGGAGCCCGGCGTCACGCTGCGCACCTTCCAGCTCGCGCAGAACCCCGGGGCCGTCTGCACCCTCAAGTCCGGCCAGACGCCCAACGTCGACAAGCTCATGCCGACCATCGACTGGTCGACGGCCGAGCAGTTCGGCGCGGAGGACAACTTCATCTCGCAGGTGAGCGCGAACCTGCACGTCCCCGCGGACGGCCAGTACCAGTTCCGCGTGACCAACGACGACGGCGCGCTCGTCTACATCGACGGCCAGCTCGTCCTCGAGAACGACGGCCCCAACGACTCGACCTCCGTCGAGGGCAGCGCGACGCTCACCGCGGGCGTGCACGACCTGCGGATCGACTACTACGAGGGCAGCGACAAGCAGCGCCTCACGCTCGCGTGGAAGACGCCGGGCAGCTCCTCCTTCCAGGTGATCCCGACCTCGGCGCTCAGCACCGAGGCCGGCGTCGTGCGCGTGACCGCGCCCGGCTACAAGTACTGCGAGGGCGCGACCGACACGGCCGGCGACGGCCTGCGTCTCGACACGGTCAACCCGAACTACGACCTCGTCGACCTGCGCCCTGCGGGCTTCGAGCCCAAGGTCTCGGGCCTGGCGTTCACCCCGGACGAGAAGCTCGCCGTCGTGACGACGGGCGAGGTCAGCTCCGGCGGCTGGCGCCCCGACCCGGTGTCCGGCGAGGTGTACTTCCTCGACGGCGTCACCACGGCCGACGGTCCCGAGGACGTCACGGCGACCAAGGTCGCGGACGAGCTGCTGAACCCGATGGGCATCGAGGTCGTCGAGGACTCGATCTTCGTCTCCGAGCGCTACCAGCTCACGCAGCTCACCGACCCCGACGGCGACGGCTTCTACGACACGCACACGAAGATCGCGGAGTGGCCCGACGGCGGCAACTTCCACGAGTTCGCGTTCGGCCTGATCCACGACGAGGACTACTTCTACGTCAACCTCTCCGTGGCCATCAACAACGGCGGCGCGACGACCAACCCGCAGCCTGCGGCGAACCGCGGCACGTCGATCAAGATCGACCGCGAGACCGGCGAGGTCACCTACGTCGCGGGCGGCCTCCGCACGCCCAACGGCATCGGCTTCGGCCCCGAGGGCGAGATCTTCGCGACGGACAACCAGGGCGCCTGGCTGCCGTCGAACAAGCTCATCCACATCCAGCAGGACAAGTTCTACAACCACTACACGAACCCGGCCGGGCCGTTCGACTCGAACCCCGTGGCCCCGCCGGCCGTGTGGCTCCCGCAGAACGAGATCGCCAACTCCCCGGGCAACCCGATCCTCGTCCAGGACGGCGAGTTCGCCGGCCAGATGCTGCTCGGCGACGTGACGTACGGCGGCATCCAGCGCGCGTTCCTCGAGAAGGTCGACGGCGAGTTCCAGGGTGCGGTCTTCCGCCACACCGCGGGCCTCGAGGTCGGCGTGAACCGCGTCATCTACGGCCCCGACGGCGCGCTCTACGCCGGCGGCACCGGTGAGGGCGGCAACTGGGGCGAGTCCGGCAAGCTCCGGTTCGGCCTCCAGAAGCTCGTGCCCGCGGGCGAGGACTCCTTCGACATGAAGGAGATGCGCGTGGTCGAGGGCGGCTTCGAGATCGAGTACACCGACCCGGTGTCCGACGAGGTCGTCGAGAAGCTGGCCGACGCCTACCAGGTCAAGCAGTGGCGCTACGTGCCGACGCAGCAGTACGGCGGCCCGAAGGTCGACGAGCAGCCGCTCTTCGTCACGGACGCCCAGGTGTCCGAGGACCGCACGACCGTGACGCTGAAGATCGACGGTCTCAAGCCGGGCCACGTCGTCTACATCCGCTCGCCGCGCCCGTTCGCGTCCGCGGAGGGCACCGAGCTCCTCAGCACCGAGGCCTGGTACACGCTCAACTCGCTCCCCGGCTACGTCGCTCCGGCCGACCGCGGCTGGTACGAGGCGGAGCTCGCGCAGCCCCTCGGCAGCTCGAGCATCGGCTCGGACCACAGCAACTACTCGGGCTCCGGCTTCGCCGCGGGCATGACGAACGTCGGCGCCGGCCGCACGTTCTCCGTGACCGTCCCCGAGGCGGGCACCTACCCGGTCAACGTGCGCTACGCCAACGGCATCCACCCCTACACGTCGCTGCGCGCGAAGAACGTCTCGCTGCACGTGAACGGCCAGGACCTCGGTCAGTGGAACTTCCCCACGACGGGCAGCTGGAAGGACTGGGGCGTGCAGACGCGCGACCTCGACCTCCAGGCCGGCGTGAACACCATCACGCTCGCCTACGAGGCCGGCGACGAGGGCAACATCAACATCGACGTGCTCTCGATCGGCGAGAACCCGGACATCTGCTCGCCGGGTGAGGTCGAGGACGGCTACACCGCCCTCTTCGACGGCACCCTCGCGAGCCTCCAGGAGGGCTGGCGCATGGCCGGTCCGGGTGGCTTCGGCCGCCAGGACGACTGCTCGATCCAGGGTGCCGGCGGCATGGGCCTGCTCTGGTACAACCAGGAGCTCGGGGACAGCTATAGCCTGAAGCTCGACTGGAAGCTCCTCAAGGACGACAACGGTGGCGTGTTCGTCGGGTTCCCGAACCCGGGCGACGACCCGTGGGTGGCCGTCAACAAGGGCTACGAGATCCAGATCGACGCGACCGACGCCGACGACCGCACCACCGGCGCGATCTACACGTTCCAGGGTGCCGACGAGGCAGCCCGGGACGCCGCCCTCAAGCCGGTCGGGCAGTGGAACGCGTACGACATCCGGGTCGAGGGAGACCGCATCCGCATCTACCTCAACGACGTGCTCGTCAACGACTTCACGAGCACCGACCCGGCCCGTCTGGTGAACAGCTTCGTCGGCATCCAGAACCACGGGAGCGGCGAGATGGTCAACTACCGGAACATCCGGTTCAAGGAGCTGACCGACGAGCCGGTCGAGGAGCTCGCGATCTCGACGACGGTCCAGACCCGCTGCATGGCGGGCAAGGTCTACGTCGCGGTCCGTGCCACGAACGACGACACGGTGCCGGCCGACATCACGCTGACGACGCCCTTCGGGACGAAGACGGTGACCGGCGTCCAGCCGGGTGCCTCCGCGTACCAGTCGTTCGCGACGCGTGCTACGTCGGTCGAGGCCGGCGCCGCGCAGGTGTCCGCGACGGGCGGCGACCTGACGTTCCAGGCGGACGTCGCCTACGAGGCCGCGAGCTGCGGCTGAGCTGAGACCCCGGGGCGGGCGGCGTGAGCCGTCCGCCCCGGGAGGGACCGGGCGGGGGCGGCAGCACGAGCCGTCCCCGCCCGTCCCGTCTCATCCCATCTCCGCCTCGGTGAGCCCGAGGCGCGCCCATCGCACGGGCGGAGCGTGGTCCGACGGCGCTCCCACCCTCGCGTAGGGTGCTCACCTCACGTTCCGCGCAGGGCTCGCAGGAGCGCTTGCGCGACCCGCTCTCCGCACGACATCCCTCGACGAGGAGGACAGGCCATGGCGCTCGGACGCCTCCTGCACCGCACCGGGCGGTTCGCCGCGCGCCGCCGCGCCGTCGTCCTCGGCGTCTGGGCCGTCCTCCTCGTCCTCGGTGCGGTGCTCGGCGGCGCCGTCTTCGACAAGACGACGGACGTCGAGCCCGCGCCGCCCGGCAGCGCCTCCGCGCTCGCTGCAGAGCGCCTCGACGAGCTCGAGCCCGAGGGCGAGACCGTCGTCGCCGTGCTGTCCGGGCGCGACTACTTCTCCACGGAGCTGATCGCCCAGGCGAGCGAGGTGATGCACGGCATCCGCGCGATGCCGGGCGTCGTCGAGCTGTTCGACGCCTACACGGGCGGCGGCCTGATCGCCGACGACGGCCAGGGCTCGCTCGTGATCGTCGAGCTCGACCCCGCGCTGTCGGACGACGAGGCCCTGGCCCTCGCGCACCAGGTCGCCGACGCGCTCCACACGGTCGACACCCCCGAGGTCCTCGTCGGCGGGGCGCTGCTCGCCGAGGAGGCGTTCGTCGAACAGGCGATCACCGACGCCGCCGTGGGCGAGGGCGTGGCGATCGCCGTCCTGCTGGTCGTGCTCGTCGTCGTCCTCGGCGGCCTGCGCGCCGGCCTGGTCCCGCTGCTGTCCGCGCTCGCCGCGATCGCGGTCGCGCTGCTCGTGCTCAGCGGCCTGCTGGGGATCGTGCCCGTCAACGAGTTCGCCGTGAACGTCGTGACGCTGCTCGGCCTCGGCCTCACGGTCGACTACTCCCTGCTCGTCCTCGCGCGCTTCCGCGAGGAGCGCGCCGAGAACCCGGGCCTCCCGCTCGACGAGCTCGTCGGGCGCACGCTCGCGACCGCCGGGCGTGCCGTGCTCGCGTCGGGGCTCGCCGTCGCGATCGCCCTCACCGGCCTGCTCCTGCTCGGCGACTCGCTGCTCTCGGGCATGGCCGTCGGGGGCGCCGTCGTCGTGCTCGTCGCGACCGCCGCGGGGCTCACGCTCGTGCCCGCGCTCGTCGCGACGTGGCACCGCGCCATCCCTGCCCCGGGCGCCCGCACCTGGTCCCACCCGTGGACCGGGCGCGGCGGCGCCGGCACGCTCGGCCGCCTCGCGCGCACCGCGCAGCGGCACGCCGTGCTCGTCACGCTCGGCGCGACGGCCCTCCTCCTCGCGCTCGCCGCGCCGCTCGGCTCGATGACGCTCGGCAGCTCCGAGGTCCACTCCCTGCCCGCCGACGCCGAGGCACGCCTCGCCGCCGACGCGTCCACCTCGCGCTTCGCCGACCTCGGCGTCACCCCGATCACCGTGCTCGTCGAGGCACCCCGCGGCGACGAGGCCGCCTCCGCCTACCTCGACCGCGTCGCGGCCCTGCCCGGCGTCGAGGACGCGATGCAGGACACCGACTACCCGCCCGAGGTCCTCGTCGTCGACGTCACCCCCGACGTCGGTGAGGGCGGCGACGCGACCGCCGCCGAGGCCCAGGACCTCCTGCGCGCGATCCGCGCGATCGACACCGGCGACCTCGACGTGCACGTCGCCGGCCCGGCCGCCGAGGTCGTCGACACCCAGGAGCACCTCGCGCAGCGCCTCCCGCTCGCCGCGGGCGTCGTCGTGCTCGCGACGTTCGCGCTCCTCTTCCTGCTCACCGGCTCGCTCGTCGTGCCGCTCAAGGCGCTCGTGCTCAACCTGCTCACGCTCGCCGCGACGCTCGGCGTGCTCGTCTCGGTGTTCCAGCACGGCGTGGGGGCCTCGCTGCTCGGGTTCGAGCCGTGGGGAGCGCTCGACGTCACGACGCCCCTGCTCATCGGGATGCTCGTGTTCGGCCTGTCCACCGACTACGAGGTGTTCCTCCTCGCGCGCACGTCCGAGGAGTGGCGCGCCCGCACGCCCGGGGAGGACCCGCGCGCCGCCAACGACCGGGCCGTGCTCCGCGGCATCACCGCGACCGGCCCGGTCGTCACGACGGCGGCCGTCGCCATCGGCATCGTGTTCCTCGGCTTCGCGGCGGGAGAGCTCGTCGCGATGAAGGAGGTCGGCGTCGGCATGGCCGTCGCCGTGCTGCTCGACGTGACCGTCGTCCGCGGGCTCCTGCTCCCCGCGACCATGACGCTGCTGGGGCGGTGGAACTGGTGGCCGTCGTGGCGCGACGGGGGGAGTTCGGGGCCGGGGCGGGCGAGGGCTCCGCGGGGGCGCGACGGGTCTACCATCCGCCGCTCGTCCCTCGCGGCTCCCGCCAGGCCCGCCACGACCCGCCCCACCCCCGCTCCGCCCTCGCCCTCGGCGTCCGGCTCGCCCTCCGCTCCGCCGAGGTAGAGCCCTGGTGGGCCGAGGTAGAGCCCTGGTGGGCCGAGGTAGAGCCCTGGTGGGCCGAGGTAGAGCCCTGGTGCGTCAGACGTCGCGCATGACCTCGGTGACGAAGCGGGCGGAGCGCTCGCGGAGGCCGTCGACGCGGAGCTCGACGAACAGCTCGCGCATCGACTCGTCGTCGCCGATCTCGGTGCGGGTCGGGGCGCGGCGCACGTTCTGCGAGCACAGGAACTGCGTGCAGATGAGGGTGCCGACGGTGTTGCCGCGGCGCCCGGCGGCGCCGGCGCGCCGCGCGACGTAGAGGCTGACGTCGTCCGTCACGACGACGTCCTCGCACCACGCGCAGACGGCACGCTTGCGCATGCCGCCCGTCTTGGCGTCGGTGGAGCGCAGCAGGACGCCGCGGGGCTCGCCGTCGACCACGACGACGGCGTACGCGAGCAGCGGCGCCTTGCGGTCGCGCCACCCCAGGTAGTCGAGGCGGTCCCAGTCGAGCGCGTCGAGGTCGGGGAGGGTCGCCTGTGCGGCCTCGCGCTTGGACGCGTTGACGAACGACGCGCGGATCTGCTTCTCGGTCAGGGGGATCATGGGTTCAGGGCTTCCGTGTCGGTACGGTCCCACCCTGCCCGACGGCGCGCCGCGGCGCAGACGGTCGGCTCACGACGACGCAGGGTCGCCGGGGCGCACGACGGCGCCGCTCGCTCGGGGCGGGGCGGGGATGACGGCATGCCCGCGACCGTCGTCGCCAAGACCTGCTGAGCGCGGGTCATCTGTCGTCGGGGAGATGACGACGAATGCCCAGCGCTCGACGGGGCGGGGCGCCGGGTCGGCGTCCGGCTGAAGGGCTCAGCGGGTGACGGTGCGGGAGGGGAGGGCGCCCGAGCAGGCCGCCATGGCCACCTCGCAGCCTGCGGTGCCGTGCATCCGCGTCTCCTCGTCCCGTGCGGTGCGCCGTCCGGCGCGACCTGATCCGTTGAAGTGCCCGTCCGGCACGACGAACGGCTGCCCTCGGCAACCGTCACCCTCGATGGTGCGCCTCGCTCACCGTCGCCGTCAACGTGATTCCGGTCGCGCCGGGAATGTCCGACCGCCCGACCCGGGGCTCTTCCCCAGGAAGCGCTCCGCGTGGGGAGCGACCCCGGGCTCGGCACGTGCGTCGTGCCCGGTGACCTCCGGCGACGGGGAAGGGACGAAAGGCGGCGGGTCCGGAGCGCGCTCGGGCACGAGACTCGGAGGCTCCGCCACCCGTCGTAGAGGAGGATCCTCCGTGCCCGTCGCGCCGTCACCGTCCGAGACCGCCGCACCCGTGGGGGAGCGCCTGGTGTCCGTCGAGGTGGTGGTGCCGTCCGGGGTGTTCTGGTCGGGCCCGGCGCGCAGCGTCACGGTGCCGTCGGTGTCCGGGACGCTCGGGATCCTCGCGCGGCACCAGCCCGTCGCGGCGACCCTCAAGGCGGGGCGCGTGCGGCTGCGGACCCCGGACCGTCCGACGGCGGAGCTGCGCATCGGCGGCGGCTTCCTCGTGGTCGACGACGACGAGGTGACGATCCTGGCCGACGACGCGACGTGGGTGCAGGCCCGGTAGCCCCTACGCGGGGTCGCGCACCGGACCGAGCTGCACGACGACGACCCGGTGCCCGTCGGGGTCGTTGACGTGCGCGAACCGGTCGCCGGACTCGGCGTCGGCGTCGGGGCCGACGAGCGGCTCGACCCCTACGGCGGCGAGCCGCCCGAGGGTCGCGTCGAGGTCGTCGACGTAGAGCACGAGGTTCGGCAGCCCGTGGCGCACGAGGGGCGCGCCGCCGTCGGGGAGCGGGACGAGCCACAGCCCGGGCTCGTCGACGCGGCCGGGGCCGACGTGCAGCAGCGGGAACCCCTCGGTCTCGCCGCGGAACAGCGTCCCGAACCCGAACCCGTCCGCCCAGAACGCGGCGCTCGCGTCGAGGTCACGGCAGAGCAGGACCGTGCGGCCGATCGTCGTCGTCATGCGGCGAGCCTAGGCCGTGCCGCCGACGCCACGCCCGCGCGGCGCCCGATCTCCCGGGCGCACGTGCGGCGTCGGGCATACCGTGGACGCATGGCGACCGACGGCGGCATCCGCAGGACGATCAGCGACCTCGTGGCGCAGGAGCGCGAGCTCCGCGAGCAGCTCGCGCAGGGGGAGATCACCGGGGGACAGGCGCACGAGCGGTTGCGCGCGATCGAGGTCGAGCTCGACCAGTGCTGGGACCTGCTGCGCCAGCGTGACGCGGCCCGCGAGTTCGGGAGCGACCCGGATGCGGCGACCGTGCGCGACCCCGGTACGGTGGAGAACTACCTGGACTGATCGTCGCCGACGACGACGTCCGGGCTTACGCACCGACCTCAGAAGGAGAACGCCATGACCACGACCAGCGAGCAGGCGGCCGACAGCCCCCTCCCCACCGGGACGGAAGGCCGCGACATCCCCGGGCACGCGGGCGCGCTGGCGCGGTTCGTCGTCTCGTTCGCCCTGTTCGCCGGAGGCCTGGTCCTCATGGGGTCGGGCATGTCCGGCGTCGACGGCGGAGTGTGGCTCTTCGTCGGCGGTCTCCTCGCCTCGACGCTCGCCTTCGCCCTCCCGATGGCCGGGACGGGCACGACCGAGCGCTGACCCGCGCGACGCGGAGGCCGGGTCCCGACGGGACCCGGCCTCCGGCGTGTCCGGGGTCAGCCGAGCGTGGCCCGCACGGCCTTCGCCGCCGCGACGACGTGCTCGAGCGACGGCACGGTCTCCTCGTAGCGGCGCGTCTTCAGCCCGCAGTCGGGGTTGACCCACACGACCTTCGGGTCGATCGACTTCACGGCGAGCTCCAGCAGCTCCGTGACCTCTTCGGCGGACGGCACGCGCGGGCTGTGGATGTCGTAGACGCCCGGCCCGATGCCGCGCGCGTACCCGGCGTCGCGCAGCTCCGGCACGATCTCCATGCGCGAGCGCGCCGCCTCGACCGACGTCACGTCGGCGTCGAGGCCGTCGATCGCGCCGATGACCTCGCCGAACTCCGAGTAGCACAGGTGCGTGTGGATCTGCGTCGCCGCCGCCACGCCCGACGTCGCGAGCCGGAACGAGCCGACCGACCAGTCGAGGTACGCGGGCTGGTCGGCCTTGCGCAGCGGCAGGAGCTCGCGCAGCGCGGGCTCGTCGACCTGGACGATCCCGATGCCGGCGGCCTCCAGGTCCGCGATCTCGTCGCGCAGCGCGAGGCCCACCTGGTTCGCCGTGTCGCCGAGCGGCTGGTCGTCGCGCACGAACGACCACGCGAGGATCGTCACCGGTCCGGTGAGCATGCCCTTGACGGGCTTCTCGGTGAGCGACGCCGTGTAGGCCGACCACTCGACGGTGATCGGCGCGGGCCGCGTGACGTCGCCCCACAGGATCGGCGGGCGGACGCAGCGCGACCCGTACGACTGCACCCAGCCGTTCGCCGTGACCGCGAACCCGTCGAGGTGCTCCGCGAAGTACTGCACCATGTCGTTGCGCTCCGGCTCGCCGTGCACGAGCACGTCCAGGCCCAGCTCCTCCTGGAGCGCGACGACGCGCGCGATCTCCTCGCGCATCGCGGTCGTGTAGTCCGCGTCCGAGAGCTCGCCCTTCGTCCACAGCGCGCGGGCGCGGCGGATCTCCGGCGTCTGCGGGAACGAGCCGATCGTCGTCGTGGGCAGCAGCGGCAGGTTCAGGCGCTCCTGCTGTGCCGCCGCGCGCTGGGCGTAGTCGCCGCGCGCGAAGTCCGCGTCGGTCAGGGCGGCGGCGCGCTCGCGCACCGCGGGCACGACGACGCCGCTCGCCTCCGCGCGCGACGCCACCGCCGCGCGGGACGCCTCGATCTCCGCCGCGACCGCGTCGCGACCCTCGGTGAGCGCACGGGCGAGCGTCGCGACCTCGCCGACCTTCTGGTCCGCGAACGCGAGCCAGTCGCGCAGGCGCGGGTCGAGCGTCGTGCCCGACGCCGTGCCGGGCTCGGCGAACACCTCGTCCTCGACGTCGTGCGGCACGTGCAGCAGCGACGTCGACGTGCCGACCGAGACCGCGCCGGCACCCAGTCCCTCGACGGCGTCGACGACCTCGAGCTTCGCCGCAAGGTCCGCGCGCCACACGTTGTGCCCGTCGATCACGCCCGCGACGAGCGTCTTGCCGGCGAGGCCGGGGATGCCGCGTTCGGCCGCGGCAGGGACCGCGCCCTTGACGAGGTCGATCGCGATCGCGTCGACGTCGGTGCCGGCGAGGAGCGCAAGCCCGTCCCGGGCCGCCTCAGCGGCGGTCTCGGCACCGGCCTGGAGCGCGCCGAACGGCGCGGCGACGAGGATCGCGGGCCGCGCGTCCTGCGCCGAACCCGGGGTTCCGGGCGATGCGGAGGCCAACGTGGCGTCCAACCCCGGGTTCGGCACGGGGCGGAGGTCGGTCGCGAGGGCGCGGTACGCAGACTCCACCGCGGCGGCGAGGTCGGCGAACGGCACGTCGACCGAGTCGGTGACGAGGATCGGCTCGTCGAGCTGGACCCACGGCGCGCCGGCGGCGGCGAGCGCGCGCAGCAGGTCGGTGTAGGCGGCGACGACGTCGTCCAGGCGGTCGAGCGGCGAGTACCCCGCGGGTGCGTCGTCCGCGGCCTTGGACAGCGCGAGGAACGTCACCGGCCCGACGACGACGGGCCGCGTCACGACGCCCGCCTCCTTGGCCTCGACGAACTCGCGCACGACGCGGTCGTCGACGAACCGGATCGGGGTGTCCGGGCCGATCTCGGGCACGAGGTAGTGGTAGTTCGTGTCGAACCACTTGGTCATCTCGAGCGGGGCGTCGTCACCCTGACCGCGCGCCACGGTGAAGTAGCCCGCGAGGTCGAGGCGGCCGGCGGCGTCGGTGAGCGACGCGAACCGCGACGGGACCGCCCCGAGGGCCGCGGCGACGTCGAGCACCTGGTCGTAGAAGGAGAACGAGCCGGGGACCGAGGCGTCGTCGGCGCCGAGGCCGAGGTGGACGAGCCGGCGGACGGTCGCGAGGCGCAGCTCGCGGGCCGTGGCCTCGAGCTCGTCGGTGCTCGTGCGCCCGGCCCAGAACGCCTCGACGGCCTTCTTGAGCTCGCGACGGCGCCCGATGCGCGGGTAGCCGAGCACGGTGCCGGCGGGAAAGCCGGCCTGAATCTGGGTAGGGGAGGGTACGGAAGTGGCCATGATCGAAACCTCTTGCTGGTCCGGAGGACCGGTCAGACGGGCGTGCCGTGCGTGGCGGTGCTCGTCGTGGGCAGGGAGGTGCCGGTGACCCACGGCCCGCTGGCCAGGTCCGGGACGAGCGGGGCGGCGGCAGCGCTGGCGCTGCTTCCCGTCCCGGCCGACCCGCCGCCGAGGTGGACACCCTCGAGCAGGTCAAGAGCGGCGCGGTGCTTGTTGAACGTGTACACGTGCAGACCGGGCGTGCCCGCGTCGAGGACGCGCTGCGCGAGGTCCACGGTGTACGCGATCCCGTAGGCGTGCTGCGCCTCCGGGTCGGGGAGGGCGTCCAGCGCGTCCAGCAGGTGCTGGGGCGCGCGCACGCCCGTGAGCTCCTCGACGCGACGGAGCCGCGCAGGCTCCGTCGTGGGCAGCAGCCCGGCGAGGATGGGGATCGTCACGCCGGCCGCGCGGGCCTCGGCGACGAAGTCGGTGTACGACGACGCGTCGTAGAAGAGCTGCGTGATCGCGAAGCTCGCGCCGGCCTGCTGCTTCTGCCACAGGCGGCGCACCTCCTGGGTGCGCGTGGTGCCGGCGGCGGGGTTGCCGTCGCAGAACGTCGCGACGGCGATCGTCAGCGGCCGGGCCGCGCCGCGCAGCGCGACGGCCGGGTCGGACGCGCAGCGCGACGCCTCGACCTCGCGCAGCAGGGCGACGAGCTCGGTCGACGACCGGACGCCGTCCGGCGCGGGCTGCCAGTCCGGCTGATCGCGCGGCGGGTCGCCCCGCAGCGCGAGGAAGCTCCGCACGCCCTCGTCGAGGAAGTCGGTGATGACCGACTCCACGTCCTCGCGCGACGCCCCGACGCACGTGAGGTGCGCGATCGGCAGCACGGGCGTGCCCTGGAGCAGGCGCCCCACGACCTGGCGCGCGGTCGCGCGGTCGGTCCCGGCGGCGCCGTACGTCACGGACACGAAGTCGGGGTGCGTCGCGACGAGGCGCCGCGCCGTCTCCCAGAACTTGGGCGCCGCATCCGGGCGCCGCGGGGGCATGAGCTCGAACGAGACCGTGGGGCGTGCGGCCCCACCGTGGGCCTGCCCGACGGCGTCCGCGACGCTCACGACGTCGCCCCGGACGGGGTGCGTGCGTGCGCGACCGCCGTCGGGCACGTGCTGCCCGGACGGTGCGCGAAGGGTGCCTCTGAGACCATTAGTCGCTCCATCGACCCTGGCGTTAGCACCTTTGTCCTCGGGAGGCTTCCGTCGGCGGGTTGCTGCGGTGTCGTCGAGCCAGGACTCTCGACCGCTCTGGATGGTTGGCACGATCCTACGACCCATCCGACATGCGGTCGAGCGTGCCCGTCAGGTGAGACGCCCGGGAGGTGGGGGGTGTCTCGCCGGTGGCCCCCGGGGGTGCGTCGCGACCCTTCGACCGAAGCCGAGCACGGGGCCCGCCGTGTCCGCGACTCCGACCCGCCCGACCGGTGGCTCGCGCTGTGGGACGGCGGCCACGCCGCCTCGCACCGTCGTCAGCGGCGTCGGAGCTCCGGGACGTGCAGGCGCCGCAGGAACCGGTCGGTGCGCAGCGGCGGGCCGTGGCGGTCGAGGAGCGACACGACGACGACGGTCGCCGTCGCGAGCGGGATGGTCCAGGCCGCGGGCTGGGCGAGCAGGGCGCGCACGACGCCGGGAAGGCCGTCCGCCGTCGCGCCTGACGAGCCCGTCCCGTAGCCCGCCGCCACGAGCGCGGACGAGGCGAGCAGCGCCGTCGCGCACAGGACGGAGCCCACGACCATGCCCGCCACCGCGCCGCGCGCGGTGAGGCGGCGCCACCACACGCCGAGCAGGATCACGGGCGACAGCGCGGAGGCGGCGAAGACGAACACCGTCCCGACGCTCGTCACGAGCCCCTGCGGGATGGTGACGAGCGCGAACGCGAGCGGGATGAGCGTGCACGCGACGGCCGACCACCGGAACGACCGGACGGTCCCGCCGAACAGGTCCTGGCTCACGACGCCCGCCAGCGCGACCACGAGCCCCGACGACGTCCCGAGGAACGCCGCGAACGCCCCGGCGACGACGAGCGCGGCGAGGAGCTCGCCGCCGAGTCCGGGCACGAGGCGGGTCGGCAGGGTGAGGACCACGGTGTCCGCGACCCCGGGCTCCGCGAGGTCGGGCGCGACGACCCGCGCCACGAGCCCGAGCGTGCTCGACACCATGTAGAACACGCTGATCATGACGAGCACGACGACGGTCGTGCGGCGGGCCGAGCCGCCGTCGGGCGAGGTGTAGAAGCGCACGAGGACGTGCGGCAGGCCGGTCGTGCCGAGCAGGAGGGCGAGCAGGAGCGAGACGGTCGCGTACGCGTCGAGGCCGCCCGGCCCGGCCTCGTGGGGGAACACTGCGGCGGGGTCGAACGTGACGACGGCACCGCCGGGCTCGAACGCCCCGCCGAGCGCCATGAGCACGAAGACGAGCGGCACCGCGAGGGCGGTGAGCTTGACCCAGAACTGGAACGCCTGGACGAACGTGATGGAGCGCATGCCGCCCGCGGCGACCACGGCGCTCACGACGACCGCGATCCCGACCGAGCCGACCCACGGCGGGACGGGCGCGACGCTCGTGATGACGAGCGCCGCGCCGTGGAGCTGCGGCACCACGTAGAGCCACCCGATGACGAGCACGAGGACGCTCGTGACGCGGCGCGCGACGACGGAGTCGAGCCGGGCGTGGACGAAGTCGGGGATGGTGTACGCGCCGCTGCGCCGCAGGGGGCCCGCGACGAACAGCAGGACGAGCAGGTAGCCCGCCGCGTACCCCACGGGGAACCAGAACGCCTCCGCGCCGGACAGCAGCACGAGGCCGGAGAGCCCGAGGAACGTGCCCGCGGACAGGTACTCGCCGCTGATCGCCGACGCGTTCCAGACCGGCCGCACGGTGCGCGACGCGACGAAGAAGTCGCTCGTGGTGCGCGAGATCCGCAGGCCGTAGAACCCGATGAGCCCGGTCGCGAGCAGGAGCAGCGCGATCGCGACGAGGGGCAGCGCGCTGGTCACGGCCCACCGCCGTCGTCGGGGCCGGGCTCGTCGGTCGCGCCCGCGCCCTCGGCGAGCGCGCGGTACCGGCGCTCGTTGCGCGCCGCTGCGACCGCGAAGACGACCGCGAACGCGACGATCACCGGGTAGAAGCCGTACGCGTGCACGAGCCATGGCAGCGGCACGCCGAGCAGCACGACGTCGTCCAGGGCGGGCACGCCGCTCATCGTCACCGTGAGCAGCGTGACGACGGCGAGGAACGACACCACGCACGCCAGCCCGAGCCGGAGCTGGGCCCGCACGAGCCCGCGCGTGTAGTGGGCCGCGTCGTCCTCCGGCTCCTCGGGGCGATCTCGCGAGGTGTCCGACGGCGGCCCGCCGCTCGGGGCGACGGCGGCACCACCGGTGTCGGGCCGCGCGTCCGTCGACCGGACGCGCACGCGCCCCGGTCCGAGCGCTGCGTCCGCGGCCGAGTGCTGCGTCCCTGGACGCAGCGCTGGAGCGGGAACGCACCCGTCGCCGGACGAGGTCGGGTCCGACGAGGGTGCCGGGTCGCTCACGACGGACCCCGGTGGGGGCCGAGCAGCGCCTCGCGCACCGCCGGGACCATGCGGCGGCTCACCGGGACCTCGTGGCCCGCGACGACGAGCGCGGGCTGCGCGCCCCCGAACCGCGCCGCGGTCACGGCCGCGCGGTCCACGAGGTACGACCGGTGGACGCGCAGGAACCCGGCCGGGGCCCACCGCTCCTCCAGGTCGGACAACGGCTCGCGCACGAGGAACTGCTCGGTGTCCGTCACGAGGCGCGAGTAGTCGCCCTGGGCCTGGACCCACCGGACGGCGCTGCGCCGGACGAGGCGCGTCGTCGTCCCGACGGTCACGACGAGCGTCTCGTCCTCCGGCGCCTCGGGGCCCGGCCGGGAGGAGGCGTCCGTCGGGGCCCCGCCCGTCGGCGGTGTCGACGCGCCGTCCGGTACGGCGCCGGGAGCGCCGCCCCGCCCGGCGCGGTCCGCGACGCGCTCCACGACACGGTCGACAGCACGCGCCAGGCGCTCGCGGCGCACGGGCTTGAGCACGTAGTCGACCGCCTCGACGTCGAACGCCTCGAGTGCGCGGGCCTCGTCGGCGGTGACGAAGACGACGGCGGGCCGGTCGGCAAAGCGCGAGAGCGCGCGCGCGAGGTCGAGGCCGGTGAGGCCGGGCATGTGGATGTCGAGGAACGCCGCGTCGACCGTGCGCGAGGAGAGCTCGCGCAGCGCCTCCGAGCCGGTCGCGACCCCGAGCACGGTCCGCACGCGCGGGTCGCGCCGCAGCAGGGCGACGAGCTCGTCGAGCACGGGCCGCTCGTCGTCGGCGACGAGCACGTCGAGCCCGACGTCGGCCGGGTCCTCCTCGGTCACGGCACGCTCACCTCCGTCTCGTGCAGCGGCTGCGACCGTGGGACGCGCAGGCGCACGAGCGTGCCCGAGCCGGGCGCGGTCTCGATGTCGAGCGCGTGGTCGTCGCCGTAGAGCTGGCGCACGCGGGTGTCGACGTTGCGCAGGCCCACGTGCGTCGTGTCGCGCGACGTGAGGAGCTCGCGCACGACGGCCGGGTCCATGCCGACGCCGTCGTCCTCGACCGTGATCTCCGTCTGGGTGCCCTCGTCGCGCGCCGTGATGACGATCGTCCCGCCGTGCTCGCGCGGCTCCAGGCCGTGGCGCACCGCGTTCTCGACGAGGGGCTGCACGGAGAGGAAGGGGATGACGGCCGTCAGCGACTCCGGCGCGATCTGCAGGGTGACGGCGAGGCGCTCGCCGAACCGGGCGCGCTCGAGCTCGACGTACGAGTGGATCGAGCGCAGCTCGTCGGCGAGGGTCGTGAAGTCGCCGCGCCCCCGGAACGAGTAGCGCGTGAAGTCGGCGAAGTCGAGCACGAGGTCGCGCGCCCGCTCGGGGTCCGTGCTGATGAACGACGCGATGGCGCCGAGCGCGTTGTAGACGAAGTGCGGGCTGATCTGGGCGCGCAGCGCGCGCAGCTCGGCCCGCGCGAGCGCGGTGCGCGACGCCTCCAGCTCGCTGAGCTCGAGCTGCGCCGAGCACCACTGCGCGACCTCGCCCGTCGCGCGCACGAGCGGCGGGCGGACCGTGCCCGCGAACGCGACGACGACGCCCGCGACACGACCGCCCGCGACGACCGGGGCCCCGACGGCGTCCGCGACGTCGCCACCCTCGTGCCCGGTGGCCGCGCTCTCGACGTGCCGCCGACCGGTGGCGAGCACCCGCTCGGCGACCCGGCGCGCGTCGGGCTCGAGGGTCGTGCTGCCGTCGAGCGCGACCGCGCCCTCGGCGGTGACCACCGCGAGCGCGTCCGCGCCGAGGAGCTGGCGCAGCGAACGGGCAGCCCGGCCGACGTCGTCGCCGTCGAGCCCGCCCCGCAGGTGCGTCGCGGCGCGCGACGCGAGGTGCAGGGTCCGGAACGTGGCGCGGTCCGAGTCGCTCCCGAGCTCGCGCGACCCGCGCGCGAGCCGCCAGGCGAGCACGAGCCCGAGGGTGAGCAGCACGCCCACGACGAGACCGGCGACGGCGCCGGCGAACACGGGCCCGGACATGCAGCGATCGTAACCAGCGTCACGTCGTCCTCCACCTTCGCCGCCAGGTAAGGTGAGGCAAACCTACTCGTGATGAAGGAAGCCCCTGTGCCGATCTCCCGGACCGCATCGTCCAGCCTCCGCGTGCGCCGCGGCGCCCTCGCTGGTGCGCTCGTGCTCGCCTCCGCCCTGCTCGCCGCCTGCTCGTCCGGGCCGGCTGAGCCGGCGCCGACCGCGACGGCGGACGCCGCCGCCGCGGGGTACGCCGTCGAGCACGCGCGGGGGACCGCCGAGCTCGACGCGGCGCCGCAGCGCGTCGTCACGCTCGAGCCCGTCGAGACGGACACCGCGGTCGCGCTGGGCGTCGTCCCGGTCGGCGCGGCCGTGCTGAGCGTCGAGGCCGGCGTGCCGGCGTACCTCGGGGAGGACGCGCAGGCGATCGAGGTCGTGGGCACGGTGCCCGAGCCGAGCCTCGAGGCCATCGCCGCCCTCGAGCCGGACCTCATCCTCGGCACGGAGTCGCGCCACGCCGACCTGTACGACCAGCTCGCGGGGATCGCGCCGACCGTCTTTATTGCGACGCAGACCGACCCCTGGCAGGAGAACGTGCTGCTCGTGGGTCGCGCGCTCGGCCGTGAGACCGACGCGCAGGCACTGCTGGACGCCTACGACGAGCGGTGCGCCCAGCTCCAGGAGGACTACGACGTCACCGGGACGGCGCAGCTCCTGCGCCCTCGCGACGGCATCGTGTCCGCCTACGGCCCGCGGTCGTTCGCGGGCAGCACGCTCGAGTGCGTCGGGTTCACGACGCCGGAGCAGGACTGGGGCGAGGACATCTCGGTCGACCTGTCGCCCGAGCGCGTGACCGAGGCTGCCGCCGACCTCGTCCTCGTCTCGGCCGCCGACCCCGCCGACGCGTCCGCGGTCCCCGCGGAGATCCCGCTCAACGCCGCGTCGTTCCCCGACGTGCGCGTCGTCGACCAGTCGTACTGGATCAGCGGCGTCGGGCCGCTCGGCGGGCAGGCCGTGCTCGACGACGTCGAGCAGTTCCTCCAGGACCGTGCCGGGTCCTGACCGTCCGGCCGGGCGCTCGGCCACGGTCGGGAGCGCGGCCGGGAGTGCGGCCGGGTGCCGGTTCCACCGGTCGCCCAACGTGCTCTTCCCGACGACGGTCGCGCGCGTGCACGACGTCGGCCCGCGCCTCGTGCGCGTGACCCTCGCCGGCCCGGACCTGGCGGGGTGCGCCGACGTCGGGCTCGACCAGCGCGTGAAGATCCTGCTCCCCGGCCCGGGGGCGGACGAGCTCGCCCGGCGTGCGGGGCTCGCGGTCGAGAGCGCGTGGCGGCGCGAGTGGTCCGCGCTCGACGACGACGTGCGGCCGGTGATGCGTTCGTACACGCCCGTGGCTGTGCGGCCGGAGGCCGCCGAGGTCGACCTCGACCTGTACCTGCACGAGCCCGCGGGCCCGGCGAGCGCCTGGGCGCGGCGGGCAACGGTCGGGGACCGCGTCCTGCTGTCCGCGCCGCATGCGCGGTTCGGCGTCACCGACCACGGCACGCAGTGGGACCCGGGGCCCGCCCTCGGGCACGTGCTCCTCGTCGCCGACGAGACCTCCGCGCCCGCGGTGCGCGGGATCCTCGCGAACCTGCGCCCCGACGTCCGGGTGCACGTGCTCGTGGAGGCCGACGACCCGGCGGACGCGCCGGTCGGGGACGTGCCCGGGACCGTGCGCGTCGAGCACGTGCCCCGCGCACGACGCCGCGGTGCCGAGCGGGCGGTGCTGGGCGCCGTCCGCGGCTGGGTCGCGGAGCACGGCCGGTCCGCGGCCTCTGCGGGCGACGGCTTCTACGCGTGGTGCGCGACGGAGAGCGCCACGGTCGCGCGTGCACGCTCAGGGCTACTGGCACGACCGCGCCCGACCGGACGCGACGGTCAGACGAGGAACGCGACCATGACGACGAACGCGACCAGGAAGAACAGCAGCACCCCGAGCCCGACGAGCAGGCCCAGCGCGACCGGGTGCGCCTGACGCCACGGCACGAGCCGGGGGTCCATCGCCCGCAGCTGCACGGGCGTGACCGGCTGGTGGATCGGGTTGAGCGGGACGCCGCGGTGCGCGAGGTCGAGCGCGACGGCCGAGAGCTGGTCGCGGTCCCACATCTGCCCGACGAGCAGGGCGAGGCGCTTCGTCGGCCCTACGACGATGAGGTGGTGCGTCGGCGTCATGCCCCCGAACCCCATGCTGTCGACGGTGACGACGCGCTCCATCTCGGCCACCGTGAACCGTCGCGGCCGCCCCCAGCCCTGGACCGTCACGGACCCGTCGCCGAACGTGACGCGGGAGCGGTCGGTGAAGCGGCGCGCGAGCACGTACGTCAGCGGGACCATCGCGAGCACGACGCAGGCGTAGCCCAGCGCGAGGGCGAGGTTGCGCGTGCTGATCCCCACGGAGAGCGCCGTCAGCCCGAGGATCGGCACGAGGACCGCGGCGAACGTGAGGTTGGCGCGCACCACGCGGCGCTTGGCGTCGTCGTGCAAGGTCAGCTCCGTCACGGGCGGCATCGTCCCACGGCACCCCACCCTCGCGTCGGGTGGCCCGCCCGGCCGGTGCAAGGTTCGCCCACCGGGCGACACGATCGAGACATGACCCGACGACGTCCCCTGCGCAGGACGACTGCCCTCCCGGTGCTCGCGGTGGCGCTCCTCGCCTCGTGCGCCGGGCCGGGCGCCGACGCGGCCCTCCGCCCGGGGGAGACGGCCGGGCCGGCGCCGACGACGGCCGCACCCTTGCCCGACGGCACGGCGCCCGCCACCACGGGCGACCTGGTCGGCCGCTGGCAGCCCGGCACCGACTATGCGACCGACCCGCACGTCGTCCTCGCGGAGGACGGCTCGTGGACCGGGACCGACGGGTGCAACGTCGCGGACGGCACCTGGCGAGTCGGCGCCGAGGGGCGCCTGATCGTCACCGCGGGCGGGCACACCGAGATCGGCTGCGAGGGCGAGCCGGTGCCGGATCTCCTGGCCCGCTCCTCCCGCGCCGGGCTCGACGGTGCCGTGCTCGTGCTGGTCGACCACGACGGCGTCGAGCTCGCGCGGCTCGAACGGGGATGACTCTGGTACCGCCCGTCCTGGGCTATCGGTAGGCGTCGGCGCGGTAGGCCATCCGCATCACGGTGACCAGACGCTGGTCGTCGTCGATGCGGACCAGGACGCGGAACCCGATCCCGACGTACCCGGCACGCTGGCCGGCGAGCTCGGCCCCGAGCGCCTTCGTCACCCGGTAGGGGTTCGACGCGAGTGGTTCGTCGCAGAAGCGGATCACGGCGTCGGCCAGGCGTGGGGGGAGCTGGTAGAGCGTGCGCGCGGCCGGTGGGCTCAGGCGCACCTCCCACCCACCGTCGACGTCGGTCACCGTCGCGAGGCCAGCTGCTCGCGCACCTCGGCGAGGCTCAGGGTGCGGCCCTGCGCCACCGCCTCCTCGGCCTCGGCCATCTCGGCCCCGTGGTCAGGGTCGGACAGCCATGCCAGCGTCTCCATGAGCGTCGCCAGGTCTTCCGGCGCGATCAGCACCGCCGCCGCCTTCCCGTGACGGGTGATCGTCACCGGTTGGTGGGTGCTCTCCACCTCGTCGACCAGTGCGGACAGGTTGGTCTTCGCTTCGCTCATGGGATAGGTCTGCACCCCATGATTCTAGTCTCTATTCAGAGTCGAATTCTAGTCTGAAGATGAGGCGCTTCGCCGTGTCCATCTAGTCGGTGCGGGTGCTCAGGAGCCGCGGAACAGGCGCTTGCGCGACCGCGGGTCGCCGGGGGAGCCGGCGGGCAGGTCGTAGGCGCTCGTCCACACCGGGATGTCCTCGGGCGGGAGCGCCCCGGCGCGGACCGCGGCCTCGTGCAGGTGCCGCGCGACGGCGCCGAAGCTCTCGCGGCAGGAGAGCTGGCCCTCGACGAGGGAGAGCGTGACGACGGTACGGTGTGCGGCGCCGTCGGGCTGGATCGTCGCGACGCCCCGCCCGTGGGAGAAGAACGCCGCCGTACGCGGGGTGACGAGGCGGAGCACGTCGAGGTCGTCGAGGAAGAACGCGCGGGCCGCGCCCCCGACCTCCCACAACGACGCGCCCTCGCGGTGCGCGGTGTCGGACGCCCGCCGCTTCCAGCGCAGCGCGCCGAACGCGGCGGCGACCCACCCCGCCGCCGTCTCGGGGTCGGCGGCGAGCACGAGGGTGCACGCGGAGAACGTCCCCCGCGGCGGGTCGGACGTGATGGGGGCGGGAGGGCGGGCCACGCCCGTCACCGGAGCCCGCGGGGGTCGAGCCCCTCACCGAGGCCGGCGAGCGCCCGCAGCAGCACGTCGTGACCGGACCGGGCGGCCTCGGGCAGCCACGCGGCGAAGACGGCGCCGAACGCGAGCGGGAGGAGCGCGACGAGCCACGCGACCCCGTTCTGGTAGACGGCGCCGAGCGTCGCGATCCCGGCGGCGGCGGCGAGCCAGATCGCCACCAGCACGAGGTCCAGCCCGCTCGGCGCGACCGCACCGCGCACGCGGACGCCGTCGGGCTCCTCGGTGAGCCGGGCGCGCAGCACGCTGTGCCCGCTCGCGTGCGCGCCGGGAGCCCAGCGGCGCGCGACGAGCACGTCGTCGCGCACGCGGACCCGGACCTCCTGCCCGCGGCGGGGCAGCTCCGCGGCGCGCTGCCGGACGTCGGCGGTCGAGACCCGCGGCAGGAGCAGGTCGAAGGGGACGCGGAGCACGGCGCCGAGCCTAGGCCGTCAGCAGCAGCGCGACCCCGGGTTGGCGTCCTGCTCGGCGTGCCGCACGCGCCAGAACTCGCGCTCGGTCATGACGACGCCGCCCGGGTGCGCCGCGCGCTGGTGTGCCGCATAGGTCGCGTACGCGTCGTCGCCCATCACCTGCCGCACGTACCAGCGGACGTGGGTCGCGCCGTCGTGCACGCGGGCCGCGGCGGCGCGGAGCCCCGCCACGACGGTCGCGCGGACCGTCGTGGCGGGACCCTGCGTCCCCTGCCGCACCGTCACCGGTGCCCCGTCGCGGCAGGACGCTTCTCGGGCGGCAGGGCCGCCCACTCCTTCTGGATCTCCTTCTCGGCCTTCGTCGCGAACAGGTCGGCCGGGGCGAAGCGGCGCGACGCCACGGGCGGGTCCTCGTGGTTCGTGCCGCCGCCGACGCGCAGCGCCTTCGCGGTCACGAGGACCGAGGCGACGATGACGACGATCGCGAGCACGACGAACACGATCGAGAGCGTGCCCTGGACGAACGTGTTGCGGACGACCGCCTCCATCGCCTCGACCGAGCCGGCCGTGCCGAACGACGTCTCGCCGGCGGCGAGCGCGTCCTTGAACGCGTTGTGGTTGGCCCAGTACCCGACCGCGGGGACGGGGGAGAAGATCTTCTCGATCGACGCCCAGATGGTGATGACCGCGGTGAACGCGAGCGGTGCCGCGACGATCCACAGCCAACGCTGGTAGCTGCGCCCGCGCTTGGCGACGATCGCCAGCACGACGGCGAGCGCGATGGCCGCGAGGAGCTGGTTCGCGATGCCGAACAGCGGGAAGAACGTGTTGATGCCGCCGAGCGGGTCGGTCACGCCGAGGTAGAGGATCGATCCCCACCCGGCGACCATGATCGCGGTGCACAGCCACACGCCCGGCCGCCACGTCACGTCCCGGAACTTGGGCACCACGTTGCCGAGGGTGTCCTGGAGCATGAACCGCGCGACGCGCGTGCCGGCATCGACGGCGGTGAGGATGAACAGCGCCTCGAACATGATGGCGAAGTGGTACCAGAAGCCCATCATCGCGGTGCCGCCCACGAGCTGCTGCATGATGTGCGCGAGCCCCAGGGCGAGCGTCGGGGCGCCGCCCGTGCGGGACACGATCGACGGCTCGCCGACGGCCTCGGCGGTCGACGTGAGCATGTCCGGCGTGAGGTTGACCCCCATGAGGCCGAGCCCGTTGACGAACGCGACCGCGCCCTCGACCGTGCCGCCCGTGGCGGCGGCGGACGAGTTCATCGCGAAGTAGATGCCACGGTCGATGGAGATCGCGGCGACGAGCGCCATGATCGCGACGAACGACTCCATGAGCATGCCGCCGTAGCCGATGAAGCGCGTCTGGCGCTCCTTCTCGACGAGCTTCGGCGTCGTACCCGAGGCGATGAGGGCGTGGAACCCGGACAGCGCGCCGCACGCGATGGTGACGAAGAGGAACGGGAACAACGCCCCGGACACGACCGGGCCCGTCTCGCCGCTCGCGAACTCGCTGATCGCGGGCACCGTGATCTCGGGCCGCACGACGATCACCGCGACCGCGAGGACGACGATGACGCCGACCTTCATGAACGTCGAGAGGTAGTCGCGGGGTGCGAGCAGGAGCCACACGGGCAGGACGGCGGCGACGAAGCCGTAGACGATCACGCCGACCGCGATGGTCGTCCGGTCGAGGTGGAAGAGCTCGGCGCCCCACGACGTGTCCGCGATCCAGCCGCCCGCGACGATCGCGGCCAGGAGCAGGACGAACCCGATGATCGAGACCTCGGTGATCTTCCCGGGGCGGATGTAGCGGAGGTAGACGCCCATGAAGAGCGCGATCGGGATCGTCATCGAGACGGAGAAGACGCCCCACGGGCTCTCGCCGAGCGCGTTGACGACCACGAGCGCGAGGATCGCGACGATGATGATCATGATGAGCAGCGACGCGACGATCGCGGCGGTGCCGCCCACGCGGCCCAGCTCCTGACGCGCCATCTGGCCGATCGTCCGGCCGCCGCGGCGCATGGAGAAGAACAGGACGAGGTAGTCCTGCACCGCGCCCGCGAGCACGACGCCGACGATGATCCAGATCGTGCCGGGCAGGTAGCCCATCTGCGCGGCGAGCACAGGCCCGACGAGCGGGCCCGCGCCGGCGATGGCGGCGAAGTGGTGGCCGAACAGCACGTGGCGGTCGGTCGGGACGTAGTCCTTGCCGTCCTCGCGCACCTCGGCCGGGGTCGCCCGGCGGTCGTCGGGGCGCGTGATGTAGCGCTCGATGACCTTGGAGTAGAAGCGGTACCCGATGAGGTAGGTGCAGACGGCCGCGAACACGAACCAGATCGCGTTGACGGTCTCGCCGCGGACGACCGCGAGCATGACCCAGGCGACGCCACCGAGCAGCGAGATCGCGGCCCAGAGGGCGATCTTCTGCGGCGTCCAGCGGGTCCGCGTCTGCGCTCCGGGGACGGAGTCGGGCACTGCGGTGGGGGGCAGCGACGGGTCCGGCACGATCTCCGGCTCGTCGGGGGCGGCGTTCCGCGCCGCGCGGGTGTCTGTCGTCATCGAGCCTCTCCAGGGTCGCGTCGTTGCGGTCCGACCACGGAAGGCTAGGGAGGCCGCGAGGGGGTGATCCAGGTCACGTCGACCGGCGGTCGAGGTGTGCGACGAGCGGTGGTCCGTGTGCGACGAACGGCACCGCGCCGGACCGTCGCCGCGACGGAGTCCTGCGCGCGCTGCGACGGCGCCGCGCGTGACGACGCGGGCTGACGCGGGCTGACCGCCCCGAGGCCCGGGTGCCGCGGTCGCCGCGCGCGACGGCGGCACCCGGGCTACGGTCCTGCCGTGGCCGACGAGGAAGCGGACAGCAAGGGCGGACGGTCGTGGCGCGAGACCGTGACCGTGGTGCTGCTCGCGGTGACGGCCGTCCTCACGGCGTGGAGCGGGTTCGAGGCGAGCAAGTGGGGCGGCGAGATGTCGATCGCCTTCTCGCGCGCGTCGACCCAGCGCATCGAGGCGTCCACGGAGCGTGCGCACGCCGACACCGCCCGGTCGATCGACCTCCAGGTGTTCAGCCTGTGGCTCGAGGCGTACGCGACCGGCGACACGGAGCTGGAGGAGTTCACGCGCGCGCGGTTCACGCCCCACTTCCAGCCCGCGTTCGAGGAGTGGCTCGCCTCGCGCCCGCTGCAGAACCCCGACGCCGCCCCGAGCCCGTTCGCGCTCGACGCCTACGTCCCGCCGGGTGCGGTCGAGGCGGTCGAGGCCGACGAGCGGGCCGACGCCCTCTTCGCGCAGGCTCTCGTCAACAACCAGCGGGGCGACAACTACACGCTGACCACCGTGCTCTTCGCGCTCGTGCTGTTCTTCGGCGCGTTCGCCGGTCGGTTCCGCTCGGAGCGCGCCTCGTGGGCCATGGTCGGCCTCGCGTGCGTGGTCCTCGCGGTCGGCATCGTCTTCCTGGCGACCTTCCCCAAGATCATCTGACGCCGCGGTCCCCAGGCACCTGCGGGCCTCGTAGCCTGGGGCGATGCAGACCTTGACGACACCGCGGCTCACCCTCCGCCCGTGGCAGCCCGGCGACGCCGACGCCGTCCTCGACATCTACTCGCGCTGGGACGTCATGCGATTCATCGGCGCGACGCCGCGCGTCCTGGAGCACCGCGACGAGGCGCTGGAGCGGGTCGAGCGCTGGGCCGCCGCCGACGACGGCACGCACGGGGTGTGGGCCGTCGTCCCGCGTGAGGGCGAGGGCCTCCCCGACGCCGCGCCCGTGGGGACGATCCTGCTCAAGCTCATCCCGGCGTCGGGCACGGGCGACCCGCTGCAGCCCTCGGACGACACGGAGATCGGGTGGCACTTCCACCCCGACGTGTGGGGCCGCGGGTATGCGACCGAGGCGGCCGCCGCGGTGCTCGCGCACGCGTTCGGGCGCGGGCTCGACCGCGTCGTCGCGGTGACGCATCCCGACAACGCGGCGTCCCAGGCGGTGTGCCGTCGGATCGGCATGACCCACCGCGGCACGACCGACGCGTACTACGACACGACGTGCGAGCTGTTCGACGTGACCGCGCCCTGACGCGAGCGCCCCGTCAGGGCACCCGCGTGAGGCGCCGGACCGCGCCGAGGACGTCGACGTCGTCGTGCGGCTCGGTGTCGAGCGCGCGGTGGATGGTCATGCCCTCGATGAACGCGTCGAGCACGCGGCACGTCGCGGGGTCGAAGTGGCGCCCGAGGGCGTCCCGGCTGCGGCGCATCCAGTCGTTCGTGAGCGTCCGGTACGCGGGGTCGCGCGCCGCGAGCGTGTAGAGCTCGTGCGACAGGACGAGGTCGCGCTGGGTCGCGAACACGTCGTGCGTGATGAGCGTCGTGACGGCCTGCACGGCCTCCTCGGGCGTGCGCGCGTCGCTCATGCGGCGCTCGAACTGCGCGGCGGCGTCGCGCGTGAACCGGCCGAACGCCTCGCGCAGCAGCTCGTCCATCCCGGCGAAGTGGTAGGTCATCGACCCGAGCGGGACGTCGGCCGCGACCGCGACGCGCCGGTGCGACGTGCCCGCCACGCCGTGCTCGGCGACGACGTCGAGGCACGCGTCGATGATGCGGTCGCGCCGCTCCGGGTCGTGGCGGCGGGCGCGGGGCGGCGGCCCGCTCGGGGCCTCGGGGACGCTCATGGTCAGATGTTCTCGCGGATCACCCGGGCCGGGTTGCCCACCGCCACGACGTTCGCGGGCAGGTCGCGTGTCACGACGGAGCCCGCGCCCACCACCGTGTTGTCGCCGATCGTCACGCCCGGGCACACGATCACGCCGCCGCCGAGCCACACGTTGTCGCCCAGCGTGATGGGCTCGGCCGCCTCGAGCTTGTCGCGCCGGGGCTGCGGGTCGACGGGATGGGTCGGGGTGAGGAGCTGGACGTTCGGCCCGAGGAGGCAGTCGTCGCCGATCGTGATCGCCGCGACGTCGAGCGCGGTGAGCCCGGAGTTGACGAACGTCCGGTCGCCGAGGTGCACGTTGCTGCCGAAGTCCACCGCGAGCGGGGGCTTGACCCACGACTCCTCGCCGAGCGACCCGAGCAGGTCGGCGAGGATCTCGCGGGCGTGCGTGTCGTCGCCGTCCCCGTCGAGGACGGCGCGGTGGAACGCGTCGACGAGGCGCATGCCCCGGTGGACGCCGCGGGTGATCTCGGGGTCGTCGGCGACGTACAGGTCGCCTGCGGCCATGCGCTCGTAGCTCGTGCGGTCGTCGCCGGCGAAGTAGTCGGTGGTCATGCGGTGGCCTCCTCGGGGGCGGGGGTCGTGCGACGGTCGCGATCATCGTTCCGGTCGGCGGAGTCCGGCCGGCCCGCGGGCCGACGCGGGGCGAGCACGCCGGCCAGGAGCACGACGACGAGGCCCGCGAGCGGCAGGACGAGCAGCCCGGCGCGCAGGCTCGTGGCGTCCGCGACGAGGCCGACGATGGGCGGGGACAGGAGGAACCCGAGCCGCATGAGCCACGACACGAGCGTGAGGCCGGTCCCCGCGCGCAGGCCCGGGAGCTCGTCGGCCTGCTGCATCGCTGCCGGGACGAGGGTCGCGACGCCGAACCCGGCCGCGGCGAACCCGGCGATCGTGCCGGGGACGGACGGGAACGCGAGCGCGAGCCCGGTGCCGACCAGCACGAGCGCGCCACCGGTCCGGGCGACGGCGCGCTGTCCGAACCGGTCGACGAGCCGGTCGCCCACGAGGCGCCCGACGAACTGCGCGCCCACGAGCGCGACGAACCCCGCCGCGGCGATCGTCGCCGGGGCGCCGAGCGAGCCGGAGAGGTAGACCGCCGCCCACGTGCTGCCGGCGTCCTCGACGAGGGTCCCAGCGACGGCGACCAGGACGAGCGCGGCGAGGACGGCGGCCGTGCGCGCGCGGGAGGTGAGTGCCGGAGCTGCGGCGCCGGCTCCCACGAGGGCTGGGCCGGCGGAGGCGCCGGGTGAGGCGCTCGCCTCGGCCTCCGCCGCGGCGGCGTCGGACACCTCGCCGTCGAGCCCCGGCAGGCACCAGCGCAGCGCGACGAGCGCGACGACCGCGAACAGGCTGCCCGTGATCGCCAGGTGCACGCCGAGCGGCAGGTCGAGCGCGATCGCGGCGGCGGCCATGCCGCCGCCGACCACGGCGCCGACCGACCACAGCGCGTGGAACCCGTTGATGATCGAGCGGCCGTAGCGGCGCTGCACCCGCAGGCCGTGCGCGTTCTGCGCGACGTCGGTGAACGCGTCCATCGCGCCCGCCGCGAACAGCGCGACGACGAGCAGCGGCAGGGCGGGCGCGAGGCCCGCGAGCAGCAGCCCGGCCGCGGTGAGCACGGTGCCGGCGACCGCGACGCGCGCCGACCCGAACCGGCGCACGAGCGCCGCGGCGGCGAGCCCCGCGGTGATGGCCCCCGCGGGGAACGCCGCGACGGCGAGCCCGTACGTGGCGTTGCCGAGGTCGAGCCCGGCCTTGATCTCCGGATAGCGCGGCACGAGGTTCGCGAACAGCGCGCCGTTGGTGAGGAACAGCACGGCGACGGCGACCCGGGCACGCCGGACGTCCGGCGCCGGGCGCGCGAGGGTGGGGGACGACATGCGGACGATCGTACACAGGATGTGTACGGCCGTACACATCGCGGGTCAGCGCCCGGCGAGGAGCCTCTCGGCGAAGGCGTCCCACTCGGCGACCAGGTCCACCGTCGTGGGGGAGCGCAGCCAGCGGAGCTGGAGCCCGTCCATCGCGGCGAGCGTCTCGCGGGCCGTCGTCACGACGGCGGCGCCCGGGGCGCGGTCGGTGCGGGCCGCGCGGGAGAACAGGTCCATGACCCATTCCTCGCGCTGCTGGAAGTAGGCGTAGGCCGGGTGCGATTCGTCGAGGGACTCGCCCTGGAGCACCGTGTAGAGGCGCACGATCTCCGGTTGGGTGGCGTTGCGGGCGACGAGCGCGGCGCACAGGTCGCGGAGCCCGACGGGCAGCGGGTCGTCGTCGATGGCGGTCACGGGGATCGCGAGGCGCTCGGCGAGCGCGGCCATGTCGACCGCGTCGCGGTGCTCGAGCACCGCGACCAGCAGGCCGTCCTTCGACCCCGCGTGGTGCAGGACCCCGGCCTCGGTGATGCCGCAGTCGAGCGCGACGTCGCGCAGGGTGAGGCCCCAGAACCCGCGCTCGGCGATGAGCCGGCTCGCGGACGCGAGGATCTGCGCGCGGCGGTCTGCCGCGGCCATGCGCGTGCGGGGTCGTGCGCTCCAGGGGACTGTGGTCATCGCTCCTCGTCGGGTCGTCGTCCGCCACTCTACGCCGGGGCGTCGCGGCAGGTCAGGCGAGTGGGAGAGCCCGCGGCGGTGGGCCGGATCGCGCCCGGGACGAAGGGCCCCTTGCCCGGGCGGCTGCCACGATCTATCTTACCTAACACCTACTAGGTACTCAGTAACACTCACGACTCACGGACGAGGTGTGCAGGATGACGAGCGACGACGCCGCCGGGACGACGACCGTCCCGACCGACACGGGGGCCTTCGGCCTCGCGACCGACGAGGTGCGCGCAGGCGCGGACCCCGTCGCCCAGGCCCAGGGCCTGTACGACCGACTCACGGAGGACGAGCGGCTCTGGCTCCTCGACGGGGACCTGGAGTTCTGGAAGGGGATGCGCTCGTTCGTCGAGGACGGCTACAACGTCTTCCCCTACGTGATGGGCGCCGTGGACCGCCTCGGCATCCCCGGGATCCGGTTCGTCGACGGACCGCGCGGGTGCGTCGTCGGCCGTTCGACGGCGTTTCCGGTCTCCATGGCGCGCGGTGCCACGTGGGACGTCGAGCTCGAGGAGCGAGTGGGGCGCGCGATCGGGGCGGAGATCCGCGAGCAGGGAGGTAACTTCTTCGGCGGAGTGTGCATCAACCTGCCACGCCACCCGGCGTGGGGCCGCTCGCAGGAGACGTACTCCGACCAGCCCGTGCTGCTCGGCGCGCTCGGGGCCGCGCTCACGCGCGGCGTCCAGCACCACGCCATGGCGTGCATGAAGCACTACGCGCTCAACTCGATGGAGAACGCGCGCTTCACCGTCGACGTCACCGTCGACGAGGCCACGCTCCACGAGGTCTTCCTCCCGCACTTCAAGCAGGTGTCGGACGCGGGCGTGGCCGCCGTCATGAGCTCCTACAACTCGGTGAACGGCGAGTGGGGCGGGCAGAACCCGTACACCCTCACCACGGTCCTGCGCGAGGACTGGGGCTTCGAGGGCACCGTCGTCACGGACTTCATCTGGGGCATGCGCGACGGGGCGAAGGCGCTCGCCGCCGGGCTCGACGTCGAGGCGCCGTTCCACCAGCAGCGCGGCGCGTGGCTGCGCGACGCCCTCGACGACGGCCACGCCACCTGGGCGGACGTCGAGCGCGCGGGCGTGCGCATCCTCGCGACACAGCTCCGCCACCACGCCGGGCGTGACGCCGCCGAGCCCCGCGGCACCGTGGTGAGCGCCGAGCACGTCGACCTGGCGCGCGAGGCGGCGCGGCGCGCCGTCGTGCTCCTCAAGAACGACGAGGCGTCCGGTGCGCCCGTGCTCCCGCTCGACCCGGCCGCCCTGCGTCGCCTGGCCGTCGTCGGCCGTCTCGCGGACGTCGCCAACACCGGGGACCACGGGTCGTCCGACGTGCGGGCGCCGTACGTCGTCACCGCGGTCGAGGGCCTGCGCGCCGCGATCCCCGGGGCCGAGATCGTCACGGCGGACCCGCAGCGGGGTGCCCCGGCGGCTGCGGAAGCGGCCCGCGGTGCCGACGCGGCCGTCGTCGTCGTCGGGTACACCGCCGCCGACGAGGGCGAGTTCGTCGACGGCTCCGTCGCGACGCGCGAGGACCTGCTACGCCTCTACCCGGACCCCGTCGACGACGCCCAGCGCGCCGATCGCGACGCCGTCATGGCCGCGATGGGCCAAGGCCTGAGCGTCGTGGGCAGCGGGACCGCCGGCGGCGACCGCCGCGACCTGCACCTGCGGCCCGAGGACGTCGAGACGGTCCGCGCCGTCGCGGCGGCCAACCCGCGCACCGTCGTCGTCGTGGTCAGCGCCGGTGCCGTGCTCATGGAGGACTGGGTCGACGACGTCCCGGCCGTCCTGCTCGGCTGGTACGCCGGCATGGAGGGCGGCAACGCGCTCGCCGACGTGCTGCTCGGCGCCCACAACCCGTCCGGGCGTCTGCCCTACCCGATCCCGGCGTCCGCGGACCACCTGCCGCCCCTCGACATCGACGCGACCGCGATCACGTACGACCGCTGGTACGGGCAGCGGCTGCTGCAGCGCGACGGCGTCGACGCCCTCTTCCCCCTGGGCCACGGGCTGGCGTACACGACGTACGAGGTGACGCGGATCGACGTCGGCACGGTCGACCGCGCCGCGGGCCGCGCCGAGGTGCGCGCGACCGTGCGCAACACGGGCGACCGCGACGGCCGCCACGTCGTCCAGGTGTACGGCTCGCGGGCCGACGGCGACCGTGCGGGCGAGCGCGAGCTGCTGGGCTTCGCCGTGGCGGACGTCCCGGCGGGGTCGAGCGTCACGGTGCCGGTGGCGCTCGACCTCACGCCCTTCGGGCGTTGGGACGAGCGCACCCGAGCGGTCGTCGTCGCGGCGGGCCCGGTCGTGCTCGAGGCGGCGTCGTGCTGGGGCGACGCGGGCGCGGCACGGGCGGAGGCGGAGCTGTGACCGCGACCGGACCCGGCGCCGTCGCGCCCGAGGTCGTCAGCGAGTGGTCCGGCACCGTCGAGGACGGTCAGCAGCCGCGCCGGCCGCTGCGCGTCGGCGTCGCCCTCGCGCTGGGCGTGGTGCTGTGGCTCGGCCCCTACCTGGGCGTCAACGCCGTCCTGCTCCCCGCGCGCGTCGCAGAGATCGCTCCGGCGAACAAGGAGGCGGTCGTCGCGCTCCTCGCCACGAGCGCGATGGTGGTCGCCACGATCGCGAACATCCTGTTCGGCGCGCTCTCCGACCTCACACGCTCGCGCTGGGGGCGGCGCACGCCGTGGATCGTCGTCGGGTCGGTCGCGTCCGCGGCGATGCTGCTCGTCGTGGGCTCGGTGCGCAGCGTCGGGCTGCTGGTCGTCGCGTGGTGCGTCTACCAGTTCTTCCTCAACGCGATCGTCGCGCCGCTCATCGCCGTGATCTCCGACCGTGTCGCCCCGCGTCACCGCGGCACGATCTCGTCCGTCTACGCCCTCGGGTACTCCGCGGGCCTCTACGGCGGGCAGATCGTGGGCGCGCAGTTCCTCGGCTCGCTCACCGGCGGTTTCACGGTCCTGGCCGCCCTGACCCTGCTCTCGGGCCCGGTCGCCGCCCTGCTCATGCGCGAGGGCTCGAGCCTGGGTATGGCCCGGCGCCGTCTCGACAAGCGGATGCTGCTGGACAACTTCTCGTTCCCCCGGCGCGGTGCGCGCGACTACTACCTCGCGCTGTTCGGGAAGTTCCTCATCATCGCCGCGACGTTCGCGATCTCCGGCTACCAGCTCTACATCCTCACGGACTACATGCGTCTCGGCGAGGACGAGACCTCGCGGTACGTATCGCTGGTGTCCTTGTTCCTCATGATCACGGCGCTCGTGATGTCGGCCGTGGCGGGCCCGGTCTCGGACCGCCTGCGGCGACGGCGGCTGCCCGTCGTCGTGGCGGCCGTGCTCGTCGCGATCGGCGCGTTCGTGCCGTTCGTGTCCGCCGAGCCCTGGACGATGCTCGTCTACGGGCTCGTCGCCGGCATCGGCATGGGCGCCTTCAACGCCGTCGACCAGGCGCTCAACGTCGAGGTGCTGCCCAATCCGGAGACTGCCGCGAAGGACCTGGGCATCCTCAACCTCGCCAACACGGGCGGGCAGATCCTCGGACCGGTCCTCGCGGCCGCCGCGATCACGGCGCTGGGCTACCACGCGATGTTCCCCGTCGCGGCCGCGCTGGCCCTCGTCGGGGCGGTGCTCATCCTCCTCATCCGCTCGGTCCGCTGAGCGGGGCAGCCTGACGGCCCGGGTCGTGCGCCGCGTGCGGTGGCACGTGACGCACGGCCCCGGGGTGCGGCGGCGGCGCGTCGTGGTCTGCGCCTAGGCTGGCGGGCATGGACACCGAGGAGCGCCTGGCCGTCTTCATCGACTACGAGAACCTCGCCCTGGGGGCGCGCGAGCACCTGGGCGGCATGACGTTCGACTTCGGCCCGATCGCCGACGCGCTCGCCGTGCGCGGGCGCGTGGTCGTGCGGCGCGCGTACGCGGACTGGTCGTACTTCGACGAGGACCGGCGCTCGCTCACGCGGCACCAGGTCGAGCTCATCGAGATGCCGCAGCGCATGGGCGCGTCGCGCAAGAACGCGGCCGACATCAAGATGGTCGTCGACGCGATCGAGATGGCGTTCGAGCGCGACTACATCTCGACGTTCGTCATGTGCACGGGGGACAGCGACTTCTCCCCGCTCGTCCACAAGCTGCGCGAGCTGAACAAGCGCGTCATCGGCGTGGGCGTCGAGAAGTCGACGTCCCGCCTCCTGCCGCCCGCGTGCGACGAGTTCCTCTTCTACGACAGGCTCGAGGGCGTCGACGTCCCGGACGAGCCGGAGCCCCGCTCGGTCCGCGGCTCGCGCACGTCCGGTGCGACGGCGTCGGGCGGGGCCAAGGCGAAGCGTTCCGGCGGGCGCACGTCCGGACGTCGCAAGGCGACCGAGATCGCCGAGCCGGAGGTCGAGACCCCGGCCGCGGCGGCGCTCGCGGAGCTCGGCGAGGCCGTCGGGCGCTCGTCCCGGCGGGGCGAGCCCGTCGTGACCGAGAACGCCGAGGTCGACGGCGAGACGACGCCCGTCGAGCAGCCGGCCGACGAGCCCGCGCTCGCCGCGACGACCCCCGAGGGCGACGACGACGCGCCGTCGGGCGAGGACGTCCCCATGGAGGTGCGCGTCGCGCAGACGCTCGCGGACCTCGAGGCGTCCACGAGCGGACCCGTCACCGCGTCGGTGCTCAAGCGCACGCTCCTGCGCAAGGACCCGACGTTCAGCGAGGCCGACTACGGGTTCCGCAACTTCGGCGAGTTCCTGCGGTTCCTCGCCGACCGGAGCTTCGTGGAGCTCGCGCCGGGACCCGCGACGGGCGACCCGGAGGTGTCGCTGCCCGCGCAGGGCGACACCGACCAGGCGTTCGCGCTCGTGCGCGACGTGGTCCGGGAGGAGGGCGGCTCGACCGTCCTGTCCGGCCTGAAGAACGCGATCCGCAAGAAGCGCCCCGACTTCAGCGAGAAGGCGCTCGGGTACCGCGGCTTCCTCCAGTTCTGCAAGGCGGCGCAGGCCGCCGGCGCCGTCGACCTGGCCTGGGACGACGACGCCGACGACTACCGCGTGTCGGTCGCCTGACGCTGAGCCCGACGACGGCCCGGGCGCCGGTCTCCCGGCGCCCGGGCCGCGAGGGCCGCCGCGGTGATCAGCGCCCGACGAAGGCGAGCAGCGCCTCGTTGACCTCGGCCGCGTGGGTGACGAGCAGGCCGTGGGGCGCGCCCTCGACCTCGACGTACTCGGCGTCCGGCACGAGCTCGCGGAAGCGGCGCCCGGTCGCGTCGATCGGGAGGATGTTGTCCTTCGTGCCATGCAGGATGAGCGTCGGCTTGCCGGCCGCGCGGACCGCCTCGACGTCGGCCCGGAAGTCCTCGATCCACGTGGGCACGACGGCGTACGCGGCGACGGGGGCGGACCCGATCGCGGTGATCCAGCTCGCGCGGACGGTGTCCTCGCTGATGCGCTTCCCGAGGTTCTCGTCGAGGTTGTAGAAGTCCTTGTAGAACTGCGTGTACCAGGCGTACCGGTCGGCGCGGGCCGCCTCGGCGATCCCGTCGAACACGGACTGCGGGACGCCCTCGGGGTTGTCGTCGCGCTGGACGAGGAACGGCTCGAGCGACGCGAGGAACGCGAGCTTGGCGACGCGCTCGTGCCCGTGGTTGTGGACGTAGCGGGCGAGCTCGCCCGTGCCCATGGAGAACCCGACGAGGATCACGTCGCGCAGGTCGAGCGTCTCGAGGACCGTGTTCAGGTCGGCCGCGAACGTGTCGTAGTCGTACCCGCTGCCGACCTTGCTCGACGCGCCGAACCCGCGGCGGTCGTAGGTGATCACGCGGTAGCCGGCGTCGAGGAGCTCGCGCTTCTGGAGCTCCCAGCTGTGCCCGTCGAGGGGGTAGCCGTGGATGAGGACGACCGGCTGCCCGGCGCCCTGGTCCTCGTAGTAGAGCTCGATGTCGGTGGAGTTCTCCTGCCCGACGGTGATGTACCCCATGGTCGTGCTCCCTTCGCGGAAGTCGGGAGAACGAGCGTTCTCCCGTTGGTCGCTACACTAGAGAACGATGGTTCTCAGCGCAAGTGGCGCGACGTGAACAGGAGATGACGATGCTCGACGACGTGAGCGCACGCACGGCGGTCATGGCCGCCGCAGACCGGCTGTTCTACGCGCGGGGCGTCCAGTCCGTGGGGATGGACGCGGTCCGCACCGAGGCCGGGGTGTCGCTCAAGCGCATCTACTCGCTGTTCCCGTCCAAGGACGACCTCGTGGTCGCCGTGCTGGCGCGCCGCACCGAGCAGTGGGACGCGGGGATCGCCCGCGCGGCGGCCGGCGCGACCACACCACGCGACCGGTTGCTCGCCGTGTTCGACTTCCTCGACGCGTGGTTCCGCGAGGACGGGTTCCGCGGGTGCGCGTTCATCAACTCGTTCGGCGAGCTCGGCGCGACGTCGCCCGCCGTCGCCGCGGCCGTGCGCGAGCACAAGGAGTCGTTCCAGCGGTACGCGCGCGACGTCGTGCGCGAGGCGGGGCTGCCCGACGACGTCGCGCTCCAGGTCGTGCTGCTCGCCGAGGGCGCGCAGACGACGGCGGCGATCACGCAGGACGTCGACGTCGCGTGCCAGGCCCGCCGGGCGGCGGAGGCGATCCTCGACGCGGCGGTCCCGGCGACGGCCTGACGCTCCCGGCGCTCTCGCCGACCGCCGTCGGCGCGCAGGGCCCCGCTGTCGGCCCGCGTCAAAGTGGGAGCGATCCCACGACACGCCGAGAGAGCGCTTGCTCGGCGTCTTCCCGCCACCGTAGGGTCGCGGACGGAGGGCCGAGGAACGGCCCCCGCCCGGTGCAGAGTCGCGCCGAGAGCACGTCGCGCACCGTGGCGAGACGCAGGCGGCACCGCCGCCGGACTGGAGGATCGATGGACCTCGCACGTCAGCGCTCCCTGCCCACCACCCCGCCCGTCGACCCACCCCGGACCCGGGACCGCACCACTCCTCGCGCGCGCCGCAGGGTCGCGGGCGCCGTCGTCGCCGCGCTCACCGCTGCCGCTGCGGCGCTCGCCGTGGCCGTCCCGGCGACGTCGGCCGCCGCCGCGCCGGGCGACATCATCTGGTCGGACGAGTTCGACGGCGCCGCCGGCTCGGCCCCGAGCCCCGCTCGCTGGAACCACGAGACGGGCGCCGGCGGCTGGGGCAACGCCGAGCTCCAGAACTACACGACCTCCCGCGCGAACTCGGCTCTCGACGGTCAGGGCCACCTCGTCATCACCGCACGTCGCGAGGCCGACGGGTCGTACACGTCCGCGCGCATGACGACCCAGGGGAAGTACCAGCCGCAGTACGGGCGCGTCGAGGCACGCATCCAGATCCCGCGGGGCCAGGGCATCTGGCCGGCGTTCTGGATGCTCGGCGGCAACCTCCCCGGGGTGGGCTGGCCGACGTCGGGCGAGATCGACGTCATGGAGAACGTCGGCTTCGAGCCGCACCGCGTGCACGGCACGGTGCACGGGCCGGGGTACTCCGGCGGCGCCGGCATCACGGGCATGTACCAGCACCCGCAGGGCTGGTCGTTCGCCGACGACTTCCACACCTTCGCCGTGGACTGGAAGCCCGGTGAGATCACCTGGTTCGTGGACGGCCAGCAGTTCCACCGCGTGACGCGCGCGAGCGTCGGCGCGAACGCGTGGGTGTTCGACCAGCCGTTCTTCCTCATCCTCAACGTCGCCGTCGGCGGGCAGTGGCCCGGGTACCCCGACGGCACGACCTCGTTCCCCCAGCAGATGAAGGTGGACTACGTCCGGGTCTACGACAACGGCTCGGGAACCTCGAACCCGCCGAACCCCGGGGGCGGCCTCCCGACCGGGACCGGGACGATCCGGATCGCGAACGGGTACTGCCTCGACGTCCCCTGGGGCCAGACGCACGACGGCAACCGCGTGCAGATCGTCCCGTGCAACGGCAACGTCGCGCAGTCGTGGACGCGGGGGAGCGACGGGACGATCAGGGCGCTCGGCAAGTGCCTCGACGTGAGCGGCAGCGGCACGGCGAACGGGACGGCGGTCCAGCTCTGGACCTGCAACGGCACGAACGCGCAGAGATGGGCCTACGACGCGGGGTCGAAGACGCTGCGCAACCCACAGTCGGGCCGGTGCCTGGACGCCGAGGGCGGCAACCCGCTCCACGAGGGCCAGCGGTTCGTGATCTGGGACTGCCACGGGTCGACCAACCAGCAGTGGACCTTCTGACCCGTCCGCAGCCGAGCGATGCGTCCGTGTCCGAGCGCTGCGTCCCCGGACGCATCTCTCGCCCGCGGACGCATCGCTCGCCCGGCGAGTCATCCGCCGGCGCGTTCCTCCGTCGGCGGGGGTGCGGACTCGCCGGCCTCCGGGGGGCGTGGGCCCAGCCGGCTCGCGACCATCGGGAGCACGATCACCGAGAGCACGCCCGCGCCCACGAGCGCCGCGCCGACGCGCGACGTCATCGCGCCCTGCTCGACCGCGATCTCCGTGAGCGCGACGAGCAGCGGCAGGGCGGTCGCGGCGTACAGCGCGGTCTGGACGCGCTCGACCGACGGCAGCTCGCGCCGGAACCACAGCAGCACGGGCCCGCCCCGCACGACCACCATGAGCATGAAGAACGTCAGCGGCAGCAGCGGCGACGCGACGATGGAGTCGATGTCCAGGCCCATGCCGGAGCTGACGAAGAACACCGGCACGAACACGCCCCACGCGACCGCGTCGAGCTTCTTCTCCAGCGCCTCGACGTCGCCCGGCGCCCAGCGCCGCAGCACCATGCCGCCGACGAACGCGCCCAGGACCGCGTCGAACCCGAGCCCCGCGGCGAGCGCGAGCAGCGTGACGAGCAGCAGCACCGTGAGGCGCAGCGTGCTCTGGCCCGTCCCGTGCTCCGCGGCGCTGAAGAGCCGGTCGCCGCCGAGCGCCTTGAGGCGCCCCAGCCGGCCCGGGAGCGCGGACAGCGCGATCGCGACGACGGCGAACAGGACGAGCAGGATCGCCGCGACGCCGCTCTCGCGCGTCCCGAGCAGCACCGCCATGGCGACGATCGGACCGAGCTCGCCCACCGCCCCGACCACGAGCACCGCGCGACCGAGCCGCGAGCCGAGCTGACCGCCGTCGCGCAGGATCGGCAGCACGACCCCGAGGGCGGTGGTCGTGAGCGCGATCGCCCCCGCTGCGACGGCGTGCGGCGAGTCGTGACCCACGACCACGAGGACGAGCAGCGCCCCGACGACGAGCGACGTCAACCACGCGGCTCCCGCCCGCCGCCCGACGCGCTCGCGCAGCAGGCTCGGCTCGAGCTCGTACCCGGCGAGGAGGAACAGGAAGCCCATGCCGAGGTCGGACAGGAGCGTGACGTCGTCGGGCGTCGCGAGGTCGAGCGCGGACGGCCCGATGAGGATGCCCCCGAGGAGCAGCACGACGACCTGCGGCACGCGCGACCGCACCGGCATGAGGCCCGCGAGCAGGGGTGCGAGCAGCGCGACCACGAACACCGGGACGAGCGGGGCGTAGACGTTCACGGGCGGGTCTCCGGGTGTCGGCGGGCGGCGGGTCCCAGGATCCCGCAGCGCCGCAGGTCGCGCGCGGCGGAGGTCCGCGTCGTCGTCCGCCGGGGTTGACGGTCCCTCGCGGCCCGGCCTACGGTCGGCCCAGCCGCGGTTCCCGCGGCACCTGGATCGGCAGACAGGACCACTGAGCCGGCGCACCGTGGCGCCGGAGCCGCGCCTCGGTGAGCACGAGCCACCAGGAGGCACCATGACCAGCACCCGCACCTGGGTCCGTGACCCGCTCGGCGTCTTCACCGCGGACGACTCCCCGGACGCGCCGGACGCGCGCGGCGGGGTCGTCGTCGAGGACGGGGTGATCGCCGAGGTCGTCGCGGCGGGCGCGCAGCCGTCCGCCCCCGTCGACGCGACGTTCGACGCCTCGCAGCACGTGCTCACGCCCGGGCTGATCAACACGCACCACCACTTCTACCAGACGCTCACGCGCGCCTGGGGGCCGGTCGCCGACGCCCCGCTCTTCCCCTGGCTCCAGCGCCTCTACCCGGTGTGGGCGCGCCTGACCCCGCGCGACCACGAGCTCGCGACGACGGTCGCGCTCGCCGAGCTGCTGCTCTCCGGCTGCACGACGGCAGCCGACCATCACTACGTCTTCCCGGCCGGTCTCGACGACGCGATCGACCTCCAGGTCGCCGCGGTCAAGCGCCTCGGGATGCGCGCGACGCTCACGCGCGGGTCCATGACGCTCGGCCAGGACGACGGCGGTCTGCCGCCGCAGTCGGTCGTGCAGAGCCTGGACGTGATCCTCGCCGACTCGCAGCGCCTCGTGGAGCGCTACCACGAGCGGGGCGCCGGGGCGCAGGTCCAGATCGCTCTCGCGCCGTGCTCGCCGTTCTCGGTGACCACCGACGCGATGCGCGAGAGCGCGGCGCTCGCGGAGGACCTCGACGTCCGCCTGCACACGCACCTCGCCGAGACGATCGACGAGGAGGACTTCTGCCGCGAGCGCTTCGGGATGCGCACGGTCGACTACCTGGAGTCGGTCGGCTGGCTCACGGACCGCGCGTGGCTCGGCCACGGCATCCACTTCGACGACGAGGAGGTGCGCCGCCTCGGGGCGGCGGGCACCGGCGTCGCGCACTGCCCGACGTCGAACATGCGCCTCGCGTCCGGGATCGCGCGGGCCGTGGAGCTCGAGGACGCGGGCGCGCCCGTCGGGCTCGGGGTCGACGGCTCGGCGTCGAACGACGCCTCGACGATGATCCTCGAGGCGCGCCAGGCGCTCTACCTCCAGCGCCTCAGGTACGGCGCCGACATCCCCGTGACCCGCGCGCTCGGCTGGGGCACGCGCGGGTCGGCGCGCGTCCTGGGCCGGGACGACGTCGGCGTGCTCGCCGTCGGCAAGCAGGCGGACCTCGCGCTGTGGCGCCTCGACGAGCTGCGCTTCTCCGGCTCCCACGACCCGGTCGCGGCGCTCCTGCTGTGCGGGGCCGACCGCGCGGACCGCGTCATGATCGGGGGCGAGTGGCGCGTGGTTGACGGCGCGATCCCGGGCCTCGACCTCGGCGCCCTGGTCGCGGAGCACTCGGCGGCGGCCCGCCGCCTCGTCGCGGGCTGACCCACCCACGAGGTGTCAGCGCCCGGTCGTGCCACAGGCCCGTGGGGTGCTGAGACCTTCGCGACAGCCTGAGCCGTGACCGTTCGGGCTGGCCACGCGCGAGTTGCCGGGAGGGACTTGACACACGTCACACATGGCGTTCGAATAGTGGAAGTAGTTTTCCGCCAAGCGGAACGATAGCTGACGAGGAGGTCCGCTATGAACGCGCGAGCCACGAGGGCCACGGACGGCGCCGAACGTCGTCCGGTACGCCCCGAGGACGAGCGGCTGCCCATCGGGTCGACGTTCGGGTACGGGTTCCAGCACGTGCTCACGATGTACGGCGGCATCATCGCCCCGCCGCTCATCGTGGGCGGCGCCGCCGGGCTGACCGGCGCCGAGATCGGGACGCTCGTCGCGGCGTCCCTCTTCATGGGCGGCCTCGCGACGATCCTCCAGACGCTCGGCATCCCGTTCTTCGGGTCGCAGCTCCCGCTCGTGCAGGGCGTGTCGTTCGCGGGCGTGTCCACGATGGTCGCGATCGTCAACGGCGGGGGAGGGATCCCGGGGGTGCTGGGCGCGGTGCTCGTCGCGTCGGCGGTCGGCCTGCTCATCACGCCGTTCTTCGCGCAGATCATCCGGTTCTTCCCGCCGGTCGTCACGGGCGTCGTCATCACGACGATCGGCCTGACGCTCATGCCCGTCGCGGCGAACTGGGCGATGGGCGGCAACGCGAGCGCGCCCGACTACGGCTCGGTGAGCAACATCGGCCTCGCCGCGCTGACGTTCGCGATCGTGATCCTGCTGTCGAAGGTGGGCAGCGGCACGATCTCGCGCCTGTCGATCCTCATCGCGATCGTCGTCGGCACGCTCATCGCGCTCGCGCTCGGCAAGGCGGACTTCTCCGGCGTGGGCGACGGTCCGGTCGCCGCGTTCCCGTCGTTCCTCGGCTTCGGCGCCCCGACGTTCGAGATCGCCGCGATCATCTCGATGCTCATCGTCATCCTCGTGACCCTCACCGAGACGACGGCGGACATCATCGCCGTGGGCGAGATCGTCGGTACCAAGGTGGACCGCAAGCGCATCGCCAACGGCCTGCGCGCCGACATGGCGTCGTCCGTCGTCTCGCCGTTCTTCGGCTCGTTCACGCAGTCGGCGTTCGCGCAGAACGTCGGGCTCGTGGCCATCACGGGCGTGAAGTCGCGGTTCGTCGTCGCGGCGGGCGGCGCGATCCTCGTGGTCCTCGGCCTGCTGCCGGTCCTGGGCCGCGTCGTGGCCGCGGTGCCGACGCCGGTCCTCGGCGGTGCGGGCGTCGTGCTGTTCGGCTCGGTCGCCGCGTCGGGCATCCGCACGCTCGCGAAGGTCGACTACTCGCGGCCGATGAACCTCATCATCGTGGCGGCGTCGATCTCCTTCGGCATGATCCCCATCGCCAAGCCCGACTTCTACGACCAGTTCCCCACGTGGTTCGGCATCATCTTCCACTCGGGCATCAGCTCCGCCGCCGTCATGGCGATCCTGCTCAACCTGCTGTTCAACCACGTCAGGCTCGGCAACCCGCCCGACCCGTCCGTGTTCGCCGCGGGCGCGGAGCACGGCGCGAGCTCCGTGGACGAGGACGACCTCGACGACCTCGAGGACGACGGCGTCATCAACGGCTCGACCCGACGCCCCGTGGCCGGCGACGCGACGCCTCCCGAGCCGGTGGCCCCGGCCGCCCCGGGCGACGGCCAGGACCGTGACGGCCGACCGGCCGACGGCAGCACCGGCGCCACGCCACAGCCCGCACCGCCCGCCGGGGCGACCGGCGGTGAGAGCACCACGCCGCGGCACCACGCCGTCGCGCCGCTCCCGCGGACCGCGACCCCGTAGTCGCAGGCACAGCGTCGTGCCCGACGCCGCCCCGCACCCGAGCGATCCCTCGCGCCGGCTGCGGGGCGCCGTCGTGCCCGGGCGGAACATCCGGGCCGGAGCGTCCCCGGAACGGGACTCCGCGGGCGGAGGGCGGCGACGGGCCGTGTAGCGTCGTGGGTCGGCGTCGAGCACGGCGACCGGGACTCCGACCGCAGGACCGCACCATGAGCACCCCCATGCCCGAACCCTCGGCACCGACCGGGCACCCGTCCCCGTCGGAGCGACCGCCGGCGTCCGACGGCGCGACCGGGTCCGCGACCTCCGCCGACCACCTGGGCACCGGGCTGCGGACGCGGCACCTGACGATGATGGGGCTCGGCTCCGCGATCGGCGCGGGCCTGTTCCTCGGCTCGGGCGTCGGGATCGCGACCGCCGGCCCCGCCGTGCTCGTGTCCTACGCGATCGCGGGCGTCGTCGTCATCCTCGTCATGCGGATGCTCGCCGAGATGGCGAGCGCGCGGCCCGCGAGCGGGTCGTTCTCCGTGTACGCGGAGGAGGCGCTCGGGCCGTGGGCCGGGTTCCTGCTGGGCTGGCTCTACTGGTTCATGCTGGTCATGGTCCTCGGCGCGGAGATCACCGGCGCGGCGCGCATCGTCACCGGCTGGTACCCGGACGTGCCGCAGTGGGGCGTCGCGCTCGCCGTGGTCGTCGTCTTCGCGGTGATCAACCTGTGGGGCGTGCGGCAGTTCGGCGAGCTCGAGTTCTGGTTCGCGTTCGTCAAGGTCGCGGCGATCGTCGGCTTCCTCGTGGTCGGCGTCCTGCTGGTCCTCGGGCTGCTGCCGGGGACCGACCCCGTCGGCACCTCGAACCTCCTGGGCCACGGCGGCTTCGCGCCCGAGGGCTGGGGCGGGATCGCCGCGGGGCTGCTCGTCGTCGTCTTCGCGTTCGGCGGCATCGAGATCGTCACGATCGCCGCGGCCGAGGCGCGCGAGCCGCGCACGGCCGTCGCGCGCGCGACCCGCAGCATCGTGTGGCGGATCCTCGTGTTCTACCTGGGATCGGTCGCGATCATGGTGCTCGTCCTGCCGTGGGACTCGCCGCTGCTCGCCGAGAGCCCGTTCGTCGCGGTGCTGGACCTCGCCGGGCTCCAGGGCGCCGCGCGCGTCATGGAGGTCGTCGTGGTGGTCGCGCTGCTGTCCGCCTTCAACGCGAACGTCTACGGCACGTCCCGCATGGCGTACTCGCTCGCCGGGCGCGGTGACGGGCCGCGAGCCCTACGGCGCGTGTCGCGCCGTGACGTGCCGTGGGTCTCGGTGCTCGTGTCGGTGTTCTTCGCGCTCGTCGCGGTCGGGCTCAACGGGCTCCTGCCCGAGGCGCTGCTCGGCATCCTGCTCAACGCGGTGGGCGCGGCGCTGCTCGTCGTGTGGGTGCTCGTGGCGGTGTCGCAGCTCCGGCTGCGCCGTCGGATCGAGGCGCAGGCGCGCGCGTCGGGCGAGCCCATGACCCTGCGCATGTGGGGCTTCCCGTGGCTCACGTGGGCCGTGCTCGCCGGGCTCGCGGCGCTGGCGGTCCTCATGCTGACAGACGACGCCGCGCGCGCCCAGCTCCTGTCCACGGCCGGTCTGGTGGTCGTCATCCTGGCCCTCTACGCGGTCACGCGCGGGGGCCGTGCACGTCGCGTCGCGTCGACGGAGGCGCGCCGGGACGCGTGAACCGGAGGTGACGCCGGACGACCTGCGAGGACACCGGGGGCGAACGCCGCGTGCACGGACGTGCGCCGACGAGAGTGCACAATGAACGAATGACCTATCGCGTCCTGAGGCTCATCCTGTCGCTGCTCGCCTACGTGCTGCTGCGGCCACAGGTGACCGGACGCAACAACATCCCGCGCAACGGGGCGGTCATCCTCGCGAGCAACCACCTGTCGTTCATCGACTCGATCCTCATCCCGATCGTCGCGCCGCGGCACGTCACGTTCCTCGCCAAGGCCGAGTACTTCACCGGCCGCGGTCTCAAGGGCCGCCTGTCGCGCTGGTTCTTCACGACGATCGGCATGATCCCCGTCCAGCGCGACGACCCGCGCGCCGGTCAGCGCTCGCTCGAGGACGCCCTCGAGGTGCTCCAGCGCGGCGGCGCGTTCGGCATCTACCCCGAGGGCACGCGCTCGCGCGACGGCAAGCTGCACGCGGGCCGTACGGGCGTGGCGTGGCTCGCGCTCGCCGGGCACGCCCCGGTGGTCCCCGTCGCGGTGCGCGGCACGGACAAGGTCCAGCCCATCGGCAAGCGGATCCCGCGCCTGCACCGCGTCGAGGTGCACTTCGGCAAGCCCATCGACCCGCAGCGTCAGATCACGGCCGGCACCAAGCCCGCGCAGGCGCGGCGCGAGCTCACGGACGAGGTCATGGCGTCGATCCACCGCATGAGCGGCCAGGACCTCGCCGCCTGACGCTCAGAGCGAGCTCAGCCCGAACGCCGTCGCGAAGCCCAGCACCGTGACGAGCCCGGTGACCGGGCCGCCGAACTCCGTCGCCTCGGGGATCATCGTGTCGACGAGCATGGTGAGCAGCGCCCCGGCGGCGAACGCCTGCGTAATCGCCACGACCGCGGGCGACGCGCCGTCGAGCGCGACGTAGCCGATCCCGGCCGCGAGCGCCGAGACCAGGGTCGTCGACCCCCACAGCACCCAGAGCCGAGAGGGCTTCGTGCCCGCTTTGAGCAGCCCGGACGTCGCGGACATCGCCTCGGGCAGGTTCGAGACGAACACGGCGGCGAGCATCGCGACGCTCACCCCGCCGCCGCCGATGAGGGTCGCGCCGAGCACGACCGACTCGGGGATGCCGTCGAGCACCGTGCCGAGCGCGATCGCCGCACCCCCGGTCCCGCCCGCCGCCTGGACGGACTCCGCCTGCACGCCCGTGGACCGCTTGCGGCCCCCGCCGCCCATCCGGTCGATGATGCGGTCGCCGACGAAGAACGTCAGCGCACCGCCCGCGAGGCCCGCGAGCAGCACGAGCCCGCTCGCGTGCGTGGACGCGTCCTCCACGAGGTCGTACGCGACCGCGCTGATGAGGACGCCCGAGCCGAACGCCATGATGAGCCCGACGAGCCGCTGGCCCGGCGGTCGCCAGAAGACCAGCGCCGCGCCGAGGAGCAGCGACGACGCGCCGACGAGGCCCCACCAGAAGCCGACCATGCGCCCATTGGACCAGCGCTCGCGCGGGACCGCGCGGGCACGTGCGGCGGGAGCCGAGCGCGGGCGTGACCGGGGTTGCGGATCCCCCGGCCGGGGGAGGCGCGCCCTGCCCGGTCCCGCGAGACTGGGGCCATGACGCCCGACGACGCCCGACCGTCCCGCGCGGCGACCGCGCCGGGGCGGAGCGGGTGGGACCGGGCCGTCGCGCCGCTGCGCAGCGCGGCCACCGTCCGGGCCGGGGTCTACCTCGTGGTCGGCGGGGTGGTCGCCGGAGCGTACGTGACGCTGGTCGCCGGGTTCGTGCAGATGTTCGCCTCGCTGCAGACGCCGCGCGTCGCGACACTCGTCCTCGCGCTCGTCTCCGCGGTCCTCGTGAGCACGCCGCCGTTCCTCGCCCCCGTCCGCGCGCTCGAGATCGCGGCCGCGCGGACGTTCCTCGACGTCGACGTGCCCGTGCCGGCGGGTGCCTCGCCCCCGGGTGCGGCCACCCGATGGCGCGCCGCTGCCTGGTACGGGCTGCACCTCGCGCTCGGCGCCGCGGTGCTCGTCGTGGTGCTGTTCCTCGTCCCGGTCGCGACGCAGCTCGTGCTCTCCGCGACGGGGGTCGAGCCGGTGCTCCTCACCGACTGGCGGCCGTGGGAGGCGCTGCCCGCGTGGACGTGGCTGGTCACCGCGGTGCTCGCGCTGCTCGCCGTCCCGTACGCCGTCGCGCTCGCGCGCGCGGTGCTCCGGCAGGCGGCCCTCCCGCTCCTCGGCCCCGACCAGTCGGAGCGCATCGCGGAGCTCGAGGCGGCGGCCGACCGCGACGCCGAGCGGGGCCGGCTCGCGCGCGAGCTGCACGACTCGGTGGGGCACGCGCTGACCGTCACGACCCTCCAGGCCGCCGCGGCCGCCCGCCTCCTCGATCGAGACCCGGTCGCCGCACGAGCCGCGCTCGCCGCGATCGAGGAGACGGGCCGTACCGCGATGGCGGACCTCGACCACGTCCTCGGGCTGCTCCGCGCGGAGGCGTCGCCGGCCGAGGCTGGCGGACCGCGCGCGCCCGTGCGCAGCCCGGCGCGCACGCTCGCCGACCTCGACGCCCTGCTCGACGACGCGCGCCGCACGGGCGTCGACGTGCACCTTGCGCAGGGCGACGACATGCTGCCGGACGTGCCGCGCGCGGTGTCCCGGGAGGCGTACCGAGTCGTCCAGGAGGCGCTCACGAACGCGCTCCGCCACGCCCCGGGCGAGGCGGTCGCCGCCGCTGTGGCGCGGGGTCCGGGCGGCGCGCTCGTCGTCGAGGTGCGCAACTCGCTCGGGCCAGGCACGCGTCGTCGGGCACCCGACGGTCCCGGCCGTGAGGGGCACGGCCTCGCGGGCATGCGGGAGCGGGCCCAGCTGCTGCGCGGTGAGGTATCGGCGGGTCCCGTGCCCGACGGCGGCGCGTGGGTCGTGCGCGCGACGTTCCCGCTGGCAGGATCGGGCGGATGAGCGGCGGGACGACGCGTGTGGTGCTGGTGGACGACGAGCCGCTCGTGCGCGCGGGGCTGCGCGTCATCCTCGACGCGGAGCCGGACCTCGAGGTCGTCGGCGAGGCGGGGGACGGCGCGGAGGTGCCGGGGGTCGTCGCGCGGGCGCTCCCCGACGTCGTGCTCATGGACGTGCGCATGCCGCGGGTCGACGGCATCGCCGCGACGCGCGCGCTCCTCGCGCGCGCCGACGCACCGCGCGTGCTCGTCCTCACGACGTTCGAGAACGACGACCACGTGCTCGACGCGCTCCGCGCGGGCGCGCACGGGTTCCTGCTCAAGCGCGCGCGGCCCGAGGAGGTCGCACAGGCCGTGCGGGTCGTCGCGCGGGGCGAGTCGCTCCTGTTCCCCGACGCCGTCCGCCGGCTCGCGACGGCACGACCCCCCGCGGGCGACGAGCTGCGCGCCGCGCGGCTCACCGAGCGCGAGGGCGAGGTGCTGCGCCTCGTCGCGCGGGGGCTCTCGAACGCGGAGATCGCGGGCGAGCTCTATCTCGGTGTCGAGACGGTGCGCACGCACGTGGGCAACGTGCTCGCCAAGCTCGGCGTGCGCGACCGCACCCAGGCCGTCGTCCGCGCGTACGAGTCCGGGTTCGTGCGGGCCGGCTGACGGGCGGGCCGGCACGCAACGCTGCGGGTGTCCCGGCCCGGTGCGACGATCGCGCCATGGACCTCTCCGTGCTCACCCGCCCCGCACCGCCCGTCCCGCCCGTCGCGACGCTCGCTCGGGTCGCGCTCGGGCTCGCCCTCGTGGGTGCGGGCGTCAGCCACCTCACGGTCGCGCGGGAGGAGTTCCAGGCCCAGGTGCCGTCGTGGTTCCCGGTCGACGAGGACGTCACGGTGCTCGCCTCGGGGGCCGTCGAGATCGCGCTGGGTGGCGCGCTCGTCGTGCTGTCCCGCTGGCGGGTCGCGGTGGGCCTGGTCGCCGCCGCGTTCTTCGTCGTCATCTTCCCGGGGAACGTCGGCCAGTGGCTCGAGGGCAAGGACGGGTTCGGCCTCGACACGGACGCCAAGCGGTTCGTGCGCCTGTTCTTCCAGCCCGTCCTCGTGGCGTGGGCGCTGTGGTCCACGGGCGCGCTCCGGGCTCTGCGTCGCGGGCCCGCGCGCGACTGATCCCCCGCGCGGGGGAGCGTCGTCGTCGCCGCGGGGGATCCGGCGCGGCCTGCCGGACGCGAGGGTCGAGTCATGAGCACACGAACCCCGCCCCCGTCCTCTGCTGCACCGTCCGGCCCGCGCACGGTCGCCGTCGGGTCCCTCGCCGGAGCGCCGCCCGGTCCCGGGACGCACGCCGCCCGTGGTCGGTGGATCGCCCCGACCGCCGCGGCGTGGTGGGCGGTCGGGGGAGTCGCGGCCCTCGTCGTCACCCTGACCGGCGGCACGCTTGCGGTGGGCGACGCGAACGACCTGTCGTTCGGCGCCCTGAGCGGGGTCGCGGGCGCGACGCTCACGCCGTGGGTCGCGGTCCTCGCCCTCGTCGGCGCGGCGACCGCGCTGCGGGCGTGGCTCGGGGCCCGGCACGGCCCCGTCGCCCGGGCCGACCGCGCGCTGACCGTCGCGGCGACCGCGGTCGTCTCGGCCGGGGTGCTCGCGCTCACCGACGCGTCGATCCTGGCGCGGCTCGGGTACCTGCCGGTCACGCTCGTCATGGCGCCGTTCGACCCCGTGATCCGGGCGGCGTTCGAGGACTTCCTGGGCCCAGGCCCGCTGACCCAGCTCGCGCTCCTGGCCGGCGCGGCCCTGCTCGTCGCCTCGACGTGGCGGTTCGTGCGCCGCGGGGCCGGGGCGTGCGCGTCCTGCGGGCGCCGCCACGACGGGCACGACCCCGCGTGGACCGCGCCCGCCGCCGCGGCGCGCTGGGGCCGGACGGCCGCGCTCGTCGCCGCCGCGATCCCGACGTTCTACGCGGTGACGCGCATCGCCTGGGTCCTCGGCATCCCGCTCGGCTTCTCGCCCGACGACGTCGCGCAGCTCGCCGGGGACGACGGCTGGGTCGCGGCGCTCGGGCTGGGCGGGTTCGCGCTCGTCGGTGCCGTGCTCACGCTCGGCCTCTTCCAGCGCTGGGGCGAGGTCTTCCCCCGGTGGATGGTCGGGCTCGCGGGGCGCAGGGTCCCCGTCGGGCTGGCGGTCGTCCCCGCGACGATCGTCGCGGTCGCGGTGCTCCCCGCGGGGCTCTCGCTCATCGTCCTCGGGTTCGGCGAGAGCCGGCTGGCCCTGACCGCGGACTCGTGGGGCGCCGTCGGGCCGACGCTCCTGTGGCCGGTCTGGTCGCTCGCGCTCGGCGCCGCGACCTACGCCTACTGGCTCCGGCGCCGTGGCACGTGCCGGGTGTGCGGGCGCGGGTGAGCCGGGCGGTGTTGGCCTGGAGCGCGCACCAGGACCCAGAATCAGGGGCGGGTACCGATCGCGCAGAGAGAGGCTCCTCATGTCCGACACGCTCACGCCGCAGGCGGCCGCCGCCCGAGCAGGCGTCAGCCTCGACACCCTCCGCTACTACGAGCGGGAGGGGCTCATCGGGCCGATCGCCCGGACGGTCGGCGGCCACCGGGCCTACGACGGCGACGACCTGTTCTGGATCGGGCTGGTCACGTGCCTCCGGGACGCCGGGCTGGGGATCTCCGAGCTGCGCGAGTTCACGTCGCTCCTGCGCCGCGAGGGGAGCCCCGCGGACCGCGTCGCGTTCCTCCAAAGCCATCGGCGGGAGCTGCACGAGCGCAGGGCGCGGATCGACCTCGCGCTCGGCGTGCTCGACGAGAAGATCGCGTACTACCGCGAGCAGGCCGGAGCGAGCCCGGGCCCGGGTGACGAGGGGGAGTCGGCTCCGTCGTCGAGCACGGCTTGACCTGGAGCGCGCTCCAGCATCGAGCATCGGGGCCATGACCGCACAGCAGAACGCCCCCCAGATCGTCCTCGGGACCATGGACCACGGCACGCGCGTGGAGCAGACCACCGCGTTCCGGCTGCTCGACCGCTTCGTCGAGGCCGGCGGCCACTGGCTCGACACCGCCAACTGCTACGCCTTCTGGACCGACCCGAGCGGTCTGGGCGGCGCCAGCGAGCGCGTGCTCGGCGCGTGGCTGCGGGCGAACCCGGGGGCGCGCTCGGCCGTCGGGCTCGCGACCAAGGTCCGCCAGGACCCGCTGGTCGCGCACGCCTGGCCCGAGAGCGCGGAGGGCCTCTCCGCGTCCGCCGTCCGGGCGGGCCTCGACGGGAGCCTCGAGCGCCTCGGCGTCGACCACGTCGACCTGCTGTGGGCGCACGCGGAGGACCGGACGGTGGACCTCGGCGAGACGGTCGCCGCGTTCGGAGAGGCGGTGGCCGAGGGGCGTGCCACCCGGATCGGCGCGGCCAACCACGCGTCGTGGCGGGTGCAGCAGGCGCGTGACCTCGCGTGTCGGCAGGGCGTGGCCGAGTGGTCGGCGCTGCAGCTTCGGCACTCCCTCGTGCAGCCCCGTCCGGGGACCACGGTCCCGGAGGCGGGCCACAAGCTCCTGGCCCCGGACGACCTCGACCACGCCCGCACGGAAGGGCTCGACCTGTGGTGCTACACGCCCTTGATGATGGGCGGGTACACCCGTGCGGACCGCCCGTTCTCCGCGGGCTACGACCATCCCGGCACCGAGCGGGTGCTCCGCGTGCTCGGCGAGGTCGCCCGGGAGACGGGGGCGACGCCGAACCAGGTCGTCCTGGCCTGGCTCATGAGCCAGGGGATCTCGCCCATCGTCGGGGCGAGCAGGATCGAGCAGGTCGACGAGGCGATGGCCGCGCGCGACGTCACGCTGTCCCCGAGCCAGCTGGACCGCTTCGCCGACGCCCGCTGACCCCCGAGGAAGCCCCCGTCGAGCACGACATTGCTGTCGTTATCAGCCCGATAACGACAGCAACGTCGTGCTCGGCAGGGTCACTGGGGCTCTAGCGGGCCGTCTTGGCCCGCTACCAGGTCGCCGCAGGTGGTCTCCTGGGCCGTGGTGACGACCGGGTCGTCCGGGGCGGCGTCCTGGGCGACGGTCTCCTCCTCGCCGTTCGTCGCCGTCTGCGCGCCCGCGTCGAGGTCGACGAAGGTGCGCGAGACGGTGAAGGCCGTGCCGTCGTCCGACACGGCGTTCAGGCCCGCGAGGTGCAGCTCCCCGTCGACCTCGGTGCACCCGACGCCCGTGCCGAACCCGGTGAAGCCCTTGTCGAACGTGTACTGCTCGCCCTGGGAGTTCTGCGTCGGCGTGACGGCGCAGTCGGCGGCGGAGAAGAGCAGGACCTCGCGGCCGGTGTCGACGAGGGCGATCGGCGCGGTGGCGTCGCCCGCGGCGACGAGCTGGACGACGGCGCTCGCCGCGACCGGGCTCGCCGACTCGATCGGCGCGGAGAACGTCGCACCCGAGGCCGTCGTGATCCCGAACGCGCGGTCCGCGCCCCCGGTCAGCCACGCGGTGTCCGGGCGGCCGTCACCGTCGACGTCGACGATCTCGTGCGTGCCCGCCCCGGCGGGGACACCGTCGCCCGCCGCCGGGCACCCCTCGGCAGCGGGCGTCGACGTGTCGTCGGTCGTCGTGCCGGTGTCCGTCGGCGACGGGTTCGGGGACTCCGTCGCCGTCGGGGTCTCCGCCGCGGGCGCGTCGTCCGCCGGGCGGTTGACGAGCCACACGACGACACCGATCACCACCACCGCGACGACCGTGAGCACGATCCACGGCCAGGTGCGCCGCGGCTGCTCGGGCTCGGGGTCGGGCATGGGGAAGGGCAGCTCCGGCGTCGTCATTCCCTCAGGCAATCACCCGCGACGACACGCGGCATCCCGGCGCGCCGGGCAGGTCACGAGGTGGCGTCGCTCACCCGGCGGGCCGGGTCGGCCCCGCCCCCGACCGCTCAGCGGCGCAGGGCCCGGGCGAGGGCACGGGTGAGCGCGTCGCCGTCGGGGCCGAACGCCGTCGGGACGCCGCTGCCGACCTCGCCCGGGAGGCTGCCCGGCGTGGGCAGCGGGGAGCCGTGGGCGAGGACCTGCTGCGCGGGCGTCAGCTCGCGGATCGCGACGGCCGCGACGTGGTCCGGGTACCGCCGCGCCGCACGCGCGTAGATCTCGGGGTCGTGCTGGCCGTCGTCGCCCACCAGCAGCCAGTCGACGTCGGGCAGCTCGCGGAAGAGGCGGTCGAGGGACGTGTCCTTGTGCTCGGGGCCGCTGCGGAACCAGCCGGTGTTCGTCGGGCCCCAGTCGGTGAGCAGGAGCGGGCCGGGCGGGAACCCGTGGCGCTGGAGGAAGCGCCGCAGGTTCGCGGCGGTGTTCCAGGCGCCGGTCGAGACGTAGACGAACGGCGTGCCGGGGCGCTCCGTCGCGATCCCGCGGTACAGGGCGGCCATGCCCGGCACGGGCACGCGCGCGCTCGAGTGCCGGACGAACGTGTTCCACGCCGCGATGAACGGGCGGGGGACGGCGGTCACCATCGCGGTGTCGTCGATGTCGGACACGACGCCGAGCCGGCGCCCGTCGGCCACGACGAACACGCGGCCCTTCGCGACGGCGCCCGAGGACGGGCGGAACGTCACGTCGTGCCACCCGGGAGCGAGCGCGACGTCGATCGTGGCGTCGAGGTAGCCGCCGCGGTCGGACACGAGGTCGACGGTCGTGCCGCCGACGTGGACCCGGACCTCCTCCCGCGGCGCCGGGGCGGTGAAGAAGTACCGCCACCCGCGGCGGTCCGCGGACTCGCGCTCGTGCAGCGCGGGGTCGAACGCGGGGCTCGCGAGGAGCACACGGCCCAGGACGCGGACGCGTCGGGGGCTGCCGTACCCGGCGAACGGCTCCACGCGGGGTCGCCACCCGCGCGCCTTCTGGAAGCGGGAGACGACGGCGCGCCACCGGTCCTCGAGCCGCGCCGCCCGGTGGGGTCGCTGGCTCGGGGTGGCCTCGGTCGAGACGGTCGGTACGGGTGCGGTCTGGGGCATGGGCGCAGCGGTGTCCTCGGTCGGGGGTGGCTGGTCAACCCTGTCACAGCCCGCCGACGCGCGCGGTCCCGGCCGGGCGCGGCGTGCGGGCGGGTGCGCCCCCACCTAGCGTGGGCGCGTGAGCGAGCAGACGCCCCCGAACCCTGCCGACCTGCCCACGAGAGAGACCCCGCCGGGCGTGAGCGACGCGACCGTCGAGGCGCTCGGCGCGCTGAGCGAGGCGCTCGAGACGACCGAGCGGGCGCGCGGGCACCTGTACACGTTCCACCAGCTCACCGGCGAGGCGGACCTCGCGCTCGGCGACGCCGTCGAGAAGCTCCGGGCGGCGGGGCACGCGGAGGTCGCCGACCGGATCGCGACCGACCTGGTCGGGCGCAACGTCGCGCCCGGACGCTGGACGTTCCAGCTCGTCGAGGAGTACGACGACGGCTACTGGTCGGTGTTCCGCGACCACGAGCGCGCGGCGCGCGAGCAGCTCGCGGGTGGCGTGCGCCATCTCTTCGAGGCGCGCATGAAGCAGGAGCGCCGCACGGCCGGGCGGCCGGGCCACGAGGCGGGGCCCGGCGACCTGGGCTGAGGCCGATGAGTCCGGGCGTGCTCGACGGTCCCAGGAAGGACGGACGAGACCGCCGACGAGAGGCGCATGACGACCGCACCGCCCACGGGCACGCCCGGCGCGCCGGAGGGCACGCTGATCCCCGGCTACAGCTCCCCGGGCGCGAGCCCGGTGCCCTGGGAGTCCGTCCGGCGGGCGCTCGAGCGCGCCGAGATCTCCTGGATCTCGACCGTGCGGCCCGACGGCCGGCCGCACGTCACGCCGCTCATGACGGTCGTCGCGGACGGCTGCCTGCACGTCACCACGGGGCCGCACGAGCGCAAGGCCCGCAACCTCGCCGAGAACCCGCACGTGGTGCTCACGACCGGGACGAACGTCTACGAGGACGCGCTCGACGTCGTCGTGGAAGGGACGGCCGTGCGCGTCACCGAGGACGCCGCGCTGCACCGGCTCGCCGAGCGGTGGCGCTGCAAGTACGGCGACGAGTGGTCGTTCACGGTCGAGGACGGCGCGTTCGTCAACGACGGCGACCCGGCGCTCGTCTTCGCGGTGCGGCCCGAGGTCGTGTTCGCCTACGAGCGCACGGCCGAGCACGCGGCGATGCGGTGGCGGTTCGGGTCGGGCGAGCGGCCCGACCTGCGTGCCCCGGACGCACCGCAGCCCGCCCCGTGAGGCGGGCTGCGGCGTCGAGCGGGGTGTGGACGGACGTCAGTTGCGCGTGATGGTGAAGGTCGACGTCGTGTTCTCGATGTCCCGGAAGTTGCCCGAGAACGTGAGGTTGGTGAACGTCGCCGTGCCCACGGCCGGGCCCTGGCCGGCCTCCGGCATCGGGTTGGCCCAGATGCCGTAGCCCGACTTGGCGTCGTACTGGTCCCCGCTCTTCTTCGCCCCCGTGATGGTGACGTTGGTGAAGGTCGGGTTCTGGAACGTGTTCTGCGGCTGCCCGCCGACGTAGTTCGTCTGGAACATGATCCCGGAGTACGTCGGGTCGATGACGTCGAGGTTGTTCACCTGGATGTTCCCGAACGCCTTGGACGCCGAGAACATCCACACGGCACCGAACACCTGGTCGCCCCAGAAGTGCCCGCCGGAGCGGACGACGGTGAGCCCGTCGAACACGGTGGGCGCCGGGCCGAAGCCCTCCATCGGGTACCCGAAGTCGAGCGAGCTGATCGTGACGCCCGAGTAGACCAGCGTGTCCGCGATGTAGATGTTGCGGAACGTGTTGTCCTGGCCGCCGTAGACCGCGAGGCCGGCGGCACGCCAGGTGTTGGTCGAGGTGAGGTTCTCGAACACGTTGCCGCGCTGCCCGCTGCCGCCGTTGTCGGTGGCCGCGAAGAGCGCGAACGAGTCGTCACCGGTGCCGCGCGCCTGGTTGTTGTGGACGTGGTTGTTCGCGCTGCCGTTGGTCATGTTGATCGCGTCCGCGAACGTGTTGCGGATGCGGGAGTTCGTGACCTCCGAGTCGTCCATGTTGGACGCCCAGAACATGCAGATCATGTGCTCGACCCAGATGTTGTCGATCGTCATGTTCTTCACGTTGGCGAAGTCGAAGACCTTGCCCGGGCCGTCGATGCGCGACGTGTAGTTCCCGAAGTACGCGAAGTCGCGGAACGTCGAGCCGTTCGCGCTCGCCTCGGCACGGAAGCCGACGTCGGTGTTCTCCTGGCCCTGCGGCGCGAAGAACCGCGTGAACCACGGCCCGGCGCCGACGACGTCGACCCCCTTTCCGTAGACCTGGAACTTGCTCGACGTCTGGTAGTCGCCGGCCGGGAGGTAGACGCCCTTGAGCGTGCCCGTGGCGTCCATGCGGACCTTGTCGAGCGCGGCCTGGACGTCCTGGTGCGTGAAGCCCGCGGGCTGCGTGTACTGCGCGGGGTTCGGGTTCGCCTGCGGCGTCGCGAGCTCGAGGTCGACGAAGTCGATCGCGTACTGGCTCGTGCTGCTCGCCGTCTTCTGGAGGCGGATCTTCGAGCCCGCCGGGACGGTCGTGCCGAGCAGCGTGCTCGCCTCGTCGTAGACGTGCCGCGGCGCGCCCTGGCCCGGCTGGTTGCCCGGGTTGGTCTCGTTGCCGTAGAGCCACGCGTAGCGCGAGGTGAGGTCGATGTTCTTGAGGAACTGGCCGTCGACGTAGATCGCGAGGGTCGCGTTCGTCCCGCCGCCGCCCGCCGAGTCGGGGATGGAGAAGCGGGTCAGCAGGGTGTTCGTCGGGGCCTTGGTGGTCCACTCGACGTACGCGCCGGTCTGGTTGAGCGTCACCGCGCGGCGGCCCGACGCCTCGCCCGCGAGGTCGCCGACGACGCGGTTGGGCGCCAGCACGGTCGCGCCGCCGCCCGTGACGCCGTCCTCCGCCTCGTACGTGTCGAACGGCAGGTTGGCGCCGCGCCCGACGAAGAGCGGTCGGGTGGCGGTGTTGTTGGCCTGCTTCGCGGAGACCTCGGTCGAGTCCGGCGCGGCGACGACCTTGAGGTCGTAGTTGCCGTTCGCGGCGGTCCACGTGCCGAGGTTGACGCTCGTGCTGCTGGCGCCCGCGGCGATCGCGCCGCTCGCGGAGCCGGTGAGGGTGCGCACGACGGCGCCCGTCGCCTTGTTCGTCACGGTGACGGTGAGGCCGTGCGCGGCCGTCGACGTCGCGACGTTGCCCTGGTTGGCGATCGTCGCGGAGAAGGTCACGGTGCTGCCCGCGGCGGGGTTGCTCGGCGACCACGTGAGGGTCGGGAGGAGGTCCGAGCTCGGGACGGCGGTGACGACGAGCGGGGTCGGGTTGGCGTAGGCGTTGTTCCCCTCGTTCTGCTCGGCCACCGTGCTGCCCGCGTCGGCGACCGCGCCGATCGTGTAGCTCGCGGCGGGGCGGGCTCCGACGTCGGCCGTGACGGTCGCCTGGGCGCCGGCCGCGAGGCCGCCGACCGGCTTGGTCGCGACGGTCTGGCCGTTCAGCGTGAACGCGACGTCGGTCGCGGCCGACGACTGCGTGCCGATGTTCTTGACGACGGCCGCCAGCGTGATCGCCTGCGACTCGAGCGGTGACGCGGGGGTCGCGGTGACGCTCGTGACCACGAGGTCCGGGTTGGGCGCGGCGGTGCCGAACACCTGGAGCTCGGCGACCTGGCCGTTGCCGGAGCCGGTGTTGCCGGTGAACCGCAGCCGCACGTCCTTGGCGGTGCCGGTCACGGGGACGTTCACGGTGTTCCCGGTGCTCGGAGAGAACGCGTAGCCCGCCGACGCCTTGAGCGTCTGCCACGCGCCGGTCGTGGTCGCGCGACCCTGGACCTCGAAGGTCTGGGTGCGCGGGCCCCACACCGACGCGGGCGGGAGCTTGACGACGACGTTCGTGAGCTGCGCCGCGGAGTCCAGGGACACGGTGAGCGTGCTCGGGTACTGGCCGCCCGCGCCCTCCCAGTAGGTCGAGGTGCTGTCGTCGTTCGCGTTCTTCGCCACGAACTGCCACTCGGTCGACGACGCCTCGATCGGCTTGTTCAGCGCGAGGTTGGTGCCGGTCGGAGGCTCCGGGTCGCCGGGGTCTCCCGGGTCGGTGCCGCCGGCCGTGCCGCGCACCTCGAGCTCGGAGAGCTGGCCCGCGGGCCAACCCGTGTTCGCGGTGATCTGCACGCGCACGTAGCGGGCGGACGTGTCCGGCACGTCGATCGTCACGGTGTTCCCCGACGCGGGGTTGAACGCGTACGCCTGCGACGCCTTGATCGTGGAGAAGGTCGAGCCGTCGGTGCTGGACTGCACGCTGAGGGTCTGGTTGCGCGTCTCCCAGCCCGTGGGCAGCTTGAGCACGAGGTCCTCGACCGTGGCGGGCGCGCCGAGGTCGACCTGCGCCCACTGGGGGAACGTGTTGTTGGTCGACTCCCAGTAGGTGCCCTGGTTGCCGTCGGTGAGGTTGCCGGACAGGTACGGCGAGTTGTTGCTGCTCGCCGCCGTCGACTTCCCGGTGGACAGCACCGTGGGCGCCGCCGTCGCGGTGGTCGTCAGGCCGAGCGGGACGAGCAGGGCGGCCGCCCCCGCGGTCGCGGCGAGCAGGCGGAGCCGGCGCGGCGGCGCCCCGGCGGGTGTGCGGTTCGACGTGCTGGGTCGATGTCTCATCGATGTCCTCGATCTCCCGTCGTCGTCGACGGGCGTCAGGCCGCGCCGAGCGCGACCCCGCACCGGACCGGACGCCCGGGTCGGAGGACGGGCCGCGGCGCAGGTCCGGCCGGGGCCGGCTGGCTCGGGTCAGTACCTTCGAGAATTGCGGACCCGCTGTGCCGCACCGCACAACGGAGTGTTGATTTCTTGCATCAACACGCAAGAACGCTACTGCCGGGTGAAGGAGGCGTCAAGAGATGTCGCAAGCACCCGATGCGCCCGGTTCGTCGCGGGAGAGACCGCCATCAGGGGAGGGGGCGCGGTTCTGTCTCGGCGAACCAGAGCTGGCTCCGGACGGTTCGGGTTTCGGGGTCGAGATGCGGGCGCAGATGGCTCGTCGCTACCGCACGGTCGCAACGCTTCCCGGGATGCCTGCCTCCACGGTTCCTGGGGATGCGACGGCGGGCGGGCACTCGGTCCTCGACGCCGCGGCCGTCCCGTCATCCGCGACGTTTCCGATCACGTCGAATCGGTTCGAGACTGGACTCCGTCGACGGTCGAGGGGTTGTGGCTTGTTTAGGGCGCTCTCGAGCGCTACTGTCGAACCGGTTCGCTAGGAGGAGGCATTGTGGCCACCATTGGAGACGTCGCCCGGGTCGCGGGTGTCTCACGCAGCACGGCGTCGTACGCGCTCTCGGGGAAGAGGGCGATCTCGGCGGACGTGCGCCGGCGCGTCGAGGACGCGGTCCGGACGCTCGGGTACACCCCGAACGCGGGTGCCCGCGCGCTCGCGACCACGCGCACGATGGTCATCGGGCTGCTCGCCCAGTTCCTCGAGGACGAGTTCGCGCCCGCGATGCTGCAGTACATGCTCGGGGTGTCGAACACCGCGCGCGAGCACGGCTACGACATCCTGCTCGCGACCGACGCGGACGGCACGCGCGCCCTGCGGCGGATGACGGACTCGCGCATGGTCGACGGCGTGGTCCTGCTCAACGTCGCCGAGGACGACGAGCGTCTCCCGATCCTGCGCGCGGCGCCCCAGCCGGGCGCGCTGGTCGGGCTGCCCGCCGACTGCACGGGGGTCGACGTGTTCGACCTCGACTTCGAGGAGGCGGGCCGGCTCATGGTCGAGCACCTCCACCGGCTCGGGCACCGCGAGCTCGTCCTCGTGTCGCAGCCCGAGCACGTGGTCGAGCGCGGCGGTGCCTACGTGTGGCGCCTGCAGAACGCCGCGCTCGAGGCCGCGCGGGCGCGCGGGATCACGCTGCACGCGGCCTTCGGCCCCTCGAGCCAGCCGGACGTCGGCCGTGCGCTGCACGCGCTGCTCGACGCGCACCCCGGTGCGACCGGTCTGCTCGTCAACAACGAGGCGGCGGCCGCCGCCCTCCCCACGGTCCTGCATGACCGCGGCCTGTCAGCCCCGCGGGACCTGTCCGTCGTCGGGCGCTACTCGGACGAGTTTGCCCGCACGTTCTCCCTGCCCTTCTCCTCGGTCGAGTCCGCGCCCGACCGCCTCGGCCGGATGGCCGTGCGCCAGCTCGTGCGGCGCATCGAGGGGGAGGTCGGGGGCGACGAGCCGCACGTGACGCGGTTCGTGACGCCCGAGCTCGTCGACCGCGGCAGCACGGGGGCGCCGCCTCGACGCACCGGGGCCTAGCCCCACCGGCGGTCCGTGCCGAGCGCGGGCCCGAGACCAGGTCGCCGACGCCGTCGGCCGCCATCGTTCAAGGAGGAACTCGAGATGCACCACACGCGGCGCAAGCCGGTCGCCCTCGCGGGGACCGCTGTCCTCACCACCATCACCCTGGCGCTCGTCGGGGCTTGCTCGTCCGGTAGCGGCGCCGGTGGCGAGACGACGGGCAGCAGCACCACCTACACGTGGTGGGACCCGTACCCGCAGCACGACAAGTCGTCCGACTGGGAGGCGCGAGTCCAGCAGTGCGGTGAGGACGCCGGGGTCACGATCCAGCGCACGGCCTACGACACGACGGCGCTCACCAACCAGGCGCTCCTGTCCGCGCAGGAGGGCACGTCCCCGGACGTGATCCTGCTCGACAACCCGGCCGTCTCGACGCTCGCCGACACCGGCATGCTCACGACCACCGAGGAGCTCGGGCTCGACACGTCCGACGTCGACGAGAACCTCCTCGCGGCGGGCGTGCTCGACGGCGACGCGTACGGCATCCCGATCGGCGCCAACACGCTCGCGCTCTACTACAACAAGGCGGTCCTCGACGAGGCTGGCGTGGACCCGAGCACGATCACCGACTGGGCGTCGCTCACAGCCGCGCTCCAGGCCGTGACCGGGGCCGGTCACAAGGGCATCACGTTCGCGGGCATCGGCACGGAGGAGGGCTCGTTCCAGTTCCTGCCGTGGTTCTGGGGCGCGGGCGCCGACCTCACCCAGCTCGACTCGCCCGAGGCGGTCGAGGCGCTCACGCTGTGGAAGGACTGGCTCGACGCCGGCTACGCGCCGAACTCGGTCATCCAGAACTCGCAGAACACCGTCTGGGAGGAGTTCCTCACGGGGGACTTCGCGTTCGCGGAGAACGGTACCTGGCAGGTCAACAGCGCGGCCGAGGCCGACTTCGAGACCGGCGTGATCCAGCTCCCCGCGAAGGACGGCGGCGTGGCCCCCGCCCCGACGGGTGGCGAGTTCATCGTGGCCCCGGTGCAGAAGGACGACTCCCGCTACGACGTCACCCGGCAGATCGTCGAGTGCATGACGACGCCCGAGGGCTTTGTCGAGACGGCCAACACCTTCGCGTACTACGTGCCGCCGACCGAGGCGGGACAGGAGCAGCTCCTCGCGGAGAAGCCGGAGCTCGAGACCTGGGTCGAGGCTGTCCGTAGCGCCAAGGGCCGCACGAGCGACAACCTCGGCACCGACTACCCGAAGATCTCCGAGGCGCTGTGGACCGCGGTCCAGAACGCCCTGTCGGGCGCCGCGACGCCGCAGGACGCGCTCTCCACGGCCCAGTCCGACGCCGAGGCCGCGACGAGCTGACCCTCGCACGCACGCGACGGACGTCGCATGTGAACGATCACATACCCGGACGAAGGACGATCATGACCACCCTCCCGACCGCCGTCGGGACGCGCGCGGGCACCGGGGGAGCGGCGGGCACCACGCCCGCCGCCCCCACGGGGCCGCGCCGCCGGCGGGGACCGAACGCCAGCCAGTGGGCAGCCCTCGGGTTCGCCGCACCGCTCCTGGCCTACCTGGTGCTCTTCTACGCGTACCCGCTGTGGCGGAACATCGACCTCAGCCTGCACGACTACACCATCCGTGCGTTCGTCCAGGGGAACCCGGAGTTCGTGGGGCTCGACAACTTCGCCGACGTCTTCGCGTCGTCGACCTTCCCCACGGCCCTGTGGAACACGGTGTTCTTCACGGTCGTCTCGATCGTCTTCCAGTTCGCCATCGGCCTCGCGCTCGCGGTGTTCTTCCGGTCGAGCTTCCGGCTCTCCGGCATCCTGCGGGCCCTGTTCCTCGTGCCGTGGCTCCTGCCGCTCATCGTGTCGTCGTCCACCTGGGCATGGATGCTCAACAGCGACAACGGCATCGTGAACTCGGTGCTCGGGGCCTTCGGGGTCGGGCAGATCAACTGGCTCACGTCGCCGGACACGGCGCTCATCGCCGTCACGATCGCGAACATCTGGCTCGGCATCCCGTTCAACCTGGTGATCCTGTACTCCGGTCTGCAGAACATCCCCGGTGAGGTCTACGAGGCGGCGTCGCTGGACGGCGCCGGCGCCTGGCGGCAGTTCCGCAGCATCACGCTCCCGCTGCTGCGTCCCGTCTCCGCGATCACGATCCTGCTTGGGCTCATCTACACGCTCAAGGTCGTCGACGTCATCTGGATCATGACGACGGGCGGTCCGGGCGACGCCTCGACCACGTTCGCCGTCTGGTCCTACCGCGAGGCGTTCGGCACCGGTCAGCCCGACTTCTCGCCCGCGGCGGCGGTCGGCAACATCCTCATCCTCGTCGCGCTCGTCTTCGGGTTCCTGCACCTGCAGCTCCAGCGCCGTCAGGAGGCGTCATGACCACCACCCGCCCCTGGTGGAAGACCGCGCTCGGCGTCGTCTTCACCGCGCTCATGCTGTTCCCCGTCTACTGGATGGTGAACGTCTCGCTCACGCAGACCAAGGACCTGCGCGCCGACCCGCCGCACTGGTTCCCCTGGGAGCCGACCTTCGACGGCTACCAGGCGGTCTTCGCCCAGCAGCTTCCTGCGCTCGGCACCAGCCTGCTCGTCGGCCTCGGGTGCGTGGTGCTCACGGTGCTCATCGCCGCGCCGGCCGGCTACGCACTCGCGCTGCTCAACCTGCGGGGCCGCAGGACGCTGAACTTCCTGCTCCTCGTCGCCCAGATGATCCCCGCCGTCGTCATGGCCATGGGCTTCTACGCGATCTACGTGCGCCTCGGCCTGCTGAACACCGTGGGCGGGCTGATCATCGCTGACTCGACCATCGCAGTGCCGTTCGGCGTGCTGCTGTACACCGCGTTCATGTCCGGCATCCCGCGCGAGCTGCTCCAGGCCGCGCGTGTCGACGGCGCGGGGGCATGGCGCACGTTCGTGTCGATCGTGCTGCCGGTAAGCCGCAACTCCACCGTGACCGTCTCGTTGTTCGCGTTCCTGTGGGCGTGGTCAGACTTCATCTTCGCCTCCACGCTCAACCGCAACGGGGACCTCATCCCCATCACGCTCGGGATCTACAACTACATCGGGAACAACACGACGCAGTGGAACGCGATCATGGCTACCGCCGTCGTCGCGTCCGTCCCCGCGGCTGTCTTGCTCGTCCTGGCGCAGCGCTACGTCGCTGCCGGGGTCACAGCCGGCGCCGTGAAGGACTGAGAAGCCAGCACAGGATGCCCGGATCGGCCCGGGCGTGAACCAGTCGCCGCACCCCTCGCGGCGTTTCTAACGAAGGACACCTCGTGACCGAACGATCGACCACCGTGGCGGGCTTCGCGCCGTCGAGCACCGGCTTCGATCCCGTGCCCGGACCGGAGCTGGCAAGCCCTGTCGCGACGTCCCCGCCAGGGCGCCGCGGCCTGGGCATGGGTGAGGTCCGGCTCACCGGTGGGTTCTGGGGCAGGCTCCAGGTGACGAACGGGTGGGCCACCATCAATCATTGCCTGACCTGGATGGACCGGCTCGGATGGCTGGCCAACTTCGATGCCGTCGCGCAGGGCAGGACGGGCGAGAACCGCCCAGGCTGGCAGTTCTCTGACTCCGAGGTCTACAAGATCTTGGAGGCGATGGCGTGGGAGCTCGCTCGCACGGGCGAGCCGGCCCTCGCCACCGCGTACGACAGCCTCGTCGAGCGCGTCGCGGCGGCTCAGGATGAGGACGGCTACCTCAACACCTGCTATGGCCACCCGGGCAGACCCGAACGCTGGAGCGATCTCGAGCGAGGACACGAGCTCTACTGCGTCGGGCACCTCCTGCAGGCAGCGGTCGCGCGTGTGCGGACCGCGGGCGAGGACCTTCTTGTCCAGATCGCGCGCCGCGCCGCGGACCAGGTGTGCCGCGAGTTCGGCCCAGAGGGACGCCAGGGCATCTGCGGGCACCCGGAGATCGAGGTAGGGCTGGCCGAGTTCGGCCGCGCCCTGGGCGAGCCGCGCTACACAGAGCAGGCACGACTGTTCGTCGCGCGGCGCGGTCACGGGACGCTGACTCCGATCCCGCTGCTCAGCCCCGCCTACTTCCAGGATGACGTCCCCGTACGCGACGCGGACGTATGGCGCGGGCACGCCGTACGTGCGCTCTACCTCGCTGCTGGGGCCGTCGACGTAGCCGTCGACACGGGCGACGCCCAGCTTCTCGAGGCGGTCGCGGGGCAGTGGGATCAGACCGTCGAGCGTCGCACCTACCTCACGGGAGGTATGGGGTCACGGCACCAGGACGAGGGCTTCGGCGACGACTGGGAGCTGCCCGCCGACCGGGCCTACTGCGAGACGTGCGCCGGCGTCGCGTCCGTCATGGTGTCCTGGCGCCTCTACCTCGCGACCGGCAATGTCCGGTACGCCGACCTCATCGAACGCACGTTCTACAACGTCATCGCGACCTCACCCCGGTCAGACGGCCGCGCATTCTTCTACGCCAACCCGCTCCAAGTCCGGGTCCCCGGGCAGGGCGTCGAGCAGGACGCCGAGAACCCTCGTGCGGAAGGCGGCGTCCGAGCGCCGTGGTTCGACGTCTCCTGCTGCCCGACCAACATCGCCCGCACCCTGGCCTCCTGGCACACCTACGCCGCCGCGGTGGAGGGCGACGAGCTCAGCATCCTCCAGTACGCGTCAGCAGACATCGACGCCAGGCTTCCCCAGGGTGGACGCCTCCTCGCTCGCGTCGAGACGCAGTACCCTCACGCGGGAACGGTGACCATCGAGATCACCGATGCACCGGCTCGCGACATCACCTTGCAGCTCCGCATCCCAGCCTGGGCGCACGGCACGACCATCTCCAGGAACGGAGAGCCGGCGCGGCTCGTCGCCCCCGGTTGGGCGATCCTTCATGGGATCGCCACCGGTGATCTCGTCACGCTCGAGCTCTCGGTAGAGCCTCGGTTCACGTGGCCGGACCCGCGGATCGATGCCTTGCGCGGAACAGTCGCCGTGGAACGAGGCCCGCTCGTACTGTGCCTGGAGTCAGTCGACCTTCCCGAGGGCGTGGCCCTCGAGGACGTGCGCCTCGATCCCGGAGTAGCTCCCGAGCCCGAAGAGGACGGGGCGCTGGTGCGCGCATCGATCATGGCGCCTGCACCGGAAGACCGCGCGCTGCCCTATCGGCACAGATGGCCGGCCGCGGCACCCCGCGAAGAGCTGACCTTGCCTCTCGTTCCCTATCACCGGTGGGCCGAGCGCGGACCGTCGACCATGCGCGTCTTCATCCCCACCTTCTGACCATGTGCCGGACTAGCCCGAGGAGTCTCGGTGACCATGCACCATCCCGATAGCCCGGTTCGAGTCGAGGGCGCCCGCCTCGTGTGGCGCGGGGGCGGGGAGACCCTCGTCGTCGAGCCATGGGGCACGAACGGCGCGCGCGTTCGGGCGACCATCATGGGCGACGTCGTCGACAGCGAGCACGCGCTCCTGCCAGCCGACCCCTCGCCCGACGTCCGCATCGAACTGCGGCCTGACGGCGCAACACTCGGCAACGGCACTCTGCGGGTCGAGCTACGCGCGACAACATGGTTCCACGAGCCGGTCGGACACGAACGTTCCGCGTGCGAGGTCTCCTTCTACGACGCGCAGGGACGTCTGCTGCTGCGCGAGCACGGCCGGGGCGGCTCGCTCGACCTCCAGGCCCGCCGTTTCCGGCCGCGCCTCGGCGGGGATCTCGAGCTCACCGCGTCGTTCGAAGCCGACCCCGCGGAGAAGCTCTACGGCATGGGCCAGTACCAGCAGCACGTGCTCGACCTGAAGGGCTCCACGTTCGAGCTCGCGCACCGCAACTCTCAGGCGAGCGTGCCGTTCGTGCTGTCGAGCGCAGGTTACGGGTTCCTGTGGAACGACCCGGCGATAGGGCGCGCGACCTTCGCACGCAATCGCACCGAGTGGTACGCGGAGTCCACGCGACAACTCGACTACTGGGTCGTGGCCGGCGACTCGCCCGCGCAGATCGCCTCGGCCTACGCTGACGCAACAGGACACGCACCGATGATGCCGGAGCGGGGACTGGGGTTCTGGCAGTGCAAGCTCCGGTACGCGAGCCAGGAGGAGCTCCTTGAGGTCGCGCGCGAGCACCGGCGGCGCGGTCTGCCGCTCGACGTGATCGTTGCGGACTTCTTCCACTGGCCGCGCATGGGCGACTACCGGTTCGAGGGAGAGTTCTGGCCGGACCCGGCGGCGATGGTCGACGAGCTGCGAGAGCTCGGGGTCGAACTCATGGTCTCGGTCTGGCCGCAGGTCTCGCTCGAGTCGGAGAACTACTCCCACCTGCGACGCGAGAACCTGCTGGTACGGGCAGAGCGGGGGCTGGACGTGCAGATGGCGTTCCAGGGGCCGAGTGCGTTCCTCGACGTGACCAACCCTGCGGCGCGGCAGTGGCTGTGGGAGACGTGCCGCCGAAACTACGGGGCATACGGGATCCGGACGTTCTGGCTCGATGAAGCCGAGCCCGAGTACGGGGCGTACGACTTCGATGCCTACCGCTACCACCTCGGCCCGAACGTGCGGGTCGGGAACCTCTACCCGCAGCTCTACGCGCGCGCGTTCTGGGACGGGCAGCGGGCGGACGGCGAGAGCGAGGTGGTCAACCTCGTGCGCTGCGCATGGGCGGGCAGCCAGCGCTACGGCGCGCTCGTGTGGTCGGGTGACATCAGCTCGACCTGGGAGGACCTTGCCCGCCAGGTCACCGCCGGCATCCATATGGGCGTCGCGGGCATCCCATGGTTCACGACCGACATCGGCGGATTCCACCACGGCGACGCAACCGACCCGGCGTTCCACGAGCTCCTCGTTCGATGGTTCCAAGTCGGAGCGTTCAGCCCGGTGATGCGTATGCACGGCGACCGGCTGCCGTACAGGGACGTCGTCGCGGCAGACGGGTCGCCGCGACTACGCTCCGGGGGGCCCAACGAGCTGTGGAGCTTTGGCGAGGACGTCTACCGGGTTCTCGAACGCTACGTCCACCTGCGTGAGGCGCTGCGCCCGTACCTGCGCGGCATCATGCGATCTGCGCACACCGACGGCCAGCCGGTGATGCGCGGACTCTTCCACGAGTTCCCCGACGACGCCGACAGCTGGGACGTCGACGATCAGTTCCTCCTCGGCCCCGACGCCCTCGTCGCACCCGTCCTCACCGCTGGCGCGCGCGAGCGCGACGTGTGGCTTCCCGCCGGGGCGAGGTGGACGGACATGGCCTCCGGTGTGGTGCACGACGGCGGACAACGCGTCCGCGTCGACGCACCCCTCGACGTCGTGCCGGTGTTCTTGCGTGACGGAGCCCTGGGACACCTCGTGGGGCGCACTCGGAGCCGCTACGCCCACTGAGACGGCCGGCACGACGACGATGGTCCGACGATCGTCGTCGAACCGGTTCGATATATGCCCTCGCAGACAGGACAGAGAGAGGAGGTACAGCCCCCACAAGAAGCTCATCGTCGGCGGGGGAGAGCCGCAGCCGGAGCCAAGCGCTCCTGGCCCTGACCACCGCGGACGGCGGTGAGCACGAGCACCCGCATCGCAGCGAGTGCAAGCACAAGAGAGACCCACGGTCACGCCATGGGTCGAACGACGGAACACGGCGCAGCAAGCCGGAGCAACGATGCACCGGGCCTCGAGCGAGCCGCTCGAGGCGATGCGCTCCACCACCGAAGACGGAGGACAACCGTGTCAACCACAAGAGCCACCTCAGCACCGAGGCGCCGCACGGCAGCAGCCGTGGCAGCAGCGCTCGTCGCTCCCCTCGCCATGACGGCGGGCGGCCTGGGCCTCGCGGCACCGTCCGCGACCGCAGCCCCTGGGCCTGCTTCCACGCTCGTCGTGGAGGCAGACCAACCGTTCCGCGACGTCTCGTACGTCGCGACCGGATCGCTCTACGGCATCGCCGACGAGGGCGTCCCCTCGGACGACCTCATCGCGCCCATCAAGCCCAACACGTTCATGCAGATGCCGCCGAACGGGCGCCAGCAGCCGACCGGCGACACCGCGAAGGTCTGGCGCACAGCCGCGAGGCACGACGCCGACGTCGTCGTGCGCATCATCGACTACTACCCCGGCTGGCCCTACCAGTTCAGCTGGGAGACCACCGCCGACCGCAAGGGCTGGGAGGACGTCATCCGCGACGTCGTCGCCGACGTCGAGGCGTCGGGTGCCACGAACGTCGTCGCGTACGCGCCCTTCAACGAGCCCGACATCACCTGGCGCGAGGCAGAGAACGGTGACTTCCTGGACGCGTGGAAGTTCACCTACGACGTGCTCCGCGAGGAGATCGGGCCGGACGTCCCGATCCAGGGCCCGAGCTTCTCCGACAACATCACTCGGATGCGCGAGTTCCTGGAGTTCGCGAAGGAGACGAACACCGTCCCCGACGTGCTCGAGTGGCACGAGCTCATCCGCTCATCCAAGACGAAGGGTGACGTCGAGGCGGTGCGCGCCATGCTCGACGAGCTCGGCCTGCCCGACCTGCCCATCGACATCGCGGAGTACGCCTCGCCGCAGGAGGTCGGTCTGCCGGGACCGCTCGTCGGCTATATCGCCAAGTTCGAGCGCTACGGGATCCAGCGAGCCGAGCTCGCGTTCTGGAACCAGTCCGGGACGCTGGGCGATCTGCTCGTCTCACGTGGCGGGGCACCGAACGGCGCCTACTGGCTCTACACCTGGTACGCGGACATGGAAGGCCAGATGGTCACCACCACCCCGCCGTCCAACGAGAGCCCGCTGGACGGCGCCGCGTCGGTCAACGACGCGCAGGACGAGGTCAAGATCATCGCCGGAGGCAACAGCGGTCCGACGTCGATCGTCGTCAACGGTCTCGACGAGCTGGCGCTCGGCGACTCCGTGAACGTCAAGCTCGAGACCACGCCGTCCTACGGCAGGACCACGCCGACCCCGGGACCGATCACCATCTCGGAGGCGACGTACGAAGTGGGTGACGACGGTTCGATCACCGTCCCCGTCGTCATGAACCCGAACTACGGCTACCACGTGGTCGTCACCTCGGCCGCGGAGACGCAGAGCCTCGCCGGCACATACACCCTCACGAACCGCAACAGCGAGCTCGTGCTCGACACCGCCGACGGTTCGACCACGGCAGACACGCACGTCGTCCAAGCGGAGGCGTCGGACGGCGCGACGCAGGTGTGGCGCGTCGAAGAGGCGGGCTCGGGTCTGTACAAGATCGTCAACGACGCCAGCGGGCTCGCGCTCGGGGTGCAGGATGCATCCACGGAGAACGGCGCACCCGCCGTCGTGCAGGACGACACCGGCGCAGAGAACCAGCTGTGGCAGCTCGTACCCGACCCGGACGGGCGTGTGCGTCTCGCCAACTACGGCACCGGTCTCACCCTCGGCGTGCGAGACATGAGCACGGAGCCCGGCGCGCCCGTGATCCAGTGGACCGACGGCGCGCCGACCTCCAACTGCCGCGCCGACGGCGAGCGTCAGCCCGGCAAGATCGGCACGGCGATCGACTTCTGCCACAGCGCCTCCTACGTGACCCTGCCCAACGCAACCCTCTCAGGCCTCAACGGCGACTGGTCCGTCTCGACCTGGATCAAGCCCGCTGCACTCACGACCTGGTCACGCGTGTTCGACCTCGGAGGAAGCTCGACCAAGAGCATGTTCCTCACCGTCAGTGCTGGCAACGGCCCCCGATTCGCGATCACCGCCAACGGCTCGGGCGCTGAGCAACGGCTCAGCTACAACGGCCAGAACTTCGCCCTCGACCAGTGGTCGCACGTCGCGATCACCGTCGCAGGCACCACCGGGACCATGTACATCAACGGTCAGGCCGTGGCCACGGGTCAGATCACGACGAAACCGTCCGAGCTCGGCGACACCACCAACCGGAACTACCTCGGAAAGTCGCAGTACAGCAGCGACCCGGCGTTCGACGGAGCGATCGACGACTTCGCGATCTACGGCAAGGCACTGACATCCCAGGAGATCTCGACGCTCGCCTCAGGCCAGCCCGCCCAGGGGGACGTTCTGAACTACGCCTTCGACGAGGCCGAGGGCAAGACCGCCGTCGACTCGTCGGGCAACGGGAAGAACGGCACCATCACCGTCGGTGGTGGTGCAGGCGGCACGACGACCTCGACCGACGAAGCCACCGCCGACCGGTTCTGGACACTCACGCCTGCTGACAACGCCGGCGATCTCGCCATCGACGTCACCGCCCAGCCGCGATGCCTCGCAGGCAACCCCTACCTCGCGGTCCGCGCGACCAACCTGGATGAGGTACCGCTCGACATCACGCTCTCCACGCCCTACGGCGAGAAGACCGTCGTCGCGGTCGGCCCAGGGAAGAACGCCTACCAGTCGTTCGCGGTCCGCGGCACCTCCGAAGCAGGCGTCGCGTCAGCCACAGTGATCGCCGCTGACGGGCGCACCTCGACTCTCGAGGTGCACTACGAGGCGCCCACCTGCGGCTAACCATCAGTCGCATCCTGCATGCACGCAGGAATGGCCTTGCGTGACGGTCGAGCCCCGCACCCCGAGGTGCGGGGCTCGACCCACAGCCATGGACACCCCGCACCTCGATGACACGTGCAACGAGGCGTCGTCGGAGAATCGAGCGATGAGCAAGCCTCCTAGGGCCTGCTTCGGGATGGGCTAGCGGCGGCTGATCCAGGCGAGGATGTCGTCAGCGATGGTCTTGGGGTCGGCGGCGGTGGTGATGTCGTGCTCAGCGTTGTCCGCGTCGAACCGGTCGAGCTCGAAGCCGCCGAACGCGCTGATGCTCTTGGAGACCGCGAAGGACCACTCAAGGTCGTCGTCGACGGGGTAGACGATGAAGAACGTGTTGCCGTCGGTATCGAGGGTTTCGGCGAGGTCGATCAGGTCGCTCCGGTCGGACCGATCGATGTCGTCGCCTCCCTCGGGGGTGGCGTCGTGGGCGCCCGCCAGCCGAACCTTGGCTTTGCGGTTGGCCTGCTGGTCGGTCTTCTCCGGGATCGTCGCCGCGATCCCGCGCCGCCGTAGCCGGGCCCGGTTGCCCGCGGAGGTGTAGCCCCAGTCCGCGCGGACCCGGTCGGGGCGGGTTCGCGGGCGCCCGATCCCGCCGGGGCGGTGCACCTTCTTGGCCGTAGCGAGCACGGGCCCGAACTGAGGGCTGTCAGTCCCCGGCGGGCCCGAAGCGCTCGGTCTTGACCCGTGCCGGGTCGTGGCCGAGGGAGACGAGCTGGCGGGCGACGGCCTCGACGAAGCCCGTCGGCCCGCACACGAAGCACGCGGGCTCGATCTCGGCGAGCCAGCCCCACGCGGCGAGGTCGCGGCGCTCGAGCCGACCGGGGCCGCGCATCGAGCCGAGCGGCGTCGAGCGCGTGTAGACGACCTGGACGTCGAGACCGTCGTGCGCGGAGGCGAGCCGGTCGAGGTCGCCGACGTACAGCCGGTCCTCGGGGCGGCGGACGGAGTAGACGAGCCGGAACGGCGTCCGGTCGCCCGCGTCGCGGCGCGTCCGCAGCATCGCCATGAGGGGGACGAGCCCCGACCCGCCGGCCGCGAGCAGGACCGGTGTCCCGGCGTCGTGCTCCGGAGACCAGACGAACCATCCACCGATCGGTCCGCGCAGCTCGATCGCGTCACCCACCGCGAAGCCGTCGGTGAGGTAGGTCGAGACCTCCCCGCCGGGGACGCGCTGCACGGTGACCTCGACGCGCGCGGGCGAGTCGTCGTCGGGCACGCTCGCGCGCGTCGCCGCGCTGCCGATCGAGTAGCTGCGCTCGGCGGTGTAGCCGTCGGGTGCGGTGAGGCGCAGGTCGACGTGCTGGCCGGCCAGGTGCCCGGGCCAGGCGGGGACCTCGAGGACGAGCGTCCGTGCGGACGGGCTCTCCTCCCACGCGTCGACGAGCGTCGCGACCTGCCAGCGCGACGGGGTCGCGTACCGGGCGCCGAGGCGGACGGGCGCCTCGGTCATCGTGAGACCTCAATCACCCTGGTACCTCTGCTCTCGCCACGGGTCGCCGAGGTCGTGGTAGCCCAGGCGCTCCCAGAAGCCCTGCCGGTCCATGGGCATGAGCGTGATGCTGTTGACCCACTTGGCCGACTTCCAGAAGTACAGGTGCGGCACGAGCAGCCGCGCCGGGCCGCCGTGCACGGGGTGCAGCGGGGCGCCGTCGAACGTGTGCACGACCCACGCCTTGCCGCCCAGGAGGTCCGCGACCGGAAGGTTCGTCGTGTAGCCGCCGTAGGAGCCGATCATCGCGAAGTCCGCGGTGGACTCCACGTCGGCCAGGAGGGTGTCGAGCGAGACGCCGCGCCACGACGTCCCGAACTTGGACCAACGGGTCACGCAGTGGATGTCGACGGTCGGCTCGTCCTGGGGGAGCGCCATGAGGTCCGACCACGACCACGCGTGCGTCGTGCCGGTCTCGGTCGTGACGTCGAGCCGCCAGGTCGCGGTGTCGACGCGCGGTGTGGGCCCCGCCGAGAGCACGGGGAACCCGGTCTCGACGTACTGGCCCGGCGGGAGTGCCACGCCCTGCGGGCGTGGCCGGCCGTGGAAGCCGGGGGTGAGCGTGCTCATGGCACACGGTAGGCGCGGTGCCCGACGGCGCGCCAGGGCTCAGGCGTTCGCGCCCTCTGTCGGCGGTGCCGCGACGAGGCGCACGACGGCGTCGCGCAGCCAGGCGCGGTATCGCTCGTCCGACCAGCCCGCCCCCTCGACGAAGTGGGCCCATCCCTCGGGTGCGAGCAGGTAGGAGAGGGTCTCGGCCGCCTCCTCCCGCGCGGAGTGCGGGCGGAACCCGTGCGCCACGAGCACGTCGACGCTCGCGCGCAGGTCGGCGCGGCGGCGTCCGAGGAGCGCGTCGAGCTCCGCGGCGACGGCCTCGTCGGAGCGCGCCGCGGACGTGAAGGCGGACCACAGGCCGGCGACGCGGGCGTTCGCCCCCGCGACGAGCGCGACCAGCCCGTCGAGGAACTCCTCGGGATCGGTGGTGCCGGCGACGGAGCGGCCCTCGGGTCGTTCGCCGAGGGACTCCCGACCCTCGGACCCGGCGAACGTGAGCTCGAACGCGGCGAGGAGCAGCGCGCGCTTGGGCCCGTGCGCCTTGACCGTCTCCAGCGACACGCCCGCGCGCTCGGCGACGCGCGCGAGGGTCGTGCGCTCGTAGCCCCGCTCGGCGAGCTCCCGAGCGGCGGCGCGCACGACCCGTTCGCGCGTGCGCGCCGCCTGCTCGGCGCGGAGGTCGGACGTGTAGGCGCGCGGGACCACTATTGACTACCCTTCAAAGGTGATGAATACTCCTGACGGTTGATCGATCTTCTCACACGCCGGCTCCCCACCGGCGCCCCCGCGCAGACGGCCCGGTCCTGCGCCTACCGTCCGTCCGGCGCGCCGCGCGCCGCCACGAGAGAGGCACCACCGATGGCCGACGTCCTGCTCTGCTCCACCCCTGTGCACGCCCACGTCACGCCGCTGCTCGCCGTCACGCGGGCGCTCGTCGCCCGCGGGCACGACGTCCGGTTCCTGACGGGGGCCCGGTTCGCCGCGGCCGTCGAGGCGGCGGGCGCCACGTTCCTCGCGCTCCCCGCAGAGGCCGACTTCGACGACCGGGACCTCGCGGCCGCGTTCCCCGGTCGCGCGGGGCGCACCGGGCTCGACGCGATCCGGCACGACATGCTGGAGATCTTCGTGGAGCCCGGCGTCGCGCAGCACCGTGCGGTGGTCGACGCCCTCGCGTCGCGCCCGGCGGACGCCGTGCTCGTCGAGCCGCTGTTCCTCGGCGCGATGCCGCTCGTCGCGTCGCCCGCCGACAGCCGGCCGCCCGTGCTCGCGCTCGGCATCTTCCCGCTCGGGCTCAGGAGCGACCGCACCGCGCCGTTCGGCCTCGGGGTCCTGCCCGCGCGCGGACCGCTCGGCGTGGCGCGCAACAGGGTGCTGCACCGGTTCGTCGAGCAGGTCGCGTTCGCCGCCCCGCAGCGCGCCACGCAGGACATGGTCCGTGCTGCGGGCGGGGAGCCGAGCGGCACCTTCTTCCTCGGCTGGCCGGCCGACGCGGACGCCGTCGTGCAGCTCACCGTTCCCGAGCTCGAGTACCCGCGGCCCGACGTCGCGACCCCGGTCCGGTTCGTCGGCCCACCGCGCCCGGCGGCGGGGAGCGGCGACCTCCCGGCGTGGTGGGGCGACCTCGACACCCGCCTGCCGGTCGTGCACGTCACGCAGGGGACCGTCGCGAACGAGGACCCGACCCAGCTCCTCGTCCCCACGCTGCGCGCGCTCGCCGACGAGGACGTGCTCGTGGTCGCCGCGACGGGCGGCCGCCCGGTCGGTTCGCTCGGGCCGCTCCCGGCGAACGCGCGCGCGGCCGAGTACCTCCCGTACGACGCGCTGCTGCCGCGCACCTCCGTCCTCGTGACCAACGGCGGCTACGGCGGCGTCCACCACGCGCTGCGCCACGGCGTGCCCGTCGTCGTCGCCGGCAAGACGGAGGACAAGGCGGAGGTCGCCGCGCGCGTCGCGTGGACGGGCGCCGGCCTGCGGCTGCGGACGAGCACGCCGCGGCCCGCCCAGGTGCGGCGCGCGGTGCGGCGTCTGCTCGCCGACCCGTCGTACGCGCGGGCCAGCGCACGCCTCGGCGAGCGCATCGCGGCCTCGCCGGGCGAGGACGGCGTGGTCGACGTCGTCGAGGAGGTCGTCGCCGCCCGGGAGGCGTCGCGCGCCGTCCGCTGACCGGGGCAGGATCGGGGGATGCCCAGCGACCTGCTCATGCGCATCCACGACCCCGAGTTCCGCGCCATGTCCGAGAGGGTGCTGAAGGCCACCGAGCTCACCTCGCGGCTCAACGTCCTGCCGTTCGACGACGCGGAGGGCCGGGCGCGGCTGTTCGAGCAGATCCTGGGCCGCCCGCTGCCGCCGCGCGTGACGATCTACCCGCCCTTCTTCACGGACCACGGCCTGAACCTGGACCTGGGGGAGCGGGTGTTCGTCAACCAGAACTGCACGTTCCTCGACTACGCGGGCATCCGGCTGGCCGAGCGCGTCATGGTCGCGCCGAAGGTCACGTTCATCACCGTCGGGCACCCGGTCGACACCGACGACCGCAAGGTCTGGCTGACCGGCGGCCCGATCGACGTGCACGAGAACGTGTGGATCGGGGCCGGGGCCACGATCCTGCCCGGCGTGACCATCGGTCGCGACGCGGTCGTCGCCGCCGGCGCGGTCGTGACCGAGGACGTCCCGCCGCGCAGCCTGGTCACCGGCACCAAGGCGGCCGTGCGCCGCACGTGGTGAGCGGTCGGCCCGCCTCCGAGGGCGACTCAGAGGTCGGCGACGTGCGGGACCGCCGGGGCGACGGCGTCGCGCACCCACGCGGCGAGGGGCGTCGTCGGCGGGCGCAGGATCACGGTGTCCACGCCGAGCGCGGCGAGCGGGCGGACCTCGTCGATGAACGCCGTGACGTCGCCGTGCAGCAGCGCCTCACCGCCGTGCAGCACCGTCACCCGGACCTGGGCGGGGTCGCGCCCGACGTCGTCGCAGTGCCGGCGGAGCACGTCCAGCTTGTGCGCCACGTCCTCGGGCGACGTCGCGAAGAGGTTGCACGCGTCCGCGTACTGCGCGACGAGCCGCAGCGTCTTGCGCTCGCCCGACCCGCCCACCATGATCTCCGGCGTGCTCAGCGGGAGCGGCGAGCACAGCGTCTCCGCGAGCTGGTAGTGCACGCCCTCGTAGGGGCCGTTCGCCGCAGGGTCGTACATCTGCCGCGCGATCTGCAGCGTCTCCTCCAGCCGCTCGAACCGCTCCTTGAGCGGCGGGAACGGGACGCCGAGCGCCGCGTGCTCGCGCTCGTACCAGGCCGCGCCGATCCCGAACGTCGCCCGCCCGCCCGAGAGCACGTCGAGCGTCGCGACGGTCTTGGCGAGCAGGCCCGGGTAGCGGTACGTCACGCCGGTGACCAGCGCGCCGAGCTGCACGGTCTCGGTGCGGCCCGCGAGGTAGCCGAGCGTCGTGTAGGCCTCGAGCATGGGGTCCGACGGCGGGAGGCCGGCTGGCTCCATCTGGAACCAGTGGTCCATCACGGAGATCCAGCTGAGGCCGGCCTCCTCCGCCGCGGCGGCCGTGTCCCCGAGCTCCCGGCGCAGGGCCGAGGGCTCGACGGAGTCGAATCGCATGAGGTGTGCACCGAGTCGCATACCTCGCATCGTTCTCCTTCGAGCGCGCTCGAAGTCAACCCCGGCGGGAAGGTGCGGTGGGCACTCGACCCGTCGGTCGTGCCGGAGCCTCCGCTTGCTTCGCTGCGCTCCGGCTCAGCACTCGATCTGCTGGTCGTGCTGAAGCCTGCGCTTGCTTCGCTGCGCTCCGGCTCAGCACTCGACCACGTTGACCGCGAGGCCCCCCGTCGAGGTCTCCTTGTACTTGGTCGACATGTCGACGCCGGTCTGGCGCATCGTCTCGATGACCGTGTCGAGCGAGACGACGTGCGAGCCGTCGCCCTGGAGCGCGAGGCGTGCCGCGGAGACGGCGGTGCAGGCGGCGATGGCGTTGCGCTCGATGCAGGGCACCTGGACGAGCCCGCCGACGGGGTCGCACGTGAGACCGAGGTTGTGCTCCATCGCGATCTCGGCCGCGTTCTCCACCTGGGCGGGCGTGCCGCCGAGCACGGCGCAGATCGCGCCCGCCGCCATCGAGCACGCCGAGCCGACCTCGCCCTGGCAGCCCGCCTCCGCGCCCGAGATGGACGCGTTGCGCTTGTAGAGCGCGCCGATCGCGGCGGCCGTGAGGAGGTAGGTGCGCATGGCCCGGCGCCGGCGAGAGGGGTCTGCGGCGACGTCCGGGTGGGTGCGCAGGAAGTGCCGACCGACCGCGGGGATGATCCCGGCGGCGCCGTTCGTCGGGGCGGTCACGACGCGGCGCCCGTCGGCGTTCTCCTCGTTGACGGCCATCGCGAACGCCTGGAGCCACTCGATGGTCGTGTCGGCGCCGCGCTCGTCAGCGAGCTCGAGGCGCTCGCGCTGGGCCCGCGCCCGACGGCGGACCTTGAGGCGCCCGGGCAGCACCCCGTCGCGCTCGAGCCCCGCGTCGACGCACGCGCTCATGGTGTCCCAGATCCGGTCGACGCCCGCCTCGACCTCGGCTGCGGGGCGCAGAGCGGACTCGTTCGCCCACGCGACGGCCGCGATGGACGTGCGCTCGCGCTCGCACAGGGCAAGGAGCTCGGCGGCGTTGGCGAAGGGGAACGGCACGCCCGCCGGCTCCGTCCGGGGGTCGATCGCCTCGCCCGCGAGCTCGGCGCCGAGCTGCGCGGCCTCGTTCGCGGCGGCGGACTCGAGCTCGGCGGCCGTGAGGACGAACCCTCCGCCGACCGAGTAGTACGCCTCCTCGGCGAGCGTCGCGCCGTCGGCGTCGAGCGCCGTGAAGCGCATGCCGTTGGGGTGCCCGGGCATGCGCGTCAGCGGCGCGAGGCGCACGTCCTCGCTCGTCATGGTGATCCGGTGCCGGCCCAGCAGCGCGACGGGCGCGCCGTCGCCCAGCTTCTCCCACGAGCCGGGGACCCGGGCGGGGTCGCACGTCTCGGGGTCGAGGCCGAGCAGCCCTGCGACGACGGCGTCCGGCGTGCCGTGGCCGACGCCCGTCGCCCCGAGCGATCCGCACAGCACGACCCGCAGGCCGGCGACCGCGTCCAGCACGCCGCCGTCCTCCAGCGCCGCGACGAACGCCTTCGCGGCCCGCATCGGCCCGACGGTGTGCGAGCTCGACGGCCCCACGCCGACGGAGAAGAGGTCGAGGACCGACACGTACGCGCTCATGGAGACCATGGTCGCACCCTGTCCCACGATGCGGGCGCCTTTTGCTATAGCGAATCCGCGCGCTGGCCCATCAGGCTGGCGTGCCCAGGACGACCGGGCAGGTCGCGAGGTGGTCGTCGACGAGCCCGCACGCCTGCATCGCGGCATAGGCGGTCGTCGGCCCGACGAAGCGGAAACCGTGCTTCTTGAGCGCCTTCGAGAGCGCGGTCGACTCGGGGGTGAGCCCGGGGACGTCGCCCCACGTCGCCGGGCGCTCGCGACCGGCCGGTGGTGCGAACGACCAGATCAGCTCGTCCAGCGTGCGCCCGCTCTCCTGGAGCGCCAGCAGGGCGCGCGCGTTGTCGATCGTCGCCGTGATCTTCTGCCGGTTGCGGATGATGCGGGCGTCGCCGAGCAGACGCTCGACGTCGGCCTCGTCGAACGCGGCGACGGCCTCCGGGTCGAACCCCGCGAAGACCTCGCGGAAGGCGGGCCGCTTGCGCAGCACGGTGATCCAGGACAGGCCCGACTGGAACCCCTCGAGCGCCAGGCGCTCGAACAGCGCCGTGTCCCCGTGCACCGGGACCGCCCACTCGGTGTCGTGGTACTCCTCGTAGAGCGGGTCGCCGTCGCCGAAGCACCGGGCGCCGGGCTGCGGGGCGGCGGGCGCGTCGTCGGGCACCGCGAGGGGCGTCGGCGGGGTCGTCTCGGTCGTCATGCGTCCACTCTGCCCGGTCCCGCCGACACGGCGACTGCGCCGTACGCCGGGTGTGGACGGGGACCTCGCGATCGGGGCCTGTGCACGCTCACGCTCCCGGAGACGGCGTGGGAGGCAGGCGGAGGTCCGCGATCGCGCGCAGCGCGTCGAGGTGCGCGCCCAGCGCCGCGCGGCCGGCGCCCGTCAGGCGGACCCACGTGCGCGCCCGGCGACCCGACCGCTCCTTGGAGATCTCGACGTACCCCGCGGCCTCCAGCACGGTGAGCTGCTTGGACAGCGTCGGGTCGGAGAGCTCGATGGTGTCACGCAGGGTCTTGAAGTCGGCCTTCTCGACGCCGGACAGCGCCGCGACCACCGAGAGGCGCACGGGGGAGTGGATCACGTCGTCGAGGGTGTGGCGTGGGTGGTGCTCGGCGGCGTCACCCGTCGACGACCCGGTGCGCTCGGTCGTCACGCCGTCACCGCCGTCTCCCGTGGCGCGGGGATCCACGCCGCGAGGAGCAGCGGGACGGCGCTGACGAGCGCCGCGGGGACCCAGAACACGACGTCGCCGGCGAACCGGTCGAGACCGACGAAGAGCGTCGCGCCGTAGACGACGGCCCAGGCGCCGGCACCGACGGCCAGTCGCGGGCGCGCGCCCGCGACCATGGCGCCCTGGCGCGCGGCCCAGGTGACCCCCACGGTCACGAGCAGCGCCCAGGCGCTCATGCCGGCCACGAACCCGACCCGGCCACCGAGGCCGAGCGCGAGCACCAGGCCGACGCTCGCCGCGGCCCAGCCCGTGAGGTAGAGGCGGACCCATCGCCAGGCCGTGGCGCGGGTGGAGGCGGCGAGCCGCGACGCGTCCGCCAGCGCCGAGGAAGCCTCGGCGGGGCTGGGCGCGGTGCGGGAGGGCGTGTCGTCGGTGCTCATGGATGTCATTCCAGCATCTAGTTGCCTATCTGGCAACTAGTTTCCTCGGGGAGTTCTGCCGATGGCCGGGCGTCAGTCGTCCAGGGCACACTGGGTCCCGGCCGGGTGCATCCGGCGCGATGACGCCGTCGTCCCACCATCGTCTCCCCGAGGAGCAGCCATGTCCGACGCCCTGGCCGCGCTCGCCGCCGCCGTCGCGGCGGCGCCGTCGAGCGCCCCCCTGCGCGTCCACTACGCGAGCCTCCTGCTGGCCGCCGGGCGACCGGTCGAGGCGCTCGAGCAGGCGAGCGCCGCGCTGCGGATCGACCCGGCCGACGGCGAGGCGCTCCGCCTGGTCCAGGACTCGGCCGTCGCCGCGGCGACGGAGGCCCGGCCGGCGGCCGACCCGCCCGCGACAGGTCCCGCCGCGTCGTCGGCCCCGGTCGCCGGGCTGCACGCACCGACGTCCGCGCCGGGAGGCCTCGACGACGGGATCATCACCGGCGTGCCGTCGGACGCGACCGTCCCGCGCGCGCCCGGCGGGCCCGCGCCCCGCACCCCGACCGCGGGGGTCCCCGTGGCACCCGCCCCCGCGTCCACGCCCGGCGTTCCCGCCGCGCCTGGCCCCGCGGCATCAGGTCCCGCGGCGCCGTCGGGCATCGACTGGGACCGGTTGGAGCACGAGGTGGGTGTCCATGTCCCGGCACCCTTCGTCGAGACACCGGCCGTCGAGGCGCCGCCCGGGCAGACGCCCGCCGGGCCGGGCTCCGCTCCCCGCGAGGAGGCCGACGGCGCCGCGCCGCCCGCACCGACCGGCCAGCCGTTCCTCGTCCCCGCGCGCGTCGACGTCCCCGACGACGGGTCAGGGCTGCTCGAGGTCTCGCGCGAGACGGTGACGCTCGCGGACGTCGGCGGCCTGGAGCCGGTGAAGCAGCGCATCCGCGAGGCGTTCCTGGAGCCGATGCGCCACCAGGCGATCGCCAAGGCGTTCGGCAAGTCGCTGCGCGGCGGGCTCCTGCTCTACGGGCCGCCCGGGACCGGCAAGACGTACATGGCCCGGGCCGTCGCGGGCGAGCTCGGGGCGCGCTTCCTCACGGTGACGCTCGCGGACATCCTCGACAAGTACATCGGGGAGAGCGAGCAGAACCTCCACGCGCTGTTCCAGAAGGCGCGACAGCTCGCGCCCGCCGTGCTCTTCCTCGACGAGGTCGACGCGATCGGCGGCAAGCGCGCGCAGTACTCCGGCTCGTCGGGCATGCGGACCGTCGTCAACCAGCTCCTCCAGGAGATGGACGGCATCGGCTCCGACAACGACGGGCTGTTCGTCCTCGGCGCCACGAACCACCCGTGGGACGTCGACACCGCGCTCCTGCGCCCGGGGCGGTTCGACCGCGTCGTGCTCGTCCTCCCGCCCGACGAGCCCGCGCGCGAGGCGATCCTGCGCCACCACCTCGCCGGCCGGCCGGTCGCCGGGATCGACCTGCGTGCGATCGTGCAGCGCACCGACGGGTTCTCCGGCGCGGACCTCGAGCACCTCGCGGCGACCGCGGCCGAGAAGGCGATGATGGACTCGATCGCGTCGGGGCAGGTGCGGCCGATCACCATGGCGGACCTGGACGCCGCGCTCGCCGACGTGCGTCCCTCGACGACGGCGTGGCTCCAGTCCGCGCGGAACGTCGTCACCTTCGCGAACAACGACGGCCGCTACGACGACCTCGCCGCGTACCTGCGCGCGCGGCGCATGCTCTGAGCCGCGGGCCCGGACCGTGAGCACCACGACCGACCCGCGCGCCGTCGCCTCGCGCGCGGAGCTGCTCGTCCAGATGGGGCGGCCCGAGCGCGCGCTCGACGAGGTCGACGACGCGCTCGCGAGCCTGCCCGACGACCCGCGCCTGCTCCTCGCCGCCGCCTGGGTGCGGCTGCACCTCCAGCGCTCGGCCGAGGCGCTCCCGCTCCTGGAGCAGGTCGTCGGCGCGCAGCCCGCGGCCGACGGCGCGCTCTACCTGCTCTCGATCGCGCGCCAGAACACCGGCGACGTGGCCGGGGCGCGCGACGCCGCGGCGAAGGCGCTCGAGCTCGACCCCGACGACGCGCGGTACCACCTCCAGCTCGCCGACACGCACCTGTCGGGCCGCGTGCGCGGTGCCGACCGGAGGCTCGCGCGCGAGCGCATCGACTCGGCGCTCGCGCTCGCTCCGGAGAACCCCGACCGGATCGTGCAGGCCGCGCGACTCTGGTCGCGCCTCGGCGACGACGACCGGGCACGCACGCTCGTCCGCCAGGGCCTCGCCGTCGCCCCGGAGCACGAGGACCTGCTCTACCTCGACGCGGCGCTCGCCCTCGACGCGGGACGCAGCGCGAAGGGGTACAGCGGCGTCCTCGCGACGAACCCCGAGCACGCCGAGGCGGGCTACCTGCTGCACCTCAGCGTCTGGCAGCAGATCCTGCGTCTCGTCGAGATGCCGGTCCTGCTCGTCGGCGCGGTCGCGCTCGTCGTCGCCTTCTCGATGAGCGACTCGTCCGTCGGCAGCGTCCCGGTCTGGGGGATCCTGGTCCTGCTGTGGACCGGGATCACCGCCCTGCGCGTGCTGCCCGTCCTCCTCCAGGTGCCGCGCGGCCTGCTGCACCGCACGCTGCGCCGGACGCCGTTCCGGGGCGGGACCGTCGCCGCCGTGGTCGTGGGCTGGGTGGGCGTGCTCGCGGGTCTCGCGCTGCTCTACGTGGTGCGCGACGCCGTCGTCGTGCGCTGGTTCCTCGTCGGTCTGGGCGGGGTGCTCGCGGTCACGGCCGTGACGTCCGCGGTCCTGCACGCGGCCATGCTCACGCAGACGCGCGAGCTCGGGTACCTCCCGCCCGGCCCCACGGGGGCGGCCCGCATCGCCGGGCTGCGCTCAGGGCTGCGCGGCGCCGTCGTGCGCCGCACCGTGGTCATGGGCCTCGTCGCGATCGTGGTCGCCGCGATCGGCCCCGGAGGGTTCGCGCGCGGCGACGCCCGGCCCGTCGCTGCGCTCGCCGCCGTCGCGTTCGTCCTGCCGGTCGCGGTCGGCCTGTGGGTCGCCTGGCGCGTGTCCGCCCAGCAGCGCGCGGCGTCGGACGAGCGCCCCGCCGTCAGCGCCGGCGCGGCCCTCCGCGCCGGGCTGGGCGCGGCGGTCCTCCTCGTCACGACGGCGCTCCTCGCGCTCGGCGGGGTGGCGGCGCTCGCCGCGCTGCCCGTCAGCCCGGGCGAGCACGACGCCGACGGACGCTACGTCCAGGCGCCGAAGGCCCCGCGCGACCCGGACTCGGACGTCCAGGACTGCGCCGGCCGCCCCGTGACCCGCCTCTCCTGCATCCAGGAGAACAACCGGATCCGGCAGGAGGAGCTGCGCGACCGGATGGAGGGCATCGACATCCCGAGCATCGACGTCCCGACGCTCGACCTGCCGGACCTGCCCGAGGTCCAGGTGCCCGACGCCCCGGTCCAGCCGACTCCCTGACGAGGGGAGACTCCGGGCGAGCGGGTGGGGCGCCGCCCCACCCATGGACCCGGCCCCGTGCGGCGGTCAGCCGTGCTCGGCGACCGCGCGGGCGGCGGCACGCTTGGCGACGAACGCCTCGATCCCGTCGAGGAGGATGTCGAGCCCGAACCCGATGTCGCTCTCCCAGTCGTCGGGCTGGGCCTCTGCCGGCGTCCATGCGGCGAGCGCCCCGGTGAGCGCGGGGTACGTCTCGGGGTCGACGAGCCGGGTGAGCACGAGCTCGTAGTCGGCGTACGGGTTGGCGGCCGCGACCGCGTCCTGGTCGAGCTCGACCTCGGGGGTGTCGGCCGGGAGGCCCTGGGCGCGGCGCACGGCCTCGGCGGCGGCGCGCCGGGTCTCGACCTGGACGCGCCCCTCGCCGAGCACGTGCTGCGCGAGGAGCCCCACGATCTGGAGCTTCTCGTCCGTCGTCAGGTCGAGCGGCGCGAGGATCGCGAACGCGCGGTCGATCCAGCGCAGGCGGTTCGGGCCGACCTGCGCGGTCGTCAGCGGCAGGTCGAGGAACCAGGGGCGCGCGAGGACGCCCTCGATCTGCGCGCGCGTCCAGGCGCTGAGACCGGCGCGCCAGTCGCCCTCGTCGTACGGCGGCAGCGTCAGGACGTCCGCGGCGGCGTCGGCCATGAGGACGAGGAGCTCGTCCTTGCTCTCGACGTAGCGGTAGAGCGCCATCGACGAGTACCCGAGCGACTCGGCGACGCGCGCCATGGACACCGCGGGCAGGCCCTCGGCGTCGGCGAGGTCGACGGCGGCGCGCACCACCTGATCGACGGTGAGCGCGGGCTTGGGGCCGCGCCGCGGGGTGGGGCCGCGACCCCACAGACGCGCGATCACGGGCGGCAGCTCCGTCCCGGCGTCCGGTCGGTCGGTGCGGGGTCGGTCGTCGGCGTCGGTCCCGGTCATGTCGTCATCCTCCCGCGGGCCTTGACCGCTCGCGAAACTGTGTCTACCGTCAGCAGAACAGTAGAGACCATAAACAGTTTTGCCGAGAAGCGGTTAAGCCGCGCGATCCAGGGGAGTTCCCATGTCAGCACCGGACGTGCTCGTACGTGCCGACGGCCTGCGCAAGAGCTATCGCTCCGCCCGCAGGTCGGTGCGCGTGCTCGACGGCGTCGACCTCACGCTGGACCGCGGCGAGGTCCTCGCCCTCCTCGGCCCCAACGGCGCGGGGAAGACCACCACCGTCCGCATCCTCGCGACGCTCCTGCGCCCCGACGGCGGCACGGCGACGGTCGCGGGGCACGACGTCGTGCGTGACGCCGCGCGCGTGCGCGGCCTCATCAGCCTCACGGGCCAGTACGCGGCGGTCGACGAGAAGCAGACGGGCCGCGAGAACCTCACGATGATGGGTCGCCTCGCGCACCTGCCGCGCCGTGCCGCGCGCGCCCGCGTCGACGGCCTGCTCGACGCGTTCGACCTCTCCGCCGCCGCCGACCGCCGCGTCGGGACCTACTCGGGCGGCATGCGCCGTCGGCTCGACCTCGCGGCCGGCCTCCTCGCTCGTCCGCAGGTCATGTTCCTCGACGAGCCCACCACCGGCCTCGACCCGCGCAGCCGCCAGACCATGTGGGAGGTGATCCGCGGCGTCGTCGCCGACGGCACGAGCCTGTTCCTCACGACGCAGTACCTCGAGGAGGCCGACCAGCTCGCCGACCGCGTCGCGCTCATCGACGACGGCCGCGTCGTCGCCGAAGGCTCGCCGTCCGACCTCAAGCGCCGTGTCGGCGACGCGAGCATCGAGCTCACGTTCGCCTCGGTCGCCGAGGCGGCGTCGGTCGGGACCGCGGGGCCGTGGCCGGAGGCGCCCGGGCTCACCTCCCCGACGCTGCGCGTCCCCACCGACGGCTCGGTCGAGCACGTGCGCGACGTCCTCGCCGCGGTGGCGGCGACCGGCGTCGAGACCGTGCGGTGGGAGGTGCGCGAGCCGACGCTCGACGACGTGTTCCTCACCCTGACCGGCCACGCCGCGCGGACGCGCGACCGGGACGTCGCGACCGCGACCGACCACGAGGAGACCGCAGCATGACCGCCCAGACCACCGCCGCGCCGTCGGGCACGGCCGCGCGGCTCCCCGCTCCCGTGGCCCGGCCGGGCCGGCACGTGCTCGCCGACGCCGGGACGATGGTCGCGCGCTCGTTGCGGCTCGTGCGCCGCGAGCCGGACGAGCTGGTCCTCGCGCTCGTGCTGCCCGTGATGCTCATGATCCTGTTCGTGTACGTGTTCGGCGGCGCGATGAGCGTCGGCACGGACTACGTCACGTATGCGACGCCGGGGATCATCCTGCTCTGCGCGGGCTACGGGGCGTCGAACACGGCGATCGCCGTGGAGCAGGACATGTCCGGCGGCATCATGGACCGGTTCCGGTCGATGCCGATCGCGAGCTGGACGGTCCTCGTCGGGCACGTCGTGGCGAGCGTCGTGAAGAACCTCGTGACGACGGCCGTCGTGCTGGGCGTCGCGTTCCTCATCGGCTTCCGGCCCGACGCGGACGCGCTCGAGTGGTGGGGGGCCGTCGGGGTCGTCGCGGCGTACGTGCTGGCGATCACGAGCATCGCGGCCTTCGTGGGCGTGCTCGTGCGCTCGCCCGCGGCGGCCGGGGGGTTCAGCTTCTTCATGCTGTTCCTGCCCTACGTGTCGAGCGCGTTCGTGCCGCCGGAGACCATGCCGTCGTGGCTGCGCGGCTTCGCGGAGCACCAGCCCGTCACGCCGGTGATCGAGACGATCCGCGGACTGCTCGTCGGCATGGACTCGACGGGCGCGCCGGTCACGGACCTGGGCCCGACGGCGGCCCTCGCCCTCGCGTGGTGCGCCGGTCTGGTCCTGGTGTTCCTCGGTGCCGCGGCGTGCGTGTTCGCCCGGCGCCGCCGTCAGTAGCGGGCGCGACGGCCTGCCGCGCCTGCGGCGAGCCGTGCGGCGAGGGGAACGACGGCCTGGACGGCCAGGCTCGCGACCAGCGCGACCGAGAACGCCGCGGCGACGCCGAGCCGTTCCACGAGGAGCGCGACGAGGAGGCAGAACACCGCGAACCCGGTGAGCCCGGCGAGCAGTCCCCGCAGGAGGCGGACCGTCTCGGCCGAGCCGCGCTGCGCGAGCGCGAACGCGGCGACCACGCTCGACGCGATCGGGAACGGCGCGAGCACGCCCGTCATCGCCGGTCCGAGCGCGCCCGACGCGGTGGTGACGGCGAGGACCAGCGCCGCCGTCGTCGCGGCACGGGCGGGAAGGTCCCACCAGGGCGGCAGGACGGTCGACGGCGGGGGCCCCGGTGCGTCGGGCGGCATGACGCGGGACGCGCCCCAGAACGTCGCGAGCGCCACCACGAACGCGACCCCGGCGGGCAGCGTCAGCCGGGCGAGGGCGACGTCCGCCACGAGGCACGCGGCCCAGGGCGCCGCGAGCGCACCGACCCAGCCGGTCCGGCGCGAGCACCAGCCGAACACCACGGCGAACAGGGCGAGCGACGTGAGGCCGAGGAGCGCCGAGGACGCCGCGGCGGCGCCGAAAGCGGTGCCGTGGTCGAGCGTGGTGATGAGCAGGATCGGCCCGGCCACGACGGGCAGCCCGACGAGCACCCCGGTGAGCCGAGCTCCCCAGCGTCGTCCGGCGAGCGTGGACGCGACCACCAGAGCAGGTGCCAGCACGAGCTTGAGGAGCAGCGTCACGCGGTCACGGTAGCCCGTGCCGGTGCCGGTGCCGGTGCTGGTGCCGGTGCCGGTGACCGACCGCTCGCCTGGGCAGGAGGGCTCAGGGACACGAAGAAGGGCGGCGGTCCCGGAGTCCTGTCCACCGGGACCGCCGCCCGCGAGGGCGACACCGTCGACGTGAGGCCGCCCCCGAGTCGGGGGCCGGGCGGTGAGGAGGCCCCGCCCGGCCGTGCGCGACGGTCGGTCAGACCGCCGCGAGCCGACGGCGCAGCCCGAGCCCGACGCCCGCGACGCCCGCGAGCACGGTCCCGCCGACGAGCGCCGACATGCCGAGCGACACCCGTCCGACGGGGCTGTTCTCGACGCTGTCCTTGAGCTCCGCCGTGCCGTCGGAGAGGGTTCCCGTGCCGTCGGACAGCGTGGCCGCGCCGTCCGCGATGCGGGTGCTGCCGTCGTGCAGGTCCGCCGCGCCGTCGGCGAGCGTCGTCGTCCCGGCGTGCAGGGTCGTCGAGCCCTCGGCGAGCGCGGCGTTGCCCGCCGCCAGGGTCGTCGCGCCGGTGGACAGCGTCGTGAGCCCGTTCTGCAGGCGCAGCGTCCCGTCCTCCAGGCGTGTCGTCCCGGCGAACAGGTCGCCCGCGCCCGTGCGCAGCCGCACCGTGCCGGCGGAGAGGTCGGCGGCGCCCGTCGCCGCCCTGGTCGTCCCGGCGTAGAGGTCGGACGCGCCGGTCGCGAGCCGGGCGGTGCCGGCCCGAAGGTCCTCGGCGCCGATCGCGGCCCTGGAGGTGCCGGCCGAGAGGTCGGACGCGCCGGTCGCGAGCCGGGCAGTGCCCGCCCGGAGATCCTCGGCCCCGGAGGCGGCCCGGGTCGTCCCGGCCCGGAGGTCGGTCGCGCCCTGCGCGAGGGTCGACGTCCCGGCGGCGAGCTCGGACGTCCTCTGGGCGATCGTGGCGTTGCCGTCGCGGACCGTCCCGGCACCGGCCGAGGCGCTGAGCGTGCCTTGGGCGACGCTCGCGGTGCCGGCTGCGACCGCGGCAGCCCCGGTGCTCAGGGTGCTCGCCCCGGTCTCGAGGGAGGCCGCGCCGCTCGTCAGCCGTCCGAACCCACCGGTGAGCTGCGAGGCTCCGGACGCGAGCTCCTGCGAGCCGGCGGCGAGCTCACCCGCGCCCCCGGCGACCTTCTCGGCACCGACCGAGAGCGCCGACGCACCGTCGCGCACCGTGGCTGCGCCGTCTGCCGCGGCACGTGCACCGGAAGCCACCGCACCGAGCCCGTCGCGCAGTGCGGCGGCGCCGGCGGCGGCCCCCGTCTCCCCGGCGAGTCCGGTGCTCAGCCCGTGGATGCCTTCCTGGAGCGCGTGTGAACCCTCGTCGGCTCGTGCGGCCCCCGCGGAGAGCTGCGCGGCACCCTGCGCGAGGCCCTCGATCTGGGCCTTGAGTGCAGGGTCGGTCGTGGTCTCGGCGAGGCTGGCGAGCCCGGCGGCGAGGTCGGACGCGCCCTTCCGCACCTCGCTGGTGCCGTCGGTCAGGGTGGCGGCGCCGCGCGAGAGGGCGGCCGCGCCGTCGCGCACCGTGGTGAGACCCATGGCGAGTCGGTCGGACGCGTCGCGCAGCGACGCGGTGCCGTCGGCGACCGCGGAGGTCCCTCCGGCGACCTGCGCGGTGCCCGTCGCGAGGTTCCGGGCACCCGTCGCCACGCCCTGCGAGCCTGCGGCCACGGTGCCGGCACCGGCCTTGAGCCCTTCGGCCCCGGCAGAGAGCCGAGCCGCGCCGGAGCTCGCCTCCGAGACGCCGGTCGAGAGCTGAGCGGCCCCGACGGACAGCGAGTCGGCACCGGTCGAGACCTGTCCGGCCCCTGCGGCGGCGGCCGTCGCCCCGGTGGCGAGTCGGGTCACGCCGTCGGCGAGGTCCCGGGCCCCGGCGTAGAGGGTCTGGGCACCCGCAGAGATCTGGGCCGCGCCGCTCGCGGCGTCGGCGTTGCCGGCGGCGAGGCGGGCGGCCCCGGCGTCGAGGTCCTTGCTTCCGGCGGCGAGTCGGGCGGCGCCGCTCGCGGCGTCGGCGTTGCCGGCGGCGAGGCGGGCGGCCCCGGCGTCGAGGTCCTTGCTTCCGGCGGCGAGTCGGGCGGCGCCGCTCGCGGCGTCGGCGTTGCCGGCGGCGAGGCGGGCGGCCCCGGCGTCGAGGTCCTTGCTGCCCGCGGCGAGGCGGGCCGCGCCGCTCGCGGCGTCACCCGTGCCCGCGGCGAGGCGCGCGGCCCCGGCGTTCAGCTCGTCCGCGCCGGCGGCGAGCTCGGTCGCCCCGTCGAGCGCGGTGGTGCCGCCCGTCGCGAGCTGTGCGGCGCCGTCGGAGGCCTTCTGGGCCCCGGCGACGAGGTCGCCGGCGCCGTCCCTCAGGTCGCCTGCCCCGTCGGCCAGGCGCTGGGCGCCGGCCTGGGCCTCGGCGGTCCCGTCGGCGAGCGTCGACGCACCGTCGGAGAGCTGCGTGGCGCCGTCGTCGAGGCGGGTCGCGCCGTCGGCGACCTTGCCGTTGTACACGAGCAGGAACGCGATCAGGCCGGCCACCGCGAGGGCGAGCACGGCGAGCGCGACGGACGTGAGGACCGTGTGGGTGCGCGACGGTCGGGGAGAGGCGTGCTGCGTCATCGGTCGTCCTTCCTCGCGCCCGGCGTCGTCGCAGGGCGGTCGGCAAGAGGGGAGAGGAGCGGGAGAGAGGCGGGGTCACGTGCGTGCCCGCCGCGGGAGTGCGCCGGGACCACGTCCCGCCAACATTGGTGAGACGTGGGGTAGCAGGTAAATCTCGAAAGACGCTAGCAACCGCCCGGCAAGGGCGGACAGCGAGTACTAGGTACTTTCGCCGTCACGATTCGGTCACGGGGCCGAAGTATCAGGTACTCCGTGCCGGAACCTGTCGCTCGGGGCAACGGGCGGGTCTCCGGTGGCCAGCACCGGCCGGCGCGCACTGTTCATCCGCCCGTCACCCGGCGGTCCCGGGACGGTCGTCGTCGCGCCACCGCGGGACACCAGCCTCTGCTCGACCCTCGTCGAAGGAGAGACATGCCAGTCATCCCTGAGCGGATCTCGGCTCGCACCCCCGTGCGCGCCCAGGCCCGCCGCACGCGCCTCGCCGCGCTCGTCGCCACGGGCGCGACGCTCACCCTGGGGCTGAGCGCGCTGCCCGCGCTCGCCGCGGCTCCCGCGCACCCGGCCGGCGCCGCGTCCCCGACCCCGACGGCGGCGGGCGCGTGGACGACGCCCGCCGCGGACGAGACGTTCCACCGCCTCGCCACGTACCCCGTGTTCCAGAACCGCCCGGCCGGCGAGGACGCCGCCGCCGAGACGGTCGCCGAGATCTCGGCGGTCAGCGAGGACGGGCGCACGGTCGTGCACACGGACGCGCTCGCGCGCCGCATCGGCTTCCTCGACCTCACGGACCCGAGCGCGCCGAAGGGCCTGGGCACGCTCAGCCTCGCCGAGCTCGGCTCGGAGCACGACGAGCCGACGTCGGTCGCGATCGTCGGCGGCTACGTCCTCGTCGTCGTGGACACGTCGGTGAGCTTCACCGAGCCGAGCGGTCGCCTCGACGTCGTCGACCTCGCCACGCGCGAGCGCGTGCGGTCGCTCGACCTCGGCGGCCAGCCGGACTCGGTCGCCGTCACGCCCGACGGTGCGCACGCCGTCGTCGCGATCGAGAACCAGCGCGACGAGGAGGCGACGCCCGAGGGTGCCGACGAGGGCGACCTTCCGCAGCTTCCCGGCGGCTTCCTCCAGATCCTCGACCTGCCCGGCGACGACCCGGCCGCCTGGTCGACCCGCGCCGTCTCCTTCCTCGACGAGGCCGGTGCGCCGCTCCCCGTCGTCGAGGCCGCCGGCCTCGACACGCCGCAGGACCCCGAGCCCGAGTACGTCGCCGTCAACCCGGCGGGCACCCAGGTCGCGGTGACGCTCCAGGAGAACAACGGCGTCGCCGTCGTCGACATCGCCACGGGCGAGATCGAGACCGTCTTCTCCGCGGGCGCGGTCGCCGTGCCCGGGATCGACGTGAAGAAGGACGGCGTGATCGACCAGTCCGGGTCGATCCCCGCGACGCCGCGGGAACCCGACGCGATCGGCTGGCTCGACGACGCGCACGTCGCGACCGCGAACGAGGGCGACTGGAAGGGTGGCTCGCGCGGCTGGTCGGTGTTCGACGCCGCGTCGGGCGAGGTCGTGTGGGACGCGGGGGCCGCGCTCGAGCGTCTCGCCGTCCGCGTCGGCCTGCACACGGAGGACCGCGCGGCCAAGAAGGGAGTCGAGCCCGAGGGCCTGACCGTCGCGACGCTCGGCGGGACGCGCTACGCGTTCGTCGGCTCCGAGCGCTCGAACGTCGTCGCCGTCTACGACGTCTCCGACCCGGGAGCCCCGCGGTTCGTCCAGGTGCTCGCGACGACGAACGGCCCCGAGGGCCTGCTCGTCGTCCCGGAGCGCGACCTGCTCGTCGTGTCGAGCGAGGAGGACGACGCCGGCGCGGGCGTGCGGTCGGCCGTCACCGTGTTCGGGCGCGGGGCGCAGTGGGCCGACGGCGCGGGGGCGCCGCAGTTCCCGAGCGTCGTCTCGGCGGACGCCACCGAGGGCGCGCAGGCCGGCGCCCCGATCGGGTGGGGCGCGCTCGGCGCGCTGAGCGCCGACCCGACCGATCCCCAGCGCCTGTGGACGGCGACCGATGCCGCGTACTCCACGACGCAGCTCCTGTCGCTCGACGTGAGCGGCTACGGCGCGGGCTCCCCGGCCGTCATCGACCGGTCCGTGCCCCTCACGCGCGACGGCGCCCCGGTGGGCCTCGACGTCGAGGGCGTCGCGGCGCGCGCCGACGGCGGGTTCTGGCTCGGGGTCGAGGGCGCGAAGGGTGCGGAGAACGCGATCGTGCGCGTCGACGCCGCGGGTGCGGTCGTCGAGTCCGTCGCGCTGCCCGAGGCGGTCGCCGCGGGCCTCGGCAAGCAGGGCATCGAGGGCGTCGCGGTCGCTCCGGCGGTCTCGACGGCCGACGGAGACGCGGAAGAGGCTGCGGGCGAGCAGGTGTGGGTCGCGCTCCAGCGCGGCCTGTCCACCGACGAGGGCGGCACGGCAGGCACCGCGCGTCTCGGCCGCTACGACGTCGCGTCGGGCACGTGGGACTGGTTCGCGTACCCGCTCGAGCAGACCACGACCGACGGTGACTGGCTGGGTCTCAGCGAGGTGACCGTCGTCGACCACGACACCCTCGCCGTGATCGAGCGCGACAAGCTCAACGGCACCGCCGCCGCGGTGAAGCGCGTCTACGCGGTCGACGTGCCCGACGTCGCCGTCGGGGCCGCGTCGGCGACACCGGTCGCGGTGACCAAGACGCTCGCGCACGACGTCCTGCCCGACCTGCGCGCGACGAACGGCTGGACGCAGGAGAAGCTCGAGGGCCTCACGGTCGGCGGCGACGGCACGGTCTGGGCGATCACCGACAACGACGGCCTCGCCGACGCCACGGGCGAGACCGTCCTCCTGAGCCTCGGCGCAGCCTCGGACGTGTTCGACGGTCACCTCGACGGCGAGAACCCGGGCGGTCCGGGCGAGCCCGGCGAGACGCCCGGCGCGGGCGAGGAGCCGCCGTCGTCCCCGCTGCACACGGTCGGCGCCGACGACCTCACCGACGCGAACCACGGCGGCGTCACCCTCTCCCCGGCGCGCGTCCGCGCGGGGGAGCAGGTCACGGCGACGGCCGAGGGCTTCGCGCCCGGCGAGTGGGTCTCCGCGACCCTCTTCTCGACCCCGGCCGACCTGGGCATGGTCCGCGCCGACGCGTCGGGCACCCTCACCGCGACCGTGACGGTCCCGGCCGACGTCGCGGCGGGCGTGCACCGGTTCGCGATCGTCGGGCAGGTGGACGGCCGCGTCCTGTGGACGGAGCTCGAGGTCCTCGCCGCGGACGGCGCGCCCGGCGGGTCGGACGGCGAGGAGCCGGGCCGACCGGACGGGCTCGCCACGACGGGCGCGCACGTCGGCGCCCTCGTGGGCCTCGCGATCGTGCTGGTCGCGGGCGGCGCGACGATCGTCGTCGCCCGGCGCCGCATGCGCGGCCTCCCGGGCTGACGGCCCGGCCCGCGCCGAACCCGGGGTTGCGGGCGGTCTCGAGCCCAAGACCGCCCGCAACCCCGGGTTCGGCCGCGTGCCGGCGCGGAGGGTCAGTCCCGGTCGGTCGGCATGAGGGCCCAGAGGATCAGGTACGCGACGACCTGCGGGCCGGGGAGCAGGATCGAGACCGCGGCGACGATGCGCACGACGGTCGGGTCCCACCCGAACCGGCGGGCGATCCCTGCGCACACGCCGGCGATCATCCGACCGTGGCGCGGCCGAGACAGGGTCGGCCGGAACGAGGCTGCGGAGGCGTCTGAGGTGCTCATACCTCGACGGTAGGAGCGCGCTCGTCGCGGGGGTATCGGGAAGTCCCCCGAACCGACCCTGATCCTTCGGACGCCGACCCTGACCCTGGCCCAGCTCCAGAGAGCCCGGCTCAGCTCCCGAGGGCGGCCTCGAACGCCGCCAGGGCGCGGGGGGACACGAGCGCGAACGTCACGGCGGTGACACCCGGGTCGGCACCTGGACGGGCGGCGGACCACCCGCGCGCGGCCCCGACCGCGACCCGCGCGACGTCGTCGACGTCCCAGCCGTAGACGCCCGCGCTCACGGCGGGGAAGGCGACGGTCGCGGCGCCGAGGTCGGCGGCGACGTCGAGCGAACGCGTGAAGCACGACGAGAGGAGCGCGGGGTCGGTCTGGCCGCGGTGGCGGTTCGGCCCGACCGTGTGGAGGACCCAGCGAGCGGGGAGGTCGTAGGCGCCGGTCGCGACGGCCTCGCCGACGGGAAGGCCGTCGGGGAGGTTCTTGCGCCGGAGCCGGCGGCACTCCTCCAGGAGCGCGGGCCCGGCGGCGGCATGGATCGCGCCGTCCACGCCCCCGCCGCCGAGCAGCGACGAGTTGGCGGCGTTGACGATCGCGTCGACCGTGAGCGTCGTGATGTCGGCGAGCCGGGCGTCGAGGTCCATGCCCCCATCGTGCCTCGCGGCGCGTCACGACGCCCGAACCCGTCCTCACGCGCGGTCGAGCACGACCTGAAGGACGGAAAGGGCCCTAAAACGACCTTCAGGTCGTGTTCGGCGGGGAGGTCAGTCGCGCGAGACCACGACGCTCGCGCTGTGGCCGCCGAAGCCGAACGCATTGACCAGCGCGTGGCGGGCGATGGTCTCCCGGGCGGTGCCGCGGACGACGTCGAGGTCGATCGCCGGGTCCAGCGCGTCGAGGTTGAGGGTCGGCGGCACGCGGCCGTCGCGCACGGCGAGCAGCGCGACGAGGACGCCCAGCGCGCCGGAAGCGCCGAGCAGGTGGCCCGTCGCACCCTTGGTGCTCGTCACGGGCGGCGGCATGCCGAGCGCGGCGTGGAGGGCGTCGGACTCGTTGACGTCGCCCACCGGGGTCGACGTCGCGTGCGCGTGGACGAGGCCGAGGTCGCCGGGGGAGAGGCCCGCCGACCGCAGGGCCATCCCGATCGTCCGGGCCTGGTTCTCGGGGTCGCCGCCGACGATGTCGAACGCGTCGGACGTCAGCGCGGCTCCGGAGACGACGCCGTGCACCGCGGCGCCGCGCGCCCGCGCGTGCTCCTCGCTCTCCAGGACCAGGAGCGTCGAGCCCTCGCCCATGACGAAGCCGTCGCGGTGCGCGTCGAACGGTCGTGACGCGCGCTCGGGCTCGTCGTTGCGCGTCGACATCGCCCGTGCCGCGGCGAACGCGGCGAGGGAGAACGGCCGGACGCCCGCCTCCACGCCCCCGCACACGACGACGTCTGCCGACCCGGCGAGGATCATCTCGCGGCCCATCGTGATCGCCTCCGACCCCGCGGCGCACGCGCTGATCGGCGCCCGCGCGCCCGCCTTGGCGCCCAGGTCGATCGAGAGCCAGGCCGCCGGACCGTTGGCCATGAGCATGGTGACGGTGTGCGGCGAGACGCGCCGCGGGCCCTGCTCGTCGAGGACGTGTGACTGGTCGAGCGTCGTCGCGATCCCGCCGTTCGCGGACCCGACGACGACCGCGAGCCGCGTCGGGTCGACGTCGGGCGACCCTGCGGAGGCCCAGGCCTCGCGGCCCGCGACGAGCGTGAGCTGCTCGGCCCGGTCCGTGCGGCGCGCCTCGCGCACGGCGAGCCCTTCCGCGAAGGCGTCGTCCACCCGTGCCGCGATGCGCACGGGCAGGTCGGCGGCCCAGTCCTCCTTGATGGCCCGCACCCCGGGCTCGCCGCGCAGCAGCGCGTCCCAGGTGTCCTCCGCGGTGAGCCCCACAGGGGTCACCGCCCCGTAGCCGGTGACGACGGCTCGTGTCATGGTGTCCCCCTACCTGCGGGCGTCGCCCCGGCGGCGACGGTTGTGGTCGATGGGTCCCATTTCAAGACATCCGTATGGGGTTTGTCTTGTCCGACAGTGTGACAGTGCGCACGCTGTCACTCACCACGAGTGAAGCGGCGGGTCGGCGAACCGAGCGCGGCGGGCTCGCAAGGTCGCGTACGGTCGGCACACAGACGGGACATGGAGGAGCGCCAGGTGGGTCGTGCAGCGGGTGCGGTCGGCGCGGTCGTGGCCGCCGCGCTGGGGCTCGCGGGCTGCGCGACGGCGGACGGACCGGCAGGCGGGACCGCGGGTGAGGGGTCGTACCGGTGCTGGGAGACGGTGGTCCCCGACGACGTGCTGGAGTCGGGCGTGACGGCGGACCACCTCAGCGAGGACGGCCGGGCCGCGCTCGACGGTCTCGAGGTGCCGCCGATCGACCCTGCCGAGTGGACCGTCGTCGAGGACGGCGCCGAGCGGGTCGCCCTCCTGCGCGCGCTCGACGACCCCGAGGACCTGGGCGCGGGCGACGTGCGCACCCACGAGATGCTGGTGATCGAGTGGACCGACGCGCCGAACCTCGACCCGTCGCCCACGTGGTTCCTCACCGCCGCGCAGACCTGCGCCCTGCGCGCCGACCTCGGTGAGCTCGGCACCGCGACGGTCACCCTGGACCCGGAGAACCCGCCGGTGCCCGACGCGCGCGAGCTGCACCTCCTCGTCACCGAGATGGCGTGCAACAACGGGGAGGACGCCCAGGGCCGGGTGCGGTTGTCGGCGCTCGCCGTGCGTGACGACGCCGTCGCGGTGACGGTCGGCGTCGAGCCGCGTACCGGCGAGGCGAACTGCCCGTCGAACCCGCCGACGCCGTTCGTCGTCGAGCTCGACGAGCCCCTGGGCGACCGGGCCGTGCTCGACGCGTCGGTGCACCCGGCGCGGGAGGTCGTGCTGCCGTGAGCCGGGCGTGGTCCCGGGGCACGACGGCGGTCGTCGTGCTGGCCCTCCTCGCGGCGGGAGCGACCGGGTGCACCGTGGACCGGACGCCTACGGCGACCGCGTCCCCTCTGCAGGTGCCGGCGCCCGACCCCCCGCCGACCGACGGCGTCCTCGACTACCAGCTCGGCGGCGCGTACGACGAGGTCGACGCCGGTTCCGGGCCCGTGGCGCCCGACGTCGTCGTGCGGGACGCGACCGCGGAGCCCCTGCCCGGCGCGTACTCGGTCTGCTACGTCAACGGGTTCCAGACCCAGCCCGGCGAGGCCGACCGGTGGCTCGACGACCACGAGGACCTGCTCCTGCACGACGCGGACGGTGGCCTCGTCGTCGACCCCGACTGGCCGGACGAGCACGTCCTCGACCCGTCGACCCCCGAGCAGCGCGAGGGCATCCTCGCGATCCTCGGCCCGGTCGTCACCGGCTGTGCCGACGACGGGTTCGACGCCGTCGAGATCGACAACCTCGACACGTGGACACGGTTCGACGCGATCGACGAGGACGGCGCCCACGCGCTCGCGCGGGCGTACGTCGACCTCGCGCACGACGCCGGGCTCGCGATCGCGCAGAAGAACGCGGCGGAGGTCGCGGGTGTCGCGCGCGGCGTCCTGGGGTTCGACTTCGCCGTCACCGAGGAGTGCGCGGTCTTCGACGAGTGCGGCGCCTACACCGACGTCTACGGCGACCACGTGCTCCAGGTCGAGTACCCCGACGCGCTCGACGACGCGGGTCTCACCTTCGACGACGTCTGCGCCCGCGACGACCGCGCCCCGCTCACCGTCCTGCGCGACCGCGACCTCGTCACCCCCGACGACCCCGAGTACGTCTACGACGCCTGCTGACGCACCGCCCGACGGCGGTCAGGCCATGCGCGGTAACCGGCTGGTCGGCGCCGCGCGTCACCAGCCGTCGGGCGTGAGGAGCTTGCGGATGCGCTTCTCGCTCACCGGACCGTCCGTGCCGAGCTGCTGCGCGAACAGCGACACGCGCAGCTCCTCGACCAGCCACCGCACCTCGGCCAGGTCGGCAGCGCGGACCGGGTCAGCCGGGCCCTGGGCGTAGGCGGCACGGGCGCGCTGGTACGCCTCCTCGACGTCGTGCACGCGCCATGCGAGCTCGGCGTCGCGGTTCGGGTTCGCCTGCGCCTTCTCCAGCCGGTACGACGCCGCGCGCAGGTAGCGCGTCAGGTGCGGCAGGCGCCGGGGCGGGGTCTGGGAGACGAAGCCGTCGTGGATCAGACCCGCGGCCTGGTCGCGCAGGTCGGTGAGCGTGTTGAGCAGTGCGAGGCTGTTCGACGCGCGGATCTCCGCGTCGAGGTTCCGCGACGCCGTGAGCGCTGCGACCACGTGCCCGACCACCTGGTGCACCTGGTCCTCCAGGTGCGTCCGCACGAACGCCCGCGCCGCCGCGTAGGCGTCGGCGTCGCGGATCGTCGCGACGTCCGGCTGCGTGCCGTGCGGCCCGCTTCCCCCGCTCGTCAGCGCGATCACCGCGGCGAGCTGGAGGTCCGCGACGAGCGCGTCCGTGTTCCGGTACGGGCTGGCCGCCATCGTGAGCGACTGCGTCCCGTTCCACCGGCTCGTGATGCGCCCGGTCTGGAGCGCCGTCTCGGACAGCAGCAGACGCCGCACACCGCGCGCGTGCTCGCGCACCTGCGCGTTCGCGTCGGCGAGCACGCGCAGCGCGACGACCGGCTTGCCCTTGGCATCCTGCTCCTCGACGACCGCGGGGTACCCCCGCACGACCACCCCACCCCCGAGGTCCGTCGACACCGCCGCAGGCAGCTTGCCGCCCGTGAGCTCGGGCCACGTCGTGAGACCGGTCTGCTCGGTGACGAGCACGCTCGTGGCTGGGTCCGCGGCGGCTGCCCCCGAGGTGCTCGGGCTACCATCCGCAGCCCTCGTCCCTCGGGCTGCTCCCGCCAGGCCCGCCACGCCCTTCGCATCCTCGGGCGCAGCCGCCGCTCGTCCTGCACCTCGCCCTGGTGAGCCGGGCGCGGAGGCGGGGGAGGGGGCGTCGGATGCGATCGGGCGTGGGGGTGTCGAGGATCCGGTGGGAGCGCCGTGACCATCGAGCGGCGCGGATGGTAGCCCGAGCACCGACGCCCCCTCCGCCGCCGGACCCGGCCCCGCACCCGCGGCGCCCGTCCCCGCCCGAGATCCCGCCTCGCGCAACGCCGCGCCCACCGCCCCCTTGACTGCCGCCCGCACCGCCGCCTGGTTCTGGGCGGCCAGACGGCGCTGGAGGGCGAGGAGGTCCTTCGACTCGTCGAGGACGACGGAGCCTCCCCGGCCGCGCGGGTCCTCGACGCGGAAGGTCATGCGCAGGTGCGCAGGGAGGCGCGCCTCCTGCTCGGGGCCCCACGCGTCGTCGGGGATGACGACGTCGCGCAGCGCCCGGACGGCGCGCGTGAACGCGACGTGGAACGGCTCGGCCATGTCGCCCGCGCGGGCCATGTCCTCCCAGGCGGGCGTGTGGGCACGGAGCCAGGCGACGACGTCGCGCGCGACGTCCGGTGCCGGCACGAGCTGCACGCGGACCGGCTTGGGCAGCGAGCGGATCGTCGCCGTGGCGAGCTCGTCGAGCAGGCCGGGGACCATCCAGTCGAACCCGTCGGGCACGACCCGGTTGAGCACGGAGATCGGGACGTGCACGGTGACGCCGTCGGCCTCGGTCCCGGGCTGGAACTGGTAGGTGAGCGGGAGCGTGAGCTCGCCCTGGGGCCAGGTCTCGGGGAACTGCGACGTGTCGACCTGCTCGGCGTCGGGCACGAGCTGTTCGAGCGTGAAGGTGAGCAGGTCGGGTTCGCGGCGTTGCGCCGTCTTCCACCAGCGGTCGAAGTGCGCGGCGGACACGACGTCGTCGGGCACGCGCTCGTCGTAGAAGTCGAACAGCACGTCGTCGTCGACGACGAGCCCGCGCTGGCGCGAGCGCGCCTCGAGCTCCTCCGCCTCGGCGAGGAGCTTGCGGTTGTCGTGGAAGAACCGGTGGTGCGTGGTCCACTCGCCCTGCACGAGCGCGTGCCGCACGAACATCTCGCGCGCGGCCTCGGGGTCGACCTTGGCGTAGAGGACCTTGCGGTCGGCGACGATCGGCACGCCGTACAGCAGCACCTTCTCGGTCGCGATCGCCGCGCCGCGCTTGGTCGACCAGTGCGGCTCGGAGTACGTGCGTCGCGCGAGGTCGCCCGCGAGGTCCTCGGCCCACTCGGGCTGGATCCGGGCGACGTCGCGCGCCCACAGCCGCGACGTCTCCACGAGCTCGCCCGCCATGATCCACGCCGGCGGCTTCTTGCTCAGCGGCGAGCCGGGAAAGATCGCGAAGCGCGCGCCGCGCGCGCCGGTGTACTCGTTGCGGGCCTGCTTCTGCGCGCGCCGCAGCGCCTTGGCACGGGCCTCGCCCTTGAGGTGCGCGACCGACGACGCCTTCACGTCGCCCGTGTCCTGCATCCCGAGCTGCGACAGGAGCCCGGACAGGAGCGCCTTGTGGATCGTGTCGCCGTCCCAGGCGCGCTTGTACGCCTGGGTGTCGGGGGTCGCGTCGGGAGCGGTGGCTGGGTCCGCGGCGGGTGAGCCCGACGCCCCCTCCGCCGCCGGGCCTGAGCCGGAGCGTCCGGCGCGCGGCTTGTACGACATGTCGATGCCGAGAGGCTTGGACATCTCGCGGAGCTGGGCGACGACGTCCTGCCACTCGCGGATGCGCAGGAAGTTGAGGTACTCGGCCTTGCACAGGCGGCGGAACGCCGACGACGAGAGCTCGTGCTGCTGCTCGCGGACGTACTCCCAGACGTTGAGGTAGGTGAGGAAGTCGGAGTGCGGGTCGGTGAAGCGCGCGTGCGCCTGGTCCGCCTGCGCGCGGACCTCGGCGGGGCGCTCGCGGGGGTCCTGGATCGACATGACGGCGGCGATGATCGCGACCTCGCGCGCGACGCCGAGCCTCGACCCCTCCCAGATCATGCGAGCCAGGCGCGGGTCCATGGGGAGCTGCGCGAGGACGCGCCCGACCTCGGTGAGGCGCGTGACGCCGTCGGACGTCGCGAGGGCGCCGAGCTCGGTGAGGAGCTGGACGCCGTCGCGCACGGCGCGCGTGTCCGGGGGCTCGACGAACGGAAAGCGTGCCACCTCGTCGGGGGTCTCGACCACGCCGACGGAGATCATCTGGAGCAGCACCGACGCGAGGGAGGTGCGCAGGATCTCCGGCTCGGTGAACTCGGGGCGGGAGAGGAAGTCGTCCTCGGAGTAGAGGCGCACCGCGATGCCGTCGGCGACGCGGCCCGAGCGGCCGGAGCGCTGGTTCGCGCTCGCCTGCGAGACGGGCTCGATCGGCAGGCGCTGGACCTTGGTCGCCTTGGAGTAGCGCGAGATGCGGGCGGTGCCGGGGTCGACGACGTAGTGGATGCCCGGAACGGTCAGCGACGTCTCGGCGACGTTCGTCGCGAGCACGATGCGCCGCGAGGAGTGCGCCTGGAACACGCGGTGCTGCTCGGCCGACGACAGCCGCGCGTACAGCGGCAGGATCTCGACGCGCTGCGGGTGCTTGGGGTCGGTGACGCGGTCCTTGAGGTGGCCGGTGAGCGCGTCGGCGGCGTCGTGGATCTCGCGCTCGCCGGAGAGGAACACGAGGATGTCGCCCGGTCCCTCGCGCATGAGCTCGTCGCACGCGTCGACGATGCCGGTCACGAGGTCCTTCTCCTCGGCGTCCGTGCGACCCTTCGCCTTCCCGGAACCGGGGTCGACGTCGGGGGACAGGGGCCGGTACCGGATCTCGACCGGGTAGGTGCGGCCGGACACCTCGACGACGGGCGCGGCGTCGGGCAGCGCGTCGACCACGTAGTCCGGCGCGCCGCCGAGCTGGGCGAGGTGCGCGGGGGAGAAGTGCTGCGCGAAGCGCTCGGAGTCGATCGTCGCCGACGTGATGATCAGCTTGAGGTCGGGGCGGCGCGGCAGGAGCCGCGCGAGGTAGCCGAGCAGGAAGTCGATGTTGAGGGACCGCTCGTGCGCCTCGTCCACGATGATCGTGTCGTACGCGAGGAGCTCGGGGTCGCGCTGGATCTGCGCGAGCAGGATGCCGTCCGTCATGACCTTGACGAGCGTGTCCTCGCTGGACGTGTCGGTGAACCGCACCTGGTACCCGACGACGCCGCCCAGCTCCGTGCCGAGCTCCTCCGCGATGCGCTCGGCGACCGTGCGCGCGGCGATGCGGCGGGGCTGCGTGTGGCCGATCTGCCCTGCCCGGCCGCGGCCGAGCTCGAGCGCGATCTTGGGGAGCTGCGTCGTCTTCCCGGAGCCCGTCTCGCCCGCGACGATGACGACCTGGTGGTCGCGGATCGCGGCGGCGATGTCCGCGCGTCGGGCGCTGACGGGGAGCTGCTCCGGGTACGTGATGGGCGGGACCGTCACGGCCTCGCGCGCCTGCGCGGCCCGATCGAGCTGCGCGCGGCTCACCTGCCGCGGGCCCGACGGCGTCCGCTCGCCCCGGCCGCGCCGCGTCGGTGCCGTGGTCGTCGCCGTGCCCGACATCGGGCGGTCGCCTCGCCCGCGGCCGCGGTGGTTCCCGCGGCGTCGGCGACCCTCGCGCGGGGTGCCCTCGGCGGCGCCGTCCCGCTGGGGAGGGCGCGCGTCAGGCTGGTTCGCTGCGGGCTCGGTACTCACGACGGTCCATTCTCTCAACCCGCCGCAACTTCATTGCTCTCGGCCCGGGGGAGATCGTGGCGGGAGGTGCTGTCATTTTGCTAGCATCGCCGTGGAGGTGGTCGGGATGGCGACGCTGACGATCCGAGGGCTCGACGACGACGTGCGCGAGCAGCTGCGAGCGCGGGCTGCCGAGCACGGCCGGTCCATGGAGGCCGAGGTGCGCGAGATCCTTGCCGCTGCCGTCCGCTCGCCGAGCGGGGTCGAGCGCGGTCTCGGGACCTGGATCGCGGAGACCTTCGCCGGGATCGGCGGGGCCGAGGCGGACGTGTTCGACGTGCGCCGCGATGATCGCCCCCGGGTGGTCGACTTCAGCGACCCAGCGTGATCGTCCTCGACACGAACGTCGTCTCGGAGCTCACGAGAACGACGCCGGAGCGTGCCGTGGTGCGTTGGCTCGACCGGGTGTCGCCGCTGGACGTCTGGCTCACGTCGATCACGATCGCGGAGATGTCGTACGGCATCGCTCGGTTGGCGGCCGGTCGCCGGCGCGACGAGCTCGTCGTGCGCGTCGAGACGGTCCTCGACGGGCTCGGCGGCCAGGTGCTGTCGTTCGACCAGGAGGCCGCGCACGCGTTCGGCGCCGTCATGGCCGGACGAGACCGCGCCGGGCAGCCCATCAGTACCGCGGACGCACAGATCGCCGCGATCTGTCGCGTGCACGACGCGACGCTCGCGACGCGCAACGTCCGCGACCTCGTCGGTACCGGCGTCGCAGTCGTCGACCCGTGGGGCACGGGGCCTTCCTGACCCTGCACGCTCAGCCGAGCGCGCGGCGCATCACGACGCGCGGCACGCCGCCGCTCACGCCGGTGGTCGGCGCCGCACGCACGAACCCGGCCTGCTCGAACAGCGCGACCGTGCCGACGTACCCGGAGATCACGTCGACGCGCTCGCCGCCCGCGTCGACGGGATAGCCCTCGACGGCGGGTGCCCCGTGCACGGCGGCGTGCTCGACGGCGCCGGCGAGGAGGTCGTGCATCAGCCCTCGGCGCCGGTACCCGGACCGGACGACGAAGCACACCGCGCTCCACGCGTCGAGGTCGTCGACGAACGGGATGGTCCGGGCGTTCATGAGCCGCCGGTAGGTGCTGCGCGGCGCGACCGAGCACCAGCCCGCGACCTCGCCGTCGACGTACGCGAGCACGCCCGGCCCGGGGTCGGTCTCGCACAGGCCGGCCATGAACGCCGGACGGTCCTCGGCGCTGACCCGGCTGTCGCGGTAGGACATGCACCAGCACCCGCGCACCCCGGCCTTCCGCGGGCCCACCACGGTGGCGAAGTCGTCGTACCGCCCGACGGCGGAGCGCACCTCCACGTCCATCCCGCCCACGCTAGGCGCGCCCGCCCACGCGGGCGAGCGCCGCCGTCGGGCACCCTGTCGGGAGCGGTCGCCCAGAACGCCCCCACCCGCCGTCGAGCACGACCTGAAGGACGGAAAGCGATGGATAACGACCCCCACGTCGTGTTCGGCGAGCCCGGGGGTGGGCCGGGGCGGGGGCGGGGGGTCAGGGGGGCGTTGCGCGGGCGTAGCGGGTTGCCAGGGTGCGGACGTAGTCGACGAGAGCCTGTGGCTTCGTCACGTGGAAGTCGAGGCCGAGCATGCCGACCCACACCGCGACGACCTCGACGCTGTCACCGCCGGTGACGAGGACGCAGCGGTCGTCATCGAGCGGCTCGACCGTGCCCACCGTCGGGTTGATCCGCCGCAGGACCTCCTCGGCGGGCGCGTCGACGACGATCCGGGCGTGGACGGCCCACCCGGTGCGCGCGACCTCCCGCACGACGAACTCCGTCATGTCCCCGGGGAAGTCGACCGGCGCGAACCGCCGCCCGCCCGGCACGCGCAGCACGAGCCAGTCGACGCGGTAGGGAGCCCACGCGCCCGTCGCCGGGTCGCGCGCGACGAGGAACCAGCGGCGCTGCCACGCGACGAGGCGGTACGGCTCCAGCTCGAGCGGCTCGTCCCGGTAGAAGCAGCGCAGGCCCTGGTGGTCGCGCACGGCGTCGGCGAGGGCGGTGAGCGTGTCCGGGTCGACGACCGGGTCCTCGACGTTCGAGTCGGTGTTGGCCGGCCCGGCGGCGCTCGCGGACCGCAGCGCGACGAGGCGGCGGCGCAGCCGGTCGGGCATGACCTGCTCGAGCTTCGCGAGCGCGGAGGCCCCGGACTCCTCGAACCCCGCCGTGCCGGTCGCGGCCCGCAGCCCGACGGCGACCGCGACGGCCTCGGCGTCGTCGAGCAGGAGCGGGGGGAGCCGGGCGCCCGCGCCCAGCCGGTACCTGCCCCCCGGGCCGCGCACGGCGTCGACGGGGTAGCCGAGCTCGCGCAGCCGTGCGACGTCGTTGCGGACGGTGCGGTCGGTGACGTCGAGGCGCGCGGCGAGCTCGGCGCCCGACCAGTCCGGACGCGACTGGAGCAGCCCGAGCAGGGCAAGCATGCGGGCCGAGGTGGAGGCCACGAGGTCCCTCCGAGAGGTCGCCGGAAGAAAGCCGGAACCCGTTCAGAATAGCGGAAGAAACCGTTCCTGAACCCTGCGTAACGTCGGTCTCAGAGCAGGGCACGAGGCCCGCTCCGACCGAGGAGGCATCATGAGCAGCACGACCCTCGAGCACCGCCCGTTCTCCGTGGCCGTCCCGCAGGCCGACCTGGACGACCTGCGCGAGCGCCTCGAGCGGACCCGCTTCGCGCCGGCCGCGCCCGGCGACTCCTGGGACTACGGGACGCCCGAGTCCTACCTGCGCGACATGGTCGGGCGCTGGACGGCGTTCGACTGGAGGGCCGTCGAGGACCGGGTCAACGCCTACCCGGGGTTCCGCACGGAGATCGACGGCCAGCCGATCCACTACCTGCACGTGCGCTCGCAGCACGAGGACGCGACGCCGCTGCTGCTCGCGCACAGCTACCCGGGCTCGATCCTCGACTTCCTCGACATGATCGACCCGCTCGTCGACCCCGTCGCGCACGGCGGTCGGCCCGAGGACGCGTTCCACCTCGTGATCCCGTCCATGCCGGGCTTCGGGTTCTCCACGCCCGTCGTCGGGGACACGGACTGGACCATGGCACGCGTCGCCCGGGCCTACGACGCGCTCATGCGCGACCTCGGCTACGCGTCGTACGGGATCCACGGCAGCGACGGCGGCGCGATGGTCTCGCGCGAGCTCGCGATCCTCGACCCCGAGGGCTTCCTCGGCGCGCACGTGCTCCAGCTCTTCTCCTTCCCGTCCGGCGCGCCGGGGGAGATGGACGGCTTCGGGGAGAAGGAGTTCGCGGCGCTCGGCCACCTCCAGTGGTTCCAGTCCGTGGGCGCCTACAACACGATGAACGCGTCCCGGCCGCAGACGATGGCCGCCGGCCTCGCAGACTCGCCCGTCGCCGTCCTCGCCTACCACGAGCTGTTCGAGAGCTTCGGCAACGGGACGAGCCTCGTGAGCGCCGACCAGGTGCTCGCCCAGGCGACGCTCTACTGGCTCACCAACTCCTACGCGACCGCGGTGCGCTACCACTACGCGGAGCAGCGCTCCGGCGCCGAGCCGGTCGTCAGCCAGGGCCGGATCGGCGTGGCGGTCTTCGCCGACGACTTCCAGACCATCCGCGCCTTCGCCGAGCGCGACAACGCCCGGATCGAGCACTGGTCCGAGTTCCCGCGCGGCGGCCACTACGCGTCGCTCGAGGTCCCGCTCGACGTCGTCGCGGACCTCCGGACGTTCTTCGCCTGACACCCCCGATCGTCGAGGCCGGTGTGACGCGCCCTCGACCACGACGTTGCTGTCGTTATCGGCCGGATAACGACTGCAACGTCGTGCTCGGCGCAGAATGGGGCGGTGCTCGACCGACCCGTGACCCGCCTCGACCTCCTCCCGCGCCGCGTCCGCGTGCACCGCGTCCACGAGACGGCCGGGGCGCTCCGGCGCATCACGTTCCGCGACGCCGCCCCGACCTACGATGACGGACGGGGGGCCGGGACTGGTGCCGACGACTCGGGCGGGGCCTCGCTCGCGACGCTGCGCGCCCCCGGTCCCGACGACCACGTGAAGGTCTTCCTGCCCGACCCGGCGACCGGCGTCCTGCACGCCCCGACGCTCACGGCCGACGGCGCGCTCCAGCGCCCGACGGGCGCGGTCTCCATCTCGCGCGAGCTGACGGTCCGGGCGACGCGGGTCGTCGACGGGGTCGCGGAGGTCGACGTCGACTGGGTGCTGCACGGCGGCGGCGACCCGGGCGCGCCGCCCACCGGTGAGGGCGGACCGGCGTCCGCCTGGGCGGCCCGAGCCCAGGTCGGCGACGAGGTCGTGCTCGCCGGTCCGACGACGAGCCGCGCCGTGCCGGACGGTGTCGCGCGGCTGCTGCTCGTCGGGGACGAGGCCGGGCTGCCGGCGCTCGCGCGGTGGGTCGACGCCGTCGGGGCGGACGTGCCGGTGACGGCGATCGTGGAGATCGGCGACGACGTGGACGAGGCCTTCGTCGAGGACGAGCTCGGCCGCGCGACGGTCGAGATCCTCTACCGCACCGACGGGCCGGGCCAGCTCGCCGAGGCGGTGCGCGCGCTCGGCCCGCTCGACGCCCACGAGTACGTGTTCGGCGCCGGCGAGGCGACCGACCTCGCACAGGTGCGCCGCGATCTGCGGCGGGGCGGCGCGCGTCCCGACCAGCTCGCCCTCCACGGCTACTGGCGCCGCGGCGTGGTTAACCTCGACCCCGACGCACCCCTGGACCCGACCGACCCCGACTGAGCGTCGGCCCGGCGCGCTGGGCCCCGGGTCCCAGGTCGTCGTGGAGCACGTCCACGGCGAGCCCACGCCCGGCGACGGCGAGCCGCGCGTCGTTCGTCCACAGGGCCGTGCACCCGTGCACCTGCGCGGCGGCGAGGTGGAGCGCGTCGGGCGTGCGGAGCGACGAGGCGGCGCGGAGACGCGCGGCGCGTTCGAAGACGTCGGCGTCGAGCGGCACCTCGACGAACAGGGCCAGGGCCGCGCGGTAACGGTCCTCGAGCTCGACGTCCCCGGACCGGAGCGGCCCGACGAGGCACTCGAGCCGGACGAGCGGGCTGATCGCGAACTCCTCCTCGCCGTGCCTGGCGAGCAGCCCGCGCACGTGGAGCCCGCGCTCCACGTCCTCGACCAGGTACATCACGAGGCACGAGTCGAGATAGATCACTCCCAGCCCTCGCGCTCGGCCTCGATGGCGGCGTCGACCTGCTCCGCGGTCCGGAGCGAACGGGTCGCGTGCGGGTGGTCGTCCAGCCACTCGACGATCGCCGCGCCCGTCCCGTGTGCGAGGTCGGCCTTGACCGGCACGAGCCGGACCAGCGGGACACCGCGGCGGGCGATGACCACGTCCTCACCGGCCGCGGCACGGTTGACGAGCTGAGAGAGGTTGTTCTTGGCATCGAGCACGTTGACCTGCACGGCGCCTCCTCGATGTTCCGACCGGCCTGATGGCCAGGATACCTGGCCAGGTGCGTCAGTGGAACCCCGGGGAACCGCGCGTGCCACCGGCCGTCTGCCCGAGGCGTAAACCGGCTGCGGGTGACCTCGCGCCGGGGGAGAGTGAGGCCATGACGCGTCTCCTCGTCCTCGGCGGCTCCGACTTCGTGGGGCGGGCCGTCGTCGACGACGCCCTCGCCCGCGGGTGGGACGTCACGGTCCTCAACCGCGGCAGCACGCCCGTGCCCGACGGCGTCCGGCAGCTCGTCGGCGACCGCACCCGGCCGGACGGCCTCGACGCGCTGCACGCCGACGACGTCCCGCAGAAGTGGGACGTCGTGGTGGACACGTGGTCGTGGGCGCCCGTCGCGGTGCGCGACGCGGCGCGCACGCTCGCGGGCCGGCTCCCCGGTGACGACCGGTACGTCTACGTGTCGTCGCGCTCGGTGTACCCGTTCCCGCCCGCGCACGGCGCCGACGAGACCGCCGCGCTCGTCCCGGGCGACCCGGACGACACCAGCCACGACGACTACGCGCGCGCCAAGCGGGGCGCGGAGATCGCCGCGGTGGACATGCTCGGCGACCGCGCGATCCTGCTCCGCGCCGGCCTGATCCTCGGGCCGCGCGAGAACGTCGGCCGCCTGCCGTGGTGGCTGCGGCGCGTCGCGCGCGGCGGGCCGGTGCTCGCACCCGGACCGGCGGACCTGCCGCTGCAGTACGTCGACGCGCGCGACCTCGCGGCGTTCGCGCTCGACGCGGCGCTCGCGGGCGCGTCGGGGCCGGTCGACGTCGTCAGCGCCCCGGGCCACACGACCATGGGCGGGCTGCTCGCGGCGTGCGTCGAGGCTACGGCGGACGACGCGGCGGCGGCCGGGAACCCGCCCGCCGAGCTCGTCTGGGTCGAGCCGGAGGCCGTGCTCGCGGCGGGCATCGAGCCGTGGACGCAGCTCCCGGTCTGGCTCCCGCCCGGCGAGCTGCACGACGCGCTCCACGGCTCCGACACCTCGCGCGCGTACGCCCTCGGACTGCGCCCTCGGGACGTCCGCGAGACCGTCCGCGACACCTGGGCGTGGCTCCGCGCGCTCGACGCGGCGGGCGAGGCGACCCCGCAGCGTGCGGACCGCCCCGCCGTCGGGCTCCCGCCGGACCTCGAGGCCGCCGCTCTCCGCGCCGCCGCCGGCTGACCCGCAGAAAGGGCAGGCGACCGACCCGCCGACGGGCCGCCGTCGAGCGCGACCCCGCCCGCCGTCGAACACGACATAGAGGACGCTTTCGACCGGA